>JAEUGJ010000024.1:56507-80609 GCA_016775335.1 Mogibacterium sp.
TGTAATCTTGAAGCTGAATTCATCGGCCTTCAGCTTACGGCCTTCCAGCACCTTCAGTCCTTCAAAGCTTACTGTTGCCTTCTCCGACTTGTATTCGTTCTCGAAATTCAGCTTCTTTCCGGTTCCGGATTCCACGGTCAGCGTTCCGGTTCCGTGATCCCTCACTACTACTCGGAAGGTCTGCGTCTGAGTGTTCTGCTGGAGTGCATCGTTACCCGTTGCATTCTCGGTAACCGCATAGTTAATGCTGTACTCGGTGCCGCTCGCCAGGACCTTCTTGTCCGCATAGCCCTTTGCCACCAACTTCTCCAGATCGGAGATGGTATAGGACAGAGTACCGAAGTGAATCGGCGCACCCTTTCCGTTTCCGGTGGTTCCGGTAACGACCGGTTCCTGATCTTCGTGACCGGTGTAGTACACGCTGAACTTGAACTGATCATCCTTTACGGACATCTTGTTTCCGTTCTCGTTCAGCAGCGTCTTGCTGCCTGCCGGTGTGTACTCTCCGGATGCCTCGTAGGTGTTTCGGAATGCCGGGGTCTCTTCCTGAACCGCAGTCATGATGCCGTTCTCCTTGGAAACCTTCACCTTCAAGGTCTTGCTCTCGGTATCGTACTTCATTCCCGGCTTACCGCCATCCTTCTCCGTTACGAGGAAGGTGTATTCTCCTTCTTTGGAGAATTCCGCTCTGCCGAACATGAATGTTGTTGTAGATCCGTCCGCCAAAGTGCTTACTCTTGCATTGGTGCTTCCCAGCACGATATCCTTCTCATCGATGGCTTTTTGAGTTGCATCATTGCCGGCCTTCAGCGTGAAGTTAAATTCTTCATCCTTCAGCATATTCCGGCCAATCAGTGTCTTGGTTCCGGTGAGGGCGGTATCTCCATCCAGGGATGCCGGTGCATACTCATTGGTAAATACCATTGCGTCTGCACTCTTGTCTCCGGCATGGATGCTCTTCTCCGCCTTCAGCTCGCCATCTACATCCTTTACCTTGTAGGTCAGGGTGTATTCGGTGGCATCGTAATTGTAGCTGGACTCGCTTCCAATCTTCTCGGTGACCTTATAGGTGTAGGTTCCGGCTTTATCGAAGGTGATTTTTCCGAAGTCCGCCTTTCCTTCGCCTGTAATCTTTACCGTCTTCTTGCCATCCTTGCTGCCTTCCGGCATCGGTGCATTGTCGCTGCCGGCGATGGTGAAGTGGAAAGTGCTGTCCTTTGACGGCTGTTTTCCGCTAATCTTCTTCTCCACGCTCGGCGTTGCATTCGTCGAATCTACCGTGTAGGTATTTCGGAACTGAATGTTTCCGGTTCCGCTAGTCCATGTGACCTTCAGCGTTCCGTCCAGATTATCCGTTACAACCGCACTAACACGGTACGAAGTCGTATCGTAGGTGATGTGTCGGTCGTTTCCGGCCACTTCTTCCACGGTGTAGTTGTAGGTTCCCACATTCTTGAATGTCAGTTTCGGGAAGGTAATGTTTCCGTCCTTGTCGTTGACTGCCTTTCCGACTTCCTTTCCGGCCTCGTTCTTCAGAACGAAGTGGAATTCGCCGTCCTTCAGCGCACGTCCGGTCAGTGCCTTCTTCATCTGAACCTGACCGGTAACAGAAGAATCCTGGGAAGTGGTGCTGTACGTATTGTTAAACGTAAACAGCGGTGCCCCCTTCGGATCCGTCTCTGCCGTGATATGGCCCTTTCCGTCATCCTTTACGGTGACCTTTACGGTCTTGGTTTCGGTGTCGTTGCTTACTCCCGGGTGTCTTCCGGATTCAGTAATCTTATAGGTAAAGGTTTTTTCCGTGGCATCCCCCAGATTGCCCTTGCCATAGGTAATGGTTCCAAAGTTCACAGAACCATTCGCTTTATTCTGCACTTCCGTCTGCTCCGGCATCGGTGCATTCGCTTCATCGGATGTAATCTTGAAGCTGAATTCATCGGCCTTCAGCTTACGGCCTTCCAGCACCTTCTGTCCTGCAAAGTTTACCGTTGCCTTTTCCGACTTGTACAGATTCTCGAACGCAATCTTCTGTCCGGTTACGGACTTCACCGCCAGTTTACCGGTTCCGTTGTCCGTTACCACTACTCGGAAAGTCTGAATCTGGGTATTCTGCTGCAGCGCACTGTTGTCCGTTGCATTCTCGGTAACCGTATAGTTGATGCTGTACTCCGCACCGTCCGCCAATACCTTCTTGTCCGCATAGCCCTTTGCTGTCAACTTCTCCAGACTGGAAATGGTGTAAGACAGCTTGCCAAACTGAATGGCTGCATCCTTGCCGCCGGCTGTGGTTCCGGTAACGACCGGCGCCTGATCTTCGTGGCCGGCATAGTATACGCTGAACTCGAACTGATTGTCCTTTACCGACAGCTTATTTCCATTCTCATCCAGCAGCGTCTTCGTACCTGCCGGTATGTATTCTCCGGAGGCCTCGTAAGTGTTCTTAAATACCGGCTTGCTTTCCTGAACCGTGCTCATGACACCGTTCTTCTTGAACACCTTAACCTTAAAGGTCTTCGCCTCGGTGTCGTAGGTCATCCCGGCCTTGTTGCCGTCCTTCTCCGTTATGGTAAAAGTATATTCTCCTTCCTTGGAGAATTCCGCTCTGCCGAAGGAGAAGGTCGCCTTCTCGCCGTCCTTCATACCGCTCAGGCTTGCATTAGTGTCGTCCAGAACGATATCCTTCTCATCGATTGCCTTTTGAGTCGCCTCAGCTCCGGCCTTCAATGTGAACTCAAACTGCTCGTCCGCCTGCATGCTGCGTCCCACCAGTTCCTTTGTACCGGTAATGGCCGCATCGCCCTCCATGGATGCCGGTGCATACTCATTGGTAAATACCATTGCATTTACACTCTTGCCGCCGGCGGTGATGCTCTGCTCTGCTTTCAGCTCGCCCCGTACATCCGTTACCTTGTAGGTCAGGGTGTATTCGGTGGAGTCGTAATTGTAGCTGGCCTCATTGCCCAGCTTCTCGGTTACCTTGTAGGTATAGGTTCCGGCCCGGGTAAAGGTAATCTTTCCGAAGTCCGTCTGTCCTTCCCCTGTAATCGTTTCCGTCTTCTCGCCGTCCACGCTTCCCTTCGGCATCGGTGCATTGTCGGTGCCGGTGAGGGTGAAGCGGAAAGTGCTGTCCTTCGCCGGGTTTCCTCCGGTAATCTTCTTCTCCACGCTCGGAGTCGCATCCGTCGGATCTACCGTATAGGTGTTCTTAAACAGAATCGTGCCGTTTCCGCCGGTCCAGGTGACCTTCAGCGTGCCGTCCAGATTATCCGTTACAACCGCGCTGACTTTATACGAAGTTGCATCGTAAGTGATGTGGCTGTCGTTTCCGGCCACTTCCTCTACGGTGTAGTTGTAGGTGCCCACGTTCTTGAAGGTCAGTGCCGGGAAGGTGATGTTTCCATCCTTATCGTTGGTCGCATTGCCAACGGTCTTTCCCTTTTCATCCTTCAATACAAAGTGGAATTCGCCGTCTTCCATGGCACGGCCGGCCAGCGCCTTCTTGATCTGAACCTGACCGGTGACAGAGGATTCCTGAGAGGCAGTGCTGTACGTATTGTTAAACGTAAACAGCGGCGCCGCCTTCGGATCCAGCTCTGCCGTGATGTGACCCTTTCCGTCATCCTTTACCGTTACCTTTACAGTCTTGGTTTCGGTGTCGTTGGCAACGCCCGGATGATTTCCGGATTCGGTGACCTTATAGGCAAAGGTCTTCTCCGTGGCATCCCCCAAATCGTCCTTGCCGTAAGTGACGGTTCCGAAGTTCACGCGGCCGTTGGCCTTATTCTGTGCCTCTCTCGCTTCCGGCATCGGTGCGTCGGCATCGTCAGAGGTCACCTTAAAGGTAAATTCATTCGCCTTCAGATTCCGACCTTCCAGAACCTTCAGTCCTTCAAAGTTTACCGTCGCCTTTTCCGACTTATATTCGTTTTCAAAATTCAGCTTCTGTCCGGATGCGGCTTTCACCGCCAGTTTTCCGGTTCCGTTATCCGTTATCACTACCCGGAAGGTCTGAGTTTGAGTGTTCTGCTGCAGCGCACTGTTGCCCGTTTCCTTCTCGGTTACCGCATAGTTGATGCTGTACTCGGCGCCGCTCGCCAGCACCTTCTTGTCGGCATATCCTTTTGCCACCAGCTTCTCCAGGTCGGAGATGCTGTAGGACAGGGTACCGAAGCGAATCGGTGCATCCTTGCCGCTTCCCGTGGTTCCGGTGGTCACCGGTTCCCGATCCTCATGACCGGAATAGTATACGTTGAACTCAAACTGACCGTCTTTCACAGACAGCTTGTTTCCGTTCTCGTTCAGCAGAGTCTTGGTACCTGCCGGTGTGTATTCTCCGGTGGCTTCATAGACGTTTTTGTAGCTTGGCGAATTCATCTGAACCGCTTTCAGCACACCGTCTTCCTTGGAAACCTTCACCTTCAGGATTTTCCCTTGGGTGTCGTATTTCATTCCCGGTTTGCCGCCGTCCTTCTCCGTTACGATGAAGGTGTATTCTCCTTCCTTGGAGAATTCCGCTCTGCCGAACATGAAGGTCGTGGTGGATCCGTCTGCCAGGGTGCTTACTCTCGCATTGGTGCTTCCCAGCACGATATCCTTCTCGTCGATAGCCTTCTGTGTGGCCTCATCGCCGGCCTTCAGGGTGAAGTTGAATTCTTCGTCCTTCAGCATGTTCCGGCCAATGAGCGTCTTGAGTCCGGTGATGGCGGTATCGCCGTCCATCACTGCAGGGGTAAAGGTATTCGTTACGGTTGCGGACAGCGTACTGTCTGCGTCCACCACTTCCAAATGGCCTTTATTGTCTGCCACCTTTACGGTAAGCGTGCGTTCCCGGTTGTCGTAATCCCAGCCGCCCGCTGTTGTCGTTGTGGTTTCCTTTACTTTAAACTGATAGGTTCCGGCCTTGGTGATTTCCACCGGCTGGAAGGATTTTGTTTCCGCGCCGTCTGCCGGAATACTGTCGGAAGTCTTCACTTCGGTGTTTGCCGGCATCTTCACCGCGTCCCCGTAGTTCTCCGCTGCGGTCAGCTTGAAGGTGAACGGTTCTGCAGATTTCTTTCCAACTACCACCTTTGTAACCTTCAGTGCGGAATCGCCTTTCAGTTCCAGCTTCTCCGGCTTGTATGTATTGGTGATTACCGTATTTCCGTCCGAATCTTTGCTCTCTGCGGAAGTGTAGAACGGTACCGTATCTTCTTTTATCGTGTATTTATATTCTTTATCGTTTGCATCGAACTTGTCCAGATTGTCGAATGTCCACTTCCAGTCATTCGCTTCGGTGACCGTCTTGGTCTTGATCTCCTCTCCGTTCCGGAGAAGGTGAATCGTAATGGACTCCGGACGCATTTGGCTCCGGTCGTTGGAATCCGCCCAAACCTTCTTTCCCTGAACGCTGGTCACCGGCTTGTGGTATTCGTTGTTGAATTCCGCGGAGCTGCCGCTTTTTCCGCCGTTCAGGTATGCCGCTTTGACACTCAGCTTTTTGGTGTTTCGGTCGTACGAAACGGTCACGTTTACCGTGTGCGTTGCAGAATCGTTGGTAACGTTGGCCACGCTTCCGCTCTCGGTAATCGTGTATCTAAAGGTTTTCGAGTTGGCTCCCGCCAAATCCGCACGGGTAAAATGAATTTCGCCAAAGGTGAAGTATTCTACCGCGTCGTCTTCCGGCTGAATGCTCACGGTGGACTTTTCCGGCATCGGTGCGTCGGCCGTATCTGCCTTAATGGCAAAATTCCAGGAATCTCCCTTCTTGAAATTCCGGCCCTTCAGATTCTTAACACCATCAATTTCCACCGTGCCGCTGTCCGTTTCCGGCTTATCTACGACCTGTCCGGTCTTCACGTAGTACACAACACCGTCCACGTTAACATAGGAGCTTTCCGCCTTGCATACATACCACAGGACGTCGATTTCTCCTTTCGCGTACATTGCTGCATATTTGGCTCCCAGCGCCTTCTCAATGGATGCCTGAATGACATCTCTGGAAGGTTCCTGAAGGATGTTGTCGTATACGGTCTTGAAATACGTGTGCAGTGCTTCCGTGTCGAAGGAATCATACAAATTCACGTTTCCGCCGGTAATTACCGCTTCAGCACCGGGCACGTATGCGCTTTTGGTCAGCACCTTTCCGTCCACAGAAGTGTAATCACTTCCGCCGCTTCCGTACACGTAGCCGGATGCCGTAGTCCCTACCGGAAAGTAGTGCTTTGGACTGTAATGCGTTGTACCGTCCTCCGTCTGCGTACTGCTGTCATACCGAATAAAAAAATGTGCATCATAACCATCATCCGCAGATGACGAAAATGGTGCAAATAAAAACACAGCAAATAAAACCAGCAACCATAAGGTTGCCTTCCTGGAAATTTTGTTCCCCATCGTTACACCTCAAAGAATTAAAATACATCAAAAAACACACAAAAAATACATTGAAAAAAGTGATACTGCAAAGAGCAACTATTCTTTTTTTCTCTAGTATAGTCTACCCCCCCCCTTTTTTGTAAAGCGTCTTCTAGTTTAATTCTTGTATTTATTTTGTACAGTATAGAAGCTTTGATTCCAGGAATGAAAAAGCATCCACCCATAGAAACTGCATGCTTCTTCGGGTGAATGCTTTATCGCTATTGTTGATATTTTCTTATAATCCGTAGCGGGCGGCGTGGAATCCTTTGAATACCGGATCTCCGGTGTATTCCAGCACTTCCGCTTCCCCGGTAAGCGCCTGCCACGCGCCTCTCGCCAGCGCCGCCAGCTCGTACTCTCCCGGGAGGACCCACACCGGTGCAATCCATTCCACATACGGACGAATCCGATCGATCACATAGGTAGAATGGGCCACGCCGCCGGTGATAATAATCGCTTCCACTTTCCCTTGCAGGGCGGCCGCACAGGATCCGATGGCCTTTCCGAATTGGTATGCCATGGCATCGGTACACAGCTTTGCGTATTCATCCCCGTGCTCAATGCGGCACACGATTTCACGCACGTCGTCCGTTCCCAGATGGCTGTAAAGCCCGCCCTTTCGGGTGAGCAGCTCCTCCATCTGCTTGTAGGTGTACTTTCCGCTGTAGGCCATCTTGATGATTTTCACCGTAGGAAAAGAACCCACTCGGGTTGGCGTCATCGGTCCGTCTCCCGCCAGATTATCGTTGCTGTCAATCATCTTTCCCTTTCGATGAGCGGTAAAAGAAACTCCGCCCCCGATATGGGCGACCACAAAATTATGGTCTTCGTATTGGATGCCTTTCTCCAGACAGTACCGATGTGCCGCTTCTTTCTGATTCAGACAATGCACGTGGCTGTCCCGGTACATCCCTTTGATGCCGCTGATGCGGGCTAAATCCTGAAACTCATCCACATCCGGCGGATTGAATACCAGCGCTCTCCCGCCGTACTTGGATTCCAAGTAGCGGGCAATCTGACAGGCCAGCATCGCCGGGTGGGAGACTCCGGTTCGTGCGGTCTGACAGTCGTAGATCAGCTGATCGTTTACCGAATACACACCGGAAACGCAGGATGCCATCCCACCGCCTCGGGCCACAAAGGAGTCCACGTCATCCAGATCCACCTGATTCACTTGGCAGGCGTTTTCCACCAGCTTTGCCCGGTACATCAATTGAGACTGGACGCAGTCGAACTGCTCCAGCTCTTCCTTGGTATGATAGATATTCTCTATAAATACCTTTTGATCGTTCCGGTATACCCCGATTTTTGTGGAGGTGGATCCCGGGTTGATCGTTACAATCGTATAGATTTTTTTACCGTCTACGATTTTCATATCTCGGTCTCCTTTGCGTTTCATTCGGCGTCCTGCTGTTGAAGCGATTGCCTGCAGCCATCGGCCGCAGGCAATCCAAGCAGGTAGTTATTAAGCAGGCTAGGCTTGTGCTTTCGCCTCTTTGATGGAGTCAATCAGCAGCGGAACCACCTTGAACAGGTCGCCCACGATGCCGTAATCCGCTACTTCGAAAATCGGCGCATTGTCTGCCTTGTTGATGGCGATGATGCATTCCGAATCCTGCATTCCGGCCTTGTGCTGAATCGCACCGGAAATTCCCAGTGCTACGTACACCTTCGGATGTACGGTCTTTCCGGTCTGACCAACCTGATGGTCCGCACCGATCCAGCCGGCATCTACTACCGCACGGGATGCGCCTACTACGCCGCCCAGCAGGTCTGCCAGCTCTTCTGCCAGCTTGATTCCGCCGTCTACATCCTTTGCAATACCGCGGCCAACGGATACGATGAAGTCTGCACCGATCAGGTCGACCATCTTCTTGGCAGCCTTCACGATATCCACTACTTCGGTCTCGATATCCGATGCTTCCAGCTTGAATTCCGGATGCACGAGCTCAACCGCATTTGCTTTTACTTCGTCGAACGGTCTCTTCTTCATAACGCCCGGACGAACCGTTGCCATTGCCGGACGGAATCTCGGGCACACGATGGTTGCCATCAAGTGTCCGCCGAATGCCGGACGGGTCATCTTCATGTTGGTATTTACGTCGAAGAGCTTGCTCTCGAACTTGGTGTTCTCCACATCCAGGGAAGAACCGGTCTTCAGGAAGTCGATGTATCCGTCCAGATCGACATCCAGGTGGGTACAGTCTGCGCACAGACCGGTGTGAAGTCTTGCGGCGCATCTCGGCGCCAGGTCTCTTCCGATATTGGAAGCGCCGAACAGCATAATCTCCGGCTTGTATTCTTCTACCATGTCACAGATGACTTTGGTGTATCCGTCTGTGGTGTAATTCTTCAGAAGCGGGCTGTCGCATACGATGACCCGATCTGCACCGTAACCGCCCAGTTCCTTTGCAATTCCGTCTACGTTCTCTCCCAGGAGGATACCGCACAGGTCTACTCCCAGTTCGTCTGCCAATTTCCGGCCTTCGGAAATCAGCTCAAAAGTTGTCGGCATCATTACGCCCTGACGCTGCTCACAGAAAACCCATACATTCTTGAAAGCAGCAATATCTGCACTATCGTAAGCCATAAATATTTCTCCTTTCTTAGATGATGTGCTTGCCGGTGAGAATACCTGCCAGCTCGTCTGTTGTTTCTTTTCCGCAGCCGTCCAGAACCCTTCCGGCGCCCTTTCTCGGCGGAGTGAAGGACTTGTAGATGTTTGTCGGAGATCCCTTCAGACCGATGGTGGTCTTGTCGATCAGCGGGTGGTCCTTCAGTGCTTCGTAATCCATTACCTTAACCGGCATGTCAAAGCATTTTTCGGTTCCTGCCACGGACATGTATCTCGGCTCATTCAGTTCCTTGATGCAGGTAATCATGCATGGAGTGTGTGTTCTTACTACCATGTAACCGTCTTCCAGCATTCTCTGAACGGTCAGGGTGTTTCCGTCTTTCTCGATCTTTCCGGCATATGTAATCTGCGGGATATGGAGTTTCTCCGCAATCTGCGGTCCAACCTGTGCCGTATCTCCGTCGATTGCCTGACGGCCGGCGATGATGATGTCTTCGTCCCCCAGTCCGTAGGTGTCGATTGCCGCTGCGATAATCTGAGAAGTTGCGTATGTATCGGAACCGCCGAACTCTCTTGCGGAAATCAGCACGGTTTCGTCCACGCCCATAGCCATCAGCTCTCTCAGCATGCCTTCTGCCGGAGCCGGTCCCATGGTGAATGCAACGACTTCGCAGCCGTATTCGTCTTTCAGTGTCAGAGCCGCTTCCACCGCATTCAGGTCATCCGGGTTGATGATTGTCTGCATGGATGCGCGGTTCAGCGTACCGTCATCGTTCACTGCTACCTTGCCGGAGGTATCAGGAACCTGCTTTACAGTTACCATAATTTTCATATTTCCGTTACCTCCTTACTTTCTGAGCAGGCTGTTGGCGATAACCACCTGCTGGATTTCACTGGTTCCTTCGAAGATGCTCAGGATACGAGCGTCACGATACATTCTTTCCACTCTGTACTCTTCGATATATCCGTATCCGCCGTGAATCTGAACGGCTTCGTATGCGCATCTGTTTGCCATCTCTGCGGCAAAGAACTTCGCTTCGGAGCACGCCTTGCCGGCATCCGGGTGGTTGGCATCCTTCAGAACCGCTGCGTGATAGGTCAGCTGACGAGCCGCTTCCAGCTCGGTCTGCATCTTTGCAATCTTGAAGCTGATAGCCTGGAAATCTGCCAGTCTGTGTCCGAACTGCTTTCTTTCCATGGAATACTTCACCGCTTCGTCCAGGCAACCCTGCGCCAGTCCGATAGCCATTGCGGCTACGCCCAGACGTCCGCCGTCCAGGGTCTTCATGGCATACTGGAATCCCTTGTTCAGAGGTCCTACCAGGTTTTCCTTCGGAACACGAACGTCTTCGAATACAACGTCGCAAGTCGGATATCCCTTGATACCCATCTTCTTCTCCGGAGCGCCCAGGGAAACGCCGTCGGCGTGCATGTCCACGATGAACATGGAGATTCCTCTGGATCCCTTCTGGCTCAGATCGGTCTTTGCAAAAATAATGATCCAGTCTGCCATCGGTGCACCGGAGATAAAGCACTTACGGCCGTTGATGATGTAATCGTCGCCATCCGGGATTGCGGTAGTGGTGGTACCGCCGGCATCGGAGCCGGCACCCGGTTCGGTCAATCCGAATACCATGATCTTCTCACCGCTTGCAACCAGCGGCAGATATTTTTCCTTCTGCTCTTTGCTTCCTGCTAGCATCAGCGGGCCGCCGCCCAGAGAGTTGGATGTGTTTGCATAGATTGCCAGTACCAGATCCTGACGGGCAAATTCCTCGTCCATCAGTACAAAGGAAAGGCTGTCGCCGCCGGCTCCGCCGTATTCCGCCGGAATCTTTGTTCCCATGAAGCCGTAGCGAGCCATTTTTTTATGCATCTCCCAGTTGAATTCGCCGGTGAGATCCAGTTCGTCCTGCAGTTCCTTTGTGAATTCCGTCTCTGCAAACTGACGGAACAGCTTCTGCTGCAGGGCATGCTTTTTGTCAAGAATCATGTTCTCCTCCTTGATTTTTGTTTTAAAATGCCGGGAGAGTAAGCCCCCTCCCGGCCTTACCGATTCGTTTTATTGTGGAATTTCGTGTGCGGACGAACCCTTGGTCAGCACTTCGTAAATTCCGTCAATACCGGAGAGTGCCATGGATCTGCCGGCCTCTTCCGTAAAGAATGCCATGTGCGGCGTGTGAACTACGTTCACGAAGGACCGCAGATACTTCAGCTTGAAGTACGGCATTCCCGGCGTGCGGATGATATCCTCATCGTGCGGAATGTGGATGATTCCCTCTTCGCCCGGGAACGCATCCATGAACAGTGCACCGATTTTCTCGGACTCCACACCGTCGATGATGGCATCGATATCCATCAGACCGCCGCGGGCATTGTTTACCAGAACCACGCCGTTCTTCATCTTCGACAGTGCCTCTCCGTCGATCATGTTCTCTGTGCTCTCGGACAGGTTGGTGTGCAGTGTGATAACATCGGATTCCTTGTACAGGGTGTCCAGATCCACGTAAGTTGCATATTCTTTTACTGCATCGTTCTGGTACATATCGTATGCCAGGATGCGGCATCCGAATCCGGACAGAATCTTGATGACGGTATATCCGATCTTGCCGGCACCGACAACACCCACGGTGAGGGAGCGCAGCTCCCGGCTCATTTTACCCTTCAGCGTAAAGTCGTTGTCGTTTGTGTTGTACAGCGCCTTCTTCGCTTTCCGGATGCTCATCAGGATTGCCATTACGGTGTATTCCGCAACGCCGTTCGGAGCGTAGCTTCCGTGGGTAATCCGAAGTCCCAGCTCTCTTGCGTACGGAACGTCGATGTAGTCGTATCCCACGCAGCGGAACGCCTGAACCTTTACGCCGTTCTCAACCATTGTGTCCAGAATGCTCTTGGAGAAATCACTCTGTCCCAGTGTGGTCACGCCGTCGCAGCCCTTGCTCATCTCCACGGTGGAAGAATCCAGAATCGCTCCGGTGGAAATCAGTTCGATTCCCAGTTCCTTGCAGCGAGCTTCAATAACCGGTTTCTCGTCCGGACGGACTTCATAAGCAGCAATTTTCATATCTTTTTCTCCTTTACCTTTGACCCTCTGCCGGGTCCCGTTTTGATCACTAATTTGTTTCCAGTCCCTAACTCTATAGCAGCCGGTGTAAAAACATTTTCACGATCTACACGTTTCCGATATGTCGGCTAGTCTCTCAAAGCCGGGTCCATCGGAATGGCAGCGCCTTCTTCCAGAAGTTTTGCTACTTCTTCATCGGAATATCCGTATTCCTTCAGAATGCTTTCGGTCTGTTCACCCAGATACGGTCCTCTGTTGTATTCCGGCAGACCCATTTCCTTGAACATTACAGGCGGTCTAACCAGCGTCCGCTTGTTTCCGTTGCTGTACTGCATTTCGTAGAAAATGTCGGAAGCCCATGCCTGCTTGTCTTCCAGCAGGGTATCCCAGTTCTGAGCCACTGCGTAAGGCAGGTCGGCCGCATCCAGAATCTTGCACCACTCGTCGCAGGTCTTTCCGCGGAACTCGTTGGTAATCCATTCCGAGAATTCCTTTCTGTTCGGAACCAGGTTCTTCTGCGGATAGAACTTCGGATTCTCTGCCATTTCCGGATGTCCCATGGCGTTCATGAGAACCGGATAGTGTCTGTCGTACTGCGGCATCGCAATCTGGAGCCACTGATCGTCGGATGTCTGATATGCCAAGGTCAGCGGGTTACCGTTCTCCCATCTCTCCATCGGGAACTTGCAGCTGTCGGAGCCATACTGGCTGGCCTGCAACATGAGGGATACGTCCCATACGGCACTGTGGAAGAGGGATACCACAACCTGATCGCCTTCGCCGGTGGTCTTTGCACGATACAGCGCTGCCAGCACGCCGGCTGCCAGGTTCATTGCCACCTGGTGATCTCCGAAGCCCTGTACGGTGAGCATCGGCAGGCTCTTTTTGTCTCTCAGAGGTCCCAGAATTCCGCCTCTTGCATAGAATGCGGTGAAATCGAATCCCGGCAGGTCTTTGTCCGGTCCAACTTCGCCGTATCCGGAGACATATCCGAATACCAATGCCGGATACTTTGCGTGGAGGGTTTCCCAATCCAGGCCGGCTCTCTTCAGCGGTCCCTGACGCCAGTTGCAGATGAATACATCCGCATCGGCAATCAACTTCTCCAGAGCTGCTCTTCCTTCTTCAGATTTCGTGTTCAGGGAAATACATCTCTTGCCGGCATTCTCCAGGTCGTAGGATGTGTTTTCCTTCTGATCCAGCGGACGACCTTCGTTCACAGCGGTGTATCTCAGCGGATCGCCCTTCGGCGCTTCTACCTTGATAACATCTGCACCCAGGTCTGCGAGGAATCTTGCGGTACAAGGAGCGGCAATAAATGTTGCCAGCTCTACAACCTTTACCCCTTCCAGAGGGAGTCTTACTTCGCTCATTTCATAACCTCCTGCTTTTCTAAGCTACATATTCACCATATCTCGGAATGTTTCGAGATTGGTTCGAATCTGTTCAAACTGCTTCATCTGACGGTCTACTTCGATTAATGTCACCGGAATGTCCGCCTTTTCGCAAGCCTTCTTGATCATCACGTAGTCGAATTCTTCCGGATCGCAGAACTTCGTCATGACCACGATAACGCCCTTGGCGTTTCTTTCTTTTGCCGTGTCCACAATCCACTGTACTCTCGGCTTTTCCACGTTATAGAGAACGGAACAGTTGTCCATATTTCCGAACTTCTCTGCCAGTGCCTGAAGGGCATCGTCGCCTTCCGGAACATCGGTCCGATACTGACGGGACTGTGCCGCTACATCGTCGGCCACAATGTGGAATCCCAGCTCATCCATGATGGCATTCAGCTGCGGTGCGTCTGTCAGGATACCGGAGACGATAACCGGAAGCTTTTCCTCTGCCGGTGCGGTGCCTTCCAGTTCCTTAATGAGCTGCTCTACCAGTGCGGTGTGCTCTTCCTTCAGCATGAAGAACGCACTCTTGAACAGGTCGCTACGCTGTGCCGCTGTGATTTCAGGATGGTTCGCCAGAACTTCTTCTGCCTGACGCATAACTTGATTGTGTCTGTTATAGATTCGATTGGACTCTGCCAGTGCGGCTGTGTCGAACTTGCCACCCAGCTTCTCCAGATCGTGAATCACTCTTTCGTATCCGGCCTTGGTATACGCAATGCCGTATGCCGGTTTTCTGTGCTGCGGATAGGTCATCGGGATGAACGGAATGTCCTTTACGGCATATTTCCAGTTCTCACCCAGCGTCTTCAGTGTATCGCACAGAGACGGAATGACGATTGCGCTGGCACCCTTATAAGCTCCGTTGATTCCCAGCTCCAGCATGGACTGCACGATGGAACATAGGAATGCCGGAAAATATTCTTTGGAACGGTTCAGTTCAACATCAGCACCCCACGCGCCCATTGGCACGAATCCCATTGAATGGAGTATTTCTTCAGGAGTATAGACAGGGGAAGTCAAAACGACTTTTTTACCCTGTTGGAGATAGGAATCCATCTGAGCACGCGGTGCTGTTGCTATCTTATGAAACTGATCGAAAATTTCGTTTACCATCGTTACTCTCCCTTCGCTTCTTTGTTCGCTTCCATGATTTCCATCAAGCCCTGTACGCGGGTATCGTACTGTGCTTCGGAGAAGTTCCGCGGATCTGCCTGGTCGCCGTCGAAACTGGTTACCGGAATTCCGCAAGCTTCGCCGATCTGACGGCTCATCTCGCTCATGAATCCGCTCCACAGTTTGCAGGAACGGTTGGTATGAACCAGAAGTCCTTCCACGTTGTTGTCCTTGCAGAGCTTGATTCTCTTGTCTCTGGATTTCTCAAGGTTGATGGCGTTCGGTACGCTGCAGTATGCGGCAATCATCTCATCGAAGGAGTGATAGTCAAAACCGAATGCATCGGCATAGATGGTGGTTACCATGTTGATGCCTCTGTCCCGCAGGCCGTGAGAGGTTGCTCTCAGATATGGCCAGCAAGCGATTCCTTCGAACATCACTCTGTATTTCTCTTCGCCGCGATAGGTGCTGGTGCCGTTCTCGTGGTTTTCTTTGTATTCTTTCAGGAGCTGCTCCATCGCCTCTCCGGCCGCTTCCTTACCTCTTGCGGTTACCATTACCGCCATGTGGTTCAGAAGGTCAAAGCCGTTGAACGGAGATGGTGTGTACTTCGCCTGTGCCGTTGCATCCAGCCATGCTCTGCTGGAGCGGCAGCTGAATCCGGTCACTTCCTTGAACCGCTCGTCGGACCACTTCAGGTCGAACAGGTTCTCCAGGGTGTGTACCGCATCCCAGAACTGAGCGGATACATAATCGATTTCCGCCTGGGACACTTCGTAATCCGGGTTGAACGGAATGTCCAGAAGGATCATCGGGATATTCAGTTCAATGGCCAGGTTTTCGTACCATTTAATCATGCAGTTGCAGATGTTGTTGCAGCAGAGCAGTACATCCGGCATTGCCACGTCCTGCTCCGGACATTCCTTCAGCTTCGCGTACGCCATGCTGATTCGAGCATACGCACAGATGTCGTTGGAATATCCATCCGCTTCTGCCACTTCGCACATTCTTTCGCCGGCACCTCTTGCAGCAATTCCCGCTGCCTGGTTCTCCGGATATGCAGTTGCCAGTCCCAAAGTTTCCGGAATTTCTACCGGGAAGTTACTGGATACCCATGCAACCGGTTTTCCTTCCTTCTTCGCCTCGATGGCATCCGCAAATGCATCGGAAGCGATTTTACCGAGTTTGTACTTCGCCGAATTCGGATCCACCGGACGGCGGGCTTTCTTTTCCTCTGCCATAAGAACCTCCTGCTTTCTTTCGCAATTCAGTAATGTGTTGTAAAAATAATATTCTCTTCAATAGCTCATCCGGCTATTTCGTCGCTTGTCGATAGGCGTACAGCGCTGCGCCGATTGCCCCGAAGTACTGTGCCAGCGGATCCACCGCGATCTCCATGTCCAGGCTTTCGGACAATGCCCTTCGTACGGCACCGTTCTTTGCCACTCCACCGGACATGCACACCATAGGCGTTACGCCAGCCCTCCTTGCCAGTGCGGACACCCGGGCTGCCACGCTGCTGCAGATTCCTGCAATCAGATCTTCTCGTTTCACCCCATTTGCCAGCTGGCTGATGACTTCCGATTCAGCGAACACCGTGCAAGTGCTTGAGATCGAGGCCGGATTGCTGGATTTTGCTGCACAGGCATCAAAGTCGCCAATGTCCATTTGGAGAATCGTTGCCATCACATCCAGAAAACGTCCTGTGCCTGCCGCACACTTGTCATTCATGACGAAGTTGGACATTCTGCCGCTTTCCGACAAGACGATGACTTTCGCATCCTGTCCTCCGATGTCGATGACGCTTCGGAGTTCCGGGAAAACGAACCGTCCGCCCAGTCCGTGACAGGTCAGCTCGCTGACCTCGCCGTCGCCGAATTCGAAATTTTTTCTTCCGTATCCGGTTACAATCGTTCTTGCAACGTCCTCAGGTGTTATTTCACACTCCTTCAGAACGGTATCCATCGCTTTCTTGGGACTGTCCGTACCCATACCTCCCACAAGGAGACTTTTTCCGATGATTTCTTTTCCATCCCGAAGGAGAATGCATTTCGATGTTGTCGATCCGATATCAATTCCCAGTGTGATCATTTTCCACCCCTGACATTTTGTGTTTTCTTTAATGCAATTCCATTATAACAACCGTTAATTTTTCGTCAATATCCATCGGCGATTTTGTGAGCGATTTAACAACTGGTAATACTTTCAATTTGCAAGGAATTCTTTTTATCTAAATTTTCCTTGATTTCAAAGGGTTTTGTCTTGTCAAGTTTTTATCGATATTTTCTATAGACTATCTATCGTTTGATAAATTTTTTTCATATATTGCATTAATATTCATTGAATTCTATAATGAAAATGATTCGTTCTAACATCAGATTGATGGAGTTTGCCTATGGATATTAATAAACTGAAGGCCTTTGTGGCCGTGTGCAACACCGGGAGTTATACCAAAGTTGCCAAATCTTTCGGCTATACCCATGCCGGAATTTCTTACATGATTAAAAGCTTGGAGGACGAGGTGGGCTTTTCCCTCCTGGAGAAAAAGGGCACCAGCCGAATCCCTACCGCCAACGCCCGGAAAATTCTGCCGGATATTCTGAACGTTTTGGATTCCATGGAGCGGCTGGAGCACTCCATTGCATTGGGGCGCAGCAGCATGGCCGCGGGGCTGAACATCGCTGCCATCGAGTCGGCTTCCATTAAATGGATTCCGCTGACCATTTCCCGCTTCTCGGCGGAACACCCGGACGTCCCGGTGAATGTTTTTACCGGAGACCCGTTCCAGATTAACGGATGGCTTCGGGACGACGATGCGGACGTGGGCCTGACGGTTCACTCCTGGACCGATCCGGATTACAATTGGACGCCGCTGATTCAGGATCGTTTCTACGGATTGCTTCCGAAAAGCGACCCGCATCAGCACTCCGTTTCGGTGCAAGATTTCGAGGACAAATATATTTTCATCCCGAACCCATACGGAAATCGGGATATTACCAATCTGCTGGATAAGTACGATATTTCCTATCAGGTGCCGAACGACAACACCATCAGCATGATGTCGGTAAATACTAACGTGGCAGTGGGAAGAGGATATTCGATTTCCACCGGCCTGATGATTGACTCCAACCGAGTGGTGGCGGAAATCCCGGAACTGCAGCCGAAAATTCTGCCGATTGAGCCGGAGACCTACCGGGAAATCGGACTTTCGAGAAAGAAAAATGCGGGCCGGAGCCCGTTGGTGGATGATTTCGTTCGCTGCCTGAGACAGGTGATTCAGGAATACCCGATTGCGACGATCGAGTCGGAAGCTATAGATTCGGAAAAGGAAGAATAAAGTATATAAAAAGGACTTCGCCGACTGCGGTGAAGTCCTTTTCAGGTTTCGATTTGATATAAGTCAAGGTCAAAAGCAACAAAAAGCGATGTTCTAATTATATTGTCTATTGTTTGCTCGCACAATCTCATATGTCTAGAATTATAAAGGCAGTTCACGCTTTTTGACTGAAAATGTGAATTCAGCGTGAACGCAATTCGCTGCTTTTGCATAATTCTAATTTTGGAGTGTCGGATTACCATTGACGATTCACGCCAGAACGCTGATTTCCGCCAAAAAGCGTGAACCGTTCTTATCAGGTTGCCTTGCACACAGGAAATACCATGGCGAAACCGTGTATAACAAAATAAATATTCACGCTGATTAACATAATTGGGGGAAAAAGCGTGAAGTCGCCCTGAAATTCTAGGCATATTCCATTGTATCTACTCAACAAACTCTAATTGTCAAACAAACGCTTGTGGGAGATACGATTATAATCCCCAAGGAAAACTATATGACAATGCCGTTGCAGTGATCCACTTCGTGCTGGATGATCTGTGCGGTCCAGCCGGTGAAGGCTCTTCGCTGCAGTTTCCAGTCCATGTCCCGAAATTCCACTTCGATTTCCTCGTACCGGGTGGTTTTGCGGACGCCGGTGAGGGACAGGCATCCTTCTTCCGTCTCGAAGGATTTCTTTGCCGAGAGGATTTTCGGGTTGAACATGACCATATCCATGATGCTCATGTTCACGATGATGATGTTCTTCCGGATGCCGATCATATTGGCCGCCATGCCCACGCACCCGTCGCGGTGCGCCCGCAGGGTATCCATCAAATCACGGCCGATTGACACGTCTTCTTTCGTCGCCGGCTCCGACTTCTGTCCCAGGAAAAAGGGATCTTTCATAATTTCTCGTACCATCTGTCCTCCTATATTTCCACAATTTTCACTTCGCATCCGTTTTCGCGAAGGAGCATCACCAAATCGTCTCCCTGCAGCCACACTGTTGCGGTGTTCTCATTCGGGTGAATGCCGATGATGCTGTCTTTGAATTCCGCGTCCAGGTACATGGTAATCGGCACCCCTTCCACGTTCAACAGCCCCAAAGGCGTCACGGCTCCCGGCGTCAGGTCCATGTATTTTTTCAAATCTTCCGGCGAGGCAAAAGAAAGTGGCCGCAGCCCGTGGGCTTTCCGGAAATCTTTGAGGTTGACGCGCTTGTCTCCTTTTACCGTAATTAGGTAATAATTCTTTTTCTTGTCGTCACGGACGAAAAGGTTCTTGGCGTCCCCTTCCGGATAAGGAAGATTGATGGACTCCAATTCTTCCATGTTGTACACCGCCAGGTGCTCCGTGATTTCAAACGGGATGTTGTGATCTTTCAGATATTGATAGGTTTCTTGCTTGTTCATCGTGAGCCTCCTTCTTCACGCTCCTGCTGCTGAAGGTAAAACATCGCCTTTTGAGTTTCAATCTCTGCTCTCAGTTCTTCTTTCGTCGGCAGGTATAATTTGTACTTGGAAGCAAATAGCTGTTCATTGCCGTGCATAACGGAATAGCGGGCGATATCGTCATCGGTATCGGAGCAAAGTACAATACCGATTGTTGGGTTATCTCCTTCGCTGCGCTTCAGTTCATCGTACATGCGGATATACATGTCCATCTGCCCTACATCCTGATGCGTGATCTTCTCTGTTTTCAGGTCGATGAGGACAAAACATTTCAGTATGTAATTGTAAAACACGAGGTCGATGTAATAGTCTTGCTTCTCCGTATGGATATGCTGTTGCCTTGCCACAAAAGCATATCCCTTTCCCAGTTCCATCAAAAAATTCTGCAGATTGGAGAGGATGCTTTTCTCCAGGTCGCTCTCAGTAAAATCTGTATTTTGAGCAAACCCTAAGAACTCTGCAACCACCGGATTCTTGATAAACTCCAGCTTATCGTTCTGATACGGTGCGGTCAGTTCCTTCATTTCACTTTCTACGAGTTCTTTTTTCTGAGTCTCCAGCATGCGGTAGTAATACTGTGAAGAAATGTTCCGCTGCAGAGTGCGGACACTCCAAGTCTGTTCTGCGGCTTCCTTCTCATACCAGTCACGAGCAGATTTGTCTTTAACCTGCAATAATGCTGCATAGTGTGACCAAGACAACAGTCCAACAGATTTTCCAGACGGTGTCTGGAAAATATCAGGATAAGTCTTGTAAAAAGAATAAAAGCTATATAAATTTGACTTTGTATAACCTTTTCCATATTCAGCCGATAGTTCTTTTGCCAGCTTTTTTATAATTTCAGCCCCATATTTTGCTCTATCCTCGCCCTGCAATTCTTCACTTGCGATTCTATAACCAAGAAGCCAATTTCTCTGTATCAGCGTTGTATTGACCGCCCGGTACGCTGCTTTTTGTGAGGACTCGATAATTCCGCACATATCTTTTAAGATGTCGTCGGTTTTAACAAAACTATCCACGAAATTATTTTGATTGATTTTATTCAGCTTGTTGTCCATACCATCGCTCCTTGGAAGTTCTAATTATTTCTTGAGTTTCTTTATTCGGATGTCATCCTCTTCTTATATAAGATTCTTATCCAAAAGGAAATCAATCACATTGATATTTAAAATGCCGTTATCATCATACCAACGCTTTCCAATATCTTTCCGGATTACAATCTTAGGGAAAGAGTCTCCCGTAAGCGCAAATGGTCTGAGCTCGACCTCCGCTTTGTCATCTGTCGGCATCGCATACGCTGACTGAATATAGGTTCGCTTCCATCCTGAATTTACGAGGAAATCGATTTCTCTTGGAGTGCGGGTTGAATTCCCATTTTTATTGAGGGTCCTTGCATAGACAACGCCAACATCAACGGAAAACTGCCGGATATTCAACTCATTGTATATAATGTTTTCCATTATATGCGTCATTTCCTGCTGACGGAAACCGATTCTTGCATTTCGAAGCCCAAGATCCTCGCAGTAATATTTATTTGGCGAGTCAAAATAGGATTTTCCTTTTACATCATATCGTTTACTTTCTGAAAAAAGAAACGCATCTTCCAAATGTCCGATATATGCCCGAATCGTGTTGGCAGACACACCACTCCCTTGTTTAGACTTCAGGGTGTTCGCTATTTTGGTCGGGTTGGTTAATGAGCCAACGGATGAGCAAAGCAAATCTAAAATCTGCTCCAGTACATCTTGCCTTTCAATTCTCTTACGTTCAACAATATCTTTAATATACACTTCCGAGAAAAGCGACTTCAGATAATTCATCTTAGCCGTATCATTAGGGCGTGATAGAATAAGGGGCATCCCACCATAAAATGCATATTCATCAAAAGCTTCATTTTTATCCCCGCCAACAGCAGAGTAATATTCCGCAAAGCTAAGTGGGTGTACTCTTATTTCATCACTTCGTCCTCTAAATTCAGTAAGAATATCACTGGAAAGCATTTTCGAATTGCTTCCGGTGACATAAACATCTAAATTCGGCAGACCTCTCAAATCGTTAAGAGCATCATAAAAAGTAATTTTCTTACCGTCCGGATTGTACGGATTCGCCACCTCATCAGACATTTGAATTTCATCGACGAAAAGATAATACTCGTCATTGCTCTTTTCTACTGTCTCCCTTACATACGACGAAAGTTCAAGCGGATTACGATACTTAATATCCTTTGCAAGGTCGAGCTCCACCGTAATAATCTGCTCCTCTTTCACACCGTTTTCAATCAAGTAATCTCGGTATATATTTTTAAGAAGATAGGATTTCCCACATCTCCTGATTCCGGTAATTACTTTCACTAAGCCGTCAAAACGATACGAAATCAACTGCTCCAGGTACCCATCACGCTTAATTTCCATAAAGCCCACTCCATTCCATTGAAAATTACAGCCCATAAAGGCTTTCTTAATCAATATTGTATAGGGTTTCTTGTAGCTTTTCAAGCTTTCACTGAAAATTACAGCCCATAAAGGCTATTTTGTTCAATGAAATAGATTCACTATTCCAACGTAAGAAGAAGTGCCATCTTAAATTTCTTCGTTGCTTTTACCGAATGCAGCCCGCCTTTCGCAAAGCGGAAATTCTCGCCGACTTGAATCGGATGTTCCTCGCCCTCGTAACCGATGACCCCCTCTCCATCCAGCGCGAATATGATTGCCTCCCCGGGAGCGGCATGTTCCGACAGCCCGGTTCCCTCGTCAAACGCCATGACAACGAACTTCATTTTATCGTTGTGCACCACATCCATATTTACAATTTTGCCTTCCGCATACGGCACAAGCTCTGCCAATCGAAAAACCTCTCCGGCTTTAATTAATTCGTTCATAGTGTCATCCTTTCTTACTGATACTTCGGTATAAACGGTTCCTTCTGACGTTCGCATGCCCATCGGCGTGTCCGTCAACGTCACGATGCAGTCCCCGGTTTCCAGTTTTCGGGTAAAACCATCATTTCCGTACATCTCCAGGCTTCCGGCTGCGACAACGATCATTTTGTAATAGGGGTAAATCTCGGCGCTGATGTCCGTGTTCTTCGCCAGCGAAAAAACGGTAATATAATTCTCACCGCCATGAATTTCTTTTGAAATTGTGCATCCGGGAATCGATGGATTTTCTTTCGCTATTGAAAATTTCCGCCCATAAAGGCTTTTTTGTTCAATGGATTCCATGGCTGTCCTTCTTTCAAATACTTCATCCAAGCCTTTGCTCTCAATTATGCTTCACTGCATTTCGCAATATGTATATTGTACCACAGAAAAAAGTAAAAGCAGACCCACGACTTCGAACTTCGAAATCACGGGTCTGCTTATCTGTCCGTGCTACTAACCTATTTCATAGGCTAACTCATTTACTCCAGCTCGGAATCATCCAGTCCTACGTATGTCGGCATTTTGCTTTCGCGCTTAAATACCACCAGGGACTTCTTCTCGAGGTTATAAATGATATCCTCATCGGAATGGTACATTATGTCTTTGGCATTACCATCCAACGTCAACACGTTTCCTTTTTCGGTATACTTGCCTTTCTGTATGACCGAATCGTTCGGCTTATAGATGCAATAATTACCATCGCTTTCAATAGCTACGATAACATCAACATCATCCACAACGGCCTGATACGTACCCACCGGTGTATCTTTCGGAGATTCCGGTAACGTTAACAAAACAAAATTAAACGATACTGATGCAATCAACAGGATTACTAAAAGCCACTTTTTGTTCATGCGCCCCCCCTAAGTGTTTTTCATTAACGCTAGTCTCAATCATATTAGCTAATCGCATGTTGCATGTCAATAGTCGTAGTATATCAACGCCTACAGGTCTTTCAGTATCTGTCCGATATCTTCATTCATGCAGACAGACTTTCTCCTTATTTCTTCCGGTGTATATGCTTCACCTCGGTTCAGACACACATAAGATGCGTGTTGATACGTGTTTGTCATCTGCCAAAACGGATATTTTATAATACCGGGGGTATTATATCCTACGCCGAGTTCAAGGAACACTATTTTCTGCTTTTTATGGTCCTGTATAAATTTGTTGTACCGTTCTGCCGCCCGGTGCCATCCCTCATCTTCCACAAACGTCTCATCCGATCTGAGGTTCATACTCATCGGCTTGCCGCAGCGCGGGCAATATGGAATCAGACCGGACGGAACCGTAAGCTTTAGTTCTCCGTCTTCCGGTTTTTGCAGTTCCCCGTCTTCAATCCGGAACCCCTGGCTAAGCACCATTTTTTTAATGGTTTCTTCATTGTCATAGGTTTCCTTATGGCAAGGATCACTGCACTGAAACAGGCCATAATCCCCCTGTGTATAAAACAATCTGTTTTTATCAAAGCCGGCCTTCTGGAAACAATGGTCCACATTTGTCGTTAGTACGAAGTATTCCTTCTCTTTCACCAAATCGTACAAGTTCTGATATAACGGTTTTGGCGCATCCATATAACGGTTGATGTAAATATATCTGCACCAGTATCCCCAGTGTTTTTCCAATGTTTTATACGGATAGAAGCCGCCTGCATACATATCGGAAAATCCATATTTCTTTCTAAAATCCGAAAAATATTTTTCGAATCTTTCACCGGTATACGCAAAGCCGGCTGATGTTGAAAATCCCGCACCGGCCCCTATTACGACAGCGTCTGCTTCTTCGATTTTTTCTTTTATCTGTAATATTTTATCCGAGTAACTGTTTGTAGAGTCGTTCATCTTCCTCTTTAAAAACATTAAAT
>JAEUGJ010000025.1 GCA_016775335.1 Mogibacterium sp.
CTATCGTTGCTGTATCATTTCGTTTGTATGCTTTTGATTTATATAAATACGGTTTCTGAAGGCCACTTTGTATAGTGAGCTTTATCGTCCGATCATTATTCTGTATTTCAAGTGTATAGTTTGGTTGAGGCGATATACTGTCATTGATTTTATTCTCGATATCCAAGCAAGCCTGCTTTACATCTGGCAAACCTTTCACATTTCCATCATCATCAACACCAAAAAGAATCGTTCCACCATTGTAATTCGAAAAAGCACTAACTGTTTTCAAGAAAGTATTCGTAATTGTTTCCTTGAATTCCAATATTCTAGTTTCACGCATAATAATCTATCCCTTTCTAACCTTAATGATTAAATTATATACATAAATGCACAAAAAATCAATCGTAAAAATTTACGATTGATTTTTTCGAATCATAGATGCATCAAATACTCTTGCATGCTCAAATGCAGTTTCACCTTCATTACCATTCAATCTCTTCCGGATATTCCAATCTTTCATCGCATTTAGGATTTTTTGTTATTCTTTCCGCACCCATTTGAGCAACTGGATAATCGGCAGGCTGGCAAAAGCGTACAGATACACCGTGCCAAGCTGCGCCAGGTTCAACGTCTCCACCTTGAACACCGTTTCCAGTCCCGGAACAGTAAGTACTGCCGTTATCAATGCCGCACCTAGCACAAAGGCCCCCAGCAGCCACTTATTGTTGAAGAATCTTTTTGTGAAGATTACCGGATGATCCGACTTGCAGTTGAAGCCGTGGAACAGGCGAGCCAGGCACAGGGTTCCGAACGCGTAGGTGCTTCCCAGCAGTGCGCCGTTCTGATGGTATCCGGTTAAGAATGCAATCATGGTCATGGTTCCGATAACCAATCCGTCCAGCGCGATTTTGCTCAGGAACTTCCCGGTCAGAATCGATTCCTTTGCCGCTCTCGGCTTGTCCTTCATCACCTCGCTGTCGTGAGGTTCTACGCCCAGTGCAATCGCCGGGAGACTGTCGGTGAGGAGGTTGATGAACAACAGATGCACCGGTGCAAACGGAACCGGCAGTCCGGTCACAGATGCACACAAGACTGCCAGAATCGCCCCGAAGTTTCCGGACAGCAAGAACTGAATGGCATTCTTGATATTCTTGTACAGATTCCGTCCGTTTGCCACCGCTTTCACTATTGTTGCAAAATTGTCATCGGTGAGAACCATGGCGGCGGCATCTTTTGCCACCTCCGTTCCGGTCACGCCCATGGCAACCCCGATATCCGCCTGCTTCAGTGCGGGCGCATCGTTCACACCATCCCCCGTCATCGCCACAATCATGCCTCGTTCCTGCCATGCCTGCACAATCCGAATTTTGTGCTCCGGAGAAACCCTGGCATATACGGAAATTCCGGGAACAAATTCCCTCAGTTCTTCATCACTCATATCCTCGATATCCGCGCCCTCACAGGCTTCGGAAAGATTCTGCAGAATGCCGATTCTCTTTGCGATAGCCGCGGCGGTAATCTTGTGGTCGCCGGTAATCATCACCGGACGAATTCCTGCTTTTATGCATTCCGCCACGGCATCCTTGGACTCCTCCCGCGGCGGATCCATCATGGCAATCAATCCCAGGAACACCAGACGATTTTCATCCTCCAAAGTCAGCGCGTGGCCCTCCGGAATCTGCCGGTACGTGAATGCCAGCACCCGCAACCCTTCCGTGGAAAAATCCCGGTTCTGCTGGCGAATTATTCTTTTATCCTCTTCGGTAATCTTCCGAATTCCTTCGACAGTCTGAATATATTCCGACAACTCCAAAAGTCGGTCTACGGCGCCTTTTACGATCATGCATTTCCCACCATCAATGGAATGGAGGGTCGACATCATTTTGCGGTCGCTGTCAAAAGGAAGTTCATCCGATCTCGGGTAATCCGACCGTACCACCGCCGCTTCAATGCCGTATCGGCTGCTCAGGTTAATCAGCGCTGTCTCCGTCGGGTCCCCGATTTCCACCCCATTCTCGTTGGTGGAATCATTGCACAGAATACTGTAATCCATCAGACATCGCTGTGCCGGGTCGTCCACATCTATGGCGGCTGCCGGAATTCTCTTCCCCTCCACGTAGTAATCTTCCACCGTCATTTTGTTCTGCGTCAAGGTTCCGGTTTTGTCCGAACATATCACAGATACGC
The DNA here is from genome assembly GCA_016775335.1 of Mogibacterium sp. GTDB lineage: Bacteria > Bacillota > Clostridia > Peptostreptococcales > Anaerovoracaceae > Mogibacterium_A. Next base: position 2,170 of record JAEUGJ010000025.1, read on the forward strand.
TGCCCAGTCCTTCCACCGCCTGGAGCTTGCGAATTATCGCGTGCTCCTTCGCCATTTTCTGTGTCCCAAAAGAAAGAACGATTGTCACGATTGAGCTGAGGGCTTCCGGGATTGCCGCAACTGCAAGCGCCACGGCAAACATGAATGCGCTGCCGATGTTCTCTCCGCGAAAAACATTGATGGCGAACAGAATTCCGCAGAATACCAGAATCAGCACGGACAGTTTCTTGCCGAAGTCCTCCAGGTTTGCCTGAAGCGGAGTCTGTTTCTCCGAAGTCGACTTCAGAAGTCCGGCAATTCTGCCCACCTCCGTCTCCATTCCGATATCCGTTACCACTGCTTTTCCGCGCCCGTAGGTGACGAAGCTTCCGGAGAACAGCATGTTGGTTCGGTCGCCCAGGGGCACATCTTCTGAAATCGCCGCGGTGCTTTTTTCCACCGCAAGGCTTTCTCCGGTAAGCGCACTCTCATTAATCTTGAGACTTGCATTTTCAATCAGCCTTCCGTCTGCCGGAACCATATCCCCCGCTTCCAGCAGGATGACATCTCCCACCACAAGCTCTCTCGCAGAGATTATGACAGCGGCACCATCCCGCAGCACCTTCGCTTCCGGTCCCGAAAGATTCTTTAAGCTCTGCAGTGACTGCTCCGCCTTTACCGTCTGCACCGTTCCCAGGATGGCATTAATGGTAATGACAATGACGATGACCGCCGCACTTTCCGCATCGCCCAGAATGCCGGATATGATTGCCGATGCAATGAGAATCAGCACCAGAAAATCTTTGTACTGTTCCAGGAAAATCTGCAAGATGCTCTTTTTCTTTCCTTCTGCAAGTTCATTCCAACCACACCGTTCTCTGGATTTTTCTACTTCTTCTCCGGTGAGACCGGTCTCTCTGCTGTTTACGCATTCAAGAACCGTCTTTGTCGTCTCCTGATAGTATTTTTTCATAATTTTGCCTCCTCTTTACCAAGAATTCACGGACTGAATTTCCCGTGCGGCAGAGCGAATCTTCTGCAAAATGATATAAAAAAAGAAACCTCTACTGCACAGCAAAACATGCAATAAAAGTCTCACCAATTCCTTGAGGCACCGGATGCTTCCATCGTACTGACGATGCCACAAACGCAAATATATACGTAGGTTACTCCCCTTTATTATTAACGCAATTATATATTCTCTCCGCTGAATCTGTCAAGTGCCCTTTGCAAAAAAAACCGGATTGCAACGGCAACCCGGTCATCGGTTCATTTTAGATAAATGCAGCCATGTACAGAGGCAACGTGATGATGCAATCGTCACTTACCCCTATATTTCCATCTGCAAACTTGTACCCCCAAGGAATATCTTTGTTTTTTTTCATTACCGACTTCAATGAATTTGCTTTTCCCTGTCCACTCTTTACTTCAATTGGAACAACACTTCCATCCTTCTGAATAATCACATCAATTTCCTTATGAGATGTATCATTTTTATAGAAATACAACTTATGTCCCTTTTTATAAAGGGCATCTGCCACTGCACACTCATACATGCCGCCTTTTGTATTTCCCTCTAAGGTATTTTCTACAATATGCTGCTTCAATGAAAAATCTTTCATCGCCATCAGTAACGACAAATCGGTTGTGTATGCTCGGAAAAAATCGTCTCGTGCATAATCTTCTAGATCAAATTTGATATCTGTCACACGCTTGCAAATATGTATCATGTCCGCCCGAAGCAACCACTCAATACTGGAATAATACTTCTGCGCCCGTCCTCCACGTTCCACCTCTTTATACTGGAACTTGTGATTTTCTTTATCCAACAGCTGCTTTGCAAGTGAAAGATAGCACTTTTCTGCTTTTACCTTTTCTTCCGCAGTTGCATAATGTGCAATATCGTACAGATATCCTTGCAAGAGATTTCTTTGAATCCGATCCACATCCCTGAAATCTCTTGTATCCGCATATTTTGAGACCGCTTCCGGCATACCGCCGATTGCGACATACTGTCTGTAGTAATCCATCATTTGAGAATGGATGGCCTCAGGAATTACCGTTCTCGTTTCGAGATAACCACAAAGGGTTTCAATCATATCTTCAGTTATCCCCATTCCCCAGAGAAATTCTTCAAAATCAAGTCCATCCATTTTCAGGTAATCCACATACCCCACCGGATAAGATGAAGCTCGTTTATAATCGATTCCCAAGAGCGAACCGGAAGCAATTACATCGAAGCGGTTATCTAAGGCCCAGAATTTAAGCGAAGTTAACGCCTCTTGGCACTCTTGAATTTCATCCAAAAAAATCATAGTTTTTCCCGGCGCAATCTTCTTTTCCGGAAATCGAAACCGCATCGCCATAACCATATTAGCAACCGTGAGATCCCCGGAAAAAATATCCCTTGCGGAAGGCATCTGTTTGAAATTAATTTCCACATATTCTTCGTAATTATCTTCCGCAAAGCGTTCAATTATGTATGTTTTTCCGGTTTGTCTCGCACCCTGCACTACAAGACACTTTCTATCCTTTGATTCAACCCATTTTTTGATATCCTTTGTCGCTTTTCGCTTCAACATACAGTCACCTCATCAACATTTTTATATATAAAAATGTACATTGTATCAACATTTTTAACTACAAATTTGACTTCACCATCAACATTTTTGTATATTATATCATTAAAGATTTCATCTTAAAAGTCAAATCTAAATGTTATGTGGTTTTGGACTGAAAAACCGCCATCAACATTCCACGGCAACCTTAATCACACCATCCCGCTTATTCTCGAACAGCTCATAGGCTTCATCAATCCGGCGAAGAGGATAGGTATGGGTAATCAGCGGCTCTGTGTCGATTTTGCCCTGCGCAATGAGCTGCAAGGTTTCCTCGCAGTCACAGCCATCCACGCCTCCGGTTTTGAAGGTGAGATTCTTTCCGTACATTTCCGGAAGCGGAAGAATCTGCGGCTTGTCGTAAAGAGCCACCACCGTCACGATAGCGTTCGGCCGGGCACACTCCCATGCCAGCCGGAAGGTGGAATCCGCTCCCGCAACCTCCAGAACCACATCCGCGCCGCCATGTTCGCTGTTCTGCAACACGTATTCCCGGCACTTTTCCGGCGTTACGGTCTTCACTTCCGGGTAGTGCTCATTTATAAAACGAATTCTCTCCGCATCTTGCTCGCACACGATGATATTCTTCGGCTCCTTCAACATCACGCTAATCAATGTGCAAATTCCGGTAGGGCCTGCCCCGATAATCAGCACGGTATCTTCCTTCGTAATCTCGGAAATTCGCGCCGCCCAGTAGCCGGTAGCCAGAACATCCCCCACCAGAAGTGCCTGGCGGTCCGTCACTCCGTCCGGAATCTTGTTCAATCCCTGATCCGCAAAAGGAACCCGCACGTATTCCGCTTGTCCCCCATCAATCCGACATCCCAGCGCTCATCCGCCGTTCTCATCGGTACAGTTATTCACAAATCCCTTCTTACAGAAAAAGCATTCGCCGCAGAAGGTCTCCACATTCACGGTGACCCGGTCTCCCGGCTTCACATGCGTTATCCGCTCTCCCACGGATTCCACAATTCCTACCATCTCATGTCCCACGGTAATTCCCGGCACCGCCCGCGGAACGCTTCCGTGCTTGATGTGCAGATCGCTGGAGCAAATGCTGGCCAGCGTCACCTTCACGATGGCATCCCGGTCGTGTAAGAGCACCGGCTTTTCTTTTTCCCGCAATTCGAACTTCCCTTCTGAAACATACGTATACGTCTGCATATTCGATTCCATCACTTTCTAAAAACAATTTCACTCCGCATCTCAAATTTCGTTCTTCGAACGTTATCAGGATATCATATTTTTCCGGTTTTCTCCATAAGGAAACGGGGACTCTGCCGAAGCAGAATCCCCGTCTCAATTTAAGAACGCTTTCTTATATGAAGGTACTTATTTAAAAATATCGGTCTTTGTTCCCACCGATTAGCCCAGCAGCAGCAAACTGAATACCAGTGTGAAGAGGGCTACGGTCTCGATAACACCGATAACGATGAAGTAGTTCGCAGTACCCTTTCCGGTTGCACCCAGTGCATCTGCAGCGGCAGCGGCGCATCTGCCCTGGAACAGAGCGGACATACCGATTGCCAGTCCACCAAATACACCAACCCAGAGAGCCAGGGATGGATCGCAGTTAGAACTCTTAATGAAGTTCATCAGAAGGAATCCGTAGATGGTCTGTGTCAGAGGCGCACCGGCGAATGCAATCATGATGAACGGAGCCTGTTTGCCACTTGCGTAGCACTTCTTCCATGCTCCTACGGAAGACATACCTGCAAAACCTGTACCGAATGCGGATCCAGCTGCGGAAAGACCAAGGGCTGCTGCCATACCAAGAAATGCGATGTTCATAATAATTCTCCTTTTCTAAATTACATCAGAATCATTTATAATTTACATTTAGAATCTTTATTTGATGACCTTTTTGTTTTTCTTAAAAGGTTCATACGGAATACCTGTCCACTCCAGGCCAACCTGACCGGAGAACTCCAGTACGTTCAGACGAACGCCGTGAACGACAACGGACAGGAAACACATTACGATGTTCAACGCGTGTCCGATAAAGAATACCAGTGCGCCGACAATCACCAGCGGTCCGCCGAAGCCGGCCGCAATACCGTCAAAGCTCTGAGAAATAGCCAGGCCGGCCATTCCTACCGCGAAGAGTCGGATATAACTCATGATGTTTCCGAAACAACTGATGGTGTCCAGGAATACGGTGAAGATGTCCGAAAGTCCGGACTTCAGCCCCTGTCCAAATGTCTTGTCCGGGGACATTCCGCCGAACAGAACAACCATTGCAAAGGCCACGCCAACACCGACTGCAACCGGTGTCATGGTAATCTTCTCTCCGATAACCAGATTCAGGCAGAGCATGTACAGCGATACAATCGCAATCAGCCATCCCAGGTCTGCCAGCCAGCTCAGGTTCTTCTCCGAAATCTTCTTCTTTACGGAAATCAAACTTCCCAGGCACATCTGAATCGCACCCACCGAGAACGAGAATTTCATTATCATGTTCTGCTGGGTGGAAGCGCTCACGTTGAAGTATTCCGGATAACTTGCCATGCTTGGAATTACCAAGGATTTCAAGAACGGAACCTTCATGGCGCTCTCCAGGCCGAACCAGGTACCGGTGATTGCACCCCAGACGATGGTTGCAAAAGAAAGAACGAACAGCAGATATGTCGCCGTGTTCTTTTTCTTCGTCTTCGCTACGTATCCGATGGTGCCAATGAGAATCAGCACACCATACGCACCGTCGCCCAGAATCATTGCAAAGAACAATGTGAAGAACAACAGGAACCACATCGAGATATCACTCTCTCTGTATCCCGGAAGAATTCCCAGGATGTTGTACAGCGGTTCGATGAGTCCGGAAACCTTGCCGAATTTCAGCTTGGTCGGAATCTTCTCATCATCGGCATCCACGCTCTCAATCGCATATGCCCAGCCGTTCTCTGCAGCGGATGCTTTGAACTCATCCACATCCGCTTCCGGCACATATCCGGACAGCCACACGAAGCGATCGTCGCTTCCGGCAGTCTGGCTGGCAGAAGAGTAATTCGCTTCATTCTGCGCCACCAGCATTGCAGCATTAAAGCTGTCCATGTGCAGCGCTGCGTCCTTCAGCGTCTCCACGCTCTTGTCGATGCCGGCCTGACAATCCGCTTCCGCAGCGGCGAGCTCTTCCGCTCCTTTTTCCGGAAGATTGAACTCACTCGCACCGAACTCCGGCGGAAGCTTTCCGATGGAAGCAATCAGCACTTCCTTCTTGATGTCCTTCAGGCGAATCACCTGACGCTCTTCATCCGCCGCCAGGGTCGCATAGGTGCTCGCCGGTACGCGGTAAAAATAAAGTTCGTACTTCCGGTCCTTAAGCAGTTCCAGGTCTTCCGAGGTAATATCCCCCCAAGGAGAAATTCTCTCGATCTCTGTATGAAGAACCGATAGTTCCTGCTCAAGAACTGCCTTTCTCTCAACGGCACCCTTTACCTCACCGTAGAACTGCTCGAACGCTTCGCCCTGAAGCAACGGTTTTGCCTGCAGGTTCTTCTGTTCTTTTTTGTCCGGGAGATATTCCGCAAGGGATGCGGTTAATTTGGACAGTTCGGTGAACTTTTCTGTCACGGCATGAACCGCGCCCTTCTTCTCAGCGATATGCATCACGCCGAGTTTTTCAAGTCCATCGAGCATCTCTTTCTTTCGTGAAAGCGATGACACGACGTAGACCATTTTCATTTTCTCTATCATTGTGCCGCCTCCACCAATTTTTTCTTTGAAATCTTTCCGCGAACAACCGCCGCTGTCTGCTGGTCGCCCAGGTATACTCCGATTACTCGGATGTTTTCCTTGGCTTCCGGAATCTTAACCTTCTCGAACAGGTTTACTCTCTGGGATGTGGACCGAAGTTCTTTTTCCAGAAGTGCTTCCTGTTTCCGAAGGGTGGAAACCAGTGCATCCAGCCGCGCGATTTCGCGTAGTTTTACCAGTGCAGTATCCACCCACAGAGGATAGTCATCTACATCATACTCAACATCCTTGAATTTCAGCTCCTCGAACTTCGGAACCGTAACTCCGGCGATGTTCTCGTTTCTGCAGATTACTGTCTCTGGCTGAACAAGTGTGTCAATACTCTTGTCCTCGTCGAAGATCGCATTTTCTGCAAATACAGCTACCCAATCATCGAGATTACCAATCATCTGAACACGTTCAGCTTCCTTCTGCGCCAATTCAGCTCTCGTTGTCATGATTACCTGCTGAAGCTGCTGTTTCTTGAGCTGCAGGGTTGGCAAATAGCGCTGATACTGTTTCAGAAGGTCCTTCTGCACTTTCTGTTCATTTTTAGTAAGTTTGATAGCCACTGTCTGCTCCTTTTAGTCCAGTGCTTCTTTCTTCGGCCATCTTTCCTTAACCAGACTTGTCTTGAGACCGGTTTCATTCGGCTCAAAGCATTCTGCAAGAATTTCCCAGCCAAGATCGAGCGCATCTTCAAGAGGAATATTTACACTAAGATCCATCAGCTTCTCTTCGAAAAGTTTTCCGAATTTCAGAAGCTTATCGTCCCATTCCGTCATAAGGAATCCCATGGATTTCTTCTCCAAACTTTCCTTATACTGTGCATACAGCTTAATCATTCCGTCCATTACCGCACGATGGTCATCTCTTGTCTTTCCGTTTACGTTCTGCTTCAGTCTTGAAAGCGAACCGAACGGCTCAATGTGTCCATTCTTCAGATAGTACTGACCCTCTGTGATATATCCGGTATTATCCGGAACCGGGTGAGTGACATCATCGCCCGGCATCGTGGTTACGCCGAGGATGGTAATGGATCCGGCACCTTCAATGTCCACAGCCTTTTCATAACGAGAAGCAAGGCTGGAGTACAGGTCTCCCGGATATCCACGGTTGGACGGTACCTGCTCCATCGTAATCGCCATTTCCTTCTGGGCATCGGCGAAGTTGGTCATATCGGTGAGCAGTACCAGAACTCTCTTTCCTTCCAGCGCGAACTGCTCTGCAACTGCCAGAGCCATGTCCGGTACCAGGGTACATTCTACGATTGGGTCGGATGCGGTGTGGATGAACATTACGGTATGTCCCATTACGCCGCCCTTTTCCAGGGTATCTCTGAAAGTCAGATAGTCATCGTACTTCAGTCCCATTCCTCCCAGAATGATGACATCAACCTCTGCCTGAAGCGCGATTCTTGCCAGCAGCTGGTTGTATGGTTCACCGGAAATGGAGAAGATTGGGAGCTTCTGGCTCTCAACCAGGGTATTGAACAGGTCAATCATCGGAATACCGGTACGAATCATTTTGTTCGGGAGAATACGCTTCGACGGGTTAAAAGAAGGTCCGCCGATTGGAATCATGTTCTCCGTCAGAGCCGGACCGTTATCTCTCGGTACGCCGGCACCGTCAAAGATTCTTCCCAGAAGGTTATCCGAGAAGGATACCATCATTGGCTTTCCGAGGAAACGCACCTCATCGCTGGTTCCGACACCCTGAGCACCCGCAAATACCTGCAGGGATACCATGTCCTTATCCAGCTTAATTACTGTCGCATAACTGTCACCAACAAGAGCCAGGTCTCCGTATTTAACACCTTCCGCTCTTACTGTAACTACGTTACCGACAATAGATTCAATTTTCGTATATACTTTCTGCATCTTATTGCCTCCTAGTTAACCGCTTTAGCGAGGTAGAAATCTGAAACCTTCTGCTTCTGTGCCTCGAATTCCGGTGTACCGAAGACGGTTCCATGCCAGTCAAGGAATTCCTGTCTAAGCTGATTGAAGAAAGATCTGATTTCCTTCTTGTCCTGCAAGTCATAGGTTTTATTAATTACATCGTACATCATGTCGAACTCGATACGCTGTCTCTCCGGAGAGCATGCCGCATCGATTTCATCGAAGGAGTTCTGCTGGAGATATACCGCATCCAACAGCTCGCCCTTCTGATAGAATGTATAATCCTCTGAGGATGTACCTTCTTCGCCGACAACCTTCATCATCTGGTTAACTTCTACGCTCTTTCTGAGGATGGAGCGCGCGTTCTCTACTCGATCCATATCTACTACGCCGGTATATTTGGACCAAGAATCAATTGGGTGAATTGCCGGATATTTACGTGCATCGGAACGCTCTCTTGTCAGACCGTGGAATGCACCGACTACCTTCAGGGTTGCCTGAGTTACCGGTTCTTCGAAGTTACCGCCGGCCGGGGATACCGAACCGCCGATTGTAACGGAAGCAATTCGACCGTCGTTCAGTCTTACTTTTCCGGCTCTCTCATAGAATGCCGCAATGGTGGACTCCAGATATGCCGGGAACGCTTCTTCGCCCGGGATTTCTTCCAGACGTCCGGACATCTCTCTCATTGCCTGTGCCCAACGGCTGGTGGAGTCGGCCAGAAGCAGTACGTCCAGACCCATCTGTCTGTAATACTCTGCCAGGGTTACTGCGGTATAGCAGGAAGCCTCTCTGGCTGCTACCGGCATGGAGGACGTGTTACAAATAATAATTGTTCTCTCCATCATGGAACGACCGGTCTTCGGGTCTTCCAGTTCCGGGAATTCCTTCAGAATTTCTACAACCTCGCCGGCACGCTCTCCGCAGGCTGCCACGATAACGACGTCCGCTTCACCGTTCTTTGCCTCACTGTGCTGAAGTACGGTCTTTCCTGCACCGAACGGTCCCGGGATACAGAATGTTCCGCCCTTTGCAACCGGCAGGAATGTATCAATCGCACGGAGCTGAGTTACCAGAGGTTCATCCGGACGAAGTCTTTCCTTGTAGCACTTGTTTGCCTGTTTAATCGGCTGTGTAATAACCATGCTCAGGTTCATCTCTTCCCCCTTGCTGTTTTCGATTACACAGATTGTTGAACGAACGTGATGCATACCAGGTTCAACGATGGATTTCACCTTCCAATCGGTTCCCTTCAGTGTGAACGGTACCATAATCTGGTTGGTGAACTGGAATTCCGGTACGCTGCCGATAATGCTTCCGGCTTCTACCGAATCTCCTACCTTTACGCAAGGAGTGAAGTCCCATTCTTTGTCCGGAATCGGATCGAGGTACACACCTCTTTCCAGGAAGAAGCCACACTTCTCCGCCAGTTCCGGAAGCGGATTCTGAAGACCATCGAATACCTGTGTCAAGAGTCCCGGTCCCAGCTCAACGCTCATCAGCTCCCCTGTAAACTCTACAGGATCGCCAACCTTGATACCATTGGACATCTCGTAAATCTGCATGCTGGCAATTCCGTTATTGACACGAATAACCTCACCCTTCAGACGCTTTCCGTCAACGAGGATGTACGCTACTTCGTTTTTACGTACGGCACTTTCAAACTTTACGTTTGCAAGGTTGCCGTTAATGCCAGTCACATAACCTGTTACTGTTTCCATTTGCATATCTCCTGTTATAAGTTATAAACGCTCTGTTGTACATTATCGAAGAGACGCTTGAATTCCGCCTCTCCCTTTTCCTTAACAAAGCAACTCTGGCGTTCCAACAATTTTAATTTGATCGCATATCCGAACAAGCACACGTCATCAAAAAAGTGACCGCCGGTGTAGTAATCCAGTGCTTCGAACTGGCGCACCAAAAGAAGCTTCTCTGCTTCCAGCGGATTTTTCGCAGTGATTGCAGCCTGTGCAATCTGTGTACTTTCCGGATCCTTCTCATATTCAGCCTGATAGGACTTTCCAAGAGCGGCGCTTCTCTGAGCATTCAGCTCTCTGAACAGACCCGTGTAGAATCCGGACCATTTCTTAAGGAGCGGACCCTCTGTAGAATCGAGAGTCAGATTTTTCAAACGCTCCAAGGTCTTATCACTTACGTTGTCCTCACACATGGCGATGAATTCATCGTAGGTGATTGGCATCTCTTCGTTCGCAGAAAGTTCCGGCAGGCTTGAAATTAAGTAGTAATACGAAGCCATACTCTACCTCCTGGTTCTTAGAAATCCATCTCTCTGAAGTAAGGCATCAAGAGCTGCATAATCTCCTCATCGGTGCAATCGAAGTAACCGGAACCGTCCTTTGCGGCAAGCTTGAATCCGGAAGCAACTCCCTTTCCAACCTTGACCTCAAGACCATTCTGGATTTCCTCCGCAAGCGCAGCCTTTAATTCATCGGTGACTTCTGCCACTTCTGCTGCATACTGAGACATATCCTCGCCATTGACAACGGCTTTGATCAGCTTACCCAGAGCTTCACCCTTCAGGTCCTCGCGAACCTTCGCCTCCAGGATTCTGCCAACTTCACCCAGCACTTCCTTCTTAAAGGAAATTAGGGCATCTCTCTTTGCCTGCTCGGCATTCTCGATGGCACCCTCTCTGAGTGTTTTAATTTCTCTTGTGGCAGCTTCCTTTGTTGTCTTGGCCTCTGCATTTGCATTGGAAATAATCTCCTCTGCCTTTTTCTTGGCTTCAGCGATAATCTTCTCTGCCTGCTCATTGGCTGCATCGACACCCTCTTTGCGGATGGATGAAACCAAATCGTGAATCTGCAATTCCATAGACTGTTAACCTCCTGTTCTATGCGCATTCCACGTTTTCCGATATCTGTAGAACCAAATGCCTGAAAACAATACTTATGCATAACATTTTTACTGATTATAGCACCAATTCATACCCTCGTCAAAAGAATGAAACCCTCGAAAAGCGAATAGTTTGTTAAATAATTATTACACTTTTATTAATTAAAATTTTCTTTGCTATTAAAAATTTTTATACCGGGTTTCATATCCGTTTAAAAATAGGTCGCTGAGCTTTTTTTATTCTTCACATTCTTCACACGTTGTTCACATCAAACGAAATCTTTTTATACTCACACCTATATAGTTAAATTATTGTCCATTTCTCGCCGAAAAATAACTATATGTTTAAAAAAGGATACAAGAAATTTAAAATAATGATACTTTTTAAATTAAGCTTAACAAATGCGAATAATAAAGTGTTCTCCTTTCACATTTTCAAATCTATATATGCAAAAAAAAATTCTCACCACCGGACGCCTCCGATGATGAGAAATTATTTTTATTCTATTACGCCAAGCAAAGATATGCGAAGTATCCCGCGTAGCACAGCAGCATGACGATGCCGCAGGGTTTTCTCAATTCCTTGTGTTTTACCGTGCCGGCCCACAGCACCACAGCGGCCAGAATCGCTACGGCGACGTCCACGACGAATTTCCGTTCAAAAGGAACCGGACAGATCAGCGCCGTTGTACCGATGACGAACAGAATGTTGAAGATATTGCTGCCCACGATATTGCCGATGGCAATTCCAGCGTTTCCCTTTCTCGCTGCGGTGACGGAAGTCACCAGTTCCGGGAGGGACGTTCCCAGCGCCACAATGGTCAGTCCGATGAACCGCTCACTCATGCCGAAATAGCGGGCAATCTCGGACGCCCCGCTGACGGCAAAATCACTTCCTTTTACTACCAGAATTCCGCCGATAACCATCAGCAGAAGACATTTCCATACCGGGTGAATGGGGGTATCGCCATCCTCTTCGTCGGTACCTTTTTTTGCCATGACGAAAAGGTACCCCAGGTACACGAGGAACAGCGCCCACATCAGGACCCCTTCCGCAAAGTTGACGGTTCCGCCGGTCAATCCGCAGATCAGCATAACCACGGTGATGGCCGTCATGAACGGCATCTCATATTTCAAGGTGGATTTCTGCACCGTCACGTTGGTGATCAGCGCCGTAACCCCCAGAATAACAAATACGTTCAGAATGTTGCTGCCCACCACGTTTCCGATGGTGATGCCGGCATTCTGCTTCAGTGCTGCGGTAATGCTCACCGCCGCTTCCGGCATGCTGGTGCCCATGGCCACGATGGTCAGACCGATGATCAGCTGCGGAATGCCCAGCTTTTTCGCAATGCTGGCCGAACCCTCCACGAACCAATCGGCGCCTTTTACCAGAAAAACAAATCCGACGATTAAAATACCCGCCTGTAATAACATTTTTCTACCTCGCTTTCCTTATTCCCTTGCAGTAGGCAATAAGTACAAAAAAAGAGACTCCTACTGCATCTAACAGTAAAAGTCTCGCTATTTAATCACTTTCCGAGTTATTCTTCAATAACTGTACTGACGAAAAAGTGAACACGTTCGGCTAGCTACTCCCTTTTAACTTTTGTATTGTAACAAATTATCGTTTCGTGTTCAATATGTTTTTCGGTTTTTTACAATCTGTGCGAGCCACCGCTAGATCAGGTTCTCCTGCTCCAAGAACGCTCTGGCCACGTCCTTCGGCTCCTTCCCCTGCACGTCCACCTGATAGTTCAGCTTCATCATCACCTCGTCGGTAAGCTTCGGCGCCAGCTCGTCCACCACCTGTTGCAGTTCCGGATATTTTTTCAGGGTATCGGAATTGAAACACGGAACCGCATAGTACGGCGGGAACACGTGGTCTTCATCCTTCAACACCTTCAGATTGTATTTCATCAGCATTCCATCCGTTGCAAAGGCATCGATTACGTCCACTTCCTTATTATCCAGTGCCACAAAACGCGGCGAACCGTCCATCGCCGATATCTTCTTGAACTTCAGGCTCGGATACGCCTTCTCCAGTGCGTCGATGCAGTCGTGGCGATTCTGGAATTCCAGAGTACACCCCAGGTGCAGCCGGGAGGATTTCCGCACCAGATCTTGGATGGTCTCCAGATTGTACTTCTTGGCAATTTGCTTGCTCACCGCCAAGGTGTACGTGTTGTTGAACCCGCACTGCTGGGTCAGTGAGATATTCTTCTTTTTCATCTCCTTGACGCAGGTGTTGTACACCCCTTCCATATCGTCGGTGCCGTCATGCTTCAGCACGCTTCCGTACAGGGTGCCGGTATAATCCACGTACATATCGATATCGCCCTTCTTCAGCGCTTGGTAACACACCTGGCTTCCCCCCAGGTTTTCCTTCCGCACGCAGCTGATGTCGGTATGCGCCTCGATATAGTCGGAATAAAGATTCACCAGAATGAGCTGCTCGGTAAAATCCTTGCCGCCCACGGTAATTTCTTTTTCCCGTCCCGCAAGCCGGCTGTTCACCGCCCCGCCCACGATGATGGCGCAGATGAGAACCACCGCGGTCCCCAGAGTTAATTTCTCTCTTCTGCGTTTCCGCTTCATCTGCGTCCGGGAGAGACCGTTGCTCTTCTGCAGACTGATCGGCGTTACCAGCTTCTCCACCAGTCCCATCAGGAAATCCACCAGCAGTGCCAGAATGCACGCCGGAATCGCTCCCGCCAGAATCTGGTAGTTATTGGTGGTTCGAATTCCCGCAAAAACAAGATATCCCAGGCCACCGGCTCCGATAAATGCCGCCATGGTCATGAGGCCCACTGCCGTCACGGCCGAAATCCGCACGCCGACCATAATCACCGGCAGCGCCATCGGGATCTTCACTTTGGTGAGGACCTGCCGCGGCGTCAGCCCGATTCCGTTGGCCGCTTCCACCATCAATGGATCGATTCCGGAAATTCCGGTATAGGTGTTCTTCACGATTGGCAGCAGCGAGTAGATGATGACCATCACGATGGCCGGCAGCACGCCGATGCCCAGCAGCGGAATTGCCAGGCCCAGAAGCGCCATGCTTGGAATGGCCTGCACCACGTTGGCCAGACCCAGTATCGGCTTATCCAGCTTCCGCACGTAGCTGATCAGGATGCCCAACGGCACGCCAATCAGAATGGCGATACACACCGCAATTGCGGTCATTTCGATATGCTCTAGCGTTAGCTTCCATATCTGCGACGCGTTGGCCGCAAAATATTCGAACATCTTAATCATTGCCCGACACCTCCTCCGTCATATCTTCCAGATACTGGCGGCTCAGCGTCGAAACCAGGTTACTGTTGGTCAACAGACCCACCAGCCTGCCCAGATCGTCCACCACCGGCACGTTGTTCGCATCCGTCTGATCGATCATCTTCAGCACATCCAGAATGCTGTCTTCCGGATGGGCCGTGCATTTCGGCGGCAGCATAATCTCTCCCGCCGGCTTCTTCGGCCGGTGATTGGCGTACAGGGATTTCCGGTTCACGATGCCTAGCAACTGTCCTTCCTTGCCGGTCACCAACAGCGTATCCACGTGCCGCATCGTCAGCTTGGTGATGCATCGCTCCGCGGAAAGGGAGGCATCGCAGGTTACCGGATGGCGAATCATAAAATCCTCCACCCGAATGTATTTCGGTGCTCCCCAGATTCGGTTCGCTCCCACGAAGCTTGCCACAAAATCATCCGCCGGACGCCGCAGAATTTCTTCCGGCGTATCGTATTGCAGAATGTGGCCGTCCTTCATGATGCAGATTCGGTCCGCGATTTTGATTGCCTCGTCCATATCGTGAGTGACGAAAATCATGGTCTTTCCCATCTTTCGATGAAGATCTGCCAGTTCATCCTGCAAAGAACTTCTGGTCAGCGGATCCAGCGCGGAAAATGGTTCATCCAGGAGCACGTAATCCGGGTCGTTAGCCAGGGCTCGGATTACGCCGATTCGCTGCTGCTGCCCGCCGGACAGCTCGCTGGGATATCGGTCCAGGAATTTCTCCGCGTCCATATCTACCATTTCCATCAACCGTTCCGTGTTCTTTAAAATCTGATACTCATCCTTACCTTCCAGTTTCTCGATGATTTCGATGTTCTGGCGGATGGTCATATGGGGAAACAAGCCGCCCTGCTGAATCACGTATCCCATGTTCCGGCGCAGCTTCACCTTATCGATGGATTCGATATCCTCTCCATCGATAAGAATCCGGCCGCTGCTGGCGGTAATCAGCCGGTTAATCATCTTCAGAGTGGTCGTCTTTCCGCATCCGCTGGGACCGATCAGCACCGTCAGCTCCCCGTCCCGAAAATCCATGGAAATCCCGTCCAGGACCACATTGTTCTTAAACGCTTTCGTTACATCTATCAGTTGAATCATACTCTCATCTCCTTGTCGGGTGCAGTACACCGGCTAAAGCAATGACGTAATTAGACTCCCAAGCTTTTACAAAAACACTGTCATGTATTTTTATTCATACATTCTATCGAAGCTTCTTGTACGTTTTGTGAAACAAAATTGTTTTTTATGTTGCCCCGTGCAAAGAATCCATCACAAGAACGGCACGTAAAAAGAGGCACCTCCGGCCGCGTGGGACCGAAGACACCTCTTTTTTACAATTATCAAAAGCTATTAAAGAACTTTGCGGCCGTTTACCGTCAGTTTAAACGTGGTTCCCAGAACCTCTGCGGATTTGCGGCAAAGCATCATGCGTTCCAGGAAGATTTCGAAGTAATCGAACATGGAGCAGATGTTCTCGTCAATCTGCAGATTGAGCGCGATGACGGATTTGTCCTTGGCAATCTTCAGCTTCGATTCCGTCACGGCATAATTGACGCGGTCGTGGATATCGAAGGTGGACTTATCCTTCTGGCGCACTCGGCTCCGCCGCACGTCGGTTTTGTCGGCGATGATGAGCGCCGCCGATATCACGTCCTCCGGATCCCCCGTGGATTCATCATGGTTGCCGATGGCGGAAATTACGGTGACCCGGTCTTCAATGGACATGTCCGTGTCCTTCAGCAGGTCGTTGGCCAGAAGTGCCCCGTACTCCGCATGATGGGTCCGGTTAATCGCATTCCCGATGTCGTGCATGTACCCGGCGATTTTCGCCAGCTCGATTTCCTGCTGGGAGTAGCCGAACCGCTCCAGGATTTTTCCTGCCTGCTGAGCTACCTGCACGCAGTGGGCCTGAGAGTGATCCGTAAAACCCAGCTGTCCCAGGTTGGCGTTTCCCTTCTCCAAATATACGTTGATTTCCTTGTTCTTCCTGATGTCCTTATATTTCAAATGCGTTTGCTCCTTTTCATAATCTGCGGAGCCGTTCCGATGGCTTATTTCCGAGGTGCTTGCCTCCGGTGGATTGCTTCCGGTGGATTGCTTCCGCACAATTATAGTAGCATTCCCAGAGCTTCCGTGCTATCCGATTTGGTTAATGTTTATATCAAATCGGTGTAAAACTGTGAAGATCCAAAATAAGGTTATCGGGGCGAAACCGAACGGGTTAGGGAGAAACTGAACAGGTGATTAGAGTCGTGCTCGGGCCTGTTTGTGAAGTTGGTGTGAAACGTTGTGCATATTGGCCTTTTAACCTTCCTTTTGCACAACAATTTGAAGTGAACCGATGAGGAAACTTGCTATAGAGGATTTTTCAAGCGAATTTACGAACTGATTTCGCTGGCTTTTTGATGAATTCTAGTGCGAAGAGAGTCGCAACGGGCGCTTTTCTCTAATATTCCGCAAAGATTTGCCTGCAGCGGGAAAATGTTGTGCAAAAGAGGCCTTATTGGGCGGAAATGCATAACACTTCACACCAACTTCACAATAAACATGCCAGACAAGCAGGGCCGGGCATGCCTGGCGCTATCTATTCTGCTATAAGGTGATGCACGGCAGTCTCCCATCGGTCTCCGTGCTTCACTTCCCTCCATCATAATTTCTGCAAGGAAAAAATTGACGACGAACGCTTCATCCTCCCACGTTCGTCGTCAATTCTAATAATCTTCTCCTATCATCTGCTCTAATCTGCTTTCATTGCCATCAAAAATTGACGGCGGATTGACGGCGGGCCCTCCTTTTGGGGTAGTCTGTCGTCAATCTAGTGTTTTCTTAATCTTTTACACAAGAACTCCACCATGGTTTATCTATTTTTATTTATAACTTCTTCGATATCACGACTTCTGTAGAATACTCGAGCTACTGTAACTGCCTTCTTCTTTTCATCCACAAGATAATACACAATGAAGTTGTCCACCGGAAACTGATGCATTTTCATCGAATGCCAGGGTTCCCATTCAACTAGCGCATATCGAGTCGGCATGAAATACAAGGAACGAACACCGTTTCGTATTCGTCTCAGTTGAGCTGTAGCAGTTTCCAGAACAAGGAGTTCATTCGCAATATACGAATAGATTTCGCGCAAATCGCCAAGTGCATCTGCAGAATAGCCGATATCATAGAGATCCGTCATATGCCAAATTCCTTTGCAAGAACTGCATCAACCTCATCTGCAGAAAATACATTTCCTTCTTTAATGGAATCAACTCCCTTCCGGAGTTCTGCATTAAGCTCTTCTCTGGTCATTGCACCAACAGCGAACGGCTTTGAAGAAGGAAGCTTCAAAGCAAACGGTATACCTTGTTTCAGCACAATCTGACTATAAAGCATCTGAATTGCACTGGATGGAGAAATGCCTAGCTGGGAGAGAATGTTCTCCGCATTATTCTTGAGATTAGTATCTATTCTTGCATAAACAGCGGATGTATTTGCCATAATATCGCCTCCTTTTGCTTTATTATATTTCCTTTTGCTTGCATTTGCAAGCATTTAAATACATTCTTTATGGTAAAACTTTGAATTTACATACGAAAAAAGACACCTCCGAAGAGATGCCTTTCCTGTTCCATGAATCTCCGACTCATCCCTTATTCCAGTTTGATAAGCGCGTCAACAATACGATTCTCCAGTTTTTTCTGATCCGAAGCCGAAAGCTCGTCAGATGTTCTGATCACAAGTGTTCCTACCACTCTGTGAGAGCCCGGCGAAAGCATGCCCGCTCCATCAAATCCGGAAAGATACGCATCTCGTGCTTCTGCATCCTTAGCACTATGGAATGCCTCGATTACTGCGCCGCCTTCCGTGCCGGCTTCTACCGGAGATTCTCCCTCACCATAGTCTTCAATCAGGGATGATTTCATCGCCACATATGCGTAATACCCGCCTTTCTTATTCATGAGTGTATTCGCATCTGTTTTTTCTGTAGCCGCTTCCACCGCTGTAACACTTTTGACGGTCTTCGCTCTCTCAACCAGGAATTTTTCTTTCGGCTCGGTTACCTGTTTTTGCTGCTTCACGCTGTCTTGATAGGCTTTGATTGCGTTATCTATATCCTTCTTTACTTTCTTATACGCATCGTCATCCTCTGCCTCTTCGCTGGTTTTCACCGCCTTTTCAAGCGTCGTTTCCGTTTCCGCATCAAATGGCTCTGCATCTTTCTCCAGCAATTCGTTTGCCGTATCCACACTCTCATCCATCGCCTTTTTGGCCTCAGAGGCGCATCCCGTAAAGGATATCACCACCATCAAACACAGCAGTAAAACCAAGTTTCTCAATGCAAACTTTTTCATCTTCTATCACCCCTTCGTTCATCAAATTGATCCAGAACCCTGAGCATATCTTTCGGCAGCCGCTTCCGGCATTCACCTCTCATATTATCCGGGAGGCCGTAGAATGCTTCCCCAATGCTCGCGGCAATACAGGTTAAGGTATCGCAGTCACCACCCAGAGACACCGCCGTCCGGACTACATCCTCAAAATCCGCCCCTTCCATGAAAGCCGTCAATGCTTCCGGCACCGTTTCCTGACATGATTCGATGTGATGATATCCCGGTCTGATTTCGTCGCAGGTTCTGGAAAGATCATAATCAAATTCCTGAATGATATATTTCTTTATCTCCTCCTTGGAAGCCCCGTTTCGCGCCATAAAAACAGCCGACGCCACCGCTTCCGCACCCTTTATGCCTTCCGGATGATTATGAGTAACTTCTGCGGTCAGCCTTGCATATCTTCGGGTCTCTTCCAGACTGTTATACAACCAGCCCACCGATGAGACCCGCATTGCCGATCCATTCCCCCAACTGCCGTACGGCTTCGGGTTTTTCTTGCTCAGCCAAAAGAAGAATCTCTGTCCATAACCGGCCCGAGGATACTTCCTTCCCCATTTCTGCATAGACTGAATGACTGCCGTTCTCACATCATCATCCTCGGCATCATTTGAAATGCGCATCAGCGCATCCGCCACCGCAATCGTCATTACGGAATCATCCGTGAAACACACCCGGTCATTGAACATCTCGAAATCTTTTGTTTTATTCCCCCTGTCAAACTCATAGGGTGCACCGATCATATCTCCTAGAATTGCTCCATACATATATTGAATCCTCCTTCGCATTCTTGATGATGCCAGTATATCAAAATACGAAAAAGGAGTGGTCGTCTGCCATGCGACAAATTCCACTCCCCAGGATCACTCCCCCAGAATCGGCTGCCCGTATTTGAACAGTGCAGCGTTTATCTCATAGATATCGTACACCTTGTTCGTGACGAAATAGGTGATGATCAGGTCAAACTTGCTGCTGGGAGAGAATGCAATCCCTGCCCTGGACAGCAGATCCAGCATCGCCGGCATATCCAGCTGAAGCGCGATTGCAAATGCCACCGCTGTTTTTTTCGTCGGCTTGTAGTCTTCCTTACATCGGATCCTGGAAAACACTTTCCGATCGATGTTTGCTTTCTTATAAACGGTGACATCGTCCATGCCGCTCTGTTCAATCAGCTTGAACAGCCTTTGCTGAAAAGTATCCTCGGAACTCTCCAGAACTTCATCCAGGCTCATTCCGGTAACGTCCGGGAATAACGGTGCACCCAGAATCGCGGAAGTTTTATTTTGCTCCGGCCGCCCCCACCGCTCGCTTCCGTACCAAATTCCGTACTCCGCTTCGTGAAGCTCCGCGATGCCGTGCTCGTCGATATATTCTTCAATATCCCCCACCAGCTTCTCCGAGAGCTCGAACGCCTTCCGGCCCAGCACGACCAGGATAACCTCTATCTCATGAGACAGAAGGAATTTGTCGATCTCCGCCAAAGCAATCTGCAGCGCTTCATCTTTCGGAAACCCGTAGCTTCCTGTGGCAATCAGCGGGAATGCGATGCTCCTGCAGGAAAGCTCTGCTGCCAGGTTCAGCGATTTCTCATAACACGAATGAAGAATCTCCCGCTCATCGTGATTGCCATCGATCCACGCCGGTCCGACAGTATGGATTATATATTTTGCGTCCAGGTTAAAAGCAGGTGTATGGGCCGCTTGACCCGGGCACATGATACCGATTTTCTTACGTTCCGCAAGCAACCGATCTTTACCGGCGGCATGATAAATCGCACAATCCGTGCCTCTGCCAATAGCAACATCCGGATTCGCCGTATTCACGATGGCATCTGCTTTTACTTTTGTAATATCGTTTCGAATAATCTGAAACGGCATCCGAAGTCACCTCCCAAGTCTTCCGTTGCAGCCTGTGGATTTGCAAGTTTAACTGCGATTACGAGACAATATATTCTGACATCGACAGTCTGTACACGGTTCTCTCCAACCCATATGACAAAAGCAACTCCTGAAATGCGCTTCCGCTTGCTGTCGCTTGGTTCTTCAATCTATCCTTCACTGAAGTTGCACTAATCATACGAGCACCTCCAGATATTGTCTCATTGCTTTATCGCATTTCATCAGCTCTGCATATTTGAGAAGTCGGTTCAGGTTACGATCCTTTCTTTGCAGATAAGTTACAAGGATTTCCTTTGTTTCTTCAATTCCGACCTTTTCTCTGTAAAATACGATATCAACAACGGTTTTCTCCATATCATAGATCTGGAATTCATTCCCGCCTTCCTTAACCGTTATAACTCCCAATTCATGTCTGTCATCTGTATAATGATGAACGCTCATTTGCGGCCAGTCCGGCATGGTGGAAACCTTAGCCTTCCTTGGAATGGCAACATCCACCGCATCCGGGATGAATGTCGTCAGATGATAATATACTGCTGCACTGAGCAGGCATATCACACCCTTCGGTGCATAGGCTTCAGTATAATAAAAGTCCGATTCCTCTCCACGATAATCTGCATTCTCATAATAACTCTTATTCAGTTTTATAAGTTTTCCTTCACGGACCAGCTTACTGACCTTATACTGTGAAAAGCCTTTTTCCTTAAGCTCCTGCATGGAAAAGATCTTCTGATCTTCAGGAAGTATTGCTGTGCTTACCATCTTTTCCACCTCGCTTTTGTTTGATTAATTTTCGGCGTTTTGCTATTTTGCCGAATTTTGATTAAATAATACAACTAAACATGCCAATTGTCAATATTACTGGTTTCACGCTCTATTTCTTCACGTTCTCTTCCAGTTCCAGCATATACCGGTCAAAGTCGGACATGAACATTCTGTCCTGAATCACACGGTACTTTTCAAATTCGGTTTTGGCATGAAGTTTTGCAATTTCAGCCGTTCATCGTCCATAACCCACCCTTTGATGATGTAGTCTTTCATAATCTGATTGACCCATTTGCGGAACTGCACCGCACGTTCAGAATTGACCTTGAAGCCAACGGCAATAATCATTTCCAGGGAATAGTGATTTGTGTTATACGTTTTTCCATCGTAAGCGCCTAATAACAGGGTGGATTGCAAGAATGGCATGAAACTCTCATAATTG
>JAEUGJ010000026.1 GCA_016775335.1 Mogibacterium sp.
AAGCTCTACACCGTTCAATACGATGTCGTACGCATCGGCTTTGAGATCCAGGATGTTTCCGTCCAGCTTATCCAGTTCGTCCAGCTTCGGCTGTGTGAACGGATGGTGCATGGCTTTAATGTTTCCTTCATCATCTTCCTCGAACATCGGGAAGTCCACCACCCACAGGAAGTTGAACTGATTGTCATCCAGAAGTCCCATCTGATCGGCAATCTTCCGTCTCAGCCAGCCCAGGGTATCGAACACGACCTTCTTTCGGTCGCTGACGATAAATGCAATGTCGCCGTCTTCTGCACCCAGGCGATCCATGATTTCTGCCAGCTGCTCTTCGGTAAAGAATTTTTTCACGGAAGAATTGTATTCGCCGTTTTCCTTCTTAATCCATACGAGACCCTTCGCACCGTAATGCTTTGCCTCCTCGGTCAGCTTATCGATTTTCTTTCTGGAATACTGAGCCGCACCGCCCGGTACGCAGATACCCCGAACATCGCCACCGTTTTCCAGCGCACCGGTAAATACGGCGAAGTCACAGTTCTGCACCAAATCATTCAGGAGAACCAGTTCGATATCGAAACGGGTATCCGGCTTATCGGAACCGTAACGTTCCATGGCTTCCGTCCAGGTCAGTCTCGGGAACGGAGTCTCGATATCCAGTCCCTTCAGGTCCTTCATCAGCTTCTTCAGGAATCCTTCCTGCATTGCGATGACATCTTCCTGATCCACATAGGACATTTCCAAATCGATCTGAGTGAATTCCGGCTGACGGTCTGCTCTCAAATCCTCATCGCGGAAACACTTTACAATCTGGAAGTACCGATCCGTACCGGCAACCATCAGCAGCTGCTTGAACATCTGCGGAGACTGCGGCAGTGCGTAGAAAGCACCGTTCTTCACTCTGCTCGGCACCAGATAGTCTCGTGCACCTTCCGGTGTGGACTTAATCAGCATTGGGGTTTCCACCTCGACGAATCCGTTTTCATCGAAATAGTCCCGTGCGCATTTGGTGACCTTGTGACGGAACAGCAGATTTCTCTGCATTTTATTCTTTCTAAGATCCAAATAACGGTATTTGAGACGAAGAGATTCATCCACATTGTCATCGTCACGGATGTAAATCGGCGGAGTCTCTGCGCTGGAATAAATTACCATATCCGTTGCAAATACTTCAATCTCACCGGTAGGAAGATGGTCATTCTTGGCACTGCGTTCATGAACAATACCCTTAATACCAACGGAGAACTCGCTCCGCAGAGATTTTGCCGCCTCCATCAGCTCTTCCGGAATATCTTCGTTAAAAGTAATCTGGGTAATTCCCGTCTTATCCCGAAGATCCACGAATACCAGACTGCCCAAGCTTCTCTGCTTGGCCACCCAACCGTTCAGAATGACTTCTTTTCCCTCATCTGCAAGCCGCAGCTCGCCGCACATATGCGTGCGCTTGTAAATTTCTGACATTATCCTCTCCTGATTTTATTCAAAATTTCTTCCTTGACAATTTTCGTCTGCTCGCCGGTTTCCATATTCTTCATCGTCAGCTCGCCGCTTTCAATCTCATCGTCCCCGATAACGATGGAATACTTCACGCCCACCTTGTTGGAATACTTCATCTGGCCCTTCAAATTACGCTCCTGGGTATCCACAATCGCACGAACATGATTGTGCCGCAGATACTGCACCAGGTTCAGCGCGTAATGTTTCGCTTTATCGCCGATAAATGCAATCATGATTTCCGGCTGTACCGGTTTGCCGAAATCCGATCCGCACATTTCCATCAGCATCAGCAGTCGCTCCTTGCCTAAGCCGAATCCCACGCCCGGCATGGATGGTCCGCCGATTTCCTCAATCAGATGGTCGTACCGTCCGCCGCCGCAAACCGTGCCCTGCGCACCGATCTTTGTGGTGACAAACTCAAATGCGGTCTTGGTGTAGTAATCCAATCCCCGAACGATCTTCGGATCCACCTTAAATTCAATGTCCATGGTCTTCAGGTTTTCCTGCAGTTCCTCGAATGCGTCCCGACAGTCATCGCACAGATAATCCACCATCAACGGCGCATCCTTGACGATTTCCTGATCGTCCTTGGATTTGCAGTCCAGAATACGCATCGGGTTCGTTTCGAAGCGGGACTGACAGGTGCTGCACAGTTCATCGTAATGCGGACGCAGGAAATTCTGCAGCGCTTTCCGATACTTTGTACGGCATTCCCGGCATCCGACGCTGTTGATGTGCAGCTCGATTTCATCGATTCCCATGCGCTTCAGAAAATCGTCCGCCATTGCGATGATTTCCGCATCCGCCATCATGGATGAAGCACCGAAGTTCTCGATGCCGAACTGATGGAACTGGCGAAGTCTTCCTGCCTGCGGCTTCTCATATCGGAAGCACGGGGTATTGTAGCAATACTTGCTCGGCTGCATATCCGCGAAATGCTTGCTTTCAATAAAAGCACGAACCGCCGGAGATGTTCCTTCCGGTTTCAGCGTGATGCTGCGGTGACCGAGATCTTCAAAGGTGTACATTTCCTTCTGAACGATATCCGTGGTCTCCCCAACACCTCGGTTGAACAGGTTCGTATCCTCAAAAATCGGTGTACGAAGTTCGCCAAAACCGTATTCGTCACAAATATTGAAGAAGGCATCTTCAATGTAGTGCCACTTATAGGCATCCTCCGGCATCATATCCTTCGTACCCTTCGGTGCTTTAATTGCCATCTCTATCCTCCCAGTAATTATTTTTTCGTAAAAGCATTTCATCGAAACGCTCTTTATAAATCGCACTGTTTCCCACATTCGGAATTCGTTCCAGACGATCCGATTCCGGGTAATATCTCTTGCCGATTGCACCGGCACCCAAGCCGATGATGGTCTGTTTTTCTTCCATTATCCGTACGTTATACACCGAATGGGCCTCCGGTTTACAGTAGCCCACGTTCTCGAAAGAGCCCATCTGATGTTTTTGCCGGTATATATAATACGGTTCAAAACCATGGGCGGTAAGGAATTCTTCCGAAAACGCCAGCATGGTTCTTACATTCTCCGTATCTCTGCGGTAATACTCCGGATCCTGTTCTTTCAGCTTCGATCCTCTTTTTACCGATAGGGTGTGTACCGTAATATTATTGGCCCCCAGCGACACCAATTCTTCCAAAGTGTTCCTGAAATCTTCCGGGGTCTCTCCCGGCAATCCCGCAATTACATCGGAATTAATGGTTCGAAAGCCCATCGCCGCAGCAGTCCGAAATGCCGCTCGGATGTCCTCCGGGCTGTGCTCCCGTCCGATTTCCAACAAAGTCCGGGGATTCATGGATTGCGGATTGATGCTGATTCGGTCCACCCCTTTTTCATGAATCTGTTCCAGCTTGTCTCGGGTGATGGTGTCCGGCCGCCCCGCTTCGATGGTGAATTCGATGCGGGATAAATCCAGCTGGAAGGCCGATTGAATCGCATCCACTAAGCGGCTCAGCTGATCCGCTTCCAAAGTGGTGGGGGTCCCACCGCCAATGTACACGCTTTCCACCGACTGGCCCGTCTTGCGAAATTTTTCCCCGGTATATTCCACTTCCCGTAAAAGAAATTCCAAATACTCTGCAATTTCCGCCGGCGATGCCACACTGCTGGCAAATGAACAGTACGAACATCTCGTCGGACAAAACGGGATGTGAATGTACAGGCTAAGGCTGTCGGTTCCCGGGCGCTCCATGTACGACAGCTGGTAATTCAGAATCCGTCGCAGGAGTTCGATTTTTTCCGGATGAAGCAAGTACTTCTGCGCCATCGTTTCCATAGTCTGTGCGATGTCGCCACACTGACCGTAAATTGAAAAGGTCAATTTCAGCGGCCGCACCCCGGTAAGAGTCCCCCACTCGGGAGCAATTCCGGTTAAATCCGACAGGATACGGTACAATTCTCTCTTCACACCGTCCAAATCCGCATCTTTTCCGCCGTTTAACAAATAACTTTTATCCGTTAAATGCGGTGAAAATCCTTCATGAAAGTCCACCGGGATGATTTCGAACTCGTCATTCGCCAAAAACTCCCGTGCCAACTCCTCCAGGTGATATTCATTTTTGATTCCGTTTAGATAGAATCTATACAAATGGATTTCCTTTCTTCTCTGCGCCGATAGAGGTGCCCGGTCCGTGGCCCGGCAACACCTGAATTTCATCCGGCAGTCTCATCAGTTTCTGCAGCGACTTCCGCATCTGATCCATATTTCCGGAGTACAAGTCCGTCCGTCCGATGCTTCGGAAAAACAGCGTGTCTCCGGTAAAAATCTTGCCGTCACCGCAGATACAGATTCCGCCTTCCGTATGTCCCGGTGTTTCCATAAAAGTAAATGTCACACTTCCCAGATTTACCGACTCTCCTTCCGAAACGTATCGGTCTGCTTCCGTGCTCACCGACTCCGGCGAAAACTCCATGGATCCGTTATTCTCGGCATCCAGAAGAAGCTTCTTTTCCTTGACCCCGGCAATCAGCACCGCATCCGGATAATCCCTTCGAATGGCATTCAGCGCCCCCATATGATCTCCGTGCGCGTGCGTCAGTATGATGTACTTCAGTTCGGTCATGTTTTGAAGTTCTCTTTTCATGGCCGGGGTATAGCATCCCGGATCGATTACCATTCCCTGATTTGTTTCGGAATCCGTGAGAATATAGGTATTTTCTTGAAGCATATTTTCGTCGTATCGTTTTACTGTAATCATGATTTCGTCCTGTACACCTTATCAATTCCCGGGACATTTCGAAGCGCGATCAGCAATCTTTGAATTTGATGCGTTCCGGTGATGGCCACAGTAATCGTCACATTAACGTATTCCATATCTGCCGGTTTCATGTTCACGCCTACCAGGCGAACATCCATGTCTTCACATACCTTGGAAATGTCGCTGAACATTCCCCGGCGGTCCTGACAACAGATATTGATGTCCGTGTAATAGGTTTGCCCTTCCTTCGGGGTCTCCCACTCTACATGAATCAAGCGCCCTTTCTCTTGCTCCGGCAGGCTTACGATATTGCTGCAGTCCTTCCGATGCACCGTAATGCCTCGGCCCTTTGTGATGAAACCGATGATGTCATCTCCCGGGACCGGTGTGCAGCATCTGGCGATACGAATCAACAGGTTATCCAAGCCCTTGACGATAATACCGGTTCCATCGGAGCTATTCTCCCGATGAACCTGTTTCTTCTTCTTGATTTCCTCTTCTTTGCGGACTTCTTCCTTCTTATTGTCCTCGATGAAATAATCAATCAGCCGCTGCCCCAGTTTTGCCAGCGCACTTCCGCCGTTGGAAATCTGCAGATACAGCTCATTGACATTATTCAGTTTCATATCCTTTACCGCTTTCAGGAGGTAGGCATTCTTCGCCACCAGATGCGGATCATAGCCCTTCTTCTTGATGTAATTGGCGATATTGGTTTTTCCCCGATCCAGGGAATCGTTCTTGTTGGCTTTCCGAAGCCAGTTTCGGATTTTGTTCTTAGCCTGAGAACTCTTGGCGATATTCAGCCAATCCATGCTCGGTCCGGCTGAATTTGCGGAGGTAATGATATCCACAATATCACCGGTCTTCAGCTCGTGGTCAATAGTAACCATCTTGCCGTTCACCTTGGCTCCCACACAGCGAATTCCCACATCCGTATGAATCTTAAACGCAAAATCCAGCGGTGTGGATTCTGCCGGCAGTTCAATAACATCTCCTTTTGGAGTGAATACGAACACCTGGTTGTCAAACAAATCCATCTTCAGGGTTTCCAAAAACTCCATGGAGTCATCGGTTTCCTTCTGCCACTCCAGCGCCTGTCTCAGCCACGCCAGCTTCTGTTCCGACGAGTCCCCTCCCGGACCGCCTTTTCCTTCTTTATATTTCCAATGTGCCGCAATACCGTATTCAGCGATTCGATGCATCTCGTAGGTTCGAATCTGAATCTCGAAAGGATCCCCGTTTTCATCCAGAACAGTGGTATGCAAGGACTGGTACATGTTCGGCTTCGGCATTGCAATATAGTCTTTAAACCGTCCCGGAATCGGTGTCCATTTGGTGTGAACCAGTCCCAGCACGGCATAGCAATCTTTTACTGTATTTACGATGACACGAATGGCAATCAAGTCAAAAATTTCATCCAGCTGTTTGTGCTGAAGTGTCATCTTTTTATAGATGCTGTACAGATGCTTTGAACGTCCCATCACGTCGTAATGGAAGTTCGCTTTGTCCAGCTCATCGCTGATTTCATCGATCAGCTGATCGACGATTTTTTCTCTCTCTTCCTTCCGTTTGCTTACCTGAACCGACAGCGATTCGTAATCTTCCGGATGAAGGTATTTAAATGCTAAATCTTCCAGTTCAAATTTGATGCTGTAGATTCCCAGACGTCCAGCAAGGGGCGCATAGATTTCCAGCGTTTCTGCGGATTTCTCCTTCCGCTTGTGAGGCGGCATGAACTCCATCGTACGCATATTGTGGAGACGGTCCGCCAGCTTAATAATCAGGACGCGAATATCCTTAGACATGGCAAGAAACATCTTTCTGAAATTCTCCGCCTGAAGTTCTTCCTTGGAATCATACTTGATGTTTCCCAGTTTGGTCACGCCGTCTACCAGCAGAGCGATTTCTTCATTGAAATCCTCTACCAGCTCTTCTCGAGTGTACTCCGTGTCCTCCACCACATCGTGAAGGAGTCCGGCGACGACCGTTTCATTATCCATGCCAAAACTGGCCAGAATCTTGGAGACCGCAATCGGGTGAATGATATACGGTTCTCCGCTCTTTCTCATCTGGCCGTTATGAAGTCTGTTGGCGATTTCAAAGGCTTTGATAATCATCGGATCGTCATATCGCTCATTCATCGTCTTGAGATCTTCAATATACTGTTCTGTTGTCATACTATAATCAGTCGTCACCCGTGAACACCCCTTTAGTTAAAATTTATTTTACAATTCCGGAATTGTTTGCCTTTGCGGCTTTTGCTTTTTTCTCTTTCTGCAGTTCATACCGGGACATGCTTTCCTTTCTCTTCATCTCATAGAGCAGCGGGCTGCAGATGAAGATGGAGGAATAGGTTCCGCAAACAACACCGATAATCAGCGGAATCAAGAACTCTCGAATTTCCGAAGATACCATGAAGTACAGCGGCACCATAACAATCAGCGTTGTGATGGATGTCATAATCGAACGGGACAGAGTCTCGTTGATGCTGTCATTAATCTGCGGAACAAGTTCCTTTCTCTTGTAGAACCGCTTGTTCTCCCGAATACGGTCGAAGATTACAATCGTATCGTTAATGGAGTAACCCACAACCGTCAGAATACCGGCGATGAACGGGTTGTTGATGGTAAATCCGAAAATCGCATACATGGAAAGAGTTACCAGCACGTCATGAAGCAGGCCGCCTACCGCAGCTACTCCGTACTTCCAGGTCTTAAACCGGAAACGGATGTATACCAGCATGCACAGTGCAGCGATAATAATGGATTTAATCGCATTCTGTCTCAGTTCTTTGCCGACGGTCGGTCCGAATTCTTCGGAAGCCAGCACCGACTTCTTGTTCAGGTTATATTTCTTGGACAGTGTGGAAATGACCTGACCTCTCCGATCCGCATTCAGCGCTTTCTTGGTACGGATTACCACCTGACTGTGGTTATCCGAAGCGTATACAATGGTCGGATTCAGATCATATTTTTCAATGGTCTTCGCCACTTCATCGGAATCCACCTTCTGACCCATCTCCAGCTGAATCATCGTTCCGCCGGTGAAGTCGATTCCGTAATTGAAGCCCTTAAATGCCGCACAGCCCACACCCAGCAGGATGACGATCAAGCTCAGTGCGAAATACTTCTTGCGGTTTTCGATAAAGTGAATGTGTTTGGTCCACTTCATTTTCGGAGTGCCGTCTTCGTGCATTCCGAAGTGTCTCATCTTGCACAGTGCCGGAATATCCGTCAGCGCAGTTACGAACAACTGTGTGATGAATACTGCTGTAAAAATACTGCAGATGGTACCAATCATCAGCGTCAACGCAAATCCCTTAACGGATGTGGTACCGATTAGATACAGCACGATGGCTGCAATCAGTGTGGTGGTCTGAGAGTCCACTACCGTTGCCAGCGCAGACTTAAATCCGGTATCCACCGCAACACGAATGGATTTTCCTTTTTCGATTTCCTCCCGAATGCGAGTAAAAATAATTACGTTGGAGTCTACCGCCATACCGATGGACAGGATGATACCCGCAATTCCCGGCAAGGTGAGAACCGATCCCAGTCCTGCCATAATCCACAGCGTCACCTCTACGTACAGCAACAGTGCCAGGTCCGCAATGAATCCCAGTGCGCCGTATGCCATCAGCATGATCAGCATGACGATTCCCAGGCCAATTGCGCCGGCCACAATACTCTTATGAAGCGCATTTGCACCGATGGTCGCCGTTTCTACAGATGAACTGATTTCCTTCAGGGTTGCCGGCAGCGCACCGCCTCGAATCAGCGCAGATGTAGAAGATGCCTCATCCTCGCTGAATCCGCCCGGACGAGTGATTTCGCAGCTTCTGGATGCGATTTTTTCACTGACGCTCGGTGCCGATACCACTTCGTCATCCAACTTGATGACGATTGCGGTGTTGGAAACCGCCTGACCGTTTTCATCCTTCATGGTGGACTTCACCGTTCCGGATGCCGCCTTCTCGGTTGCACTTGCGAATGCATCGGAACCCTTGGACGAGAAGTCGAT
Source organism: Mogibacterium sp. (assembly GCA_016775335.1). GTDB lineage: Bacteria > Bacillota > Clostridia > Peptostreptococcales > Anaerovoracaceae > Mogibacterium_A. The sequence continues at coordinate 8,726 of JAEUGJ010000026.1, forward strand.
GGTAATTTTATATCCGCCGTTCTTGGAGTCGGTAGTAAAAGAAGAATCGGTAATCTCGTTACCGCTCATGACTTCCGTACCGTCCGCCAGGAACAGTTTCAGCTGAGCCGTCTTGCCGATCTGATCGATGGCCGCCTGTGCATCTTCCACACCCGGCATCTCCACACGAACCCGATTGTTTCCTTCAATGGAAACGGAGGCTTCGGAAATACCCATGGCATTGACACGGTTCTCCAGGACGGATTTCGTCTGATCCATCAGCTTGGACAGCTGCGTCCCCTTTTCGTTGGTTTCAGCTTCCATCAGAACATAGACACCGCCGTTGATATCCAGGCCGTACTTCATCTTGTCCGCAAGTCTCTGAACCGGGCCGATACCCTTAAGCGAAACAAATGCCCCCAGTGCGATAACCAATACCACGACAATTGATAGAAATTTACGTGTACCTTTTTTCATTTGACCTTAAGTGCCTTTCTAAAAATTTGTAATAATGTGCATAGTAATACATTGCATTTTACATACCATTTTACATCATAACCATTAGAATTTCAAGCTTTTCGCCAATCCAATTCTGTGTATAACAAAACAAGGATACCCGCAGGCATCCTTGTTTTCCGTAATCAAAAATCTTATTCCGCGTCCTTATTCTCGGATTCTTCCTTCTTCGGAGTCAGCTTCTTCGGAGTCACTTTCTTGGTGGTGGAAGTCTTTACTTCCTGCTCCTTCGTCGCTTCCGCCGCTTCCTTCTTCTCCTGACGAGCCGCGGTGTTCGGTGTCTTCACGCTGCCGATTGCTGTCTTCAGAAGTTCTACGTTGGTGCTGCCCTTTCCGGCATTCAGATTAATCACAACGGTATCGGAATTGATGGAAACAACCTTTCCGATGAATCCGCCGATGGTGATAATCTCATCCCCGCGGGTCAGACCGTCTCTCATTTCCTTCGCCTCTTTGTCTCTCTTGCGCTGCGGGCGAATCATCATGAAATAAATAATACCGATAAAGAACACCAGAAGAACCAGGTTCATCATTGTCGCATTTGTTTTCATGTCTTTATCCTCCATAAAAAAATAAATGGTGCCGGCGATGGGGGTCGAACCCATACGATATCACTATCACGGGATTTTGAATCCCGCGCGTCTGCCAATTCCGCCACGCCGGCCCAGCGATGATTATTATATCATATTATATACGTAAGAATCAAATGTTATTCTTAACTCTTGTAAAAAAAGTTCCTGACCGAGGTCAGGAACTTTGGTGTGGCTGACTGGACTCGAACCAGCACGGTCTCCCACATGCCCCTCAAGCATGCGCGTCTGCCATTCCGCCACAGCCACATGACTCATTTATATTATCATCTTTTACCAATGAATGCAAGTCTTTTTATGAGATAAAATGATTTTTTTGTAAAAGCAAATCCACCTTTTCTCGGAGTTCCGCCAATGTCCCGGAGTTATCGATGATTTCCGATGCCTTCTCTCGGCGCACCTCATCCGAAACCTGTTTCTTCAGAATCCGCCGAACCATCTCTTCCGTCAGCCCGTCTCGCGCCATCACCCGCTGCAGGCGCACTTCTTCGGAAGCCGTTACCGCCCACACGCCGTCGTATTCCGACCCATCGGATCCGGTTTCGAACAGAAGGGGAATCGCCACGAACGTCACCGGAGCACCCTGCGCTCTCATCCGTTCAATCTCCGCCTCCGTATCTCGCACGATTACTTCCGTCGTTCCCTTTTCCAAGACCTTCATCATCTCCGGATTGCGATATACCACATTGCGCACGGCATCCCGATCCATGGAACCGTCCGGAAGGATGTATTCCGCTCCAAAATGTGCCCGAATGTACGGGATGGCTTTGCCGCCCGGTGCAGTCATGGCGTGAGCCATGCGGTCTGTATCGATTACCGGAAACCCCTTCTCTTCCAGATAATCCGTTACTGCTGTTTTTCCCGACCCGATTCCGCCGGTAATTGCAATCGTTTGCATGGCTCACCTCATTTCTATATAAAACTTCTTATTTCAAATCAAACCAAGTCTTCCCGGAATGCATGTCGCAGTCCAGAGGAACGGGCAGTTCCACCGCGCTTTCCATATTTCTCCGCAGAAGCTCTTCCACCTGTTCCAGCTCCTCCGGCACCGCTTCCACAATCAATTCATCGTGAATCTGCAGAACCAGCTTGGATTTCATCTCCCGCTCTCTCAGTTCGGCATCCACCTTGTTCATGGCCACCTTGATGATATCCGCCGCGCTTCCCTGAATCGGACTGTTCATCGCCAGCCGAGCTGCCAGCTGCTGATCCATGTACCGGCGAGACTTGAACTCCGGAATCTGCCGGATTCTGCCCATAATTGTTTTTACCTCGAAGTTTTCCTTTCCGATTTCCACCTGACGGTCCAGATAGTCTTTCACCGCCTGATGTTTTTCGAAATAGTCATCGATGTAGCGCTGAGCATCCTTCCGGGTAATTCCCAGATTCTCGCTCAGCCCAAATCCGCTCATGCCGTAGATGACACCGAAGTTCACCGCCTTCGCTCGGGAACGATCCAGCGGGGTCACGTCCTCCATCGGGATGTCGAATACCCGAGATGCGGTGAGCCGGTGAATGTCCTCTCCGGTACGGAACGCCTCCATCAGCACCGGATCTCCGGAAAGCGCCGCCATCAGGCGAAGTTCAATCTGGGAATAGTCCGAACCCACGAATACGTTCTCCGGCTCCGACACCACGAAAGCCTTCCGAATATTTCGTCCATTCTCATCGCGAATCGGAATGTTTTGAAGGTTCGGTTCCGTGCAGCTGAGCCGACCGGTAGCCGCCACCGTCTGGTTAAAATGAGGATGAATCCGTCCATCGCTTCCGATTAACCCAAGCAATCCGTCCACATAGGTGCTTTTCAGCTTGGATGCCTTTCGAAACATCAGCACCTTGGACACCACCGGATAATCGTCCTCCAGCTTCTCCAGCACATCCGCCGCAGTGGAATACTTGTTCTTTCCCTTGGTCTTTTTCGGATACGGAATGCCCATCGTCTCGAACAGCACTTCCCCCAACTGCTTTGGCGAGTTGATATTGAAAGTGGTTCCCGCCTCTTGGAATACTTCCGCCTCCAGCTGCGCAATCCGGGTATCCAGCTCCTCCCCGGCCGACTTCAGCATCTCCGGATTGATTCTCATTCCCCGGGACTCCATGCTCGCAATGGTGCGAATTAGCGGCATTTCACAATCTCGGAACAAAGGCAGCATCTCCTTCTCTTCCAGTGCCGGAAGCTGTTTCCGATAAATGCAGTCCAAAGCCACCAGCCGCTTCCGGGCATCCTCCCCGTCCAGCGTCTCGTTCATGTAGTGTAAAAACATATTGGCGAGGTTGTACTTACTCCGATTTGGATCCAAAAGGTACTCTGCCACCTCCACGTCATGATGCAGCGTAAAACGTTCCATTCCGTACTGAAGCAAGGTATAGGCAATCGATTTCAGACTGAGTCCCACCAATGCCGGTTCCTTATCCAGCAAGCCGCCCATGCGGATTTCAAAATCCAGCGGCGTCACCGCACACTCCGCATACTGCATCTGCTCCGGATTGTACAAGCGAATGCCCTTCACCTCCGGAAGCTGCTTATGGTTATCGTCCGTATCCATTTCGACAATCAGCGTCTGCTTGTTCTTCAATGAATCCAGCAGCTCCTCGTAGGAAACTTCCCGAACATCCTCCAGAAGGTCTATCTCCGGTTCAACCGTGACCTCATCCGGCGTCTGCTTTTCCAGATTCTGAAGGAATTTTTTGAACTCCAATTTCTTGTACAGCGCAATCAATCGATCGTAATCCGGTTCTTCGTACGCCAGCTCGGGCCAGGAAACCGGAAGTTCCACATCCCGCTTGATGGTCGCCAGCCATTTGGAAAGTTCCGCTTCCTCCAGGTTCGCCCGGACGTTTTCGCCCAGCTTTCCCTTGATTTTATCCGCATGAGCCACCACGCCTTCCACGGAGCCGTACTCCTTCAGCAGGGTGATGCCCTTCTTTTCGCCCACACCTGGAATTCCCGGAATATTGTCGGATTTATCCCCCATCAGGCCTTTCAAATCGATAAACTCCTGCGGGGTCAGACCGTATCGTTCCTGCATCTTTTCAAGATTATACAGGTCGAAATCCGTCATTCCCTTCCGGTTCAGAACGACGTAGGTGTTCTCACCCACCAGCTGGAGCGCATCCTTATCGCCGGTGATAATCAGGGATTCCAGACCCGCCTCCGCCGCTTTTGCGGTCATGGTGCCGATCAAATCATCCGCCTCAAAGCCTTCTTTTTCCAGAACCATAATGTTCATCGCCTGAAGAACTTCCTGCATCAGCGGAATCTGCGACAAAAGCTCCATCGGCGTCTTCAGCCGGCCCGCCTTGTATTCCGGATACGCCTCATGCCGGAACGTCGGCGCCTTCATATCAAAAGCCACCGCAATGTAATCCGGATGGTAGTCCTCCAGGATTTTGTTCAGCATATTGATAAAAGCAAAAACACCCTGCGTGTAGATTCCGTCCCGTGTCACCATTTCCCGCATGGCGAAAAAAGCACGAAAAAGCAGGCTGTTTCCGTCGATTATGACAAATCGTTTCATGAAAAAAATCTCCTCTTGAATTTCATTTATTTCCGAAGAAATTCCCGGGCCGCCGGGAGTCCGTATGCACTCTCCGCAGAGATGGCTCCGTCAATGACACTGTACTGCACGATATCCGTTGCCAGCGCCGCAAAAGCATCGAAGTTCACATCCTTCTCTCCGGTCGTCATCACAAAAATCGTATCTCCGTCCATGGTGCTGTGTACCGGTTTGATCGCCCGGGCATATCCGTCATGGAGGATGGACGCCAACTTGTTGCACTGAGCCTTGGTCAGCTTGGCATTCGTAATCAGGCACGAAATAGTGGTGTTAAAGGTGATGCCATACCCCATATCTTCCGATTCTTCATTCACAGCCGGAACCTCTTCCGGTACCGGCTCCTGAATTACTTCCGCAGTCTCCGGTGCATCCAAAACCTCCGGTACGTTCTTCGGCTCCGCCGGTTCAACGGTTTCCGCCGGTGCAGGTTCCACCCGAACCGCTTCCGTCGGTTCCGACTCTGAAGCTGTTTCCTCTTTGTGCTTGTTAAAGAACGGCTCCATCTTGCTCTTCATATTGTAGCTGGATTCCGCCGCAACGCAATTCTTCAGCGGTCGAATCGTTCCGTCGATGCGTTTTCCGTCAGCACTGAGCAGGCCGGCAATCACATGATTTCTTCCATCGTATACGTCGGCGAAAGCATTGACCGCCGTGATGGCACCCACCTCAATCTCGCCGTCGGAGCAGGCAAACGTTCCCAGACCGGTTTTCATCGCCCGATTCATTCCGTAGAATTTCCCGACGGATGCGCCGGTGCCGGCACCGTAATTTCCGTGGTGGAACTCTCCGCCGCAGAAGGCATTATGCACCGCCTTCACGCCCATAGTGCGATCCGGCCGAACATCGGGCTGACCCACATTCAAATCAAAAAGTGATGCCTGGCAAACAATCGGAACAATGCAGTTGCTGACCCGGTGTCCGATTTTCATGTTCTCCAGTTCCCGCATGACGCCGGACCCCGCTTCCAATCCGTATGCACTTCCGCCGCTGATTACCACGGCGTGAATCTTATCAATGGTATTCTCCGAGCGAAGCAAATCCGTTTCCCGAGTAGCCGGACCGCCGCCCCGAACATCCACGCCGGCAGTCGCGCCTTTTTCCGCAACGATAACCGTGCAGCCGGTAGCCGCATCGGTGTTCTCCGCATTTCCCAGTTTAAATCCCTTGATGTCGGTTATGTCTACTCGTCCAAACATAAATTGCTCCTTTAATTCTGTCGATAGCATCTACTTATTTTATTATATCGAAAAAATAGAACACTCTCCACAAAAAATTAAAAATTTCTCTTCGCGTATAAGAAAAACCTATCTCACAAGGAGATAGGTTTAATTTCAAAGTCTCCCAGCACACCGTCAGCACTGAAATTGACGCCCTATCGTTTACGATAAGGTGGGTACTTCCTGTCATGACTTCAGACATCCTCCACCGAGGCTCGTCCTCCGCTTCTGAACCCGGAATCCCGAATGAGAAGTGTAGGTTCAATTTACACGAACCAACGCATGCTCCAGGAGATTATAAAATGATTACTCTTCGTCCAGTTCGCAGTTGTAGTGAACCTTCTGAACGTCATCGTTATCTTCCAAAGAGTTAATCAACTTGTTCAGCGGCTTCATTACGGAAGGATCCACCGTTGCTTCCATGGACGGAATATATTCCAAATCGGAATCCGCAACCTCGTATCCTGCCTTCTGAACACCTTCCAGAACTGCATGGAAGTCCGTCGGTTCGGTACGAATCTCAAAATTGTCTTCGTTCACAATCATATCTTCCGCACCGGCTTCCAGAGCGTCCATCATCACTGCATCCTCATCCATGCCATCCTGCTTCTCGATGTAGATTACACCTTTCCGCGCGAACATGTAAGATACGCAGCCCGGAGTTCCCAGGTTTCCGCCGTTCTTATCGAATACGGAACGAACAAATGCAGCGGTACGGTTCTTGTTATCCGTCAGCGCCTCTACGATAATTGCGACGCCGGACGGACCGTAACCTTCGAAGGTCAGTTCCTCATAGGACTCGCCTTCCAGCTCGCCGGTACCCTTCTTAACGGCCCGGTTGATATTGTCATTCGGCATGCCGATTGCTTTTGCCTTATCAATCGCAACTCGGAGAGAGGAGTTGAAATCCGGATCTCCACCTTCCTTCGCTGCTACGATGATCTGTCTAGTATACTTTGTGAACATTGCCGCTCTGCGAGCGTCCTGTGCCGACTTTCTGCCGGCGATTGTACCATGTCTACCCAATGGTGGACCTCCTATCTTCCTTTATTTACAGTTGCTATTATACACCACTCCCGCTTCGAATACAACACGAGAGACTTCTTTGACAGAATAAAAACAAATTTAATTGTCTTCTTCCTCTTCCGCCATGTTCTTGAACGCCGTCGCCATCATCATCTTGATTCGGTTCAGCTGGTTCACGTTGCTGGCACCCGGATCGTAGTCGATGGCCACGATATTCGCCTTTTCATCGTAGCTTCGAAGCGCTTTAATCATGCCCTTTCCCGCGACGTGGTTCGGCAGGCAGGCAAACGGCTGCAGGCAGAGGATATTCTTTACCCCGGAGTTGATCAAATCCACCATTTCTCCGGTGAGCAGCCATCCCTCGCCGCACTGATTGCCCACGGACAGAATTTCTTCCGCATTCTTTGCTGTTTCCTCTATGTAGGCATCTGCACTGAAGCGCTTGCTGTTCCGGCAAGCTTTTCGAACGTTATCCCGATAGAACTCGATGGCTTTCAGCAGAATTTTATTCACGATCATTTCCTTCCGGCTTCCGGACAGATGCTTGTAATTAAACATCTTGTTCACGAAACCGTATTCGAAGAAATCGATAAAGCTCGGAACAACCGCTTCGCCACCCTCCGATTCAATCAGCTCCACCAGGTTGTTGTTGGCATTCGGATGATATTTAACCAGAATTTCTCCGACGATGCCCACCCGAGGCTTCTTCAAATCTTCGTGAATTGGCAGCTCATCGAATTCCTTTACGATCTGTGCGATATTGCGTTTGAATTCGCTCAGCTTCATATTCTCCGTGTTGGCAATGATCCGATCAAACCAGGATGCCATCAGCGCTTCCGCACTTCCCGGTACTTTTTCGTACGGGCGAGTGCGGTACAGGCACTTCATCATCAAGTCTCCGTAGGAAACGGCATACACCAGCATGATGCCCATCTTCGGCGTAATCTTGAATCCCGGATTCTTCTCCAGTCCTACCATATTAAAGGAAATGACCGGAACCTGCTCCATACCCAGATCCTTCAAGGCTTTCCGCAGGAGTGCCACGTAATTGCTGGCACGGCATCCACCGCCGGTCTGGGACATGAATACACCCACCTTGTTCAGATCGTACTTTCCGGACTTTAACGCAGAAATAATCTGCCCCAAAGTCACGATGGTCGGATAGCACGCGTCGTTGTTGATATACCGGAGACCTTCTTCTTCCGCGTTCTGGGTTACTCGCGGCAGCAATACCGCATTGTAACCGGCTCTCTTCAAGATTGCTTCGAAGTATTGGAAGTGAATCGGTGACATCTGCGGAACCAAGAGCGTATACCCTTCGTCCTTCATTTCTTTCGTAAAGAGTTTCCGCCGGTACGGCAACGCTGCCTTACGGGTGTGCACGCCGGTTTTCTTCCTCTCTTCCAGCGCTGCTTTCAGAGAGCGGATTCGAATCTTCGCCGAACCCAGGTTGGAGCCCTCATCGATTTTCAGAACCGTGTATAGCTTGTTGTTCTGCCCCAGCAGTTCATCCACCTCATCGGTGGTGACCGCATCCAGTCCGCATCCGAAGGAGTTCAGCTGCACCACATCCAAATCGTCCCGCTGTCCGGCAAAGACCGCCGCCTTGTACAGGCGGGAGTGGTACACCCACTGATCCAGAATCCGAATCGGTCTTGGGAATTCCGCCATGCCGCTGACGGAATCCTCGGTCAGCACCACCATACCTTGCTGGTTGATGACATTATCGATCCCGTGATTGACCTCCGGATCCAGGTGATACGGCCTGCCCGTCAGCACGATTCCGTGAAGACCGTGGTCTTCCATGTATTTTAACGCCTTTCGGCCCTCTATTTGAACGTTTTTCTTAAATTCCCGGTACGCTTCCCGGCCGGCATGCATCGCCTGAGAAATCTCTCTTCGGGAAAAGTTCATAGCAAAGAGCTTATAGATTCTGGTATCATCCAGCTTGTAGTGTTTCGCTACATTTTCCATACCCCTCCGGTCGATATCTCGTTTTCCGGAGAAGAACTTGGTCATCTCCGTTACGAAGCACCGATCGTTGTCGTACGGAACAAACGGATGATAGAATTCCACCCCGTTCTCGCAGAAGTATTCCGCCATGTTCTTATCGATGACCTCCGGATAGGTGGCCACGATTGGGCAGTTGTAATGATTCGGAGCCGTGGAATCTTCTTTTACTTCGTAATTGATGCACGGATAGAAAATCCGTTTGATGTCGTTTTCCACCAGCCATTTGATATGACCGTGCACCAGCTTCGCCGGGTAGCATGCGGTATCCGAGGAAATGGTGTCCATTCCGTTCTCGTACATTTCCTTATTGCTCGGCGGACTCAGAATTACCCGGAATCCCAGCTCGGTAAAGAACGCATGCCAGAACGGATAGTCTTCATACATGTTCAGCACACGCGGGATTCCGATTACTCCCTTCGGCGCCCGATCCGGTTCCGCTACCGGACGGTCGAAGAGCAGCTCCAGCTTCGTCTTGTACAGGTTCGGAATATCGTTCTTGGCACTCGCCAATCCCGCACCCCGCTCACAGCGGTTGCCGGTAATATATCGGCTGCCGTCGGAAAAACGGGAAATCGTGAGAATGCAGTTGTTTCCGCATCCCCCGCATCGGCCGTTGCTTGTTTTTACTTCAAAGGAATCGATTTGATCCGGCGTCAGAACGGTGGATCGTTCGCCTTCGGTGTAATTGTCGCAAGCGATGATTGCCGCACCGAAGGCACCCATCAGCCCCGCGATATCCGAACGAACCACGTTCTTTCCCAGAATCAGCTCGATGCTTCGAAGCACCGCCTCGTTCATAAAGGTGCCGCCCTGCACCACCACTTTATCGCCGGTTTCCTTTGGGTTTCGCAGTTTGATTACCTTGTACAGCGCGTTTTTGATGACAGAGAGGGACAGTCCGGCGGAAATGTCCGCGATGGTCGCCCCCTCTTTCTGGGCCTGCTTTACTTTGGAGTTCATAAAAACAGTACAGCGCGTACCCAGATCTACCGGGTTTTCCGCCGTCAGCGCACGGTGGGCAAATTCCGGCACCTGAAGGTCCACGGATTTGGCATAAGTCTCGATAAACGAGCCGCAGCCGGCAGAGCATGCCTCATTCAGCATGATATTGCTGATGGCCCCGTCCTTGATTTTCATGCACTTCATGTCCTGACCGCCGATATCCAGAATAAAGGTGACTCCCGGCAGGAACTGTTCGGCGCCCTTGTAGTGCGCCATGGTTTCGATTTCGCCGGCATCGATTTTATATGCCGCCCGAATCAGGCCTTCTCCGTAGCCGGTCACCACGGCACGGCCGATATATGCTTTTTCCGGAAGCGCCCGGTACATTTCCATCAAAATAGTCCGAACCACTGTCAGCGGGTCTCCCTCGTTGTTCTGATAGTGTTCGAAAATCAATTCCTTATCCCGATTGATGACCGCCGCCTTGGTGGTGGTGGAACCGGCGTCGATGCCCAGGAACACCGGACCCTCTGCCGCCTGAATGTTTCCTCTTTTTACCTTGGCTTTCGCATGGCGCGCCTGAAACTCTCGGTACTCCTCTTCGTTCCGGAACAGAGGCTCCAGCCGCTTCGTTCCGTCCGTCTGACTTGCATCCGCATGTTCAATCTTGTAAATCAAGTCGGACAGCGTGACGCAATCCTTTTCCTTCGCCAGCAGCGCCGCACCGATAGCCACGAAATAGTTGGCGTTTTCCGGGAAAATCACCTCGTCTTCCGTGAGATTCAATGTTTCCACGAATCGCTTCCGCAGCTCCGAAAGGAACTGTAGCGGACCGCCCAGGAACGCCACGTTGCCCTTAATCGGGTGGCCGCAGGCCAATCCGCTGATCATCTGGTTCACCACCGCCTGGAAGATGGACGCCGCAATATCCGCCGTCTTCGCACCGTCGTTGATTAGCGGCTGAATGTCCGTCTTGGCGAAAACACCGCAGCGAGAGGCAATCGGATAGATGGTTTCGTAATCCTTCGCCGCCTCGTTCAATCCCGACGCATCCGTGTTCAGAAGCACCGCCATTTGGTCAATAAAAGCACCCGTACCGCCGGCACAGGTTCCGTTCATTCTCTGCTCTACGGTCGAACCGTAGAATGTAATCTTTGCATCTTCGCCGCCCAGCTCGATGGCCACATCCGTCTCCGGAATTAGGGTCTGAACCGCTTCACTGCAGGCGATAACCTCCTGCTCAAAGCGAATACCGAACAGCTTTGCCAGCGACAGTCCGCCGGAACCGGTGATTACCGCCTCCACTTCCATATCGCCCTTTTCATCCAGAAGCTGCTGCAGCAATTCTCCCACCTTCTCGAATACATTGGACATATGCCGTTCGTATCGAGAGTACATAATCTTGTTGTTCTCATCGAGAATCAACAGTTTTACTGTCGTTGAACCTACATCAATTCCTAGTCTCATACTTAAAAATAAGAACGATGCATTTCTGCATCGTGCCCCTCCTCCTATCTTACAGAAAAAACATACATGGGCAAACCGTAAGCCGGGTTCTGTATTAGACGATCATCCATCTTGTACTGCAATTGCTTGCAGCATCCAGCGACTTACCTTAGGGCGGCAGCGGGCAACTGCACTCTACGACCCGTTCTTAGTCTTGCTCCGGATGGGGTTTACACGGCCGTCCTGTCTCCAGAACGCCGGTGAGCTCTTACCTCACCATTTCAACCTTACCACGGCATTACCCGTTTCGGCGGAATGTTTCTGTTGCACTTTCCCTATAGTTACCTACGCCGGACGTTATCCGGCATCCTTGCCCTGCGGAGCCCGGACTTTCCTCACACCGAAGTGCGCGATCGTCAGGTTTACCCATGCATTGTTATATTTTTACATTTTTTCTGCTTTTAAACATGAAGTTTCTGTGAAGATTTACTCTTTTCTTTAAAAAAGTTCATAATAATCATTCCAATGAAAATGATACCGATGTATCCCTGCGGCGGATACAGGTACGCCACCAGCGTTTTGAAGCCGGACAACCCGATGCCGAATCCCGCAAAAGCGGCCGCCACCATAATCGGTTTCTTAAATCGATTGCGGGGCAGCTTCGTGCTGAATCCGTAGAAGGTTCCCGCCGCAGTGGAGTAGATGGATCCGTAGAGAATCAGCGCATACAGGATATTCAATACCTTGGAAATCCGCAGCGAATATCCCAGCATGGGGAGATCCAGAGTGGCGGAAAAGGCCATATCTCTTTGAAGCGCCACCAGCAGAAGTACGGTCATAACCCCTGGCAGAAAGGATCCCAGAAAAGCCCCGCGATACGCGGTCTTGGTATCCTTTGCCTGAAGCGCGGATTCTCCCGCCATGGTAATGAACCCCAAGCTGTTGTACGCCGCAAAGATTACTCCGGAAATCCACCAATACGGTGCCATCTCACTGGGCGGGAAGCCGGTTGTGGCCCCGCTCTGATGAAATTGTCCCGAAAAAATCACTATCAAAATCGTTGCAATTCCGACGGTGAACACGCCTGGGACCAGAAATCCGAAAGCTCGGGTCAGCCGCTCAAAATCACCGAATACCGTCAGCAGTACCAATACCACCAACAGAATTCCACCGATTCGTCGGTCGATTCCCAGCTCCTGATGCAAGAGCGAACCCCCTGCCGCGCTCATGGATATGATTAACGTATAATAGATTCCAGCAAGGATGTATCCGATGGCCGATTCTACAGCAGAATTCTCGAAAGGCGAAATCAGTTTTCCCAGATCCGCAGTGTTTTTGCTCCGCGCAATGTAGGTGAGCATCAGGGCCAGCACCACGAAAACCACCGTGGTAAAAACCGCACCGAAATACCCCTTTCTTCCGAACACCCCGAAAAACTGCCAGCACTCCCGCCCGGAGGCAAACCCCGCCCCCAGGATCGCCCCCAGATACATCATCGCGATATTAATTGCACTGAGTTTTCTCTCCATAATGTTCTCTGTGATACTCCTTATTCTTTTTCTCTAATTCCAATATGTAGTCCCGCTGCTCCAGCAGCTTCCGAATTCGATCCTCCGAAACCTCCTTGCTCTTTCGCAGGCTCTCCACCTGTTCCAAAAGCCGTCCGGACAGCCATCCGATTCGCTGCCCCAGCAGTTCCGGGTCGCAGGAAACCATGCTCTCGGGATACTTCCATCGAATATCCTGCGCATCGTACGGCGGCGTTCGCATCCCCTCGTCTGTTTTTACCGCCACGATAACTTCGCACACGAATTTCCCCTCCGGCGCCAGAATCTCCCGTTGGATATCGTAGCCCTGCCGGTACAGATAGTATCGCAGTTCACCGCTGTTGTTTCGGGGCTGTAAAATCAATTTGCGATAGGTCGCCGTTTTTTCCGGGTCGTCCGCCAGAATTTGACGGATGGTTCGTCCGCCCAGGCCGCCGATAATCACCGCATCCACTTCCCCCGGTTCGATGGAAGAAAGACCGTCTCCGATTCGGAAGCAGGTCTCCGGAATCTTAATTCCCATCTGCCGGAAGTTCTCCTCCGCCTTTGCCAGGGAGCCGGTGCTGATATCGCTCAAAATCACCTTTTCCGAGATGCCGTTTTGGAGCAAAAGAATCGGGACGTAACCGTGGTCCGTCCCGATATCTGCTGCTGACTCTCCCGGATTCACTGCCTCATACAGTGCCTCAAGTCTTTTACTGATTCGCATCGCTTACTCCAGATAATCCTTCAGCTTTTTGCTGCGGCTCGGGTGTCTCAGCTTGCGGAGAGCCTTCGCCTCGATCTGACGAATTCTCTCTCGAGTCACGTTAAATTCTTTTCCGACTTCCTCCAAGGTCCGAGGTCTGCCGTCTTCCAGTCCGAAACGAAGCATCAATACCTTCTTTTCACGATCGGAAAGGGTGTCCAGCACTTCCATCAGCTGCTCTTTCAGCATGGAATATGCCGCCGCATCCACCGGAGCCGGTACATCATCATCCGGAATAAAGTCTCCCAGATGGCTGTCCTCTTCTTCGCCGATTGGCGTCTCCAGGGATACCGGATCCTGAGAAATCTTCTTGATTTCCCGAACCTTCTCCACGGTGATTCCCATTTCCTTTGCGATTTCTTCCGAAGTCGGTTCGCGGCCGTATTCCTGAAGCAGCTGACGGGAAATTCGAATCAGCTTGTTGATGGTTTCCACCATGTGCACCGGAATACGGATGGTTCTCGCCTGATCCGCAATGGAACGGGTGATGGCCTGACGAATCCACCAGGTCGCATAGGTGGAGAATTTATATCCCTTTGTGTAATCAAACTTGTCCACCGCCTTGATTAGCCCCAGGTTTCCTTCCTGAATCAGATCCAGGAACGACAGTCCGCGGTTCAGATATCTCTTTGCAATGCTGACTACCAGACGCAGGTTGCTTTCACAAAGCTTTTTCTTCGCTTCTTCATCGCCCTGCTCCATGGCGGTCTTATACTCGCTCAAATGCTCGAAGTAGCAGTCGATCTCCCTGAGCAGGAACTCTTTATTCTCCCTGAAGAGCTCCGCCCACATATGGGGCGCGAGCCACGCAACGCGCGTCATGTC
>JAEUGJ010000027.1:0-200 GCA_016775335.1 Mogibacterium sp.
AGATGAGATGAGATGAGATGAGATGAGATGAGATGAGATGAGATGAGATGAGATGGAGACTGTCCCCAGTGCGCTAAGGAGGACAGTCTCTACCGATTGATAAGGGGAATGGGAAATGTCGGCGAAGGTGCTGCGCGAGCGGCACCTTCGCCGACATTTTTCGTTTTTTGAGGATTGGAGGAAATCGATGGGGCGTGGTG
>JAEUGJ010000027.1:300-22484 GCA_016775335.1 Mogibacterium sp.
CCCGGCGACGAAGGAACAAGGTTTTGCGGGGAGTGAAGCACCACGCCGATGATGCGAAGGCCGATTCGGCCCGAGCGACGTGGTGCCCGGCGACGAAGGAACAAGGTTTTGCGGGGAGTGAAGCACCACGCCGATGATGCCGAAGGCCGATTCGGCCCGAGAGGCGTGGTGCCCGGCGACGAAGGAACAAGGGTTTGCGAGGAGTGAAGCACCACGCCGATGATGCCGAAGGCCGATTCGGCCCGAGAGACGTGGTGCTCGACGACGAAGAAACAAGGGTTTGCGGGGAGCGAGGCACCACGCCGCCCGATCCCGAATGCCGATCTAGCCAGCGGACGTGGTGCCCGGCGACGAAGGAACAAGGGTTTGCGGGGAGGGAGGCACCATGCCGCCCGATCCCGAATGCCGATCTAGCCAGCGGACGTGGTGCCCGACGACGAAGGAACAAGGGTTTACGGGGAGTGAAGCACCACGTCGCCCGGCCCCGTGCACCGATTCGATTATTTGAAGTTTCCATTTGATCACTCGCAGTCGTTAATGTTTTTCAAGACCTTTGAGCCATAGCAAAAGGTAATAAGTTCGATTGTACAAAGCACAACTATTCATATTAACTATACAAAAGCACAACAATATTAAAAAAACTATATCGATTAAAAAAAGAAAAGGCGCCGCTGTATATCGTGATATAATTCTCAAGGAAATACACTAGGGTATTTTCTGTTAACAGAAAAAGGAGATTGTTTTACGAGAAAACGTATTTTATCACTTCTCATGACTGTAGCAATCACGCTGACATTCAGCATGCCGATGGGCGTCTTTGCGGCCACAGCAAGCCTCAATGTGGAAGAGGCGAAGTGGACGGCTGAGGACGAAATTACTGTCAAATTCGGCCAGAATGTAAGCGTTTCCGACGATGCCAAAGATAAGGTCTTGGCAAGTGAGGGCTACAGCGGAAACTATGAGAAATTCGCACAGTCGGTAACGGCAGATGGCAATAAGGTCATCATCAAAGTTAGCGACAAATCCAAGGATTATAAATCCATTAAATTCCAGGCGGGAAGTTTGATGGATGCCAACGGAAATATGAATTCCTCGGATGTTGAAGCAAAGACGGTAAGTTCTGCTGACGCCAGCGTGTCCGGTGCTTCGTTGGAAAAGACTTCCCTGGCATCCGAAGGGGGCACGGTTAAAGCGGTAGTAAAGGGAACTTTACTCAGCAAAGCCGGCTATTATTATCGCCTGTATAATGCGGCAGATTATAGCGACGTAAGCGGAACTGCTTCTTTTAAGGATGCAAACACCGCGGAAGTGACCTTCAAGGTTCCGGCAAACACCACATCCTCAGAAGTGAAATATGCGCTTCAATACAGTACGAAACCCTATTTTGGATTTAAAGCGATTGGGGACAACACCGTCACCGTTGCGGCAGCAGGCGGTTCCGGCGAGACTCCGGCACAGTCGATTACGTCCTGGTCTGCAAATCAGACATCTTTCGACAATAACGGCGGAAAGGTCACCGTATCGATTAAGGGTACCGGTCTGAAGTCCCTGGACAAGAGCGCATTCGAAATTGAACTGAAAGGTCAGTACGGATGGATGACACAGGAATACGACGTCAAGCATTCCTACACCGCATCCGACGATCAGAATGCGACCATCGAATTCACACTTCCGAAAAACACCGGAAATGACGTAGCGACATACCGCATTGGACCGTCAAAGGCATACAAAGATAAGCTGAACTGCGACGCAATTCAGTTCACCGTTGCCGGAAAAGCTGATGAAGTGAAGAATCCGGAAATCACCAAAATGGAAAAGACCGACGGAGTAACGCCGGTAGACGGAAAGGGCGGCAGCGTAGAAATTGCCATTACCGGAACCAACCTGAAGAGCTTAACGGAAAAGGATTTTGCAGTTGTTGAAAAGGATACCGACAAAGACGCCGGCGTCGCTCTGACCTACACCGCAGCAGACGATTCCAGCGCGACGCTTCGATTCACTTTGGGAGCCAACAACACGGAATCTGTCAAGAAGTACGTGGTAAAAGCATTGAAGGGTGCGGCTGCAGATGCCGGCACCGTTGAAGTGTACCAGAGCAAAAAGAAGAATACGGCAACATTCAAAGTAGAAACCGACGATGTAGCAGCGTATAAGTTCTACAAGATGAATGAAGACGGCAGCACTTCCGATAAGCTGGATAAGGTTGAGATAACCTTTAAAAAACTGACTTCAGTGACTGTGGCGGAAAACTGGAAAGACCTGATCTATTTTTACAACGGCTGGGATGACAGCGGCAATGTTGCCCTGACTAAAAAGCCGACCGTAGAAGGAAATACAATCATCATTGATGCGGACGGAATTGACAAGGCACCGGGATACATCATGTTCAAGGCAGGTGCCATCGAAAATCAGGATGGAGCCACCCTTGCAAATTCCACTAAGTTCTATCTGAAATCCGGTGCAACTGTTACCAATATGAGCTACAACCGAATCACTTTCGGTTCTCAGGGCGGCGAAGTGGTTGCCACCGTTACCGGTAAGAACCTTACATCCAGCAATCCGGCACTCTCGGCGAAGGTGTTCATGAACAACGGAACCGCGGCACACAGCTTGAAGGCGGAGACCAAAGTGATTTCCGATGAAAAAGCGGAGATTCGCGTACAGCTTCCGGAGAACACGACCAAGAAAGTACAGACCTATCGCATTATGCCAATTGTAAGTGGAATGAACACCTATTCGGCATATATCAAGGGATATGATGTAGTCTCCGTCGTTCCGGAAGGCGAAGATCCGGATGACAACAAAGCCAGACTGGCCTCTGTTGAGCTCAGTGGCGGCAATGACACGAATGATGCGGTAGATGTGTACGACACCGAAATCAGAAGCACGGATTTCACCTTGAAGTTCGATGCCATCATCCGCGGAACCAACCTGAGCGCGAAGAATACCGCAGTAAAGGTCGTAGATGAAAACGGTATCGAATGGCCGGTTGCTCCGGTAAAAGAATGCGGCGCAACCATCCGGTGGCAGCGTTCTTCCAGCTTTATGAAGGACAGAGATTCCAAGAATGAGCAGCGCATCGAGTTCCTGGCGCCGAGACTTCTGGGAACCACCCACACCTACACCATGTACTTCGCAGTAGATGGCGAGAACTACGATAATGATACAACGGCAAAGATTGTAATCCGAAACAACGGCGTATACGATGCCAGCCTGGGATTCTCTCTGGATGATCTGGGCGTTTTGAAGACCGGTAAAATCAAGTACGTAGATACCAAGGGCAACGAGATTGCTCCGGAAAAGGATTTCAAGGGCTACGGCGTTACCGAGCTGTACAAGATTGGTGCAGAGACAAAGAATATTGAGGGATACAAGTTCAGCAAGTGCAATGTAAACACCAACTGGTTTGTTCCGCCGACATTCGATGAAGAAAAGCAGGAATATGTATTTGAACACGGTCAGCATTTTGTAAGAGACCTGAAGGGCAACGACGTGGTGTTCACTTACGAAAAGATCGGCGACCAGAAGCCGGACGACCAGAAGCCGGCAGTAATGAAGGCGTCTCTTTCTACCTCAAGCTACACTTACACCGGAAAAACCCGTACCCCTTCCGTAAAGGTATCTGTAAACGGTAAGGTACTCGGAACCGGTGATTACACCGTGAAGTATGCTTCCGGCAGAAAGAATGTTGGCAAGTACAGCGTTAAAGTGACGTTGAAGAGCGGAGACAAAACAAGCAAAACCTTGTACTTCAAGATTTTGCCGAAGAAGACCTCCATCAAGAAGGTGACCAAGGCGAAGAAAGCGTTCACTGTAAAGTGGAAGAAGCAGACCAAGCAGGTCAGCGGATATCAGGTGCAGTACAGCACATCCAAGAAGTTCACCGCGAAGACGACAAAGGTGAAAACCATCAAGAGCTATAAGACCACAAGCAAAAAGGTGACAAAGCTCAAGAAAAAGAAAACTTATTACACCAGAGTTCGTACTTATAAGACCGTAAAGGGTACTAAGTACTACTCCGGATGGTCCAAAGCAAAATCTGTAAAGACCAAATAAGTATTGAAAAAAGAGACTGTCCGCTCCGTTCGGAGCTCGGACAGTCTCTTTTTAATCATTTCATTAATCGCATCGGCTATTTCACATGGAAAATCAGCTCATAGCCTCGGCCGCCGTTCAGATTGTTGTACGGCGTGCCGTCTCCGCGGTGATCCTTCGGATCTCCGTGAAGGTTCTGAAGGCCGCTGATCATCAGTTTTCCCATGCCCATCTTTCCGTTGGTGCGCACATAGGTGCCTCCCATGCCCCCTTGAAGGGTGATGAACTTCGGGCCGATAAGGTCGATGCTGCCTTCCGCTTTCAGTGCCAGCGGGTTGTTGGCATACGGAAGGATGTTCCCGTTCTCGTCCAGCGCCCGGAAGCGGACGGAAGCCACGTCGTAGGTTTTGTCCTCCCGAAGCTCCGTTGCCGATACTCGGATTTCTAAGTCGTGCATCTTCATCGGAAGGCGGGTGAGGTTGGATACAACTTGTCCGTCCTTTACGCCTTCGAAGCGGTATTCCGGAACCAGGCCGGTATTTCCCAGAATGTATTTTTCGTAGAGACGGGTCAACGTGCTTTCGTCCACGCTCTCTGTTTTCTTTCCGCCGAAGAAGCCCTTCTTCTCTCGAATCTCCATAAAATCGCCGGTGAGCGCTTTATGATTCAGTTGGTTCCGAATTTCCTTCCGCTGCTCCTCGGTAAAATCAGACTCCGCTTCTAAACAGTTTCCGACAAAATCATCGATTCGTACCGGCATCCCTTTGGTCACTTCATATTCCTTAATCGGCTCGCCGTTTCGATACGTACGAAGAACGTCGGCATTGGTGTATGCGTACACATCTCCCAGGGAGTGCATCGGATTTTCCCCGAAGGAGAGGGAAGAGGAAAGCTCCAGTACCGGCACCTCGTCCTGATAAATCTGGTAGGCTGCGGCTGCCAGCTTCGGGTTCCGGAACATGTCCATCACGCCGTGATAACAGATGCGGTCTCCGCTGCCGTAATTCTGATGGGCATTGTAATCCGTCATGTTCCAGCCAAAACTGCCCAGGACCTCCACGTGCTGCTCCACGTCGTGAAGAACGTTGGAATACAGCAGAGCCTGACCCATTCGGCGCGCTTCATCATCGCCGGCTTTGGCCGGATAGGAAACACCGCCAAAAGCCGAAATCAGGTACGGCTTCTCCATGTCCGAAACGACTTCGGATTTTCGGCGGCAGGCAGCGCCCTTCAGACCTGCGCCAAAATCATTATAGGCATATACATCTTCTACCATGTGTTCTTTCGGTTTCCGGTGGACGCCGGTGGTGGCCCGGTCCGGATCCAGCTTGCGCGCCAGTCCGGAAATGCGTTGGTTAAAATCATCGTCTTCTTCCGATTCGCCCACCCGAATGCTCCACAGGATGATGGAAGGGTGGTTCCGGTTCTGAAGAATCATCTCCTTCGTATTCTGCAGTTCCTGATTCTTCCATTTGATATTGCCGATGTAGCGAGATCCCGGAATTTCACAGATAACCAGAAGTCCCAGCTCATCACAGCGATTCAGGAAGGCCGGAGACTGCGGGTAATTTGCCGCCCGAACGGCGTTCACGCCCAGCTCGTTCTTCAAAATATTGGCATCCTCAATCTGCATGGAATCCGGCATGGCGTAACCCACGTACGGGAAGGCCTGGGATCGGCAGAGCCCCCGAAGCTTGATTTTCTTTCCGTTCAGATAGAACCCGTCCTTCCGGAATTCCGCTTCTCGGAATCCCACCCGGGTAATCACGGTGTCCACGACTTTCCCTTCTGCCAGCAGTTCCGTCCGGAGATCGTACAGAACCGGGTCATCCGGTTCCCAGCGCCGGATGCTTCCCATGGAGAAAGCCATGGTTCCTTTCGTGGCGGATACGTAGCCCACATCCGTATAGTCGTTGTCGGATCCGTGCAGGCGAATACCCTGGCGAATCTGCACCGCCGGTTCCGGATTGGCAACCTTTACCCGACTGATGGCCTGCGCCCGGCCGCTTGGGAAATGGGTGCGCACATACACGTCCTGAATGTGCATCTTTTCTTTGACATCCAGGTACACGTCCCGATAGATGCCGCCGTAGGCCAGGAAATCCGAATGCTCTCCGAATGGCGGAATGTTCAGGCTTTCCCGGGTGTCTAGGATGACGCGGATGCGATTGCTTTTACCGTACTCCACGCAATCGGTGATATCGATGGTAAAAGCAGTATATCCGCAGCGATGTTCGTATACCGGCTCGTCGTTGATGAACACCTCGGCATTGTGAGCGGCACCTTCAAAGGTGAGAAGGAGGGTTTTGCCTTTCCACTCATCCAGAATGAACAGGGGACGCTCGTATTTGCAGCGCATCTGGCACTTGGATTCATTGAAATAGTGATAGGGAAATTCTTTGCAGGTGTGGGGAATTCGAACCGACACGGATGCATCGGTTTCCGCATCCTCCGAGAATTTCCACTCGTTGTTGAGATATTTTCTATCGTTCATTACTACGCCTCTTTTCAAATAACAATATAGTTTATTTTAGCACAGACGGGGGATGGATTCCATTACTTCTGGCGTCCGCCTCGGAGCCGGTGGGAAGGGTCGAATTCGGTGAGCTCCCGCACCACTTCCGATGCGATGATTAGGCCGGCGGCCGCCGGTACGAACGGGGTGGAGCCGGGAAGGCTGCGGCGCGTGGTTTCTTCCTCATCCTCGTAAGGCGGAATCGGGGCCTCTGTGGAATAGACCACCTTCAGCTTTCGGATGCCGTCTTTTCGAAGTTCCCGGCGGATGACCTTCGCCAGCGGATCCATCTGGGTTTTGTAAATATCCGTAATCACCAACTTGGTGGGATCGAAACGGTTTCCGCATCCCATGGCGGAGATAACGGGAGTTCCCAGATTGTCGCAGCGGCGGATGATGTCCAGCTTGGCGGTCACCGTGTCGATGGCATCGATGACATAATCGAAAGCGCTGAAATCGAAATTCTCCGCCTGCTCCGGCATATAGAAGGTTTGGTGGGCAATCACTTGAATGTCCGGATTGATGTCCCGAATCCGATTTGCCATGGCGGTGACTTTAACCTGCCCCACGGTGCTGCGGGTGGCGATAATCTGGCGGTTCAGATTGGTCAAGGCAATATCGTCGTTGTCGATGATTTCGATGGTGCCCACGCCGCTTCGGGCCAACGCCTCTGCCACATAGCCGCCCACGCCGCCCACGCCGAAAATGGCAACGTGCTTCTGCGCCAATATTTCCAAAGCTTCCGGGCCCATCACCCGTGCTGTCCGTGAATTCTGATGTATCATTCCGTTCCTCCTGATTTCAATCTCCTTAAATTGTACAAATATTTCCCCCATCATGCAATGTGTCTTTACAGAATTCCCCTGAAAATGCTAATATAAGATGTTAAAAGGAGATTTGAAAATGAGCGTATATATCGGATGCCATCTGTCCTCGGCAGGTGGTTTTGAAGAAATGGGAAAACGGGCACTGGAGATCGAGGCGGATACCTTTGCTTTTTTTACACGAAATCCTCGAGGGGGTAAAAGCAAAAAGGCGGATCCGGAGGATGCGGCAAGGCTTCGGGAAATCATGGCGCAGAACGGCTTCGGAAAGCTGGTGGCCCACGCACCCTACACCATGAATGCCTGTTCCAAGGACGAGCGGGTGCGGGAATTTGCCCGAATGTGCATGAAAGAGGATTTGGAGAAGATGGAGCTCCTCCCTGGAAATTATTATAACTTTCATCCCGGCAGCCATGTGGGACAGGGCGTGGAGAATGGAATTCGGATGATTTCCGACACCCTGAACGAGGTGCTTCGGGAAGAACAGAGTACCACCGTGCTTCTGGAAACCATGGCGGGAAAGGGCAGCGAGATTGGAAGCCGCTTTGAGGAACTGGCGGAAATCATTCGGCGAGTGGATCTGAGCGAGCATGTGGGTGTCTGCCTGGACACCTGTCACGTGAACGACGGTGGATACGATATTGTGAACCACCTGGACGATGTGCTGGAGGAATTTGACCGGTGCATCGGGCTGTCGAAGCTGAAGGCACTGCATATCAACGACAGCATGAATCCGCTGGGTGCCCACAAAGACCGGCACGCCCGGATTGGAGAGGGAACCATCGGAAAAGAAGGTATGGTGAAGGTTCTCTGTCATCCGGCACTGCAGGGACTTCCGTGTATTTTGGAGACGCCGCAGAAAGATCTGCAGGGCTATGGCGCGGAAATCCGGATGCTTCGGGAAGCCATTCGGGAAAAAGATTCCGAGAAGGAGGAAAACCGTTAGATGAATTACTACGAACTTCAAATTGAAACCGCCGGACCCGGTGTGGAGCTGGTGGAAAATGAATTGACGGAGCTGGGCATCACCCAGTTCTCAGTGGACGACCCTAATCTGGACATACAGATGATGGATGAAGCCTGGGGCACCGAGTACGTGGACCGGGAGGAAGTTCTGGCACGGAAGGACCGCAGCGCTACGGTAACCGTGTACACCGAAACCTTAGAGGAAGCGGAGGCGATTCGCCAAAAACTTCAGGATTGGATGCCGGCGGTTCGAAACCGATTGGATTCCGGCGTATACGGGGAGAATTTGAATGCGGACTCCCTGGGAAGCGGTAAGATGACGCTGACCCTTCGGGGAGATGAAGAATGGAAGGATAAGTGGAAGGCCTACTTCAAACCCACAAAGATTACGGAGCACATCGTGGTCTGCCCGAGCTGGGAGGAGTACGAGCCGGCTTCGAAAGAGGAAGTGGTAATTTCCATCGATCCGGGCATGGCCTTCGGAACGGGAACGCACGAAACCACCTCTCTCACCACCTTGCTGATGGAGAAGTACCTGAAGCCGGGAGAGAAGGTGCTGGATGTGGGATGCGGAAGCGGCATTCTGTCCATCATCGCAGCGCGCCTGGGTGCATCCGAGGTGTTGGGCATCGATATCGACGATGAAGCGGTTACCGCATCCGAAGAAAACAGCGAGTTGAACGGCGTGACAGACACCGCCCATTTCCAAATCGGCGATTTGACGGAAGGGGTGGATTTTCGGGCGGACGTGGTGGTGGCCAATCTGCTGACCCATCTGGTGCTTCGACTCAGTCCGGATATTCCGAAGCACATGCTTCCGGGGGGCCGATACGTTACCTCCGGCATTCTGGCAGAGCAAGAGGCGTCGGTCGTGCAGGCATTGGAAGAACTTGGTTTTACCGTGCTGGAAACCGCGGAAAAAGGGGACTGGTGCTGCATCGCCGCCCGACTGTAAATGAGATTCGTGTTGAAAAAACAGCGCGAATGGAATATTATTGAACAAAGACTGGAGTAAAAGGAGATTAAATTATGCCTATTAAAGTACCGAACGATCTGCCGGCGATAGATACGCTGACGAAGGAAAATGTATTTGTGATGACGGATACCCGGGCGATGACCCAGGACGTCCGTCCGCTGCACATTCTGCTGCTGAACCTGATGCCGACAAAAATCGATACGGAGACGCAGCTGGCGCGCCTGCTGGGAAATACACCGCTGCAGATTGAGCTGGAGCTGCTGCAGACGGCGACCCACAAGGCTCACAACGTGTCGCAGGAGCATATGATTGCGTTCTATAAGACTTTTAGCGAAATTCAGGACGAATACTTTGACGGAATGATCATCACCGGCGCACCGGTGGAAAAGATGGAATTCGAAGAAGTGGATTATTGGGAGGAGCTTTGTGAGATTATGGAGTGGAGCAAAACCCATGTTCACAGCACGTTCCACATCTGCTGGGGTGCCCAGGCCGGATTGTACTACCATTACGGCATTCAAAAGCACATGCTGCCGAAGAAGCTGTCCGGTGTGTATCTGCATCACCTGGATCAGAAGCACGGCATGCTGTTCCGAGGTTTTGACGATGAATTCTACGTGCCCCATTCCCGGAATACCACCGTGTACCGGGAGGACATCGAAGCGGTGCCGGAGCTGAAGGTGCTGGCATCTTCCGAAGAGGCGGGGGTGTTCTGCGTAAAATCCACGAACGACCGTCAGATCTTCGTAACCGGTCACTCGGAATACGACTGGAACACGCTGCTGAAGGAGTACGTTCGGGATAAGAATGCGGGGCTGAATCCGGATGTACCGGATCACTATTTCCCGAATGACGACGATACTCAGACCCCAATCGTCAAATGGCGTTCCTGCGCGAACCTGATCTATTCCAACTGGATCAACTACTTCGTATATCAGTCCACGCCGTACGACATTCACATGATTGACAATGAGGATTTGGCGCCGGTGCTGAAGAACAATTCGGATCTCACCGTGGCGAAATTCGGCGGAACCTCCCTGGCTGACACGGCGAAATTCCGTCAGGTGAAGTCCATTGTCCAGGAGGATCCGGCTCGGAAATACATCGTGGCTTCTGCGGCCGGCCGCAGTGCGGAGAATACGGTAAAAGTGACGGATCTCCTGATTGAGGCCGCAAAGAAGCCGGAGAAATTCGATGAGAATATAAAGCTCATTTCAGACCGCTACTGCCGCATCGCCGAGGATTTGGATCTCGCGGTGGACATTTCCGCTAAAACCAACCGGATTCGCGAAGACTTCCGGGAAATCCGGGAGGGCGGCGGCAATCCGCTTCCGTACCTGGCAAGCCGCGGCGAGTACCTCTGTGCCCAGCTGCTGGCGGAGTATTTGGGATATGATTTTGTAGACGGGGAAGATTTGATTCTCTTCCATAACGACGGCACCTTGAACCTGGAAGCCACTCGGAACCGGATTGAAGAAGTGCTGAAGGATCGGGAACATGCGGTGATTCCGGGATTCTACGGCCGAACCGAGGACGGCAGAATTTACACCTTCTCCCGGGGCGGTTCGGATATTACCGGATCCCTGGTGGCAGAGGCCGTAAAAGCGGATCTCTACGAGAACTGGACGGATGTTCCGGGAATGCTCATGGCCGACCCGAAGGTGGTAAAGAATCCGCTGAGCGTACCGGTCATCAATTACCGGGAGCTGCGGGAGCTTTCCCTGTGCGGTGCGGAGGTGCTGCATGAGGATGCGGTGGCACCGGCCAGAAGAAGGGGAATTCCGATTAATATCCGCTCCACATCGGAGCCGCAGAAACCGGGTACCCTGATTGTAAAAAATGCAGACTTCTATCAGACGGTACTGGATATCTCCGGCATTTCCGGAAAGACCGGCTACTGTTCCGTCTTGATTGAGCGGGAGCGCCTGACGGAGGATCCGGCGATGAAGTCCCGAATCGATGAGATTTTCCGGAACCACGGACTGGAGATTTCGGCAGAACAGATTGCGCTGGATTCCGTATCCCTGGTGGTAAACGCCTCCTCCTTCCGGGACTGCGAGGAGCAGGTGATTCAGGAGCTTCATGATCTGACCGGTGCAGAGGATATCGATGTATCCACCGGACTGGCTACCATCGCCGTGGTGGGACGGAATATCAGCAAAACCGTTTCCGTATCCCTCCGGATTTTTGAAGCCCTGGCTAATGAGCACATCAACCTCCGCTTCGCCGATCACGGTGCGGAGCGAATCAGCATGCAGATCGGCGTCAACGAATCGGATTATAAGAATGCCATCCGGTCCATTTACAAAGCATTTACCAATGTTTCTCAGCTTGCGGAAAAATAATTTTTCGAAAGTTTACGTTTTGCCGTTTCTGTCCCGCAAAAGGGCATGTTTGGTTTAAAAGCATGTCGTATGAAATTTGCGCCTCTATAGGATAAAAGATATAATTTAACCATCAAATGGTTGTGTATCAAATATCGAATAGGAGGAATAGAAATGGCATCATTTGAGTACAAAATCGATCGACATTACGGAATTCTGTCCACTTCGCCGAAGGGGTGGACCAAAGAGCTGAATCTAATTTCCTGGAACGGAAATCCCCCGAAGATGGACATTCGGGATTGGGCGCCCAATCACGAGAAGATGGCGAAAGGGGTGACGCTGACCCGGGGAGAAGCGGAACGACTGGAAAGGATGCTGGCACAGGCATTGAAGCCGGCAGCTCAGAGAGTACCGAACCCGGTTCCGCGAGAAACGGGTTTCGAGTCGGAAGTATCCGGCGATTCCGTCTTCGCATCGAATGAATCGCCGGATGACCCGGTGGAACCGGAAACGGAGGCAGAGGCCGAGACCGAGAAAAACGAGGAACCGATTCCGGAAGCAGAATAGCTTGAATTGGGTAAGTTAGATCAAGTGAGCTAAATAGGGTAAGTTGAATCGGGTAAGTTAAATCGAAAGAGTCCCGGGGCGAGAAATCGTCCCGAGACTCTTCATTGTGCTCGGAAATTAATCCGGCATGATGCTTTCACCGCGGCATTCGTCGATGTAGGTGCGGATAATCTTTACCGCACCGTCAATGCCGGACCGGCTGGTATTGATTAGGAGGTCGTAGGAATCCCGAGCCCCCCACTTCATATCCGTGTAGTATTCGTAGTATCGCTTCCGCTGTTTGTCCATTTGCTTTATGATTTTTTCCATGGCTGCCGGAGTCATCTTCGCGGCATCTTCCGGCTTCAGCAGGGCCATTTTACGCTTTACCCGATCTTCCATCGGTGCGAACAGGAAGATGCTGACATGGGACTGATCGCTGAGGATGTAGTCCGCAGCTCGGCCCACGATGACACAGCTTTCTTTAGCGGCGATATCTCGAATCAGCTTATACTCCTCGGCCTGAATGCGGTCGTATGGGGACGGCTGATACATTTCCATTCCGGAGAACATGGCGCCGGAAACGAAATCCGGAGCTTTCTCTTCATTATCCTTTACGTAATCTGCGTGAAAACCGGTTTTCTTCACGGCCATATCTACAAATTCGTGATCGTAGAACGCGATGCCCAGCTCCGTTGCCAGTCTGCGGCCCACTTCGTGTCCGCCGCTTCCGAACTGACGGCCGATGGTTACGATGATTTTATTCTGTGTCATAGCAATGACCTCCTATCCTTAAGTTAGAATTATTATACCACAATCGGAATTAATTCATAAGAACTTTGGCGTTATTTCTATAACGATTCGATGAATTTCTCCACGGCTTCTTCGTTCGGCATGAGCGCCCGGGCCTGATCCGGTCTGCCGCCGCCTCGGCCGCCTAAGGATTTCGCATGTTCTTTTACCAGGGCACCGCAGTTTTGGCTTCCGTCGGAGAAGAGAAGCACGGTGTGGCTCGGCCGGTGTACCAGCGCCATGAGAGCCGGTGCCGCCTCATCTTCCATGATGGCGAAACCGAGTTTCAGCAGGTCGTCCGGAGATACCAGCGTAAAAGAATCTTGATAGAAGTCCGGCATGTCCCGATGGAGCAGGGCGGCGATTCGCGCCATCTCCCGATCCCGGTAGTACTGGCGAAGGCCGGTGCAGTCCTGACGGAGCTCGGCTTCTTTTTCATCCCGAATATCCATCTTCTGAAGCAGGTCGTGGCTGCCGGCGGAATAGCGTTCCTGAACGGTGCGGAGAAGGGCATCGTCGGCCTGCATGCTTTCCAATGCTCGGTCGCCGCATTCGAAATAGATGCGGTTCATTCCCTTGTTGGGCTCGAATTTGTGAACCCGAATCAGGCCGACCTCGCCGGTGCGGTGGAAGTGGGTGCCGCAGCAAGCCACGCAGTCGTGGGGAGATTCCAAATCGCCGATGGTGACGATGGTGATTTCGCCGTCTTGGGTGACCGGCTTCCGAGTTGGCATGACAGAAGCTTCTTCCCGGTTCGGGAAGGTGGATACGGTCACCGGAAGGTTTGCCCAGATCACTTCGTTGGCCATTTTCTCTGCGGCCCGAACCTGCTCTTCCGTCAGCTTCTTTCCGTCGTAGTCCATGTCGATGGTGACGTATTCCCCGCCCATGTGGAATCCTTTGTTGGCGCCGCCGAAGAGCTGAATGAATGCGCCGGTGAGAATGTGCTCGCCGGTATGGCGCTGGGTATTTATGCGGCGACGGTCTTCGTTCAGCTTCTGGGTGACGGTCATGCCGACCTGCAGGACACCAATTGCCGAAGCGGCGTTCTCGATGGTGTGAAAAATGATGCCGGTATCTTTATCTTCCTGCACATCGATGACGGAAACGGATGTGCCGTCCGGGGTTACAAGTGTGCCTGTGTCGCAGGGTTGACCTCCGC
Source organism: Mogibacterium sp. (assembly GCA_016775335.1). Classification (GTDB taxonomy): domain Bacteria; phylum Bacillota; class Clostridia; order Peptostreptococcales; family Anaerovoracaceae; genus Mogibacterium_A. The sequence continues at coordinate 14,441 of JAEUGJ010000027.1, forward strand.
CGGTAGGGAAGAAGACGGTTCGGTCCATGATAATCCGGGTGCTTTTGCCGTCATTTTGAATGGCCTCAATCCGGCCGTTCAGCTCGCGGCAGTCGACGTCGTGCTGGTAATATTTTTCTGTTGCCATAATAACCTCCTGCATCCGTTTTCTTCTGTGGAGAGAAGAAATCAACGGATTAATATCGTCTAAATTGTGGAAAACTTTTCATTAAAATTAGCGTGAAACACGTGAAACATTTGAAATATAAGGAAATCAAAATATATAAAGTTTTCAACATGCGAATGTGCAATAAATTGTATACAATTTTTCCGAATCCTGTGGAAAAAATCGTATCCCTTGAAATCAAGCACTTTACAAAGTGTTGATAAATGTTTACCGGAGAATATCTTCAAAGGTGGCGCCGGGCATTTCGCAGAATGTTTGGAACACCTGAGAGTCGAATTTGTACCTTCCGGTGAGTTCCAGATTTCCGGAAATGAAGGTCGCTGCGAGGTCCATTTCCATGGAAGATATTTTCATCACTTCCGAGCTCATGATGACCAGCTCGTCGGCACGGGTAATCAGATACGCGCCGTATACGTCGTTGTTCATGTAGTAGTTCGACGTGTCCACGTGGGTATTGTCGTTGTTGTACAGAAGATAGAGGATTCCGTTGGGCACCGGGGAAATCTGCGAATCCGATGCCATCATGGAGCGGTCCAGGTCGAAGTGCTCCGGATCTTTGACGATCTTGTACGCGGAGACGTATTCCGGACGCCGCATTTGCATCGCCATCTCAATTTCCGAGAAATGATTGAAATAGATGCACTCCATCGAAGAGACCAACGCCATCCGTTTTCCCTTCGTCATGTCCAGCCGGAGAATCAGGCGGGCGTAGAAGTATCCGTCATCGGCTTCCATTTGGGAGGTGCAGAAGAATTCTCCGGGTGCCTTGCCCTTTGTGGTTCGGTTGTGAATCAAGGTCATCATCCGATACTGCCATTTCGGAATGCTCTGAAGCATTTCCGGTGTCATCGTGGAGAGCACCGAAGCGCCGATGTAATCCTTATCGCACATCCGCATGACGAAGTAGTTGATGGTTTCGTACATGGAGACGTTTTTGAGGCAGACCGCTTGGGTAGCCTTTTCCGGCGTCCACTCCTCGTATTCCGGATCTCCTTTGGCCGCCTCCAGCATGAGGCGAATTCTTTTTAGCGTATCCTTCCGAAACTCCTGAATGTCCACATCGTGGTAGTGGAAGTATCCCTTGTTGGTTTCGATGGCCATTTCAATCAGACGAACGGCCGCTCCCAGGGAGATGGAGATTTCTCTTCCGCCCAGACTCTCTGAGACCCGTTTCCATTGTTCCCGACACTCGTATTGGCTGTGGAGCATGCTCACGCCCGCCATGGCCGGGTCGGTGAAGTATTCCAGGTAATCGTCGATGCCGTATTCGGAGAAGTCCAAATGCAGAATCTGGTAAATCTTGCTGCGGCCGCATTTCCAGGTAATCTTCATGGCAATTACGCCCATGAGGCGGGTGTCCGTGGCCACACAGCTGTCCCATTTGCAGTCTTTGAAATGATTGTAGAGGAAGGATTGCTTTCCTTCCACCGCATATAGTTCATTCATTGGCTTTTCAAACCCTTTCTTAATATCATTTTACACATTATGCCATTATACACTATTCTCAAAGAAAGTATCAATAAAAAGCAGGGGGAATTCCCTTGACATGCCGGCATAAATGATTATAATGACCATAGACTAATCCTTATTACGAGCGAGGTAGGGAATGGGCCCGATGAACTCGCGGCAACCTCGGCAATAACAGTCGAAGGTGCCAAATCCCACAGTTCCCCGGAGAACCGGCGGAATCTGGAAGATAAGGAGAGTGGAAGCTCTCTTTGTTTGGAGAGCGTTTTTTTTATCCATTATTACTGAACATACGGATATTTGGACCCATGACGAATATCCAGAAGATACAAAGGAGATTGTTATGAAAAAACTATTTACCTCTGAATCCGTTACCGAAGGACATCCGGATAAAGTCTGCGACCAGATTTCCGATGCCATTCTGGATGCGATTCTGAAAGAAGACCCTCGGGCACACGTTGCGTGCGAGACCGTGGTAAAGACCGGTTTCGTAATGGTATTCGGTGAGATTTCCACCACCTGCACCGCGGACGTGGAAGGCATCGTTCGGAAGGTGGTTACCGATATCGGTTACGACTGCAGCGATGTATGCTTTGACGGAAACACCTGTGCTGTTCTGGTTGCGATTGAAGAGCAGTCTCCGGACATCGCACAGGGCGTAGACGAAGCGCTGGAAGTGAAAGAAGGAAAGAGCAGCGACGAAGACGCTCTTACCGGCGCCGGAGACCAGGGCATGATGTTCGGTTTCGCCTGCGACGAAACCGAAGAGCTGATGCCGATGCCGATTGCGCTGGCGCATATGCTGGCACTGCAGCTGGCAAAGGTTCGGAAGGACGGAACCCTGAGCTACCTCCGTCCGGACGGAAAGACCCAGGTTACCGTAGAATACGATGACGACCGCGTGGTTCGAATCGATACCGTGGTTATTTCCACACAGCACGATCCGGACGTATCCCTGGAGCAGATCCGGAAGGATATGATCGAGTACGTGGTAAAACCGGTTCTGCCGGTGGAATACATCGACGAAGATACCAAATACTTCGTCAACCCGACCGGCCGCTTCGTTATCGGCGGACCGAAGGGCGACTCCGGACTTACCGGCCGTAAAATCATCGTGGATACCTACGGCGGATATGCCAGCCACGGCGGCGGTGCATTCTCCGGAAAGGATCCGACGAAGGTGGACCGCAGCGGTGCGTACATGGCTCGTTACATTGCAAAGAACCTCGTGGCAGCCGGACTGGCGCGCAAGGTGGAAATCGAGCTGGCATACGCCATCGGCGTTGCAGAGCCGGTATCCGTGTACGTGAATACCTACGGAACGGGAATCATCTCCGACGAAGACATCGTAAAGATCGTTCGCGAGCACTTCGACATGAGACCGGGTGCCATCATCAAGACGCTGGATCTCCTGCGCCCGCAGTACAGACAGCTGGCGGCTTACGGACACTTCGGCCGGACCAAGCTGGGCGTTCGCTGGGAGGACACGGATCAGGCAGAGGCACTGAAAAAGGCGGCAGAAGCTTACAAATAGAATGCGGCATTGCCGGTAAAAACAGCATCGGTGAATCCTGTTTTTACGGGAAGCGCGAATGAAAACGAAAGGCGTGAGTCACCCATGGGGCTTGCGCCTTTTGAAGTAGAAACGGACGATACTATGAAAAAAGCATTTGACATTTGCATTATCGGCGCCGGCGCGTCCGGCATGGCAGCGGCTTTGGGGGCGGCGGAGGTGAATCCGGCGGCTCGAATCCTGGTGGTGGAGAAGAACGATCAGCCGGGGCGGAAAATCCGTGCCACGGGCAACGGCCGATGCAATATTTCCAACGAAAAAGCGAAGGACAGCCGGCAGGCGGTGCAACTTCTGGAGAAATGGGGCATCGCGGTTCGGACGCTGGATTCCGGCCTCATGTACCCCTACTCCGAATCTGCCGGGGACGTGGCGGACCTCCTGGCGATGGAGATGAAGACCCAGGGCGTATTCCTTTGGACCGACACTGTCATAAAAGAAATTTCGCCGCGTCCGGAAACGTCCGATTTCCTCCTGACGGTGGAAACTGCCGACTCCACGAAGCGCATCAGCGCATCTAAGGTCATCGCAGCGGTCGGCGGAAAAGCCGGTCCGCATTACGGAACCACGGGGGACGGATACAAAATGATGCGGAACCTAGGGCATACGGTGACGGCACCGGTTCCCGTCCTCACCCCGGTGGAGTGCAAGGGCGACGACTGCCATTTAATTGGGGGAACCCGTGCCAAAGGAAAGGTCACGCTGAAAGAGCGCGAGGGAGAAGGCCGGAAAAAGGTTTTTGAGGAGGAGGGAGAAATTCAGTTTACCTCCTTCGGAATTTCCGGAATCTGTGTCTTCAACATGACACGGTACATGCGGTTTAAGCCGGGAAGGGGGATCGACGATTTCCGAATTGAAATCGACCTGTGCCCGGAACGAAATTTGATGGATTACATCGCAGGCCGGAAGGCGCACACGCCGGAGCTAAACGTGGGCTGGCTCCTCACCTCCGTTTTGAAGGAAAAATTGGCCGGCTATGTCCTGGCAAGAACCGGAATCGACGCTGCCAAAACCATCGGTGAACTGACGGAAGAGGAATGCCGCGCCATCTGCGAACAAGTACATGGTCTGGAGTTCCGGCCCACCGGGGTCCGGGGGTGGAAGGAAGCGCAGTGCACCTCCGGCGGCGTGGTGCTTTCGGAATTGGATGAAAAAACCGGCGAGTCCAAGCTCTGCCCGGGATTGTACATCACCGGGGAGCTGCAGGATTACGACGGACCGTGCGGCGGATACAATTTGAATCACGCCTGGCTGACCGGCAGCGCCGCCGGAAGGGATGCCGGGGAAAAGTGTAGGAAATAAAGGAAAGATAGAAGGTAGAGAATGTATCATTATCGAGTGAATCAGATAAAATTAGCTATCGGAGAGCCCAAGGACCGAATTCCGGGGCGAATCGGGAAGATGCTGGGCATCTCTTCGGATATGATTCAGAAATACGACATCCGTCGGGAATCCATCGATGCCCGGAACAAGTCGGACATCCGTCTGGTCTATACGGTGGATTTTTTTACCCGAAAACCCGTTCGGCGTAAGAACAAAAACCTTCAGGAAGTGGGGGCGGAACGACCGGCAGAACCGGTATCCGGAACCCAAGTGCTTCAGGGACGGCCGCTAATCGTGGGGTTCGGTCCCTGCGGGATTTTTGCCGCATTGAAATTGGCGGAGAAGGGATACCGGCCGGTGGTCATTGAGCGGGGACAGGCCATGGCGGAACGGGTGGCGGATGTGGAAGCCTTTCGGCAGAAGGGACGACTGAATCCGGAATCCAACGTGCTGTTCGGAGAAGGAGGCGCCGGAACTTTTTCGGACGGAAAGCTCACCAGCGGAATTAAGAACGGGCACATCCGGGAGGTGCTGGAGGTCTTTGCGGAGGCCGGCGCCAACCCGGCGATTCTGTACGAACACCGCCCTCATATCGGCACCGATGTGCTTCGGGAAGTGATTGTAAACATTCGTCGTAAAATCATATCTCTGGGGGGTGAAGTGCGGTTCGGAACCCGCCTGGAGTCCCTCCGAACAGAAGAGGGCCGGCTCACCGGCGCGGTGCTGGTGAACGATGAAGGAAAGCGGGAAGAGTTTGTCACCGATGCGCTGATTCTGGCAATCGGTCACAGCGCCCGGGATACCTTCGAAATGATTCATGAGAAAAACCTGCCGATGGAGCAGAAGCCGCTTTCCATCGGAGTTCGAATGGAACATCCGCAGGACCTGATCGACCGGGCCCAGTACGGAGAGGAGCGGAGACTTCCTCCGGCAGATTACAAAGTGTCCTACCGCGCCTCCAACGGCAGAGGGGTCTATTCCTTCTGCATGTGCCCCGGCGGTGAGGTCATCGTCTGCTCCACCCGGGAGAAGGAGCTTTGCGTGAACGGAATGAGCAACAGCAACCGGGACAGCGGCACCGCCAACAGCGGCATCCTCTGCGACGTGCGTACATCGGATTTTGAGTCCGACGATGTGCTGGCTGGCGTTCGCTTCCAGGAGAAGTATGAGCGGCTGGCATATGAGAAGGGGCTGGAAGAACACGGCGAGATTTTCCGGGCGCCGGAGTGCACCATGGAGGAGTTCTTGACCGGCACGGGAAACAGCCGTTTCATTACGGAATCTTTGCCGGATTTTGCGGTGGAAGGACTGCGGGAAGCGGTGCCTCACTTTGCCCGCAAGATTAAGGGCTATGATTTGCCGGACGCCAAAATCAAGAGCGTGGAAACCCGAAGCTCTTCTCCGGTTCGAATCCTCCGGGATGAAAGCGGACAGAGTGCAATCCGCGGAATCTATCCGGCGGGAGAAGGTGCCGGCTATGCGGGCGGAATTACTTCTGCGGCCTGTGACGGCATCCGGGCGGCCTATCATGTGATTGAGACCTTTGCAAAACCGGAATAGGGTTGAGGGGGCGTCTAATAATATTTTCTTATTCATGCGCGTACAATCTTATATGCCTGGAAATTCAGAGGCGGTTCACGCTTTTTGACAGAAAAATCGGAATCAGCGTGAACGCAATTCGCTGTTTTAGCGGAATTCTAATTTTGAATCAACGGATTACCGTCGTTAGTTCACGCTGATAAAGCGATTTCTTTCAAAAAGCGTGAACTATTTTCAAAAGGTTGGTTTGTCACGAAAAATTACATGGCAAAACCGTGTATATCCAAAAATAAATTCACGCTAATCAACAAAACTTGTAAAAAGAGCGTGAAGTCGCCTTGAAATTCTAGACATATTTAATTTTTCTTGTTTGAAGAATTCTAGTTTTCAAACAAATGGTTGAAAATGAAAAACCTGCACCGGTCAGCAACAACTTGACGTTGCTGACCGGTGCAGGCTTTGTTCCTTAACACTTTTACAATCCAAAAGCTTCCTTAACACTTTTACAGTCCAAATGCATCCTTAAAATTTTTACAGTCCGAAGGCTTCCTTAATGGTGTAGAAGCCATTCGGTTTGTCCTGAATGAACTCCGCTGCGTCTACTGCGCCGGCCGCAAAGGACTTGAAGCTGCCAGAGTGGTGGGTAATCTCCAGGCGCTCGCTGGTTCCCACGAAGTAGGTGGTGTGGCTGCTCGGAATGTCGCCGCCGCGCAGGGAATGGAAACCGATGTTTCCGTGTTGGCGAGGGCTGACGCCGCAGCGCCCGTATACCGCTTCCTCTTCCAGGGAGACGCCGCGGGCATCAGCTACGATTTCACCGATTTCCTTTGCGGTGCCGCTTGGCGCATCCAGTTTTGTATTATCGTGCATATCCAGGATTTCCACGTCCACATCGCCGGCCAGCTCTGCCGCTTCCTGAATCAGCTTGAACATGATGTTTACCAGTTTGGAGGTGTTGGCTGCCAGCATTACCGGAATATCCGCGGCCGCGTCGTGGAATTCTTTTACCTGGTCCGGAGAGAAGCCGGTGGATCCGCAGATCAGTGCCTTGCCGTGGGCTCTTGCGGCAGCCAGACTGCGCATGCCCATCTCTACGGTGGAGAAATCGATGATAACGTCGCAATTGTCGATGACTGATTCCAGATCGTCGACTACCGGCGCGCCGATGGTTTTGCCCAGCATCGCCACCTCGCCGATGTCCTTGCCGATGTAATCCCTTCCGGCAGGACCGACGCCTGCCACGATTTCAATGCCTTCCCGCTGAGAAGCGATTTCGGTGATGAATTTTCCCATTTTGCCTCTTGGTCCAACAACAATCAGTTTCATAATGATATAACCTTCCTTTCTGCGTAATTGTATTTACGGTGTAATATTATCTTTTTTTGGTCGAATCCTATTGGTACGGATTCTATTTGTCCACCCGGAAGTCCAGGACAATTTGTTCCGTGTGGGGCTTCAGCTGACGCATCTGCACGCCCGCTGCACGGAGCATGGTTTTGGAAGCCAGAGTGGCATCGGAATCAGCGTACTTGTCGCTGAGATAGACGATTTCCCGGATGCCGGACTGGATGATGGCTTTGGTGCACTCGTTGCACGGGAAGAGGGATACGTAGAGGGAAGCCCCCTTCAGCGATTGGCCACCGGAATTGAGAATGGCGTTGAGCTCCGCGTGGACGACGTAAGCATATTTGGTGTCTTTGCCGGTGCGTTCCCACGGGAAAACATCGTCGGAGCAGTTTTTCGGAAAACCGTTGTATCCGGTGGAGATGATGATGTGGTCCTGGTTCACGATGCAGGCACCTACTTGTGTGTTGGGGTCTTTGCTGCGCTTTGCCGCCAGCAGGGAAACCCCCATGAAATATTCATCCCAAGAAATATAATCTGTTCGTTTCATGTGTTTTATTCCCCTTTTCCTTCTGTTGAGATTGACCGTATTTCCCCAACAAATTATAAAAATATTCTACAATACCCGCTTGCGG
>JAEUGJ010000028.1 GCA_016775335.1 Mogibacterium sp.
GATAGCGCAATTCCGGCGCGGCTGTTAGCCGCCCGGAAAATATAACTTTATTCATCCTTTGTCTCTCCTTTGTGTGCCGCGTATACAATTCTTTCCGCTGCTCTTTTGGCAATTTGCTGCAGCTTTTTTTGATTCTGCAAAGGCGAAAAATAAAAAAGCAATTCATCCGATGCCATCATGCGCGCGATTTCGCTAAAAAATTCTCGCGTTTCGTTTTCTGCAGTTTCTAGTGCCTCACGAACAATTTCATACAGTTCCACGTCCTCCGAATCCATCCAAGGCGCTTCACCGATGCCGGAGATTAACGTCCGCATTGTTCCTCCGTCTGTTGCTAATATGTCAATTCTTGCAATCACTTTGCATCTTGTGGCCGAATTAATATCTGCTCTAACGTTCGCGCGCAATTCCATTATTTGGGATGCGTTGAAAAAGTCCCCATTTTCCAGTTCTACGAATTTGACCATGCTTCCCCCTTCGTGGTTTCCGCCACTTCGAATGCAATATCTAAATTTTTATGTATATCTTTTTTAATTAATTCGATAGTTCCGGGAATGCACGCTTTAATGCACATATTCGCAAATGCCTGCGTTACGGCAGTATATTCGTCTGCTATATCGCTGCTGTTCCCTCTCATGTCAACGTTCACCGAATCGGTTCTTTTGTTTTTCTTTGCTTTGATCATTGTTATTCCTCTGCTCTTTTCACTGTTTTAAATGCTTCTTTAATGGCTTCCATGTAAGTTTTATCAATTTCAAACTTCAAGGCTGCCGCAAACTCTTCGTGCTGTCCTTCCTTGCAATTGTGCATACACATTATTGTGATGTTATTCAAGAGAGAAAAGAATTCTGGGATTACCTCATCTGCGGTTCCGCAAATGTTGGTGGTGATTTTGTCGTCTTTTTCTTTTTCTACTTTTATCATGTTTTTTTATTCCTCCATTTTTTTCACGGTGACATTGAAACCGCGGATAATATTCCGCTTCATCAAGTCTTGATATGTTTCTTGTAAGTCACCAGCCCACTGCATTGCGTTCTCGCGGCTCTCGAACGGCCTTGAAACTTTTGAAGTTCTGCCATTTCTTAGCGTCACGACTGTGTTTAGCTGGTATTTTGTGGCCTTTTGGCTCTCCATTTTATTCTCCTTCAAATTTATTAAAAACGGGGAAAGCAGGAATATACCGATTCTATTTTTTTGTAGCTGTATGAATCTTGTGAATATTGTATTTAAAAAGAGTTTATGTAATGGCCAAAATGTCGCCTTCCCCGTTTTTAGCTGTTATAAAGTGGTCACGATCCCCCAAAGGATTGTTGCCACCATCATCAGGGTACCAATGCCCCCGCCGATATACATACCGACGCCGTCAATTTGTTCGGTCCATCTTTCGCTTTCGCTTTCGCTTGCCTTCGGTACTTCCGGAGTCTCGTTCCGGATATATTCGAACGGTTCCAAAATTTTTACCTTCTCCATCATTTGCCTCCCAGGTACTCCCGGACCTTCTCCGGGTAGAGTACGTAACAATAGCGTTTGTTTTCTTCTTTGGTTTTGAATGCTGCCCCGAACGGGAATAATCCGCGCTGCAATCCGATCCGAATCGTCAAAGGACTAGCGCCAATAAGTTCTGCTGCTTCCTTGATTGTCATGGTTCCGCCCTCCTCGTCTCATCCGCAAACGCCTGCCAGTGCACCGCCGGCGAAATGTCCCATTCTGCCGGCGTAAAAAATCGGTCCGAAATGCCACATTGGCGAATCGGTCCGCCGTCACTGAATGACAACGGGCACTCCGTGCAGCTCTCCGGATGCGCCCGGCATTCGGACCGGATCACCCGCAATGCGTGCTCCAGTTCGTCCGGTGTGTGTTCGTGTGTGCTCATTTTTTCATCCCTCCATAATAGTTGAGTTTTCTAAACAATTAATTTAAAAAAAATAGTCTACGATTTCAGCGAGCGGAATGTCTAGCAGCTCGCACGCCTTGCGCATCTCGCTTCGCTTCCAGTCAATCCGCCCCTTTAGTTTTGCGGTCATTGTAGTTTGGCTAAGCTCCATAGCGCAGGCGAAATTCGCTCTTGTCCCGAAAACTTCTATAATTTTTCCTTCTAATCTGTTAAACATACACAACTCCTTAGTTTGGATAAGTCAATAATACAATTATTGTTTTGGAATGTCAACACTTAACTTTTATTTTCTTAAACTTTTCTTTATTTAACGGCTTGATGATATATTATTGAGTTATAAAAACGAAAAAAAGGAATAAATAAAATGAGTAAATTGATAATGGAACCGGTTGCCACCGTATCGCAACGGCTCAGAATTGCCGTAGAAAAGAGCGGAAAAACACAAGCAGAAATCGTTCGCGAAACTGGCATAAATAAGGCATCTTTATCGCGCTATTTAAAAGGTGCATACGCTCCGAAATCAACAGCACTTTATAAATTGGCGCTGGCGCTTGACGTGTCGGACATGTGGTTGGAGGGCTACGATGTACCGATGGAGCGCTCCCAGAAGCAGAAGGAAATAGATTTTAAAAATAACTTGTATAAAAAAATCGCTCAAGATATGGACTTGTTAAAAACCATATCGCAATATTATAATTTACCAGAAGAAAAACAAAAGACTATTCGCGATCTTGTGGACCAGATGTCGCGGTAATGTCAATGGGACAACATGGCCGAATACCGGGACAACTTGCGGGGACGTGTGGGACAACTTGGGCGAATATCTGGACAACTTGCGGGGACGGTTGGGACAACTTTAAAAAAGGGGGTGTTCGCAAAATGAAAAATCCTAACGGATACGGAACTATAAAGAAATTGAATGGGGCACGCCGGCGGCCTTATGGCGCCTATATAACAACGGACTATGATATGCCGGAATCGTGGCCGGATATTAGTTTTCTGGCGGATGCGCTGCCACCGGAATTATTTCACGATGTGCAACAGTGCTATGAATCTTACAAGCTGGCCAACATTCAGCCGGCCAAACAAGTCCAGAAGTGCATAGGAACATACGAAAACAAGCGTGACGCCATGCTTGCGCTTGCGGATTACAATCGCACGCCGTACGATCCGGCAAATTCGGAAATCACTTTTTCAGAGATTTATGGGATTCTTTACAATCGGGAATTTAAGGACTTAAAAACATCAATGCGACAGGTGTATACGACTTCATTTAAGAAATGCGAAATTTTGCATAATATGAAGATACGGGATATTAAGCTTTCCCACTTGCAGGGCGTGATGGATAAATATTCAGAATTTTCTACTTCCGCACAAACTAATATAAAAATCTTGTTTCACGCAATTTTTAATTACGCAATCGAAAATGATATTATATCCCGCGATTACTCGAAATTTGTAAAAATTTCGCCGACACCGGAAAAGAAGAAAAAACCGTTCTCAAAAAAGGAAATTCAGATTATTCGGGAAAACCTGGAGTGGGCTTCTCCGTCCGGGGCGCACATGATGGACATAGTTCTGGTTATGCTCTATACAGGAATGCGCATAGGTGAAGTGCTGGCCATCAGATGTGAAGATGTGCACATTGCAGGCCGCTGGATTGCCGTGCACGGAACGAAAACGGCTGCAGCGGATAGAATTGTACCGATTCACCGGGACATTATCCCAGTAATTCAGGCGCGGTTGGATGCAGGCGGGGAGCTGCTATTTGAACGTGCCGGCGGTAAAGAAATTAATTATCAATATTTTATGACGAATTATTATAATGATTTCAAAAAATGCTTTGGCATTGACAAGACGCCGCACGCGTGCCGG
>JAEUGJ010000029.1:0-14685 GCA_016775335.1 Mogibacterium sp.
GAGCGCACGCCTGATAAGCGTGAGGTCGGTGGTTCGAGTCCACTCAAGCCCACCACGAAAACACGGAGCATTTCGCTTCGTGTTTTTTTTATGCGGTATTATACGGAAACGCACTTCCTCGTCGCAGGGATTGAACCGAAGGCGGACGAGAGCGGCAGAGGTCGCGGCGCATACTGTGAATTTGTTCTCTACATACAAACTTCACTTGTTTTTTTATTCCGGATATTATAAAATACAACAAGGTATGTTTGTTATTTCTTAGGAGATCTTAGAATAACGGAGGGACAGAATGTACGATATTAAACAGGTGCAGGGGGAGTATAAGACCAAACTGATTTCTGCGGAGTTTGCAGCCAGCCTGGTCAAGAGTAACTACCGCCTTCATTTCGGTGTAGGCACGGGCACCTCGGTATACATGGATCGAGCGCTGGGAGAGCGCCTGAAGAACGACACCCTGCTGCGGGGCGTGGAGATTCAGACGGAAGTGGCGGTGCGAAGCGACTATTTGGAGACGTTTAAAGCGAAGCAGCCGGTGGAGCGGGTACGCTTCTATTCTTCTCATTTTACGGGGATGGACCGGAGAATGTCAGAGTCCGGAAATACGTGGTACGTGCCGATCATGTTCAACGAAGAGCCGCTGTATTGGTCCTTGGAGGGAAACCAGTTCGACATCTGCTGCATTCAGGTAGCGCCGATGGATAAGTACGGCAACTTCAATTTCGGGCCGACCAATGCGGACCTGCACGGAATTATCAAGGCGTCCAAGAAGGTCATTGTGGAAGTCAACGAGAAGATGCCGATTGCTTTGGGGTACGAATCCCACATCAATATTTCGGATGTGAATTACATCATCGAAGGGGACAGCCCGGACATTCCGGAGTCTCTGCCGAAGGATGCGGATCCGGAGGACCGCCGGATTGCGGAATACATCGTCAGCGAAATTCGCAACGGCAGCGTGCTGCAGCTGGGAATCGGCGCGGTTCCCAACAGCATCGGCAAAATGCTGGCCGAGTCGGATATCCGCGACCTGGGCGGACACAGCGAAGTGCTGGTGGATGCTTTTATGAATCTGTACTACGCGGGCAAGCTCACCAACAACAAGACTCGGGACAAGGGCCTCAGTGTCTACACCGCGGCGGTGGGCAGTAAAGCACTGTATGATTTTATCGATGACAACCCGATTTGCTGCTGCGCGCCGGTGGATTACGTGAACAACGTGCACACCATTTCGGAAATCGATAATTTCATCTCCATCAACAGCTGTATCGGTCTGGACTTGTTCGGCCAGGTTTGTTCGGAGAGCGCGGGGTATCGCCAGGTGAGCGGAACCGGCGGACAGCTGGATTTCGTGCAGGGGGCTTTTGCGTCGAAGAACGGCAAGAGTTTCATGTGCACCCATTCCACACGGCGGGATTCTAACGGGAAGCTGCATTCCCTGATTCATCCGGTGCTTCCGGCGGGTTCCATCGTGACGACGCCGAGAGCCGCGGTGAACTACGTGGTGACGGAATTCGGGGCCGTGAACCTGAAGGGTAAATCCACCTGGCAGCGGGCGGAGATGCTGATTAGCATTGCGCATCCGGACTTCCGGGAGGACCTGATTCGCGAAGCGGAGAAAATGGGAATTTGGCGGAATACCAGCAAGATTGAGTATCTCTAGGGTTTTCGCATTGCCATAAAAACAAGGAGAGGTAAGTATGAAGTATGACGTAATTATCGTGGGTGCCGGCCCGGGAGGAATTTTCTCAGCCTATGAGCTGACGAAAAAAAATCCGGAATTGAAGGTGGGCGTTTTCGAAGAGGGAAATCCTTTGGAGAAGAGAAAATGTCCCATCGACGGAAAGAATGTGAAAGCCTGCATCAATTGCCCGACTTGCGCCATCATGAACGGATTCGGCGGCGCCGGCGCGTTCTCCGACGGAAAATACAACATTACCAATGATTTTGGCGGGACGCTGTACGAGTACATCGGCCGGGAGAAGGCCCTGGAGCTGATGAATTACGTGGATGAAATCAACTGCGCCAACGGCGGCGGGGATACGAAGAAGTACTCCACCGTGGGATCCAAGTTCAAGAAGATCTGCATGCAGAACAAACTCACCTTGCTGAACGCATCTGTTCGCCATCTGGGAACGGACGTGAACTATATCGTTCTGGAAAATATTTATAAGGAACTGCAGGACAAGGTGGACTTCCACTTCCGCGCACCGGTGGAAACGGTGGAGGCGTTGGAAGACGGAACCTACCGGATAATCGGACGAGACGGCAGCACGGCGGAGTGCGACAAGTGCATCATCTCCGTGGGCCGAAGCGGCAGCAAGTGGATGGAGAAGCTGTGCCGGGATCTGGAGATTCCAACCAGCTCCAACCGCGTGGACCTGGGCGTCCGGGTGGAACTGCCGTCGGTGATTTTTGAGGATCTGACGGATCAGCTGTACGAGAGCAAAATCGTATACCGCACCAAGAAGTTCGAGGACAACGTGCGGACGTTCTGCATGAATCCACAGGGTTTTGTGGTGAACGAAAATACCAACGGAATCGTGACGGTGAACGGCCACAGCTTCGACGGAGCGGACAAGAAGACGGAGAATACCAACTTTGCTCTGCTGGTGTCCAAGCATTTCTCCGAGCCGTTCAAAGACAGCAACGGGTACGGCGAAAGCATCGCCAGACTGTCCAATATGCTGGGCGGCGGCGTAATCGTGCAGCGGTTCGGCGATCTGGAGCGAGGCCGCCGGAGTACGGAAAAAAGAATGAAGCGCAACACGGTAATTCCGACATTGCAGGCGACACCGGGAGATTTGAGCCTGGTGCTGCCGAAGCGAATTCTGGACGGAATCATCGAAATGATCTACGCCTTGGATAAGATTGCTCCGGGAACCGCCAACGACGACACGCTGCTTTATGGCGTGGAAGTGAAATTCTACAATATGGAAGTGCAGTTGGATGAACATCTGGAGACGAAGTATCCGGGGCTGTACGTTATCGGGGACGGAAGCGGTGTGACCCATTCCCTGTCCCACGCGTCCGCCAGCGGCGTGTTCGTGGCCAGAGATATTCTGGGATTGAACGAATAAGTGACGGTGGGAGAAAGAATATGACGAAAATGTGCACGTCTGTGTTGAGAGAGTGCTACAGTATCCACATACAACGACTAAGGAGTCTTTACCGAATCTACATATAAGCTTGCTATTATATGGGTGTCAGGAAAAGCAAACAAAACGACAGCAAAACATTTTCCTTAATTGTTCTTTCTTAATTAATAATTTCGTAGTGAAGAAACAGGTATATGGCCTCCAACATATACCTGTTTTTCTTTTTTGATTTTCCTTAATATATACATATTTTATACCGCAAATTGACGTTATGGTTTTTCTGTATGGACACCCGGGCGTGGCGGTAATTTTTTTATAAAAGCTTATTTTTAGCGAAAATACGAGGGAGAAAGAAGGGAAATTTCATAAATTTTGCGGCGGGCACAAAATCAGTAAAAGAAAATTGTAATAGATAAAAAAATAACTTATTCCACAAGGGGTTTCGGCGTATTGACGGCGGATTTTGTGAATGATAATATAGAAAAGAGTTAAATGTACGAATGGAGGTACAAAAGTGGAAGGAAAAAAAACACCCCTTTATGACACCCATGTGAAGTACGGTGGAAGCATCGTAGACTTCGGTGGTTTTCTGTTGCCGGTTCAGTATGAAGCCGGTATCAAAAAAGAGCATATGGCAGTACGGACAGAGTGCGGCCTGTTCGACGTTTCCCATATGGGAGAGATTCTGGTTCAGGGCGAGAAGGCTCTGGAGTTTCTGAATCACGTGCTGACGAACGACTACACGGATCTGAAAGACGGTTGTGCGAGATACAGCCCAATGTGCAATGAGAACGGTGGTACCGTAGACGATCTGATCGTTTACAAGAAGGCGGACAACGATTATTTCGTCGTTGTAAACGCGGCAAACACCGAGAAGGATTTCCAGTGGATGGTGGATCACAAGATTGACGGTGTAGAACTGTCCAACGTATCCGCAGAGTGGGGCCAGCTGGCACTGCAGGGTCCGAACTCCGAGAAGGTTCTGGCGAAGGTTGCGAAGCCGGAAGCAATCCCGGCAGGATACTATACTTGCGTATTTGACACCGAGATGCAGGGAATTCCGTGCATGATTTCCCGTACCGGATACACCGGCGAAGACGGTTTCGAAATCTACATGCCGGCAGACAGAGCGGTGGACGCTTGGGAACTGCTGATGGATGCAGGTCAGGAATATGGAATTCTTCCATGCGGCCTGGGTGCAAGAGATACGCTGAGAATGGAAGCAGCAATGCCTCTGTACGGACATGAAATGAACGACGAGATTTCCCCGAAGGTTGCAGGACTTGGATTTGCCGTAAAGATGGACAAGCCGGAATTCATCGGCAAGGAAGCCATCGAGGCAGCAACTCCGCTGAAGCAGCGCAGAGTCGGCCTGAAGGTTACCGGAAGAGGAATCCTGAGAGAGGAGTGCGACGTATACAGAGACGGAAAGAAAGTGGGCGTAACCACATCCGGAACATTCCTGCCTTACCTCAAGGGATCCTATGCGATGGCAATCGTTGAAGCAGCGGACAGAGAAATCGGTGCGGCTTGCCAGGTAGAGGTTCGCGGAAGAATGATCGATGCAGAAATGGTGAAACTGCCATTCTACAAGAGAGAGAAATAGAACACGACAATTATTTTTACTGTAAAACAGGAGGAACATATAATGGCTAATACTAACGAACTGAAGTATTCGAAATCTCACGAGTGGGTACGTTACGAAGGAGACGAGGCGTACATCGGAATCACCGACTTTGCACAGAGCAGCATGGGCGACCTGGTATTCGTAAACCTGCCGGAAGTAGACGATGAGATCGAAGTAGGCGAAGCACTGGGCGACATCGAGTCCGTAAAGGCTGTAGAAGACGTACTTTCCCCGGTTTCCGCAACCGTTCTGGAAGTAAACGAAGAGCTGCTGGATGCACCGGAAGCAATCAACGAGCATCCGTATGACGCATGGTTCGTTCGCGTTGGAAACATCACAGAGACCGAAGAGCTGCTGGATGAGGAAGCGTACGATAAGTTTGTTGAAGAAGAAGCGTAAAAAAAGCTTATAAAAGAGAGGACCAAAAGAAATGGGGACTTTTATTCCGAATACAAAAGAGGAACAGCTGAAAATGCTGAACGAAATCGGCTATGCGGATTTCGACGACCTCTTTAAGGACATCCCGGCGGAAGCACGAGTTCAGGGTGAGCTGAACCTGCCAAAGGGAAAGTCGGAAATCGAAGTAAGCCAGATCATGGAAGAGCTGGCATCGGACAACGTTGTCTTTGATTCGATTTTCCGGGGTGCAGGCGCATACAATCACTACGTACCTGCAGCAGTAGATGCGATTGCCAACAAGGAAGAATTCCTGACTGCCTACACGCCGTATCAGGCAGAAATCAGCCAGGGCATCCTGCAGTCCATCTTTGAATACCAGACCATGATGTGCCGGCTGACCGACATGGACATTGCCAACGCATCCATGTACGACGGCGCTTCCGCAGCAGCAGAAGCGTGCGCAATGACACAGGATCGGAAGCATTCCACAATCTATGTATCCGATACCGTGGACAAGAGAATCCTCAGCGTAATCAAGACCTACGCATTCGGTAAGGATTCCGTGGTAAAAACAATTCCGGCAGCAGCCGGTGCGACCGATCTGGCCGCACTGAAGGAAACGCTGGAGGCAGACGACAAAGCCGCTTGCTTCCTGATGCAGTATCCGAACTTCAACGGAATCATCGAAGATGCGGATGCAATTGCAGAAATCGTTCACAGTGCCGGCGCACAGCTGATCATGAGCGTGAACCCGATTGCTCTGGGCGTTCTGAAGACTCCGGGCGAAATCGGTGCGGACATCGTTGTGGCAGAGGGACAGCCTCTGGGACTGGGACTGGCATATGGCGGTCCATACCTTGGAATTCTGGCAACCACCGAGAAGAACATGCGTAAGATTGTAGGTCGTCTCGTTGGAGAAACAAAGGATTCCCAGGGCGAAAGAGGATTCGTTCTGACACTTCAGGCAAGAGAGCAGCACATCCGGAGAGAGAAAGCGGCCAGCAACATCTGCTCCAACGAGGCTCTTTGCGCACTGAAGGCATCCATCTACCTGGCAACCATCGGTCCGAAGGGACTGAAGCAGGTAGCCACCCTGTGCACTTCGAAGGCACACTATCTGGCAGAGAAGTTCGAGGAAATCGGCATGAAGAGAGCATATGACGGTGAGTTCTTCCATGAATTCGTAACCACCTGCCCGAACGCCGATCAGCTGCTGGATGCACTGGAAGACAACGGCATCCTGGGCGGACTGAAGCTCAGCGATACCGAGATTCTGTGGTGCTGCACCGAGCTGAACTCGAAGGAAGATATGGATGATGTAGTAGAAATCGCGAAGGAGGTGTTCAGCGCATGAAACTGATTTTTGAAAGAAGCATGCCGGGCCGTGGCCAGGACATCTTTCCGGAATGCGATGTAGAGATTAAACTGCCGCAGGCAGCACTGAGAGAGAAAGAAGCAGCGCTGCCGGAAATTTCCGAGAACGAAATGGGCAGACATTACACCGAGCTGGCAAAAGCATCCCGCGGTGTAAATGACGGATTCTATCCGCTGGGTTCCTGCACCATGAAGCATAACCCGAGAATCAACGAGAAGATGGCTGCACTGCCTGGATTTGTGAACATCCATCCGCTTCAGCCGGAGTGGTCTGTATATGGTGCGTGCAAGGCCATGGAAATGCTGGAGCACGACCTGGGCGAAATCACCGGAATGGATCGCATCACTCTGCAGCCGGCTGCCGGCGCACAGGGTGAGTTCACCGGACTTCTCCTGATCAAGTCCTATCACGAATCCAGAGGAGAGGATCAGCGTAAGGAAATCATCATCCCGGACTCCGCTCACGGCACCAACCCGGCCAGCGCTGCAATGGCCGGCTTCAAGGTTGTTGTCATCAAGTCCAACGAAAAGGGAATGATTGACCTGGACGATCTGAAGGCACATCTCAGCGAGAAGACCGCCGGATTGATGCTGACCAACCCGAACACGGTAGGTATCTTCGACGACAATATTATGGAAATCACCAGAATGGTACACGAGGCCGGCGGTCTGTGCTACTATGACGGTGCGAACCTGAACGCGGTAATCGGTCTGGTTCGTCCGGGAGACATTGGTTTTGACTGCATTCACCTGAATCTGCACAAGACCTTCTCCACTCCGCACGGCGGCGGTGGCCCGGGCGCAGGTCCGGTAGGCTGCAAGGACTTCCTGGCAGAGTTCATGCCGGGAACCTATTCCAAGGATGACGGCTTCGTTCGTGCAGAGAAGAGTCTGGGAGATATGACCGGATTCCACGGTAACTTCCTGGTTTGCATGAAGGCACTGACATACCTGCTCACCATCGGTGCGGAAGGCGTTCCGGAACTGGCAAAGAATGCGGTTCTCAATGCCAACTACATGATGGAGAAGCTGAAGGATTACTATCCAATGGCATATGACCACACTTGCATGCACGAGTTCGTTATGAGCCTGGAGAAATTCCACAAGGAAAGCCACGTATCCGCACTGGACGTAGCGAAGGCACTCCTGGATTACGGAATCCATCCGCCAACGATGTACTTCCCGCTGATCGTGGATGAAGCACTCATGGTAGAGCCGACGGAAACCGAGGCAAAGGAAGTGCTGGATGAAGCCATCGAGGCATTTATCGCAATTCATAAGCAGATGATAGAGTCGCCGGAAAGCGTAATGGCTTGCCCGGTAACCACACCGGTTCGTCGTCTGGACGAAGTAGGTGCGGCAAGACATCCAATTCTAAAGTACACAGCTGAATAAAATGCATTGTAGTAAAGGCGCGGGCCGCAAGGTTCGCGCCTTTATCCACAGGAGAATCATGACAAAATTAAAATACATACTCACAGACTGCACCGACCCGGCAAAGAACCTGGCCGTGGAAGAATATTTGACATTCCGGGCAGACCCGGACGAAGTAACCATGTATCTGTGGCAGAATGCCAATACGGTGGTAATCGGAAGAAACCAGAACCCATGGAAGGAATGCCGCCTGGAAGAGATGGCGGAAGGCGGATGCACCTTAGCCAGACGAGTTTCCGGCGGCGGTGCGGTATACCACGACCTGGGAAATCTTAATTTTACTTTTATCGCACAGGAAGGCTTGTACGACGTAGCAAAACAGACGGAAGTCATCCTTCGGGCGGTACAGATTCTGGGAATTCACGCGGAGAAGAACGGTCGAAACGACCTTACCATTGACGGAAAGAAATTCTCCGGTCATGCATATTTCAAACGGGGAAAGTATTGCTATCACCACGGAACCATCATGATGGATGTAAACCGGGATGTGCTTTCCCGCTATCTGAACGTTTCCACGGCGAAGCTGAAGTCCAAAGGCGTAGATTCGGTACGTTCCCGAGTAACAAACCTGACGGAGTTCCGGCCGGAGCTGACCCTGGAGGAAGTGGAGGATGCACTGATTCAGGCGTTCGGCGAGGTATATCAGGGAGCACCGGTGGAAGAGCCGCTGCCGTCCATTGAGAATCCGGATGTTCGGGAATTGTACGATCGCTATCGCTCGGATGAGTGGCGCCTGGGCCGCCGCATTCCGTTCGATGTGGAAATCGACAATCGATTGGATTTCGGAAGCGTAACCATTCAGCTGCACGTAGTGGGCGGCGTGATTCAGGAGGCAAAAATCTATTCGGACTCTCTGGAAACCGACGTTTTCCCGGAAATCGAGGAGCTGCTGAAGGGGGCAATATACAAGAAGAAAGCGCTGACCGGATTGGATTTGGATCGGTTCGAAACAAAGGAAGAGCAGGCAATTGCAGCAAAGGTGATTGAACAGATTACTCTGCAGATGGAGTAAAGCAGGAGGTAGGATTATGAGCGAATTTCAGTATGATCTGGTGATTATCGGAGCGGGACCGGGCGGATACGAAGCCGCATATGAAGCGGCGGATTTCGGCATGAAGGTAGCGCTGGTGGAAAAGGACCTGGTGGGCGGAACCTGCCTGAACCGGGGCTGCGTGCCAACCAAAACAATGATGCATTCTTCCGATGCGTATCGGATTGCCACTCAGTCTGCGAATATCGGTGTTTCTGCCGAGGGCGTAAAAGCAGATTTGAACCGCATCATCGACCGGAAGTGCGAGGTGTCCGAGACGTTGAGAGATGGAATCATGTTCTTGCTGAAGAAAAAGAAGGTGGATTTCGTAGCGGGAACCGCAAAGGTTACCGACGGACACACCGTTGAAATCAGCGGAAACGAAGAGGTATCGGAACTGACTGCGGCCAATATCATGATTGCTACGGGTTCGGAACCGGCAACTCCGCCGATTCCGGGTGCGGACCTTCCGGGCGTGCTGGACAGCACCGGATTGCTGGAGCTTCGAGGCGAAATCATGAAGGATTTCGTAATCATCGGCGGTGGCGTTATCGGTATTGAATTTGCGACCATCTACAGCGACCTGGGAACGAATGTTACCGTTGTGGAAGCGATGGATCGTCTCCTTCCGAACATGGACAAGGAGCTGGGCCGCAGCTTGAAGATGAACTTCAAGAACAGAGGCATCGATACACATACCAACGCGATGGTAGAGAAGATCGAAGAACGCAACGGCCGTCTGGTATGCTTTTACAAGGAGAAGGACAAAGTTCAGGAAGTGGAAGCAGACCACATCCTGGTTTGCACCGGAAGACGTCCGGTGACTAAGGGCGTGTTCAGCGCAGAGCTGGAGGAGAAACTGCTGGGCGCAAGAGGTTTCCTGCAGGTGGACGATTGCTATCGCACGGAGATTCCGTCCATCTATGGAATCGGAGATGCCATCGGCGGAACCATGCTGGCCCATACCGCGACGGCAGAGGGCCGAAATGCGGTGGCGATCATGAACGGCAAAGAGCCGGAAATCAACATGAATGTGGTTGCGGGATGCATCTACACATCTCCTGAAATCGCTTCCGTTGGACTGACTCAGGACGAAGCGAAAGAAGCGGGCATCGATGTAATTACAAAGAAGTTCCCGACTTCTGCCAACGGCAAGACCATCATCGAAGAGCTGGATCGCGGATTCATCAAACTGGTTGCAAGCAAGGAAGATCACACCCTGCTGGGTGCACAGCTGATGTGCGGCAGAGCCACCGATATCATCGGAGAGCTGGCAGTGGCAATTGCCAATGGACTGACCATTGATGAAGTGGCAAACACCATTCACCCACACCCGACTTTTGTGGAAGCGGTTTGTGAAGCGGCAAGAGCGTAAGGAATAACGGAAAGGCAGCGGTTTCGGCCGTTGCCTTTTTTGTGGCTTCATTTCGTAGGATTATTCAAAACTCCGGGAGAATATGTTATAATAACTATAGCTCATATATTATCCATAAATGGCGGAAATGAGCGATTATAGATAATATATTAGCTATAGAAAGAAGGCGGAAAATGAGTGCATTGGTATGGGAAACGGCAGAGGAATTGAATCAGAAACTGGCGGAGAGAGTTCGTAATATCCGTCGGAGGCGGTCCATTTCACAGCAGAAGCTGGCGGACATGAGCGGTGTCAGCTACGGCTCCATTAAGCGGTTCGAGCAGACGGGACAGATTTCACTGTTGTCACTGACTCGAATTGCGATGGCATTGGACATTGCCGGTGATATGCGAAATCTTTTTACCGAGGTTCCTTATCGGGATATTCAGGAGGTCATAAATGAAAACAAATGATACGCTCAATCGGATTCGAGATTGTGTGAATGAAATGCTGGAAGAATATATTGCAAAGTAAAAGGAAGCGGACTCACCGCTTCCTTTTACTTTGTATTGGTAATAATAGGTATTGATAGCTTTGGGGTAGGGCACACACCCCCGTGGGGATGCATGCCGAATAATATTGAAGAACAACTATATGTTATTTGAGCATCTCGTAGGATGTTACATCAAAAGCACCCATGGATGCGAGTACGAGGATCATCAGCACAATCTGTGCACCGGAACCAGCTGAGACTGCGTCCATTGCAACAGTGAATACGATTCCGAAAGCTGCGCTAACTACCAGAATAATCATACCAATTACATTGTACATATTTCTCATAATGATACCTCCTATATTGTATGGTGTATTTAGTTGTCATTGCCGAATTCCTTCGACACCTATAATATACCACCGGTCAATCGTTTTGTTAAACTAAACTATTTAATAAAACCTATTAAGAATATTAATCAATTAAGCTATAGAAAATATCAATATTAAATCCATTTAACTGCGAAAGTTATCTATTTCTTCTGCTGAAAAACGGGTGTTACACTAAGGACAAAGAGGTATTGATACGACTACGCATATGGAAAAGTATTTTTGATACAGGAGGAAATAAGAATGGCAGATTATCATCAGATGTGGAAAGATCTCGGAATGGACGTGGACAACCACGATGTCCTTTGTAACGTGCTTCCGGGTGCAATCGGCGACGTATTCCTGTCCCAGGAAAACAGACCGGAGAAGATGGACTACTTTGATTTCGTACTGGCAGAGGTTCATGGCGTTCGCCCGGCAGAGCTGGTAGACTTCAGAGCAAAAGGCGGAAAGGTATTCGGCACCTTCTGCGCATACGTTCCGGACGAAGTAATTTTCGCTGCAGGCGGAATTGCAACCGGTCTCTGTGCCGGCTCCCAGTTCTGGGTTCCGGGCGGCGAGAAGTACCTGCCGGCCAACACCTGCCCGCTGATCAAGGCGATGCTGGGTGCTCGTTTCGACAGAACATGTCCGTTCTATCGTCTGGCCGATGTATACATCGGTGAGACCACTTGCGACGGCAAGAAGAAAGCGTACGAAATCCTGGGAACCGACGTTCCGATGCACGTAATGGACCTTCCTCAGATGAAGAGAGATAAGGACGTGAAGAAGTGGGCCGAGGAAATCCGGGAACTGAAAGCGCTGGTGGAGAAGGAAACCGGAAACGAAGTTACTCCGGAGAACCTGGCAGAGAACATCAAGAAAATCAATGCCAAGAGATCCGCGCTCAAGAGACTGTACGATCTGAGAAAAGAAAAGAACATTCCGATCAGCGGTACCGACACACTTCTGATCTCCCAGATTGCATACTACGACGATCCGGAAAGATTCACCCAGATGGTAAATACCCTGTGTGATGAGCTGGATCAGAGAGTGAAGGACGGCGTCAGCGTATTCCCGGCAGGCACCAAGAGAATCCTGGTAACCGGAACACCGATGGCAATTCCGAACTGGAAGATGCACAACCTGATCGAGACCTCCGGCGCTGCCGTTGTCTGCGAAGAGACCTGCACAGGCACTCGCTATTTCGAGAACAATGTAGACGAAAGCGGCAAGACCGTAGACGAAATGATCGACAAGATTGCCGAGAGATACATGGGCATCAATTGCGCATGCTTCACACCGAATACCGGAAGATTCGACGACGTAGTTCGCCTGGCAAAGGAATACGACGTGGACGGCGTCATCGACGTTACCCTGAAATTCTGCCAGACCTACGACATCGAAGGTGCAACCCTGGAGAAGAGACTGCAGGAGGAGAACATTCCGGTACTGCGCATCGAAACCGACTACACCGATGCAGACGCACAGCAGCTGAAGACCAGAATCGAAGCGTTCTGCGAAGTCATCGGCGAATAACCTATCCCCCATCCTTACACAGGAACACGGACTGCGTCCCCTTCTGGCGGACGCAGTCTCTGTATGTTAGAATAAAAACCATGAAACACTACTATATACTATTCAACACCCATACAGATGGACTGGCCATGTATCAGGCGGTAAAAGGAGCCGGCATGTACGCCCAGATCAGTCCGACTCCCCGGGAGCTGTCGGTATGCTGCGGCATTTCGCTGTTAATCCATCAAGAGGATATCGATGCCATCCGCAAGCTGGCCGAGGAACAGGAGCTGGAATACATCGGAATCGAAGGCCTGGATAACGAGTTCAACAACCGGCGCCATCGGTATGGTTAGACGAAAAGAAATTTATTTTTAGGCGAGGAAACTATGAACTACATTGGAATCGACATTGGCTCCACGGCGTCAAAAATTTGCATCCTCCGAGAGAACGGGGAACCGGAATTCAAGGTGATGCCCACCGGCTGGAACAGCAAGATTACGTCCGGGATTATTCTGGACGGGCTGACGGAAGAGCTGGGCAGCGTGGAGGATTGCCGGATTGTAGCCACCGGGTACGGGCGGATTTCCGTGGACTACGCGGACAAGGTGATTACGGAGATTTCGTGCCACGGCCGAGGCGGATACGAGATGATTGGGCGGGACTGCTCCATCGTGGATATCGGCGGGCAGGATACCAAATTCATCAACGTGAAGGGCGGCCGGGCGGTAGATTTTCTGATGAACGACAAGTGCGCGGCCGGGACCGGGAAGTTCATCGAGGTGATGGCTAATCGGCTGGGGGTGACCATCGGGGAGCTGTTCGACCTGGCGGCGAAGGGAAAGCCGCTTCCGCTGAGTTCCATCTGCACGGTTTTTGCGGAATCCGAAGTCATCAGTTACATGGGCGAAGGCAAGGAGAAGGACGAAATCGCGGCGGGGGTAATCAATTCCGTTGCGGTAAAAGTAGTTGCGCTGATGCAGAGGAAGGAACTGATGGATACGGTGATCGTTACCGGCGGCCTCAGCGACAATCCCTTCTTTGCAAAACTGTTGTCGGAAAAACTTCACCGGGAGGTTCTTCCCATGGAGAACGGTCGGTACGCCGGCGCCTACGGCGCAGCGATTCTGGCGCGAGAGAAATTAGGACGATAGGGGTCGGCTTTTCAACTTGCAAAAAATTGTGATTATTGATATAATTAATCAAGATTTTTTGTAAATTATTAAAAAGGAGAGAAGAAAACATGAATATCGTATGCCTGGATATGGAAGGCGTTCTGGTACCGGAAATCTGGATTGCATTTGCGGAAGAGGCGGGAATCCCGGAACTGAAGAGAACCACAAGAGATGAGCCGGATTACGACAAGCTGATGAATTACCGACTGAACATTCTGAGAGAGCACGGCCTGGGTCTGAAGGACGTGCAGGCGACCATCGGAAAGATCGACCCGCTGCCGGGCGCCAAAGAATTCTTGGACGAGCTGCGTTCCATTACACAGGTAATCATCCTCAGCGATACCTTCCTGCAGTTCGCACAGCCGCTGATGAAGAAGCTGGGATATCCAACCCTGTTCTGCAACGAGCTGGTAATCGGAGAAGACGGAATGATTGATGATTTCCGGATGCGCTGCGAGAAATCCAAGCTGACAACGGTTCGGGGCTTGCAGTCCATCGGTTTCGAGACCATCGCGGCGGGCGACAGCTTCAATGACCTGGGAATGATTCAGGCCAGCAAGGCGGGATTCCTTTTCAAGAGCCCGGAATCCATCCAGGCGGAGTATCCGGACGTTCCGGCGTACGAAGAATTCGATGAACTGCTGGATGCCATCAAAAAGGCACTGTAGACTTTTCTTTTGCACATGAGAATAAATGGAGCCCCGGCGGGAATGAGCGTTTCATTCCCGCCGGGGTTTTCTATTGCAGCCGGCCCCGGTAGATCGGGCCGGCTGCTGCTGAATTTCCGGGCAGTGGTTCGCGCCCGGAAACCGAAAACAAAG
>JAEUGJ010000029.1:14785-21855 GCA_016775335.1 Mogibacterium sp.
AAACCGAAAACAAAGGCTTAGCGGGGAAGCGAGCGCGAACTTTATCGGAGCCCGGACCGGCTGCTGCGGATTTGCCGGGTGGTGGTTCGCGCTCGAAAACCGAATCCAATGGCTTAGCGGGGAAGCGAGCGCGAACCGCTGCCGGGCGGAGTCGTTGATATAGGAAATATAAATAGGGAAAAGTGTTGCAAAGAAAGACTAAATTGTTATAATCATCTAACCAAGACATATCACTTAGGAAGTAGGTGACAAACATGACCAACATGAAGAAAATGAAATTCACAACACTGGTGTTGTCTGTTTGCATGCTGGCAGCATTATGGCTCATGGACAACAAGTATGGGGAAGGAATTCTCTTCCGAGGGGCGGAACCGTTCCGATTCGGCACAACCCCATCCTGCACGTTTGATTCAATTATCGAAAAGCTGTTAGTTCTAACCGCGTTCAGTTGCGGCGTGCTCATGCTTTCGCTTCTGACCAAAATGAAAGACGGGATATTTGGCAACGACCGGCGGCTGCTGCAATTGGTGGCGATTCTGGATCTGTTCTTAATAATTATACTGGTCTATGTCGGGGTTCGAAGCGCAGGAGGAATCTACACCGTGGATGATGCCGGAAAGGCAGAATACCTGACGAGCTATTGGATGGCAGTGGCTCCGAGCGGAATTGCCGCAGCGGTGCAGGTGCTGCTGAATGTGTGCGGCTTGCGATCAGTAGAGAAGTGAAGAACTTCTAATTTGAGCTATTTTCGGGGAATCGGAGAAAAATGATGCAGGACCGCTGAAAAAAGAGGTTCCTGCATCATTTTATTCGCGGCCGCCGGGTGGATTAAATGGATGATGTCCAGGGTAATGGTAGTATGTGATGCAGGAAAGCAGAAAACAGATGCTTAGGCATCACTTTTTTGCGAATCGAAAGCAAAGTAGAAGAAAAATAACGTTAAAATGATTAGAGTTGATGTATGGGATGAAAAATCGGGTGCTCATGCATCAATTCTGAAAATTAAGTTGATGCACGAGATAGAAAAATAAAGGATCCTGCATCACCTGCTGCTTGGCATTCCAAGTCTAATAAAACTTGTTGACAATGGGGGGTACTATACAATATAAGTAGCATGTTAGCACGTTTAAGTTTGAGGATGGTGAAGAAAATGAACAAGCGAATGTTATTATGTCTGGGACTTATTGCAGTGCTTCTTTTTTCCTTTACAGCATGCAATAGTGCGGAAAAGAAAGAAGCGGAAGAGAACAAGGCGAAACTTGAAGCAGTAGTAGATAAGCCTTTGACAGATGCAATGAAAGTGATTGATGAAACGGGGTACGATCCAACTTATTTGGCCGATGATGTGGATTTCACGGATTTCATCGACACTGTGAAGGAAGATTATTTTGTAGATTCTGTTGATGTTGATACTGACGAAAAGACTGTTGAAGTTAATATTGTAAGCAAACTAGTTAAAAAGCAAGGAAAAACAGAGGATAAACTTGAGAAAAAATTACCTGTTGCTAAGGCCTGGGTTGCAGTAAAAAATTACGGAAAAGAGAAGTACGGAGATAACTTCAAAGTACATTTTGGAACAGGTCTTATTAACCAGGAAGCTCTAGATGAAAATACATGGAGCCTAGCCGCATATTGCGATATCGACGGAAATGAAAAAACCTGTAAGGCGGAAGTTACGATTTCAGGTGATACTGTAGAAGTAACATATTTTGAAGTAAACTAACGTGATCGATTCCGAAAACCCACCTGTGTGACTATCACAGGTGGGTTTTCTGTATCTGCGGCTAGAATTTGAATGGGGGTATAAATTGTACCCCGGTTGGGAGACAGTTCATGATTACGAGCAAGCATTTCCTTTGATGTTCTTATTGTGCCTTATTGGATGGGATGGATGCTGCTTTTATATTCTTTTAAAGTTTTTAAGTCGCAATTTCCACACATAAAAAACATGTTATTTCCCTGAATCCAGAACAGGGAGTAGCCGTTCCCCTTTTTTGAAACAATGGTTTTGACTCCATCAAGTTTTTCAAATTTCATATAATCATTTTCGCAATCGAGTCCGAAAGATGTGTTTTCGGAAAGCTTCGACTGGTCGTAATTGAACCCAATTTCCGGATTTTTCTCATTAGTATAGTCAAAAATATACGATTCTTCGTCGCTGTAAAGCTCCTTTGCACGGTAGCCTGCAGGGGTATCACCCCGTTGATAGGTGAAAGGTTTAGTTATGGTTCCGGGTCCTTTTTCAAAAGTGATGTTCCATTCATGTTTGCGTTTTTCGATATTCATGGAATATCCCGGTTTCCTTTCAGCAATTGAGGAAATGATCATTGCCATAAGAAGAATAGAGATGAGTGCAGCGATTAGAATATAGCGCTTGTGAATTCTTCTCATTCGTTTTGATGAACCGTTAAGATTGCTTTCAGCAATTCTTTTGGCCTTCTTCATTATGCGTCGATGTTTATCGGAATAAACAGGTTCCAAGCATTGTTCTTTCTCTAATTCGTATTGGGTTATTTCTGAATCTATGGACTGGATAATTAATTCATGAAAAGTCATCGGAGAACTCCTTCTTGGATATTGGTCATCGATAATTAAATTGTAATATGAAAGAGCATTTTTGTCCAGAATGCTCCGGTGTAATTGTTATATATGTAGAAGAGTGTCAATCACTTTGCATGAAGTGAAAGGAAATGTGTTTGGCAATAATGATTGAAAGGTAGGTATCAGATATGACAAAAATCAAAAAGGCAAACCTTTTATTATCTGTTTGTTTAACGGCAGCATTATGGCTCATGGACAGCAAGTATGGGGAAGGGATTCTCTTCCGCGGAACGGAACCGTTCCGATTCGGTACAACCCCGTCGTACACGTTTCATTCAATTGTCGAAAAGCTGTTAGTTCTAACCGCATTCAGTTGCGGCGTGCTCTTGCTTTCGCTTCTGGCCAAAAAGAAAGACGGTATATTTGGCAATGACCGGCGGCTGCTGCAATTGGTGGCGATTCTGGATTTGTTCCTGATAATAATACTGGCCTATGCCGGTGTTCGAAGCGCAGGAGGAATCTATACCGTGAACGATGCCGGAAAGGCGGAATACCTGACAAGCTATTGGATGGCGGTGGCTCCGTGCGGAATTGCAGCAGCGGTGCAGGTGCTGCTGAATGTGTGCGGCTTGCGTTCTGCAGAGAAATAAGGAAACAAAATAATGACGTCCGGTCTAGGTACCGGGCGTCATTTGAGTTTATCTATAAGCATCTTACGAGCACGTTGAATTCGCTTATATACAGCACCGTCGGAAATCTGAAGGAACCTTGATATTTCGGAAATATCATGCCCGTATACGGCATACAACTGCAGTGCCGCCCGATACTTTTCGGGGAGTTCATTCAATGCGGCTAAAGTCGTATCCAATGTTTCCTGTTCCAGAAGTGCGTTCATGGATTCTTCTGTAATAAGCGGAAGCTTGTAATCATCAAACTCGGTTTCCGGGTATTTCTTAGCGCGGGTAATCATGTTCAGCGAAAGATTTTTCACGCTTACGGCAACGTATCGTTTCACAGGAAGAGAATCTACCGGCCCGATTTCCAAAACTCGGGAAAAGCACTGTGCAAGGCGAAGAAAAGTCTCGCTGACGGCATCTTCCGCTCGCTGGTGATCGTGAAGAACATTATATGCAATGAAATACATTAAATCGCGATGGGTACGGTATAGGTTTTCAAATTCAGACTGATTTTCCGGCGAATCCAGCATCTGAAGGTATAAAGCAAGCATGAAGCACCTCATTTTTTGTAGAATTACGCTGTATTTATTACATAATAACATATCTAAAGAATAATTGCCAATGAAATTGGAATCTAAACACCCCTTCAGCGATTGAAGGCGGGCGGGGGATGTGTTAGAATTTCAGTATCGAAAATCCTGCGTGAACGCATTGATAACCGAGGGAGAGGGCGTATGGGAAGCAAGAACAAGAATCGCATAAAAATAATCGGCGCCGCAGTGGCTGCCGGTGCCGCACTGGGATATACCGCCGTTTGCAATCAGCTTTTTGATTTTACGGTGGCGCGGAAGAGTCTGTGGAGCTACGGCGGAAAGAAGAAAAAGAATGGGGCGGCCAAAGCCGTGCCCCTGGACCGGTACGGGCGGATCCCGGAACAGGATCGGGAGTGGCTGAAGACCCGAGTCCAGGACGAATTGGAGATTTCCTCCACCGTGGACGACACCCCGCTGTTCGGTCGGTATTTGCGGTGCGAGAATCCCAAAAGAATTATACTTTGTGCCCACGGATACCGAACCAACTCCCTGAAGGATTTTGCCGGGGCTGCCCGGTGGCTTCACGACAACAACTGCGACCTGCTGACGATCGATCAGCGGGGCTGCGGAAAGAGCGGCGGGGAGTACATCACCTTCGGCGCCAGAGAGAAGTACGACGTGCTGGACTGGCTGGATTTCATCGAGAGCCATAACAAAAAAGGCCTGCCGATCTACCTGTACGGCGTGTCGATGGGGGCGGCCACCGTGTCCTGCGCCTCCGGCTTGACCCTTCCGCCCAACGTCCGGGGAATGATTGCAGACTGCGGGTACACCTCCATGAAGGATATCTGCACCCTTTGCCTAAAAAAATGGTTTCACCTGCCGCCGTTTCCGTTCATGCAGAGCTTTGACCGGCGATGCCGGCGGAAAGCGCATTTCGGAATGCAGGAAGCGGATGCGGAACATGCCCTTCGGAAATGCCGGATTCCAAGCCTGTTCATTCACGGAACCGCAGACAAATTCGTACCGCCGTCCCATGCAATTCGGAATTATCAGGCCTGCGGCGCAGCGGATAAAGATATCCTGTGGATCGACGGCGCGGAGCATGCAGTATCCTATTACGAGAACCCGGCAGAATACCGGAGCGCACTCAAGGCTTTTTTCGACCGAGTGGAACACCGGAGTCTGAGAGAATCGGAAGAATAGAAAGCAAAGAACCGGAAGCATAGAAAATACAGAATAGTTAGAATGGAGAGAAGATATGAGCATAGAAATTCGTCCGGCAAAAGCCTCCGATATGGAGCTTTGTGCCGCTTTGTACAAGGAAATATATAACACCGTTTATCAGGGCATCGTGGATTCCCGGCTGATCACGTCCATCAACCAGGAGGACACCGTGCAGCGGATGCGGGGAGACTGGCTGCAGCCGGGGGGCGAATTCTGGATTGCCGAGGAAGTGTCGGAGGCGGGAGAACGCACCTTCCTGGGGTTCACCAGCGGATTGCCGTCGCCGGAGGTTTTGGGCGTCTTCTGGCTGGAAAAGTTGTTCCTGACGGAAGCGGCTCGGGGCAAAGGTCTGGGTCGGAAATTGATTGAGCACATGGGACGCTGCGCGAAAAACCAGGGATACGGTCAAATGGTAATAGATGTCTTCAAGGGAAACGACAATGCGGAGCAGATGTACCGCCATTTGGGAGCGGAGCTGATCAGCGAGGAGTATCCGGAGGAAATCAACCTGTTCCCGATTAAAGCGAAGCTGCTTTCTTGGGACGATCTGAGCATTTTTGAAGAAGAATAGCCCTTCGCCTGTCGTTTTCGGAGGCATTGCCGGACGTGTGGGCGGACATGGCGAAGAAGCCGGAGCCGCTGCTGAATCCGGGGACGCTGGAGCCGCTGACGGCAGAGGAGCTTTCGGGTATTTTCTGCGAGGAGTTGGTGGCTCAGGAATTGGACGACGATACTCGTGACATCGAGATTCCGGAGGAGGTGCGGGCGTATTACAAAACCTATCGCCCGGCGCCGGAAAGCAGCCATGCCATCAAGGCGGCAATGGATGAAGCAATCCGCTGCCAGAGGTGGAATAAAAACGAAGACCCCAAAAAGTGAACACCAAAAAAGAGCGGAATGACCAATCTCCATTCCGCTCTTCCGGTTATTCAGTTACTTTGCATTAGGATAATCTGCTGATTCCTTTCGCTCCTTAATATAAGCTTGCAGTGCTGCTTCGGAAGCAAGTCCGGTTTCCTTGAGTGCCACTTCCAGTGGAAGGTACCCGGATTCAAACATCTCGAGGATGGTATCTATGCGGCCTTCCGCACGACCCTCCGCACGCCCTTCTTCGCGGCCTTCCTCCAGGCCAAGCTCACGTCCTTCTGCACGCCCCTCAGCGAAAAAAGCTTTGTATTTTTCTTCCAACAACATATAGCTCCTCTCCCATCGTACATTATTTCGGGATTTAACGACCTCGTTCTGAATTCGATCGGTGAGCGGCGTATTCGGGTTATCCCCGCAGAGGTAGCGGAGAAAGCCTTGCAGCTCCGGGGATATGCCCGGAATCGTGCTTTTGGCATTGATGAACACCTTAACCGTACCGTCATCCAGATGAAGATCCGATGATTCCTGACAGATATTTTCAAAGGTGTATTTCGGAAATCCTTTTCCGAACAGATCGAAGGTGTTGATGAAAATGATGTAGCTCTTTTTCAGCTCGTCGTAACCGGCTCCGGAGCTAATCATATTTAAATCAACGGTACCTTGGTAATAACGACTTCGTTTCGGTAGATTTCCGGTATTGGCGGTCTGCATTTCAATGTTGTATGCGGTACTGAGATCGTCTTCAAAGTAGACATCCAAGCGAACCCCTTTCTGATCCAAGGCGAGATCGATGGATTTCTGAGTTTCACTGTAAGCCACTTTGCCAACCTTTCGGTCCAGCAGCAGTTCCACCAATTCTTTGCAAATGTCCGGATTGTTCTGCATGATATTGCAGAACAGAAAATCATCGGTAAACGACAATTCTTTGTAGGTTTTGTACTTCCTTTTCGTACTCATCTATTCTGTCTCTCCTTATTTTAAAATCAAATATAGTTCCTGTCAAATCTTAATGGCAAATGCTGAAACTATATTAGACTCACAATAGCGGTGCGCGCGCGTATATTCCTGAAATTTCATGGTTCCATCCTATCAGAAATATTTCTAATCACAATATGCTTAGAACAAAAAGGACTGAAACAACGGATAAAAAAACTATACCGCCCTGTTTTTAACCTGGATTCCCGAATAACCACACTAGCATTCAGGAATCCAGCAATAGCTATTG
>JAEUGJ010000030.1:0-87292 GCA_016775335.1 Mogibacterium sp.
TTATAATGATTTCAAAAAATGCTTTGGCATTGACAAGACGCCGCACGCGTGCCGGCACACTTTCATTTCTCTGGCCATGGCTTCCGAAATGAATCAAGTTCTGATTAGAAAGATCGTCGGGCACACCGCCTCAAATGTAACAGAAATGACGTACACCCACGCATACATTGCGGACCTAGTGCGAGAAATAGACAAGCTAAAAATCTAGTTCTTTGTATCTTTCTCGTATCTTATTAACTAAATTTTAAACCAATTTTCTAGGTTTTTAGCTTTGAAATTATCTTTAGAAAAAAATAAATCCCTTGAAATCAAACGGTTTCAAGGATTTTTTTATTTTTTTCTTTTTTCTTCGCGTTAAGTTATCCTTACTAAAGTTAAGTTTACAAAACTACCAAACAGGTGTTATAATCGTGACATAAATTTTTAAAAGGAGGTACAGTCATGGCTTATGTAATCAGCAGTGAGTGCATCGGTTGTGGAGCTTGTGCCGCTGGATGCCCAGTAGAAGCAATCAGCGAAGGTTCCCCATACGTTATCGATGCGGATGCATGCATCGATTGTGGTGCTTGTGCAGATACATGTCCTGTAGGTGCACCTGCAGAAGCTTAGTTCTTCAAGACATTCTATCATGCATGATTTATTATTAGAAAATCCCGTAGCGAACGCTACGGGATTTTCTTTTATGCATTCATTTTCGAATTAACGATTTTCCTGCTCCTTGCTGCTGATTAAGAACGACAGCGTATGCAAACTCTCACTCAAATGTACGTTCTCAATCGCAATCCGTTCCGGAATATCCAAATCAATCGGTGCAAAGTTCCAAATACCTTCTACACCGCCGCGAACCAACGTATCCGCCACTTCCTGCGCGTTATCCTTTCCGCAGCAGATAATTCCGATATCGATATTGTTGTTCCGAACATAGTCCTCCAGTTCGGAAGAGTTCTGAACCTTTACGCCGTTAATTGCCAATCCCACAATTGTTGGATTTACGTCAAAAAGACCCACAATGCTGAATCCGAATTTGTAGTTCAGGATGTGATTGGTAATCGCCTGTCCCAGATGACCCACACCGACGACAACCGTCTTGTACTCTCTGTCCAGTCCCAGAATCTTGTTAATCTCCGCATACAGATGATCTACACTGTATCCGTATCCCTGCTGACCGAATCCGCCGAACGTATTCAAATCCTGGCGAATCTGAGATGCCGTATAACCAATCAATTCACTTAGTTCGTTGGAAGAAATTTTCTTCACTCCACGGCTTCGAAGATCTCCCAGATATCTTCTGTACCGTGGAAGACGCCGGATGATGGCGTTCGAAACTCTCGTATTATTTTTCATACCTTAACCAACCTTCTTTCTGAATTCTATTCTACAGCAGACATACCGCAACTCCCGGAAACTATTCTTCGTGGTCATCCACGTATTCCACCAGGTCCCGTACGGTCTCAAATTTCTCTGCTTCCTCATCCGGAATTTCCAGCCCGAAAGTCTCCTCGATTCCCAAGATAATTTCCACCATATCCAATGAATCGCCCTCCAGATCCTTCATCAGATTTGTGTCCATCTCTACCATATCTTCGTCAATACCAAGCTGATCTACAATCAGTTCTCTGATTTTTTCAAATGTCATCACATTTTCCTCCGTTTAATTTATCACATTGTTAATTATAGTGAAAACAAGCGCTTTATGCAAGTTTTTTTATTGAAGTTCCATCCATTCCTCGTATTGTACTTCCAAATCCGCCTTATATTGCTCCAATAACTCCCCTTTTTCCTGAAGAAGCTCCACATTGGACATGTTCTCCGGAGCACAGAGAATCTCTTCGGTTTCCTGGATTTTTGCTTCCAAATCCTCGATGATTCCTTCCAGCTCCTTAATTCGGCGTTCCTGCCGCCGCTGCTCCGCTTCCTGCTCCTTCCGAAGCTTCCGCTCTTCCTCGGCAGACAGTTCTCCGGTAGGTGCACTCTTGGATTCTTCCTCGGAACTTTCCGCCGCCTTCAATTCTTCTTTTTTCTGAAGATAGTAATCGAAACGTCCTTTGTATTCCACGATTCCGTCGGTGGTCAGTTCAAAGATTCGGGTCGGCAGCTTCTGCAGAAGATATCGGTCGTGGGAAACGATAATCAAGGTTCCCTCGAAATCCAGCAGCGCATCTTCCACCACCTCTTTGGCATCGATGTCCAAATGGTTGGTAGGTTCGTCCAGAATCAGGGTATTGGCACCGGACAGCATCAGCTTCAGCAGAGAAAGCTTCGCTTTCTCGCCACCGGACAGGCTGCGAATCTGCTTGAAAACATCATCCCCGCGGAACAGGAACCGCCCCAGAATGGACCGCATCTCCGTGTCCGTATACAGATGATAGGCATTTTTCATTTCGCCCAGCACCGTTTCGTTCTCATCCAGAAGGAGCTGTCCCTGATCGTAATATCCGAAATTCACGTTGTGTCCGATTTTCAGATATCCCCGGTCCGCCTGCTCCTTTCCCATCAGGATCCGAAGCAGCGTGGTTTTGCCCACACCGTTGTCCCCGATGATGCAAATTCGTTCACCCTTCTTGATGTCGAAGGAGACGTAATCGAACAGCTTCCGTTCGCCGAAGGATTTCTCCAAATCCTCCGCCAACATTACATCGTTGCCGCTCTTGTATTCCGAGTGGAAGGTGAGCTTCATCCGGTTGTTTTCCAGCACCGGCCGATCCTTCACTTCCATATGTGCCAAGCGCTTCTCTCGGGATTTCGCCCGGTTCACCAGCTTTTCCGTGCCGTGCCCTTTGAAGCGGCGGATGATCTCTTCCTGCTTCTCGATTTCCTTCTGCTGCTTCTCATATTCCCGAAGCGCCACTTCCATCCGCTCTTCGTGCTTAATCAGATACTCGGAGTAATTCCCCCGATAATCCGTCAGATGGCACTGGCTTACCTCGAAAATCCGATTCACCAGCTGGTCCAAGAAGTACCGGTCATGGGATACCACGATAATCGTTCCCTTATACGCCTTCAGATATTGCTCCAGCCATTCCAGCATCCGAAGATCCAGGTGGTTGGTGGGCTCATCCAGCATCAGAATATCCGGCTGCTTCAGGAGCATGCAGGCCATGGCCAGACGAGTACGTTCGCCGCCGGACAGCATGCTGATTTTTTTATCGTATTCCGATTCGCCAAATCCCATATTGCGAAGCACGGACTTCAGTTCACTCTTGTAGGTGTACCCGCCCTGCTCCTTGTACTTCTCCATGAGCGCGGTGTACTGTTCCAGATTCCGATTGAAATCCGGGTGTTCGTGGTCGGAAATGGCTTCTTCCAGCCGATGGATTTCCTTCTCCATCTCGTGGAAGCGGGTAAAGGTTTTCTCCGCCTCCCGCAGCACCGTTCCCTCGGAAAAAAAGTGATTTCTCTGTTTCAGGTATCCGACGGTATATCCGTTTCGTACGTAGAAGTTTCCGGTGGTCGGGCCGGCTTCGCCGGACAGAATCGACAGCAGCGTGGTCTTTCCCGCTCCGTTGGGTCCCACGATTCCGATTCGGTCTCCCTTGTTGACGCTGAAAGACACATCTTCCAGAATCACATCCACTCCGTAACTTTTGCCAATTTCACTGGCCGACATTATCAGCATATCTGTAATCTAGAATTCCAAGCCCGGAATCGCATCCAGATCCGGACCGGCAAATTCTCCTTTCTTCATTTTGTAATAAGCAGAGCACGCAATCATCACGCCGTTGTCCGTGCAGTACAGCGGCCGCGGCTGCATAATTTGAATTCCGTATTTCGCGCCTTCTTCCCGAATCATCTCCCGAAGGCGGGAGTTGGAGGCCACGCCGCCGGCCATAACGATTCGATCCTGCCCGAATTCCCGGGCCGCGGATATCGCTTTGTTCACGATGACTTCCACCACCGCTTCCTGGAAGCTGGCGGCCATGTCCGCCACATTGATTTCTTTTCCCGCCTGCCTGCAGGAATTGATGTGGTTCAGGGCCGCCGTTTTGAGTCCGCTGAAGCTAAAGTCATAGCTCCCCGACTCCAGGTACACCCGCTTGAATTCGATGGCATGGGAATCTCCCTTCTTCGCGGCTCGATCCACTTTCGGTCCGCCGGGATATCCCAGCCCGATGACCCGGGCCACCTTGTCAAAAGCTTCTCCCGCCGCATCATCTCGGGTTTCTCCCAGGGTTTCGCATTGATTGTAATCCTTTACAAAAACAATATTCGTATGGCCCCCGGACACCACCAGTCCCATAAACGGCGGCTCCAGTTCCGGATATTCCACGTAATTGGCCGCAATATGTCCATGCATGTGATTCACCGCCACCAACGGAATATCCTTGGCGAAGGATATTGCTTTAGCGGCCGCTACGCCAACCAGCAGTGCCCCCACCAAGCCCGGACCGTAGGTAACGCCGATCAAATCCACGTCATCGATGGTAATCTGCGCTTCCTCCAGGGCCTGGGACAGCACCCCATTAATATTCTCCAGGTGCCGCCTGGATGCAATTTCCGGGACTACCCCGCCAAAGGCGGTGTGAATATCAATCTGGGATGAAATCACATTGGCCAATACTTCCCGGCCGTCGGCAACAATGCCGATTGCGGTTTCATCGCAGCTGGATTCAATTCCAAGGGTGATATGTTTTCCATTCTTCATAACATCATCTCATTCTCTATTTTAAAATTTTGCGCATCAGCAATGCGTCTTCTCCGTTATCGATATAGTACTTCTCCCGGCGTCCGATAACCTCAAAACCCAGCTTTTCATAGAGGTGAATCGCCGGTGCGTTGGATTCCCGAACTTCCAGACTGAATTCTTCGTTATCGTCCTGCGTCAGCCATCGTATCATGTAATCCATCATCTTCCGGCCGATGCCCCGGCCCCGGTATTCCGGCGCCACAGCGATGTTGTTCAGCTGCCCTTCTCCGGCAATCTGCCACACATCCATGTATCCGGCAAAACTTCCTTTCCATTCCGCCACGATAACCGTGGCCAATTTGTTTTCCTCCACATCGTGACGAATGGACTCCATGCTCCAGGGGATAGGAAAGGTGATTTCTTCCAGATAAGCGATATCGGAAATATCTTCCGAAGCCGCCGGACGAATCAATAACGGTATTTCTTTTCGCGTATTATCCATGAATTTTACTGCTCAGTGTGCCCGATTCCAGCCGCATCTCGGCTTCGCTTTTGCGCATGTAGTTCGGCAGCAGTTCCTCGTAGGAAACCGTCTCCCCGGATTGTACCCGGCGAAGTGCTGCCTGCGCCACACTTCTTCCGTCCTGATATCGAACCGATTCCGGTGCGAAGACATATTGTTCCTCTGAAAGCGCCGAGGAAATAATGTCCGAATAGGCATCGATTCCGTCGCCGGTGAAGAACACCGTTCCCTCCAGCTTCCGGATTTCTGTCAGAAGATCTTCAATCATGTACTGCTTCTCCGGAAGAACGGACTCCAATCCGTCCGCCGTAACCTTCCACAGTCCGGCGTAGGTCTGGTGTCTCCGGGCGTTGATAATCGGGCAGATGTATTCCTCCCCGCTGCCGTTTTCCATTCCCTGATACGCCATGGCTTCCAGGGTGGACACCGAAACGCACGGAAGCTCCAGAACCTGGCCCAGAGTCCGGGCGGTCGTCACGCCAATCCGGATTCCCGTAAAGGATCCCGGACCAACGGACGCCCCGATATGCGTCAAATCTGTTTTTTCAATGCCGGCGTTCCGAAGGCATTCTTCCGTCAGCGTGATGATATCCTTCAGATGATTCATCACATCGGAAGAAGCGGCCGCGCAGCAGTTTCCGTCTTGATCGATGACTGCGGCCGATCCGTATTTACCGGTAGTCTCAAGTGCTAGAATATGCATTGATAAATTCGCTCTCCTTCATTCTCTCCATAGCGGATTCGAATCAACAGGGACTCCTCCGGCAAGACATCTTCCACGATGTCCGACCATTCCACGATGCAGATTCCGTCTCCGTAAAAATAGTCTTCCGCCCCGATATCCAGGAGTTCGTCCCCGGAACCCAGGCGGTACGCATCGAAGTGGAACAGGGGAATCCGGCCGCTTCGATGTTCTTTTACAATGTTAAAAGTCGGGCTGCTGATATTCTCGTGAATGCCCAACCCTTCCGCTATGTACTTCGTCAGAGTGGTCTTTCCGGTTCCCAGGTCTCCCTCCAGCGCCAGAACATCCCCCGGCTTCAGGTACGATGAAAGCTCGAGGCCGAAATCCCGGGTCTCGAGCTCATTGTGAACCGTCCAGTTGAAATTTTGTTTCTGTTCTAATTTCTTCCTGATTTCTTCTCTCATAGATTGCTTTAAGCTTCCGTTTCCATACAAAGTTTTTCCATCATGGCCGTATAAATTCGCGTCATCTTCATCAGAGCCTCAATGCTGAGTCGCTCATCCGGCTGATGCATCCGGTCTTCTTCCCCCGGGAACAGCGCGCCGAACGCAACCATCCGCCGGAACACTTTGGCGTAAGTGCCGCCTCGGTCCACGAACGGTTTGTTCTCGTCGTCGCCGGTTTCCTCCACGTATACGGAACACAGGGTCTGAATAAACGGATCGTCCACCGGTACATAGGCTGGCTTGTCGTCTCCCTTTTTAATCAGTCCAATATTCGTGCCTTCCAGGGTTTTCTCTACCCCTTCGTAAACGTTCTCTGAAGTATAGCTGATCGGATAACGAACATTCAATGTGACGGTGGCCACATCGTTGCTCAGTTCCATCATTCCCACGTTGCAAATCAGTTTGCCGGATGGTTCATCTTGGAATGCGCATTCCATATTCTCTCCGTGCAAATTGAATCCGATGTGCTCATTATAATAGCGGATCCATTCGGTGACTTCATCGCTGACGAAATCCAATCTTCCCAAGAAGGCCATCAGAATGCTGATGGCGTTCAAACCCTTGTGGGGATCGGCACCGTGAGCGCTGATTCCGGTGGCTTCAATGGCCAGCGAAGTTCCTACCTTTCGGGTTTTCAGATTGTATCCGGTTTCCTCCGCGAAGGCTTCCGCCTTCCCGCGAATCGTGTCGTATTCCCCATTGTCTCCCGATGCCACCACCGCCTTTGCGGTTCGCGGAACGATATTCGGAGCAAGGCCGGCGTTTATTTTCGACAGAACCAGGCCTTCTTTCGGGGAATACTTCTTCATCCGAGAGGCCAGCTGAAACTTCATATTTCCCATCTCTCCGTTGGTCAGCGGAAACTCTCCGTCCGGAGTGATGCCGTAATCCGGCATCCGATCCTTTTCCAGATAGTAGTGCACGCTGTCCCGGCCGGTTTCCTCATCCAGACCCAGAATCAGCCGAATGGTATCGGCCGGACGATATCCCGCTTCTTTGAGGGCTTTCATTCCGTATAAGCAGGCGATAACCGGTCCCTTGTCGTCCAAAGTACCTCGGCCGAGCATCCAGCCATCGGCGATTTCTGCGGCATAAGGATCGAAGGTCCAACCATCCCCCTCCGGAACGATGTCCAGATGGCCGGCAATGCCGAAAATTTTGGCATCCGGGTTCTCGGATTTCCATTCAATATGACCGCAGTAGTGGTCCCAGTCCTTTACCTCGAAGCCCAGTTCCTTCCCCAGCTTCAAGGTGTATTGATATGCTTCTTCCACGCCGGCGCCGAATGGATATACTTCGCCCTCGGGACTCCGGCAAGGCTCGGTCTGGACGCTGCGAATGCGAACCAGTTCCTGAAGCTTTTCCAGCATCTCCGCTTTATTCTTTTCGAGTATTTCTCTATAAACCATAATTCCTCATTTCATCGATTCTAATTAATGCTCAATCTTCTGCATGCTGTCCGCCTTCGTTTTCGATTTCGTCACGTATGCGGAAACCAGTTTTCCGTCTCGTACGGTAGAAATATTTACCCGGCGCACCGGATTTCCTTCGCTGTCGAAATTGAACACTCCGGTGGCACATCGCAAGTCCTTCGTGTCAGCCAAAGCATCTCGAATATCCGTCGGTTTCAAGCTTCGAGCGTTGTAAATTGCATTGATGGTAAGCATATACGCATCATATCCCAACACCGTATTCTGAGTCGGAACGTCCCGCTGTCCGTACCGATTCGTATATTTCACCAGGAACCGCTGGGTTTCTGCGGTAAATCCCGTCTCCGCGGTGCCGCCGGAATTCAGTACGTTATCCGATGTGAAGGAAATCTTAATGTCCGGATGTTTCTCTTTCATCTTCAGAAAATCTTCCGTCAGCCATTCCTGATTTCCCAGGAATCGAATATTCGTCATATTTCTTTTTTCAATCTGCTGATACAGGAGATCTGCCTTCTCCAGCCCAATCGGTGAGAATACCACTTCTGCCCCGGATTCCTGAATCTGCTTTGCCAGTTTCGCCATATTGAACTCGTTTATTCCGATGGATTCATCCAGTACCACCTCCGGTCTGGACTTCTTTCCTTCTTTCCGAAGGCGAGCCTTAAATGCCGACCGCATCTTCTCCTGGGTACTGTCATTCTGAATGGTAATGATAGCAACCTTTTTGGCGGAAAGCTCTTTGATGGTGTATTCCGCCAGACCGGTTCCTCTCTGGTCATATGCAATGCAGGCACGGAACGCATACGGATTGTTTTGCGTAATCAGCGGGTTGCTGGCCGAAGGGGTAATCATCGGAATTTTCGCCTTCTTCGCTTCTTCCGCGGCAATCATGGAATTCGCTTCTTCCGCACTCCCGATAATTGCTACCGGATTCAGCTTGATTAAACTCTGAATCGCCGCCTTCGCTGTATTGGTGTCGGATTCGGTATCGATCCGAACCAACTCCACCCGAACACCCTTAACATTGCTGTACATGCTGTGGGCCAGCTGGATTCCTTTGATTTCCTCTTTACCGACCTTCTTATAATGTCCGCTTTCCGGTTCAAATACGCCAACGTAGATGACGTTGGAATCCTCCGTCTCCTTATCGATGAATGTCCGGCGAAAATTATCATAACTGGTACAACCGGACAGCATCAGCACTGCCGTAAATGTAAGCATGAGACAGATTGTTTTTATAACTGTTCTGCTAATTTTCAAGTTTTAGTACCTCTTTCAATTCTTCCCCATCTGTAATGTCGTTCACGCGGCCGCGCAGCTTTGCGGCACCGGGATAGCCTTTCGTATACCATCCCACGTGCTTTCTCATCTCCCGCACCGCAGAATATTCACCCTTCAGGGTC
Source organism: Mogibacterium sp. (assembly GCA_016775335.1). GTDB lineage: Bacteria > Bacillota > Clostridia > Peptostreptococcales > Anaerovoracaceae > Mogibacterium_A. The sequence continues at coordinate 9,172 of JAEUGJ010000030.1, forward strand.
ACCAAACCTTCGTAGTGGCGAATCATCATTTCCGATCGTTCTTTCCAAGTGGGCGCCGTGTAAGGCTCTCCGTTATATGCTGCGAGAAGGTCCTTGAAAATCCATGGATTTCCCAGAGATCCCCGCGCAATCATCACGCCGTCGCAACCGGTTTCCTTCATCATCCGGAGCGCGTCTTCGCCACAATTCACATCTCCGTTTCCGATTACCGGTATTGCCACGTTTTCTTTCACCCGGCGAATAATGCTCCAATCCGCCGTGCCCTGATAATACTGCTCCCGAGTTCGTCCATGAACAGTGACCGCTGCCGCGCCGGCCGCCTCCGCCGCCTTTGCGCATTCTACCGCATTCACCGACTCATCGTCGAATCCCTTTCGCATCTTTACCGTCACCGGCTTGTCGCTGTTCTTCACCGCCGCAGTCACAATATCGTATATCCGATCCGGATTCCGCATCAGTGCCGCTCCGTCTCCGTTCCGTACAACCTTTGGTACCGGACATCCCATGTTGATATCCAAAAAACAGTTCAAGCCGGAATTCAGCATCCGGGCTGCTTCACCGATAATGTCCGGTTCGCTGCCGAATACCTGAACTCCGGTTGGTCCGGCATTTTCCGGAATGTACAAGAGCTTCGGTGTTTTTCGGTCTCCGTAATACAAACCCTTTGCACTGACCATCTCCGTATAGGTCAGCGCCGCACCCTGCTCTTCGCACAGGGAACGCATCACCGCATCGGTGATTCCCGCAAGGGGAGCCAGCATAAAGGGATTTCGGAGTTCAATTCCACCAATATTCAACATATTCTATTTCTTTCTTACTGCTTTATTCTTCTCGTAAACCTCAACGAGACCATCCAGTGTCAATCGCCGATCGATTACATCGATACAGGAGACCCCGCTGTCCACCATGGTCGCCATTCCGCCGGTAGCGATGACCTTGATGTCCTCGTATTTTTTTCCGTAGTCCGACACCAATTCTTTCTTCATGCCTTCGATAATTCGCTCGGCCAGACCCATCTGACCGAAAATCAAACCCGCCTGCATATTCTCAATGGTATTCTTGCAGATGACCCGGTTCGGTGTTTCCAGATCTACATTCGGCAGCTTCGCCGTGTGCTCAAAGAGCGCCGTCGCCGAGGTCTTAATTCCCGGTGCAATCGCACCGCCCAGGAACTCCGCATCTTCTGTTACCACGCAAAATGTGGTCGCCGTTCCGAAGTCCACCACAATCAGCGGTCCGTCATATTTCGCATGAGCGGCCACCGCATTCACAATTCGGTCCGAACCAATCTGACGAGGGTCGTCGCATTTAATCTTTAAGCCGGTTTTAATTCCCGTCTCCACCACCAGCGGCGTGATGTTAAAATACTTCAGGCACATGTGCTGCAGCGTAAACAGCAGTGACGGCACCACCGTTGAGATAATAGCGTCGTCAATGTCCTTCGGACTGATTCCGTCATGGCGGAACATCTGATCGATAATGACGCCGTATTCATCCGCGCTTCGCTTGTTGTCGGTAGCCATTCTCCAGCTGCCGATCATCTTTCGATTCTCAAAAACCCCCAGTACAACATTTGTATTCCCAACATCCACTGTCAGAAGCATCCTATTGATCCTCCAGTCTTCTCAATGCCAATGCCATCGTCAAACCCGGAATAATCCGGTTACCGGTCATTTCTGCACCCAGAATCTCATTGATCCGCTTCAAACGATACTGTACCGTATTGTTATGAATGCTCATAAATTCTGCGGTCTTGTTGCTGTTCATGCTGGCGTCCAGCACAAAAGTCTCCAGGGTTTCCAGCAGCAGTTTTCCTTTGTTGGAAGAAACTTCTCTGCTGAACGGTTCCAGCAGATCCAGATACATCTTCTTCAGGCTGCTGCTTTGCAGGATAATATCCATGCAGTTGCAAACCATGGACATTTCATATTTTGTAAAAACACGTTTGTATGGGAATACGGTTTCCACGTAGTTCCAGGTTTCGTTAATCAGCTTAAATCCTTCTACCGCATTGTCCAAATTCTCGATTCCGGTGGAATGGAAAATCCGAACGTTCGGCTTTCCGGCTTTCAGCGCGTCGAACATGTCCAGACAAGCGTTCTTCAGTGTCATCGGCTTTTCCTCCGAAGCGCTGACATAAATCAAGCCGTAGAATTCGTTCTGTTCCACCAGCGGAAGAATGCCCAAGTTGTATTTCATCTTATATTCATCGATGATATCGATGAAATCCGAATTGTCGATTCCGTTGGCATAGAAGGAGCTGAGGAAAATCTTATTCTTCATGTCCGCTTCATCTACCAGCGTATAGCAGAAGGACAGATCGTTTCGAATTGCGGCTTTGATGAATTCGGCTCTGGAATCTCTCTCCGGAGTGTACTTCCACATTCCCATCGCCAGTTCAATCACCTCTGCCAGCTTCGTAATCTCTACGGCAGAGTAGTTATCGTTATCATCCACAATCATGAGAATGTGTTTTTCACCGTTGATATCGATAATTCCCCAATAGGTAATTACATCCGAAATCTCCACCTGAGTGAATACCGATGAATGGGTGATGTCCCTTCTTTTGGCCACATTGATGGCATTCTCGATGGTCTCCTTATGGCGGGTTTCAATCGTGAGAATCGGATTGAACTCCAGCGTCATCAGAACCACCTGGTAGTCGTTGTGTACCGCTGCCTCCTTGAGCGCACTCTGGAAATTGCTGTGCTTTTCAAAGTTCAGCAGATGATAAATGGTATTGTTCAGCAGGTTATCGCTGTAGTTGTGTCCGTAGAGGATTTTGTCCATCACCTGTTCGATGACCATGGCGTAAGTCAGCTCGCCTTCATCCGCAATGGTAATCACCAGAAGGCCGCTCTCCTCTGCCGCTTTGATTACGCGGCTGTCCAGCGCACGAACACCGTGCTCGTTCAGGAATACCACCAGCGTGGCAATTTGCTTTCTGCCAAATCCGGAGATTACACGGCACTGTGCTTCCACATCGTCCTTAATCTGCCAAAAATGAGTTAACACCATCTGTTCCGGCACGCCGTTTCGCTCCACGCCGGCTTCCAGATTATTTTCATCAAAAACCGATACCGAACGAACTCGCCGGTCGCTTTTTCTCATGCAAGATTCTACAGTACTGTTTCTAAACGCGTCTAACCTTAGACAATCCTCGACTGTAATTTTCATCTTTTCACACCCCTCTACTTTTCTTCCGTTTCGTTATCCTTCTCTTCAGAATCGCATTCGGAATTGCGTTCAATTTCGTGAGTCTCTTCCCGGGATGAATTCTCGTCCTTGGTCTTCATCGCCTCCGCTGCCTCGCCGGCTTTCAAAAGCGCCTTAAGAATTTCTTCTTTGGCCGGGGTCATCTCTTCCTCAGATCCCATAATGGACTGCTTCAATTCTTCCATGCGGGCTTCTTCCGCTGCCTTCCGCTCCGCTTCCAGACGAGCGCTTTCTTCTGCTTCAGCAGCATTCCGCTTCTCTTTTTCTTCTTCTTCCGCCTGTACCTGAGCCTGCAGTTCTTCCGGTGTAACGGTTCCATCGTACAGCGCTTCGAACTGGGTTCCGTCCAGAGTCTCTACCAGAAGCAGCGCCTGAGCCACCCTTTCCAAAGCATCATCATGCTCCTGCAGAATCCGAATGGTTTCCGCATAGCTGTCTTCCAGAAGGGAACGGATCTCCATATCGATTTCCGATGCAATGGTTTCCGAATAATTCTGGCGGGTGGAGAAATCCTTGCCCAGGAACACTTCTCCGCCGGAATTGAAGCTTACCGGTCCCAGCTTCTCGCTGAATCCGTATTCCGTAATCATGGAACGAGCAATCTGAGTTGCGCGCTCCAGGTCGTTGCTGGCTCCGGTGCTGATGTCATCCAGCTTCAGCTGCTCCGCTACACGACCGCCCAGCAAATGCTTGATGGAATTCAGCATATTGCCCTTGGTCTCAAAGAACTGATCCTTTTCCGGCAGAGACATGGTGAATCCACCGGCCATTCCTCTCGGAATAATGGTAATCTGATGAACCGGATCCGACTTCGGCAGGGATTTCATCACCACCGCATGTCCGGCTTCGTGGTATGCGGTCAGCTTTCGTTCCTCTTCAGAAATCACCCGAGATTTCTTCTGCGGTCCCGCAATGACCTTTGTGGTTGCTTCCTCGATTTCATCCATACGAATCTTGGTGCCGTTGCGGCGTGCGGTCAGCAGCGCTGCCTCATTTACCAGATTCTCGATATCCGCCGGAGAGAATCCCGGTGTTCTCTTTGCCAGAACTTCCAGAGACACATCCTCTGCCAGCGGTTTATTCTTCGTGTGTACCTTGAAAATTTCTTCTCTTGCCTTTACATCCGGCATGCCGATGACAATCTGACGGTCAAAACGTCCCGGTCTCAACAGCGCCGGATCCAGAACATCCGGACGGTTGGTGGCTGCCAGGATGATAATTCCGGCGTTTTCGTCAAACCCGTCCATCTCCACCAGCAGCTGGTTCAGGGTCTGCTCTCTTTCGTCGTTTCCGCCGCCCAGGCCGGCACCTCTCTTCCGTCCTACGGCATCAATCTCATCGATAAAAATAATGCACGGTGCATTCTTCTTTGCCTGCTCGAAGAGGTCACGGACACGGGAAGCGCCGACACCGACGAACATCTCCACGAAGTCCGAACCGGAAATCGTAAAGAACGGTACACCCGCTTCACCTGCAGTGGCCTTGGAAATGTAGGTTTTACCGGTACCCGGATTGCCCACCATCAGCACGCCTTTCGGAATCCGCGCTCCCAGCTGGGAATATTTCCCCGGATTTCGAAGGAAGTCCACAATCTCCTGAAGCTCTTCCTTTTCTTCCTTGAGGCCGGCCACATCCTTAAATGTGATGCTCTTTCCGTTATCCTTGTACAGTTTCGCCCGATTCTTTCCGAACTGGAAGGCCTTGTTGTTCCCGCCCTGGCTCATCATAAAGTAGAACAGGAAAATCAGCGCCACCACCATGATAATCGTCGGCAGAAGCGAGAAGAAGTTCACGCTGCTTTCCGGCGGATCGCTTTCCAGCGTAATCTGGTGCTTCTCCAGCATGGAATTGATGTAATGCTCTTCCACCCAGCTGATTTCCACAACCGAAGGGGCATAAGCGAATTCCACATTGCCGTTCTTCTTCGTTCCGCTGAGTTTCCGATCTGTAATGTTCAAAGATTCATATTTCTTCCCATCCAGCTGTTCCACGAACTGGGAGAATTTAATCTCCTTCTTCGAAGCCGGGTTGTCCATTCCCCGATACAGGTAGGCTGCACCCAAAACAATCATGAAGATAAGTAAATAAATACCGAAGTTCTTGCTTGCTCGTTTCAATTTGATGATTCCCTTTCTATCGATAACAATAAAATTTGTTTATTTACACAAACTGCTAGGTTATTTTATCATAGGCAATCGGTGATTTCAAGAAATAAAAACGCTTTTGACCCTTCCTCAATCTGATACTTTTGTGAAATTCTTCCCTTCTTCTGTTCCACTTCATTTGGGATTCCGGAATTCGGAAGAATCCAAAGCACTTCTCCACCGATTGCGATCATCTCCAGCCGATCCCGATACTCCTTTGGGATTTTTCGGTCCACCATGTAATCCTGGATTTTCTTGTGCTTTCCGCCGGCGATGCCGATTCGGTCTCCGGCTTTTCGGGTTCTCAGCATCAACTTTTTTTCCGGCTCCGGATATTCCCGGCAAAGCTTATCGTAGTCCAGCATTGCACACGTCACAATTTCCTTTTGAGTATTTCGGATGTCCTCGAAGGCTGCGGAGTCTTTTTTTAGGACCTGCACCCGTAAATGATGCCGCCCTTCCATCGCACGCTCGTCATCCGGTGCCGCTTTTCGGAACACCAGCTCCTCATAGCGGCGCTCCGCCCGCCAGCCACCGGGCAGATTCACAGAGGCGGAAGGATTCTCCGACTGCAAGATGTTCAGGACGTTCTCCACGATGGTGTACCGGAGGTTTTCGTCACCGCTGCATTCCCGAATCACTTGGGCCACCACCCGACGGGCCATCGCCGGATGCAGCGCGCGAATCCCGGCCGCGTCCAGGATCCGTTCGCCCTTCGGCGTTTCCCGCTGAAGCGCGGCGAGAGCGGTGCGGGTCTGCTCTTCCATGTAATCCTCTTCCGGGGCGGCGATGTTCGCCAGGCTTTGCAGCGCCTCTTTGACCTCAGGGTTAAAATATTTTTCCAGATAGGGGATCAGCTCCCGGCGAATTCGATTCCGGGTGTACTCCACGCTATCGTTGCTTTCGTCGTAGTTGGGGCGAAGTGCATGCTCCGCCACATAGTCTTCAATTTCCTTTCGGGAGGTGGACAGTAGCGGGCGGACGATGGTGTATCCCTTCTCATCCGATCGAGCGGACGGGATTCCCGCCAGTCCTCGGATTCCGGTACCTCGCACGATGCGCTGCAGCAGGGTTTCGCACTGATCGTCTCCGTTGTGGGCCAGGGCGATGCGGATGCGTTCCTTCGGAATCCCTTCCCGCAAAAGCTCCTCCGCAATTTCATCGAAAATCCGATACCGCGCCGTTCGTCCCGCCTCTTCCAAAGAGCACTTCTGCTCCCGGGCAAGGCCTCGGCAGTCGATTCGGCAAACCCGGCAGGGCAGATTCCATTCCCTGCAAATTTCTGCCGCATGGCGCTCTTCACTGTCGGCGTTCTCCCGCAGTTGATGGTTCACGTGAACGGGAACGATATTCAGATTTTCCGGAGATTCCAGCTCTTTCAAAATATGAAGCAATGTCAGAGAGTCCGGTCCCCCGGACAATCCCAGAATCACCGTGCTTTTTTTCGGAATCATTCCGCCTTGCTGTACTCTTTTTACCAGTCCGTCCATGGTCCTTTCGTCCCTTCGTTACTCTTCCTCGTCCTTTGGAATGTCGAAGAATCGGCAGCCGTTGGCGTAGAGAATTTCTTCCGCCGCTTCGTATTCCATATCTTTAATCAACGCAATTCGCCGAATGATGTGTTCGATATACGGCGACCGGTTCGGCCGTCCCCGGAAGGGTTCCGGCGTGAGGTAGGGTGCATCGGTTTCCGTCATGATAAACTCGATGGGAACCTGCTTCGCCACTTCCACCGTTTTTCGGCCGTTCTTGAAGGTCACCGGTCCGCCGATGGAAATGGTAGCCCCCAAAGTCACGTATTCCTTGGCCAATTCCGCCGAGCCGGAGAAGCAGTGGAGCTGCACCCGGGCATCCGGAACCGACTGACCCTTTTCATCCGGCCGCGGCGGGAACGCCGCTTTTCGCTCTTCCGAGAACAACCCTTCCTCTTTCAGTATATCCAGCGTCAGCTGATTGGCATCCCGGGTGTGAATCATCACCGGCACCCGGTGTCTCATTCCGATTCGAAGCTGCTTCCGGAACAACTCAATCTGTTCTTCCTTCGTGTCCTTGCCGTAATGGAAATCCAATCCGATTTCTCCCAGCGCCTGCACCTTTCGGTGGGCGAGCATCTCTTCAATGCGCGCCAAATCCTCCTCCGTGTATTCTGCCGCATGCTCCGGGTGGATGCCCACCGCCGCATAGCACCAGGAATACTTTTCCGCATCCTCAATGGCCTTCCGGGAAGATGCCACCGAATCGCCTGCGTCGATGATGATTCCCACATCCGATGCAGCGATTTCTTCCGCCCGCTGCGTCCGCTCTTCCTCGTCAAAGCCCTCAAAATTCAAATGTGTATGTGCGTCGAATATCATATTTCTCCTCAAGTTGAAAAAAAGGGGTCTCGAGATGCATGCTCTCAAGACCCGTTCTCTCTGTTATGCGATATCTATTTCTTGTTCTTCGTAGCAACCTTTTCCTGACGAACCTGAGACAGTGCTTCCAATTCCTTCTCGATATCGAGACGCGGGAAGAGAACCTCTCCCTTCTGCACCTTGCAGCCGTCCATCTGATAGAAGGTAAAAGCATCCTCCCATTTTGCTTCCACGTCCGCCAGTCCCAGCTGTTCTCTCATGCGCTCCGAGGTGGTGTGCATGTATGGGATAATCAGGATGGAAACGATTCTCAGTGCTTCTACCAGGTTCCGAAGAACGGTATCTAGCTCTGCCTTCCGCTCCGGATCCTTTGCCAGAATCCACGGGGTCTTCTCGTCGATATACTTATTCGCTCTGCGAACGATTGCCCAGATTTCATCCAGCGCCATGTTGAACTGGAAGGTATCCATCTTATCTTCCACTCGGTTGCCGGCGGTTGTTGCCAGCTCCTGCAGCTCTTCGTCAATCTCATCCTTCGTCGTTGCTTCCGGAACCACACCATCGTTGTACTTCATAATCATGGATACGGTTCTGGACAGCAAGTTCCCAAGGTCATTGGCCAGATCGTAGTTGAGGCGCTTCAGCATAATCTCATTGGTGTAGACGCCGTCCTGACCGAAGGTGTACTCTCTCAGCAAGAAGTACTTCAGCGCATCGATGCCGTAGCGGTCGATGAGGATTTCCGGATCCACTACGTTACCCTTGGACTTGGACATCTTTCCGCCGTCAATCAGCAGCCATCCGTGTCCCAGCACCTGCTTCGGCAGCGGTTCCTTCAGGGACATGAGCATTGCCGGCCAAATGATGGAGTGGAAACGCACGATTTCCTTGCCCACCAGGTGGACATCCACCGGCCAGTACTTTTTGTACAGTTCATCGTCTTCCGAATATCCCAAAGCGGTGATGTAGTTGGATAGCGCATCCAGCCATACGTAAATGACGTGTTCTTCGTCAATCGGAACCGGGATTCCCCAGTCGAAAGTGGAACGAGAAATGCAAAGATCTTCCAGACCCTGCTCCACAAAGGAAATCATTTCATTTCTGCGCGCTTCCGGCTGCAGAAAATCCGGGTTGTTCCGGAAATTATCCAGCAACGCATCGCTGTACTTGGACAGACGGAAGAAGTACGCATCTTCGCTCATCTTCTTCACTTCACGACCGCAGTCCGGACACTTGCCGTCTACTAGCTGAGATTCCGGCCAGTAGGATTCACACGGAGTGCAGTACCAGCCTTCGTACTTGCCCTTGTAGATGTCTCCGTTCTCGTACATCTTCATGAAGATGTTCTGTACTCTCTTGATATGACGCGGCTCCGTGGTCCGAATGAAATCGTCGTAGCTGATTTCCATTTTATCCCAGAGTCTCAGAATGGTTTCCACCACACCGTCTACGTATTCTTTCGGTGTGACCTGAGCTTCTTCCGCACATTTCTCAATCTTCTGTCCGTGTTCATCCGTTCCGGTGAGGAAGCGCACATCGTATCCGCTGAGTCTCTTGAACCGAGCCATGGCATCCGCCATTACGGTGCAGTAAGTGTGACCGATATGCAGTTTCGCACTTGGATAATAAATTGGTGTAGTAATATAATATGTTCCCTTGTATTCCGACATTTCCCTTAACCTTTCTATGCTATTTTTTTGGCGATTAGTCGATGATGTAATCGTCATCCTCTTCGCCCCAGTCCACATCCGACCAGTCGTCTTCCAGGAAGATTTCGTCAAAAATCTTTTTGGTGGTAACAACCAGAAGTGCACCTGCCAGCATGCTGACACCGGCAATCCGCATTCCCAGCTTCGCCGCCTTCTTCCGTCTCATTGCTTTTGCAGCCGCAATGTCCTGCTCCGCCATGATCTCTCTCATCTTCGCTGTATCTCTTTTCTTCAAGGTCATGATGTACCTCCTTTATGCCACTACTTTTCTGTAGATAAAAACTTAGTCTCATTATACCCAATATGAACCATTTATTCAAGGTTTGAACCTGCGGATTTCCATCTACGCTCTAAAAAGGAGCTGCGATTTCGCAGCTCCCACATTGACGAATAATCTCTATAAGCGCTTCAGAACCTCCTGCAGCAGCTTCCAGTACTTCTGCGTGGAGGAAATGCTGAACCATTCTCCCGGCTTGTGCAGTTCCTTGGTTTCCGGTCCGATGGAAATCATATCCACCTTCCGGCCCATATTCTGTGCGATAATCCCGCACTCCAGTCCGATGTGACACGGAACACCAATGGCTTCTTCATCAAAGAGATCCCGATACACGTCGATGAACAGCTTCCGAATCGCACTGTCCGGTTCATACGGCCATTCCAGACAGTCGTAATCCTTGTGGCTGCTTCCGCCCACATTTCGTGCCAGTCGGTCGATATTCAGCACCATAGTTTGATAGATGCTCTCTAAAGAGCTCCGAGTAACAAAGACGAAGGTCACTTTCTCTTCATCCGTGGTCACGCATCCCAGATTATTGGAAGATTCCACCACGTCCTCTACATCCTGGAACATCCGCAAGATTCCGTTTTCACAGAATACCCCAAAATCAATTACGCCGTCCATGGTCTTCCGGGCGAACACCTTGGAAACCGCTTCCTCATAAGGCTCAAAGGTTACGGTAATGCCCGGATCGCTCACCCGGTACTCAGCCTTGTAAATATCGTAATATTTTTTTACCTCTTCCCGGAAAGTCTCCAGATTCTCGGACGGAATCATCAGAACGGCTTCCGCCTCACGCGGGATGGCATTCCCCGCCATTCCTCCTCGAACGTTCGCTACCTCATAATCCCCTTTTCGCTCCAGGGCATCCAGCAGCCGGAACAGAAGTTTGTTGGCATTTCCCCGAACGCGGTGAATATCTCCGCCGGAGTGGCCTCCCAGAAGTCCGTCGATGCACAGGCGATACGGCACCGATCCTTCCGCCGGCGACGTCCACACAATCGGGATATCTGCGCTGACGGTTGGGCCTCCCGCACTTCCCACGGTGAACACGCCTTCCGTTCCGGAATCCGTGTTGATAAAGTATTCACCCTTCAGCTGAGATGCATCGAACTTCTCCGCACCGGTCAGTCCCAGTTCCTCGTCTACGGTCACCAATACCTCCAGCGGCGGATGAGGTGCATCTTCCAATGTCAGAAGCGCCAAGGAAAGAGACAGTCCCAGGCCGTTATCTGCCCCAAGCGTAGTCTCCTTCGCTGTAATCTTATCCCCCTCTACCGTAATCTGAATCGGATCCTTCATAAAATCGTGATCGGAACCAGGTACCTTCTCGCACACCATATCCATGTGCGACTGCAAAATCACCGCCGGATGATCTTCCTTTCCCGGCGTGCCCGGCTTACGAATCAGGACATTCCCCATCTCGTCCTGCACATAATCCAAATTGTACCGCTCCGCAAAATTCACCAGCCACTTGCTAATCTCCTCTTCGTGTCTGGATGCTCTTGGGACCTTGCTGATTTCCTCAAAAATCTCAAGTACCGCCTCCGGCTCCAATCCCTTCGGAATCATACGTTCCATACGCCAACCTCCTTCAAATAATCATTTCTATAAGCGCTTCAAAACCTCATGCAGCAGCTTCCAATATCTCTGTGTGGAGGAGATACTGAACCACTCTCCCGGTTTGTGCAGCTCCTTGGTTTCCGGTCCGATGGAAATCATATCCACCTTTCGGCCCATGTTCTTTGCGATGATTCCGCACTCCAGACCGGTGTGCACCGGAATGCCCTTCGCCTCCTTGTGGAAGAGTTCCTGATATACTTCGACAAACAGATCCCGGATTTCGCTTTCCGGTTCGTACGCCCATTCCAGACAGTCGTAATCCTTGTGGCTGCTTCCCCCGGCATTTCTTGCCAAGCGGTCAATGTTCAGCACCATCGTTTGATACATGCTTTCTACGAAGCTTCGTGTGACAAAAACAAACGTCACCTTTTCATCATCCGTGGTCACGCACCCCAGGTTATTGGAGGATTCCACCACGCCCTCCACATCCGGGCACATCCGAAGGATTCCATTTTCACAGAATACACCGAAATCGATCACGCGATCCATCGCTTCCTTGGTGAATACCTCAGAAACCTCTTCTTCCCACGGCTCGAATGCAACGGTGAGATCCGGATCGCTCACCCGATACTCCTCTTTGTAAATGCCGCGATATCTTTCCACCTCATCCAGGAAGGTCTGCTTGTCTTTTATCGGAATCATCACCACCGCTTCAGCGGAACGGGGAATGGCATTGCCTGCCATGCCTCCCTGTACAGAGGCCAGTTTCATATCGCCCTTCCGTTCCAGTGCATCCAAGAGTCGGAACAGCAGCTTATTGGCATTGCCCCGGTGGCGGTGAATATCTTCTCCGGAGTGTCCGCCCAGAAGTCCGTCGATGCTCAGGCGATACGCTCCCTGCTCTGCTTCCGGAGTCTTGCGGGTTACCGGAATATCCGCACTGATGGTCGGACCGCCGGCACTTCCGGCCACAAAGATTCCTTCATCGGCAGAGTCCATATTGACAAAATAATCTCCGGTCAGCTGCGATGCATCGAATTCCTCTGCGCCGGTGAGACCGATTTCTTCATCCACGGTCACCAACACTTCCAGCGGCGGATGCGGTGCATCCTCCAAAGTGAGGATTGCCAGCGAAAGAGCCAATCCGATGCCGTTATCCGCACCCAGAGTGGTCTCCTTTGCCATAATTTTATCTCCCTCCACGGTAATCTGAATCGGATCCTTCAGAAAATCGTGGTCAGAACCCTTTGCCTTTTCACATACCATATCCATGTGGGACTGGAGAATCACCCCCGGATGATTTTCCTTTCCCGGCGTACCGGCTTTGCGAATCAGGACATTTCCCTTCTTATCCTGAACGCGGCTCAAGTGATACTTATCTGCAAAAGCCACCAGCCAATCGCTGATTTCTTCTTCATGGCCGGAGGCTCTCGGAATCAAGCTGATCTCTTCAAAAATCTCATATACCAGTTCCGGCTCAAGCCCCTTCGGAATCATACGCTTCATATTTCTACTCCTCCAAAATTACTTTTACTACTCCCCCTGCGCCCGCTTTGGTTCTGCACAGGGAAACTCTGTTCTATTTTGGTACTGACGTCAGTATACCAAAGCGCTTTTTCACTGTCAATTATTTTTAGCACATAAAAGGAGAAACCGCACAGCAGCAGCTCCTCCTTGATTTCCACTATAAACGATTTAACACTTCCAGCAGCAGCTTTCAGCGTCAGAATGCCAGCGAATACGCCAATCCAAGCGCATTGTCCGCACCCAAAGTGATCTCCTTCGCCACAATCTTATCTCCCTCCACGGAAATACAAATGGGCTATCTTCTTTGCACATTGTGTTTCTCCAATCACATCCTGCGGACAATTTCATGATAGAATTCGTTCCGGCTTCCGTTATTTCGCAGCGGTTCGTCCAGCACACCTTTATCGGAAAGATGATAGAACACCTGGCTGCGAGCTGCTAAACGCGGATTATGAGTTACCAGAACAATAGATTTATTCAGCTCTTTGTTGATTCGATCCAAGAGGGATGCCACCAAGGCTTCCGATTCACCGTCCAGATTCCCGGTAGGTTCATCCGCAAGGATCAAATCCGGATCGTTTATCAGAGCTCTCACGATGGCAACTCGCTGTTTTTCACCACCAGACAATTCACTCGGGTATATTTTGAGCAAATCTTGAGACAAACCTAATGATTGGGTCAATTCCACGGTACGCTCATACACCTCTTCCTTAGATTTCTTTTCCAGAAATCCCGCTATCATAATATTGTTCAAGGCGGAAATGCTCTCAATTAATTCAAAGTTTTGGAAAATAAAACCAACCCTCCGTCTTCGAATATCCGCAAGTTCATCCTTCCACAAATCCTCGACGTTTTTTCCTTCAAAGAAAAGCGTTCCTTCACTGGGCGGAATCAAAAGCCCCAAGATGTTCAGCAATGTGCTTTTCCCGCTTCCGGATCTTCCCATAATGGAAATGTATTCTCCCGGATATACACTCAGATTCACACCCCTTAACACCTGCTTCTCGTTCCGTTCAGGATTTCCGTCTCTGCAGTGAAACGCTTTCTTTACCCCCTCTGCTTGTACGATTGCATCCATTTTGCAGCCCCCTTTCCGGCCGTTACCGTAACTCTACGATAAATAGAGTGATATGCATATATCAGGAACCCAATCTGAATCACTAGCATCGTTCCCCAATACGGAACTCCTCGAATCAATATATTTTGAATTGTACCCGCGCCAATCCCACGAAGGTATATTATCTCTGTCGAGTAAGCAATTGCGAGCAACGCAGAAGTCAGGATTGGAGGAAATCCACAAAGAATGATTTCCCTACGTAAAATGCCGCGCTTCATCTTTTCCGATATTCCAAGTTTTCGCAAGATGCGATATTTACTCAACGACTGACTTTTTATGAATTCAACATACGTCATCCAAACCAAAACCAGGCAGATGAGCATCATTATAATCTCATGCATCAGCATTGTTTTCTGAAAATACCTTTCTGATTGGATATCCTTCAATAATTGTTTTCGACCGTAATAGGATCGAATCTCCGAATCGAAAGAGGCATCCTTTTGATTCTTTTTAGCGACTCGCTGCAATAGATTCTCTATATCGGTATAACGGCCGCTTTTGCTGTTAATTAAATACAGGGATGAAGGTCCTTCCGCTTTTCGGTTTTTATAAAAGTAATCATTCGAAAAAACCACCAAGTTTTCCTGGTCCCCTCGATTCAACATTCCAATTATATTCTGTGATACTTCAGTTTGAACATTTCTCGGAGGATATAACTTTTCTCGATCCGGAACAACGTAATACCGAAGCGGCTGCCCTATTCGCAAATATGGCTTTTTACGAAAGAGATAATAATCAATCGGATGAGTTTTCTGGACACAATCCTGTTGATAAGAAATCAATATCTTACCTGTTGCTAAGGCATTTGTCCCGGTTGGCACTCCTCGTCTGTGGCACAATGCGACATACGAGGACCAGGATATTCCAATATTCTGTCCCTGAGGCCAAAGTACTCCTTGGAATTTATTTGCCGCAACATCCTTCCACTTGTACGGCGCACCCTCCACGGATGTAACGCGGACCATCGGAATCTGATGCAGCTCCTTGCTGTATTCTTTTACTCGATGATATATTTCATCATCATCCTTATACCCGAACGCCACGAAGTCATACGGCACTAAGTCTGCACTGCTTTTAATCCTGCCATTCATAATCTCCATCTGAAGTATCGGCACCGCAAGCGTGGATACAAGAGCAATGATAACAATTATGTTCCCCGTAATTTTGTGGAACGAATACGTCCAAACGCTTCGCGATAGGCTCCGAGCTCGGCGATATCCTTTGACTTCCGATTTTCGGACAATAACAGCGGAAACTGCAAATACAAACATTAGTCCGCCAAGAATTTGTTCGGCATACAACCAAATGTTCTCTGCGTTTCTTCTTTGAGTGAAAAGCAGTATTCCCGATCCATAAATAACTATCCCCGCTATCAACAGAATTGCGTTCGCTCGATTGGATGGGATTGATTCATTTCCTCTGTTAATCAGATTATAGTACCTTTTCTTCACCGCTTTATAGTAGCAGTATAATACGGTTATCAGGAATATCACCCCTATAATCAATGCAGTGATAATAATGGCAGAAACCGTAATCGTTGCCGTCAAAGCTTCCCCAACTCCATCCGAAATCTTCCGAACAATCCAGTATAATTCCAGTATTCCGATAATTATTCCAAAGAAAAGAGAGAGTACAAAACATCCCAGCATCTCAATTGACCAGTTGAGACGAATTAATCCTTCCCTTGCCCCAAACTTAATCATTCGGTCATCTAAAGAGCTTCTTCCGGACAATTCTCGAGATACGGCAAGTCCGATTACCATCATATCCAAAACGCAAGCAATACCCAATGCGGATTTCAAGTCTGCTTCCAAACCGTTTCCAAGAAGCAGCACCTCCGCCGAATGAATTTCCTGCATTGTTTGTTTTAACGCCAATACCGAAAATGTATAAGCTGTTGCAGCACTTCCGGTTAACACTGTAAGGACTCTGCTTTTTTTCCCACCATCCACAGATGCCAACATCAACGACTGCGTTCTCCATGAATATTTTCCCGGGAAAGATAACCGTTCTTTCCGTTCCTTTTTTTCTCGCCGTTCCTTTTCCCTTAGCTCTCGATTTTTTCGGGTAAGTAAACGATATTCTTCCATAAAACGGTTCACCAGAAAATCGGCCAGTGCCAGAACCGGTCCACCAATAGCAAATATCGTAGGCTGATATCCTTCAAAAGAAAAATATAACGCCATATACACCCATTCCAAGCTGTACACCGTCCAGCTTATGATTCCGATTCGGCCGCGAAACGCTTGAATCAGAAACTTCATACCGGCCACGATGCCTGCCGCAAACGGAAC
This sequence comes from Mogibacterium sp., assembly GCA_016775335.1. Taxonomy (GTDB): domain Bacteria; phylum Bacillota; class Clostridia; order Peptostreptococcales; family Anaerovoracaceae; genus Mogibacterium_A. Next base: position 25,373 of record JAEUGJ010000030.1, read on the forward strand.
CGTCAAAGTAATCACGGCTGGATATATAAAGGAATCTGAACCTGCAAAAGACGAAATTCCACCGGCATTCTTCACCGCACAATAAAACCCGATTATCGTATAGGTTTTATTGCGATAAACCAGCCAAGGACAGAATATCCCAATAAACATCATTGCGGTTATCACCATGCTGATGCGATATAATCTGCGTTCTTTGCCGTTCTTCATAGCTGCGCCCCCTTTTTAAGGAATTCTCTTTACAATTAACCGATACCCTTCGATTCCTACAACTACGACTCGATTTCCCCGAGAAGCATTCTCGTAAGTAACTACACGCTTTTTCTTCCCATCAATTTCTGCAATTCCATAACATCCTTTAATCGTGTAAATTTGTCCGGTGGAAAAAATATACTTGCGCTCAAATTGAACTCGGATCTTTTCCATCTTCTTTTTAACGAATATCATCATGAATGATATTCCCACACACAATTCAAAAGTATGCAGCACGGAAAGATTCATAATCGCCAATGCAATCAAATTCTGAATTGCAGAATTTACATTAAAACCACCTACGCCGTACAGAAAAGGAAGTTCGTTCAATTCTTCCCAGCAAAAGGTAACTCCGGCAACTATCATCAACAGGATTCCGACAATTCGGCTTACTTCTGTATCGAAGAAGAACATCAATTGTCCGAAATTTACACCCAAGTTCAAAAAGATCGTGATGAGTATCGTTCCAATCCACAATGTAAGCATTTTCGCCCAATCGAAATACGGTGCATACACCGAATTGTAACCTTGCGCAATTTCTTCCGGTTGTCCCATATCCTTTAAAGCATAAGAAACAGCCTTGGAAAATGAGTACCCTTCCGAAATCAATTCCTGCATTTCATCTTCGAGATTATCCTGAAGTTCTTTACGAATCTCTTTTCGTCGATAACGATTGTTTACCAATACCAGTATTTGCGCTAAGTACGTATTGATTCGTTCTATTTCCCGTCGATTACTTGATTGACTGCCTTCATATATACTTTCCATTGAAGTTCCTTTTCTTTCACAAAAGCTCTGCCGAGTGCAGTAATGGAGTAATACTTTCTTCTTTTCCCTCCAACTTCCTGTTCGTATGCCTTTAGATATTTCTTTTTCTCGAGCTGATGCAACAACGGATACAGCGTACCGGTCTTCAAATCGAAAACATTCTCCGAACGCTGCCGCAAAGTTGCAATAATCTCGTATCCATACATATCTTTTTCATTCAACAGGTTCAATACCAACATCTCCGTATTCCCGGATAACTTATCATTCTTCATATCATTCTCCTAAACTGCTTTATAGGTAGATTATCTACCCTTAAGCTGATTATATGTAGATGAGCTACCTATGTCAAGCGATATTCCGAAACACCTTATTTCTCAGAAGACAAAAAGAGAAGCCGCAGCATTGCGACTTCCCTTTGGATCGTTATTAACTATTTCAATTAGTTCTGGCTCTGACCGATTTCGATACCGGTTTCGAAAGCCTTGTCGTTGATCGGAATAACCTTTGGCTTATTCTCGAACTTGTGGTGGATACCTGCAGTAACAACATCCTTTGGAACCGCATTGGTGTAACCGATGTATGCACCCAGCATGATGATGTTGAGGATACGAGGGTTGCCCATTTCCAGAGCCATCTCGGTAACCGGTACGCTGATTACCTTGATGTCGTCTCTGTCAATCGGATCCTTTACGATGGAGCTGTTGATGAACAGTGTGCCGCCCGGTTTCAGGTTCGGCAGGAACTTGTGCAGGGACGGACCGTTCATTACGATCAGATCGTCTACACTGTTGGATACCGGAGCACCAATCTCGTCATCAGAAATTACAACATAGCAGTTTGCTGTGCCGCCTCTCATCGCTGCACCGTAGGATGGGAAGAATGTTACGTTCAGATCTGTGGAATCGCAAGTTGCCTGAGACAGGAGCTTGCCCATAGTCATTACACCTTGTCCGCCGAATCCGGCTACCATCAAATTTCTTTCCATTCTGCACCTCCTACTTTTCTGCGCCCTTGTCTCTTACGAGACCGAGTGGATATTCAGCAAACATCTTCTCTTCCAGGAACTTCAGGGAGTCCAGAGTGGAGAGTCCCCAGTTGGTTGGGCAAGAAGTTACGATTTCGATGAGGGAGAAACCTCTTCCTTCCAGCTGATACTGGAAGCCCTTCTTAATCGCATTGCGTGCCTTCATTACGTTCTGCGGAGTATTGCAGGATACTCTCTCCAGGTAGTAAGGAGCAGTCAGCTGATCCAGAATTTCGACAACGTGCATTGGATATCCGTGAACTTCCGGATCTCTTCCGCCAGGAGCGGTTGTTGCCTTCATGCCGATCAGTGTGGTCGGAGCCATCTGACCACCGGTCATACCGTAGATTCCGTTGTTAACGAAGATTACGGTAAAGTTCTCGCCTCTGTTGGCAGCGGACATGGTCTCTGCCAGACCGATGGAAGCCAGGTCTCCATCACCCTGGTATGTGTATACCAGAGAATCCGGAGTGGATCTCTTGATACCGGTAGCTACGGCACAAGCTCTTCCGTGAGCAGCGATGGTTGCGTCGTGGTTAACGTAGAACTGTCCCAGACCGCAGCATCCAACACCCTCTACACGAACCAGATTGTCCAGCTGACCCAGTTCGTCAGCGGCCTCACCGATGATTTTGTGTACTGTGCTGTGCATGCATCCCGGGCAGAATCCGGATACAGTGTTAGGCAGAATGCCTGTAGTTCTTTCATATACTTTCTGCATTACAGTACCTCCTTAATAAGCTTACGAGCAGCATCGTATACCTGATCGTTGGTCAGCAGCTGGCCACCGGATCTCAGGCAATCGTTCACCTGGGTTCTTCCCTGAACTGCGTGGTCGATATCCCATCTCATCTGGGACGGAATGGACATCTCAACGTTCAGGATACCCTTTACCTGATTGAAGTCCAGGTTAGCGAAAGTATCATATGGGAATGGGGAAACCTTAATCGGTCTGATCATTCCTGCCTTGATGCCTTCTTCTCTCAGCTTCTTAACAACAACTCTGGAGATACGAGCGGAAATACCATATGCAGCCAGGATGATTTCTGCATCCTCTGTCATGAATTCCTCAACCTCAACATCCTTATCCCATGTGGAATACAGCTTTGCAGCTTCGATGTTAACCGCTTCCTGACCGGTTCCTACAGAACCCGGACGGCAGAATGCGTTCTCGCCGCGCTTATGTCCGATGATCGCTCTGTGCTCGAACTTCTTTCTCAGCTCAGCGATTTCTTCGTCGCTCTTCATTGGCGGCAGAACAACCGGCTCCATCATAGTACCCATTACACCGTCGGTCAGTACGAGAACCGGGTTCTCATCTCTTGCAGCCAGGTCGAATGCTTCGTATACCATGTCTACGCACTCCTGTACAGTGGAAGGTGCCAGAACCAGCATCTTGAAACCACCGTTACCGGAAGCCTTGGTTGCCTGGAAGTAGTCCTGCTGTGCCGGCTGAATTGCGCCGATACCAGGGCCGCCTCTCTGTACGTTAACATATACTGCCGGGATACGGGCAGATGCCATGTAGGAAACGCCCTCGGAGTACAAGCTGATTCCGCAGCTGGAAGAAGAGCTCATCGCTCTGATTCCGGTGGAAGCCGCACCGTACAGCATGTTAACGGATGCAACCTCGGACTCGCCCTGTACGAAAGTACCGTTTACCTCAGGCATTCTTCTTGCAAAATATTCCGGAATTTCGTTCTGCGGTGTGATAGGATAACCAGCAAAGAAGCGACATCCGGCTCTGACAGCTGCTTCTGCAATAGCTTCGCAGCCCTTCATAAATACACGTTCACTCATTATGAAATTTCTCCTCTCTCTAATTATCTCCACACTTCAATTGCAGCTTCCGGACAAATCTGTGCACACATCGCACATCCGATGCACTTTTCCGGTTCCGCACTGATTACGTAAGGATAACCGAAAGAGTTCACTTCTTCGCCGACTACCAGAATCTTCTTCGGACATGAAATCACGCAATACTGGCAGGATTTGCATGCCTCAGAATTGATCTCGATTTTACCTTTAGCCATCGAAATTACCTCCTCTTTTGAAATAGTGTTTTAACGATCGACCCATTCATAGGTCAAATATAGTTCAATCGGAAGTAAATATCTGTCCGTTTCTCCTTTTACTTCCTCATAAACGTCTTTCTTGACACACGCACTGTTGATGGTGGTGATCCCCTCCAGCAGGGAATCCATCTTCTCCAAGCCCTCCAGGAAATCCTGTGCCGACGTGTGATAGCCCAGGTTCGGGTTGCCCAGCATGTAGATGTGATCCAGATTCACGGCCTTCAGAATGCTGGACATGGTGCCGTCGATGGACTCCAAGCTCTTGGTCCACGGGCGGTACGGGTTGATGATGTACACCGGAACCGAATCCTCATTCTTCAGGATGTGGGCATAGGCACCCGCCATCCGCGCTGCCGGGGAGCCGCCGCCGATATCCATCAAGGTGTAATGGTCTGCCATCAGGGAGGTTGCCACGCCGCTTACCGCCGTCGGGGCATCCAGGAATTGGTCCTGATAGTGGATATCCACACCCAGCTCCTTGAAATCATCCGCCATATCTCTGGAACGATACAGCGGCTTTGTCTGGTCCATATCGAAGAGATCTACTTTTTTGCCGGTTTCTCTAGCCAGCTTTGCGGCCACATTCAGAACGATTTCGCTCTTGCCGCTTCCCGCCTCGCCGATAAAAAGAAAATTCTTTTTTTCCTTGAGAACGTCGCCGAAGTTCTTGTCCATCTCATAAAAGAGTCCCATAATCTATCTCCTCGTTTTCTGATATATTCTATAAAATCATGTTTTCGGTAAAAATAAGTATCTGTATCCGCAGACGTCCGGCAATGCCGCGCGTTCCGCTACTGCAGCAGCTTCTCGCACTCCCGCGCGCAATCCTGAAGCCGCATGATAATGCTGTCCAGGCTCCGAATCATCCGTTCCTTGTATCCGTTGATACTGATGGAGCAGATGGCAATTCCGTCCTTCGCCAACACCGGTGTCGCCACGCATACCAACCCTTCGGTTACCTCTTCCATGTCGTAGGCCAGGCGCTGCGCCCGCACCTCTTGAAGAAGCTCCGCGAATTCGTCCCGGTCGGTTACGGAACGCTTTGTCAGCTTCACGTAATCCATTCGGTTCAGCAGATTGTCCGTCTCCCCGGAAAATGCGGTGAGTACTTTTCCCGTCGCCGTGGTGTTCAGGCTCATGGTATCTCCCACCGTCTGAATCAGGGAAAGGGTCAGTCCCGTCTGGGGATCCTTCCGCATAATCGTAACGCTCTGGGTGCCCTTTCGGATGGCCACCGTCACGGAAAAACCGATACGCCGGCACAGGGTTCCCACCGGTTCATCCAGAATGTTAATCAGCTGATTCTTCAGTTGGGTATTTCTTCCCAGGACGTACATCTTGCTGGTGAGGTAATATCCGCCGTCGATCTTATCCTGAAAAACGTAGTGCATGCTTTCCAGTGAATTCAAGATTCGCGCTACCGCCGCATTGGAGTATCCGGTGTGCTGTGCAATCTCCGTCATCGTCCAGCGCTGCCGGAACTGAAACAAATCCAGAACGGCAAGGGCTTTTTCTAAAGAACTGTTTCTCTCTGCCATTCGAAATCACTTCATTCCTTCCGCATCAAAGTACCACAAAATACTATAACAAATATACTCCTTTCGAATATGCAAGTCAACCGAATCACAAAGATTTTTCCGTATTACGATAATCGGTTTCGTATTTCGGTAATTAGGTTAACTTATACTAACCTATAAACTTTCTTAATACATTCACCGATTCTAATTTTTTAACAATTTGACTTCCGGACGGTTAAAAAATATAATAATGTAGATTAATTATGTTTTGGAGGATTATCAATGAATATTCTGAGCGTTACAACCCAGAAACCTCACTCCACCGGAAGCGGCACCTATCTGTCCGAAGTAGTTCGAGCTCTGGATCGTCAGGGACACCGGCAGTCTGTTGTTGCCGGAATCTACCATTCCGATATCGTCAATTTTCCGGAGGGAGTCACTTTCCATCCGGTATATTATACGGCTCCGGGGGAATCCCCTCTGCCGGGAGACTTGGACTTCCCGGTTCTTGGCATGTCGGACCGGATGCCTTATCCGTCCACCCGCTACTCCCGGCTCACCCGGGAACAGCTCGGAGCGCTGGAGAAAGCCTTTATTTCTGCGGTAGGCGAAGCGATTGACCGGCTCCGGCCGGATATCATCCTGTGCCACCACCTGTACCTTCTCACCGCCACCCTCCGAAAAGCCTTTCCGGAGCAGCGAATCTACGGCATCTGCCACGGCTCCGACCTTCGCCAGATGCAGAATCTTTGCTGCGGAGAAGCCGGTTACGGAAAAGAACCTTTCTGCGCGAAAGATATTCAGGAGAGCATTCGAGGCTTGAATCGGATCTTTGCCCTCCACCAGGCCCAGAAAAAAACAATCATGGATTGCTTCCGGCTTCCGGCAGAACAGGTATCCGTCATCGGAACCGGATATAACGACAAAATCTTCTTCCCGAGGGAGGCGGATGCTTCTGCAGCGGAAGGACCGCACCGGTTCATCTACGCCGGGAAAATCTGCCGGGAGAAAGGCATTCCGGAACTGCTGGATGCACTGGAACAGCTCCGCAAAGAGACGGACCTTCCCTTTGAGCTTCATCTGGCGGGAGGCTGCACCGATTCCGCATTGTGGACCCGGCTGAACCCGGGCCGGAATCAGCCGCCGAAGGCCGGCGCAATTACCGCCTGTTCCTTCCCCATTCAATATCACGGCCTGCTGAGTCAAGAAGTGCTGGCGGATCTGTACCGGAATTGCCACACCTTCGTCCTTCCCTCTTATTTCGAGGGACTGCCGCTGGTTCTGATTGAAGCCATGGCCTGCGGGCTGAACACCCTGTGCAACGACCTGCCGGGGGTTCGGGAATGGCTGCGCGCCGAAATTCCGGAGAACGCCACCCGCTTCATCCCCATGCCGCCGCTGATTTCATCGGACCGGCCGGATTCGGATGCGCTGCCGCAATATGTTTTTACCCTGAAGACCGCCCTAAAAGAAATTTTGGAGGAGTCGCAGGCTTCCGGTCAAACCCGGCGCATTCCGGACACTTCCGGGGCCTCCTGGGACGCCGTGGCAAAACGTATTGTTTTTTAAACAATCAACATATTCCGCGGAAACCGGAATGATATAATAGAAAACAGAGAAAACCAAAGCAAGGGAGAGACAACATGGATATTAATACAGCAAAAGAAGCGCTGCTGAAACGCTCGAACGCATTTCGGGAGCGGTACTTTACTGCATACGGACAACTGGTGCTTCGGGTGAATGAGGAAACCTATATTTCTTCGCGTGAGAACCTTCGCCTGTCCAAGCTGACGGAGAAGGATTTTGAGTTGTTCGACATCAACACCGGAGATATCGGCCGGATTTTTTCATCTCGGGACGATATCAACGCCATCGTGTTCATATGCACGGAAGCCGCCGTGCGCTTTTCCAAAGAGAATCAGATAATGTGGCCGGCGCTGGACGACCTGGCTCAGATTATCGGGCCGGATGTGACCGTCTGTCCGGACGGAACTGCAAGAACCCTGCTGAAAGCCCTGCGAAATCGCCGAGGCTGCTTCATTCAGGGATCTGGTATCATCGCTGTCGGTGAGACCATCGAGGAGGCCATTGCCGGCGCCCGCATCCTGGAGAAAAGTGCCGAAGCGGAGATATACTCCGGCAGACTGAACGGACTCCAATATCTGGATCCGGCGGCCGCCCAGGAGCTTCATAAATATTACGACGGAAGCTATTCCAAGGTGAACCAAAAGGAAAAGGTGGATTTCATCAGCAGCGGTGCGGAAGAATTCCGGCTGCGGAACCGAATCATCGACTGCGGCAAGGATATGAGCCGTTCCGAGCTGGTGCAGGGTTCCTGGGGAAACATTTCCCTCCGATTGAACCCGGATACCATGCTGATTACTCCGTCGGGCATGGACTATTTTTCCATCCGTACGGAAGACATCGTTCGCATGAACATCCACGACCTGAAATACGGCATGCAGAGAAAGCCGTCTTCGGAGTTCCGCCTGCACGCCGCGCTGTACCGCCGGTATCCGGAGTGCAACGCCATCATCCACACCCATTCCAACGGTATCAGCGCCTTCGCCGCCGCCCACGCCGGCTTCCGGATTTCGGAACCGCCGATGGATCGGCTGATCGGCGACATGCATTGCAGCGAATATCAAACACCTGGAACGGATGAGCTGTGCGACAGCATCATGGATGCCATTGAAGGCAGCCACGCCTGCATCATCGCCAACCACGGCGCGATTTTCTACGGAAACGACCTGGACGTGACGCTGGCCATCGCCAATGCGGTGGAATCCAGAGCCTGCAACCTGCTGGGATTCGGTCAGCGGCCGGATACGGAAGAGGAGTAATTTCTCGAAAAAAGTCGCAGGCATTCACTTCGTTCATATTATTTTGAAAATGCAAGGAGGGTATTGAACATGAGTATTATTCGAAGAAAAGAAGATCGAAAGAAAGTTGTAAAGGAAGAAGTCCAGAAGGGACCGGGGCATCTGATTTCGCTGGTAGGCGTGGAGCAGGATTCCGAGATGTGGAACCGGGGCCGCATGCTGAACGAGAACGTGCTGGAGAAGGATTGCGGCGTGGGATACCACGTGCATCAGGGAGACGGCGAGATTTACGTCATCCTTTCCGGCGAAGCGGAATACAACGACAACGGTACTGTCACCACCGTCAAGGCGGGGGACATCACCTTCACCGGTCCGGGAGAAGGCCACGCCATCACCAACCGCAAGGATGAGCCGATGAGCTTTATGGCCATCATCCTGTACGAATAGAGACGAAAGGCATCCGAGGGATTTTCCCCGGATGCCTCTTTTTATCGTGTAAATTTGCACGGTGTGCCGCACCGCCTAGTTCGCATTGCCGGAAGTCTCCGGCCGATTGCGGATTTTTTTTATGGAAATGAAGTAGGCCGCAATCATCACCACCATGGTGATGAGCCAGCTCACCGGATAGACCGCCATCAGGGTGTACCAGGTGTGGGAATGCCGAAAAACGGTGTACACCCACAGAATTCGTGTTCCGCAGACGCCGATAAAAGTAACCGCCGCCGGGACCATAGAGATTCCGTAGCCCCGCATCGCGCCGGAAAGGACTTCGTTTACCACGTTCAAGGCCTGGGTGGAAAGCAGAATCGCAGCGCGGATGTAGCCGAAACGGATGACCGCCGGATCCGAATTGAAGATTGCCAGAATCTGATGCCCGAAAATAATCAGCACCGCTGCCACGGACATGGCGCATACTTCGTCCAGAAGCAGTGCCTGACGGGTGATTTTGCGGCACCGCGGGAGATTCCCGGCACCGTAGTTCTGACCCACAAAGGTAACCGCCGCTTGGGCGAAGGAGTTCAGGATGTAATATCCCAGCACTTCCATATTAAAGGCCGCCGCGGAGCCCGCTACCACATCCGGTCCCAGGCTGTTGATGGCCGACTGGATGACCAGATTGGAAATGGAAAAGACCACGCCCTGGAGTCCCGACGGAACGCCGATTCGAAGGATGTCCTTCAGAATTGACCCCTCCAGGCGGAAGCTTCCCTTCTGCAGGCGAATGGCGCTCTTTGCCCGGCACAGGTGCCAAAACAGGAGCCCGGCGCTGACGCCGTTGGACAGCACCGTGGCCAACGCCACGCCCGCCACGTCCATCTTCAATACGATGACAAAGAAGAGATTCAGAACAACGTTCAGGACGCCGGAAATCATCAGGCATCGCAGCGGAGTTGCCGTGTCCCCCTGACTCCGGAAAATGGCCGCCTCAAAATTATAGAGCATGATAAAAATCATCCCCATAAAATAAATGCGAAGATATTTTACCGCCATGGGTGCGATGACTGCCGGCGTATCCAACAGATTGATCATTGGACCGGCAATAACCTGCCCGACGCAAGTGACAAACACTCCGCAAATAATCGCCAGCACCATGGCCGTGTGAACGGATTCCCGAATCTTCCGTTCGTCTTGCTGACCGGTAAAATTCGCAATAATCACGTTGGCACCGATGGATATTCCCACGAACAGGTTTACCGTCAGTGCGATGACCGGACTGTTGCAGCCCACCGCCGCCATGGCGTGCTTTCCCGCAAACTGGCCGATGACCGCAATATCCGCTGCGTTGAAGAGCTGCTGCAGAATACTGGTCATGGCCAGAGGAATGGCGAAGGCCATCAACTTCGGTGCGATGCTTCCATTCAGCAAATCCGGCTGTTCTTTCACTTTCCTGCTAAACGTAAAGATCCCCCCAATCTTTTTTTATTATTAAAGGCCCAGGACTTCTTCCACAACTTCTACGGCGTATCCGATGCAGTCCGGGCAGGAACATAGCACTTCTCCGCCGTCCAGGCCTTTCAAATCCTTGCAGATCAGGCCGCCGGTCTTCGCCACGAATTTCTCTTTCATTTCTTTGGCAATCTTGTAGGTGGACGCTTTGGTTCCCGGCGCCTCCAGGTTGCCGTCGCTGTTCTTCAGGCCTGCCAGCATGATGGCGCCGCTGAGTGCGCCGCAGATGCCTTCACCGCATCCGGCACCAAAGCCAAAGCCTTCGCTGATGCGGAACAGGACCTCCTTGTCCTCCCCGATTTCATCGGCGAATGCCAGGAGCACCGCCTGTGCGCAGTTGTACTTGCTGTTGTGCAGATAATCTGCCAATTCTTTCTTATTCATATGTTCCTCCTATTATTTTCATTGTTTTTTTATAACGTTTTAAGCTGCACTCTCCGGGAAATATTCATCCTACAGAAGTTCCGCTAGCCGGAAAACCTGTTCCGGCTTCGTCGCCCAGCTGGTGCAGAAACGGATGACCGAGTGGGTATCGTCATACTTCTGCATGTAGCTGAATACCACCTTCTGCCGGAGGGCTTCCATTTTACGGTTTTCGATAATGACAAACTGCTGGTTCGTCGGTGACTCGAAGTAAAACGAATATTTTTTTTCGTGAAGAATCATCTTCAGCATCTCCGCCGTCTCGATGGCATTCTGCCCCAGCTTATAGTAGAGGTTGTCCCGGAACAGCTCCGCGAACTGGATGCCCAGCAGTCTCCCCTTTGCAATCAGGGCACCGTGCTGCTTTATCTGTGTCACAAAATGCGGCGGCGTATTGTGCTTTGTGAATACCAAAGCTTCACCGCAAAGCGCCCCCACCTTCGTTCCGCCGATGTAGAATACGTCAGTCAGACGAGCGATGTCACTGAGGGTCACGTTGTTCTCGTGGCTGGCCAGGGCGTATCCCAGGCGTGCACCGTCCAGGTACAGCGGAATCTTGTACTTCCGGCAAATCAGGCTCAGGGCCTCCAGTTCCCGGCGGGTGTACAGCGCACCGTACTCCGTCGGCTGGGAAATGTACAGCATGCCCGGAAATACCATGTGCTCATGATTTCCGTCCTGATAAAAATCTTCAATCAGATTCTTTACTTCCATCGGATTCACTTTGCCGCCGTTGTGCATCGGTACCGTCAAGACTTTATGGCCGGAATACTCGATGGCGCCGGCTTCGTGGACGCTGACATGGCCGGTTTCTGCGGCGATCACACCTTCATACGGCTGCAGCATGGTGTCGATAACCACCTGGTTCGTCTGGGTTCCGCCGGAAAGGAAATAGATATCCGCATCCGGTACGCCGATGGCCTGGCGAATGCGAGTTCTGGCCTCTTCGCAGAACGGATCGTTTCCGTAGCCGGTCACCTGCTGCAAATCCGTGGACACCAATCTTTTCAATATTCTGGAGTGAGCTCCCTCACTGTAGTCGTTCTCAAATGATAGCATATTCTTTCTCCCCAAAGTCTTTAAATTTTTACTGAACTGACTTTAATATTATCGCACTTACCGGGGGTTCTGCAAACTAATTTGTGTGAAAATATTTTAAAAATTATTCTCTAGTTGTTTTGCGGCGGTCCCGCCGGGGGCGTCGCCATACTTGCAGGGCGTTCGCCGGCCCCGGATATTTTAGATATGGAAAAAACCTGAAGCCCAAGCTTCAGGTTTCCGATTGGTAGCGTATTGGGGAATCGAACCCCAGATTCAGCCGTGAGAGGGCTGCGTCTTAACCTCTTGACCAATACGCCATATTTATTAACTATTTACGCTGTTCAACGCAAGATTTATTATACAGAAGAAGCACCCTCTTGTCCAGTACTTTTTTTATTTTTTTCAAAATTATTTTTTGGGTTAGTTGTAAAAGCAACTTCACCGAACTGAACGCGCGCTAACCACAGGCTGGGAAATTCAGAAATGGCGGCCTGGGGCCGGCGCCGGTTTGCGCTCGCCTCCCCGCTAGGCCTTTGTTCTCGGTTTTCGTGCGCAAACCTCGGGCCGCGAATTTCGATATGGCGACCCGGGGGCCGGCGCCGGTTTGCGCTCGCCTCCCCGCTAAGCCTTTGACTTCGGTTTTCGTGCGCAAACTTCGGGCCGTGAATTTCATAAAAGGCGGCCCGGGGGCTGGCGCCGGTTTGCGCTCACCTCCCCGCTAGGCCTTTGTTCTCGGTTTTTGTGCGCAAACCTCGGGCCGCGAATTTCGATATGGCGGCCCAGGGGCTGGGGCCGGTTTGCGCTCGCCTACCCGCTAAGCCTTTGACTTCGGTTTTTGTGCGCAAACCTCGGGCCGGGAATTTCGATATGGCGGCCCGGGGGCCGGCCGGTTTGCTCCCCGCTCCCCGCTACCCCTTGTACCTTCGTCTCGGGGAGCAAAATCTTCACACAACTCCCGACCGGAATGTACAGTTTCGCCGGCGATTAGGCCGGCCGGTTTGCTCCCCGTCCCCCGCTAGGCCTTATGCCTTCGTCAAGGGGAGCAAAATCTTCACACAACTCCCGGCCGGAAAGCGCAGTTTCGCCGGCGGTCGGGCCGGCCGGTTTGCTCCCCGTCCCCCGCTAGGCCTTATGTCTTCGTCAAGGGGAGCAAAATCTTCACACAACTCCCGGCCGGAAAACGCAGTTTCGCCGGCGGTCGGGCCGGCCGGTTTGCTCCCCGTCCCCCGCTAGGCCTTATGTCTTCGTCAAGGTGAGCAAAATCTTCACACAACTCCCGGCCGAGAAGCGCAGTCCCGCCGGCGATCGGGCCGGCCGGTTTGCTCCCCGCTTCCGCTTAAACCTATCCTTCGAAGGAAATCTCCGGGTCGCCCACGGTAAAGTTGTCAATCAGGCGGGTGGTGCCGATGCGAACGGCCATGGCCACCAGGTCCCCTTCCTTGAAGGTTTCCACCGGCTGCATGCTTTCGCCGTCAACCACCTCAACATATTCCACGTCTGCCCTCGGTTCCTCTGCCAGACGTGCCTTCATGGATGCCAGCAGTTCCGCGGAGCTTCGAACCCCGGAAGCTACCAGATCCTGGCCCTTTCGAACGGAACGGGACAGCACCAACGCCGCTTTTCGTTCCTCCGGGCTGAGGTAGGTGTTCCGGGAACTCTTTGCCAAGCCGTCCTGCTCCCGGACGATTGGGCAGCCGATTACTTCCACGTCAAAATTCAGATCCCGAACCATCCGGCGAATGATGGCCAGCTGCTGAGCATCCTTCTGTCCGAAATAGATTCGGTCCGGCGTTACCGTGTTCAGGAGTTTGGCAATAACGGTACACACGCCACGGAAGTGAATCGGGCGGGTTTTGCCGCACAGGGTTTCCGAAAGCTCGTTCATATCCACGAAGGTGGTGAAATCCGGAGCGTACATTTCCGAAGGTTCCGGATGGAATACCAGGTCCACACCGTGCGCTTCCAAGAGCTGGCAGTCGTGCTCAAAATCTCTCGGATAGGTCGCCAGATCCTCGTTCGGTCCGAACTGAATCGGATTGACGAAAACCGAAGCCACCACCTTGTCATTTCCGGCTCTCGCCGCATCCATCAGGGACGCATGACCCTCATGCAAGTATCCCATGGTCGGGCACAGGCCCACGGTGAGACCCGCCTTCTTCCATTCCTTAACCTGCTTTCTCAGTTTATCGATTGTATTAATTACCTGAATCATTTTTTGCCTCTTTTCTTCTTTTTTCTTCTTTATTTCTGCTAATATAACTTCTTCAGCTCTTCTTCGCTGCTCATTTCAAACTGATGACTTGCCTCCGGAAAACGTCCGCCCTTCACGTCCGCCGTGTACTCCCGGAACGCGCTACGCATCTCTTCCGCCAGCTCCGCATATCTTTTTACGAACTTCGGCTTGAAATCCTCGTTCATACCCAGCATATCCTGATACACCAGAATTTGGCCGTCACAGCCCACACCGGCACCGATTCCGATGGTTGGGATGTTCACTTCCCGGCTGATTCGCTCCGCCACCGGCGCCGGAATGCACTCCAGTACCACGGCAAAAGCTCCGGCCGCTTCGACTTTACGGGCATCCTCAATCAATCGCTCCGCCGCTTCCCCGGTCTTTCCCTGCACCCGGTTTCCGCCGAGAGCATTCACCGACTGCGGGGTCAGCCCGATATGCGCCACCACCGGAATTCCCGCATGGCTCAGCGCCGCAATCTGCGGGCACACCGACGCGCCGCCTTCCAGCTTCACCGCCTGGCATCCGGTCTCCTTCAGCGCCCGGCCGGCATTCTCCAGCGCCTGCTCCACCGAAACCTGATACGACATGAACGGCATATCGAACACCACCAGGCTCTCCTTGCAGCCCCGCACCACGCCCTGCGTCGCCGCAATCAGGTGGTCCATGGTCACCGGCAGCGTGGAATCATATCCCAGCATGGTATTTCCGTACGAATCCCCCACCAGGATTCCGTCCACCGTTCCGTCCATCAGCCTGGCGGTGGTGTAATCGTAGCAGGTCAGCATGGAAATTTTCTCACCCTGTCGCTTCATCTTCTGAAAAGTCAATACGGTAGTCTTCATTACAAAAATATCCTCCTTTTCCAGACTTCTCCTTTTCTCATAAAAAAAGCATCCGTACCTCCCGGGACGTCCGACAATGCGTCGGATTCCGAAAAGCACGGATGGATTGTATTCATCATAAATGTACCCGAATACCCTGCGCCTGCAAAATCGAAAACCTTGTCCTCCTTCGGATAGACCGATCCGCCTTTCGCATATGCAAATGTACTCGCCTGTTATTCTTTACACAGTTTTTGAAAAAGGTACAGCTTCCTATGAATACCGTCCATCTCGCTTATTGTACTCTTTTCCCATTCCGGTGTAAAGAATTGTTTTTGGTTTCCGGGCGCCCGCCGTTCCTAGCAGATTCTCGGAAGGAGTTCGCCGCTCGGCGGCGGCAGCAGCGTTTCCGTTCCCAGCTCCGTTGCCATCACCACGTGACCGGTCATGTGGTCCGTCACCTCGCCGATGATGGCCGCACCGGCCGTATCCGGGCTCGCTTCCCGCAGAATGCGAACCGCATCCTCGGCCTTTTCCTTCGGTACGAAAACGACCAGGCGTCCTTCGCAGGCCAGGTACAGCGGTTCCAGCCCCAGCATGCCGGTGACGCCCCGGACCTCATCGCATACCGGCACGGATGCCGCATCCAGGCGGATGCCCACTTTGCTTTCATCCGCAATTTCATAGAGCACCGTGCCCACGCCGCCCCGGGTAGCATCCCGAATGACGTGCACTTCCGGAATTTCCTGAATCAGATCCCGTACCGGATGCCACAGCGGTGCGCAGTCACTGGTCACCTCGGCTTCCATTCCGTAGCGGTCCCGCTCCAGCAGAATCGTGCAGCCGTGTCTTCCCACATCGCCGGTAACGATGATGGCATCTCCCGGACGGGCATAAGCGCCGGACAGTTCGGCCTTCGGCATGATTTCGCCCACACCGGTAGTGGTAATGAAGATTCCATCCACCTGTCCCTTGCCGGCAACCTTCGTATCTCCGGAGACAATCTGAACGCCGACTTTCGCGGCGGTCTCCGCCATGCTCTTCACGATTTCTTCCAGGGTATCCATCGGGAAACCTTCCTCGATGACGCAGGCACAGGAAATATACAGGGGTTTTGCGCCCATGCAGGCCAAGTCGTTCACGGTCCCGCAGATGCTCAGCTTTCCGATATTTCCGCCGGGGAAAAAGGCCGGAGAGACGATGAATCCGTCGGTGGACATAGCCATTCTTCCGGCCGGAGGGGTCAGCACCGCCGCATCGTCCGCGGTCAAATTCGGATTGTCGAAGTATTTCTTGAACAATCCGCCAATAAGTTCCGATGTCTGTTTTCCGCCGGCACCGTGCGCAAGTGTGATTTTGTCATTCATTGTATTCCACCTCGGTATCTTATTTCAGTTTCAGTGTATCACCGTATTTGTAGTATGCGGAGCAAGCGCCCTCACTGGACACCATGCAGGCGCCCACCGGATGCTCCGGCGTGCAGGCGTTTCCGTAGATTTTGCAGTCCATCGGGCGAATCAGGCCTCGCAGCACTTCGCCGCAGCGACAGGCCGGACTGGCTTTGCCCTGAACCTTCGGCAATTGGAAGCGCACCCGGGCATCGTATTTCGAGAATTCTTCCCGCAGCTTCATGCCGGAGCCCGGAATAATTCCAAGGCCACGCCATTCCGTGTCGCATGGTTCCATGTATTTGCCCACCAGCTTTCGGGCCGCCGGACTGCCCTCTTCCGTCACCACTGACGGATAGCAGTTTTCCGCAAAGGATTCCCGCTCTCCGGCGCGAACCTCTTCCACCCGGCGAACCACCGTCGCCAGGGCGGTGACGATTTCGGAAGTGGTGAAGCCGGTCACTACGCCGGAAATCTGCCATTCCTTCGCGATTTTCCGGTACACCTCCATGCCCGTCATGGTGCTCACGTGACCCGGATAGAGGAAGGCATCGGCGCTCCCCTTCAGAGCCAGGTATGCCGGCTCCATGATTTTATTCGCCGTCAGCAGGGAGAAGTTCTCCACGTTCTCGGAAATGGCATTCCGAAGGGCAATCACGCTGCCCGGCGTGGTGGTTTCAAACCCTACAGAAAGGAAGCACACCTCTTCTTCCGGATGCGCTTTGGCATAATCCAAAGCATCCATCGGGGAGTAGACGATTTGCACCTCCGCTCCTTCGCTGCGGGCGTCCGCCAGACTCTTCTTCGTGCCGGGAACCCGGATGAGGTCGCCGAACGTAAATATTTTTACCCCCTTCTCCAGGGCCAGCATCACCGCTTCGTCGATGTAGCCCACCGGGGTGACGCATACCGGACATCCCGGGCCGGAAATCAGCTCGATGGATTCCGGAAGCATTTGCCGAACCCCCAGTCGAAAAATCTCATGAGTATGGGTTCCGCAGACCTCCATCACCCGAATTTTCGGGCCGTCGTAATTCCGCACAATCTCGGCAGCCTCCGCTGCCCCTTTGCTTAAAGCCATTATAACGCCTCCATCACTTCCGATGCTTCCTCGCTGTCGTCTCCCGTAACGCGGGCGATGGCGATTCCTGCATGAACCATTACATAGTCTCCCGGCGCCAGATCCTCAATCAGCTCCGAGGAGATTTTTCTCCGAACGCCGGAATTGTCGATAACGGCCATTCCGTTCTCCACGTCGGAAACCCTTGCTTTAATTCCTACACACATCTCGAATCCTCCTTTTCCAGCTTTCGCGCGCCGTACACCGCCTGTCCCAACGCAATTCCGCCGTCGTTGGGCGGAACCAGGGAATGGGTCAGTACCCGAAAACCGTCATGTTCTAACTTATCTCGGCACAGCTCCAGCAGCAGGATGTTCTGAAATACCCCGCCGGTGAGAGCTGCGGTTGAAATATCGTCTTCTCGGCGAATGTGCCGGCAACCTTCCAGAACCATCTGAGAAAGCACCTCGTGGAACATGCGTGCCAGCGCGCCCGCATCCTTTCCGGACAGCCTGCCCCGGGCAATCTCCCGCACCAGACTCCCGGTCTCCAGATAAAAGAAATCTTCTTTTTCCGAGATCAGCGGTCCGTCATAGATTTCCGGCGCCTCTGCCTGTTCCGCCGCGAACTGCAGCTGCATGGACATCTCCCCTTCAAAGGAATTCCGTTCCTTGCATCCCAGGATGGCACTGACTCCGTCGAACAGCCGTCCGGCACTGGTGGATTCCACCACGTTCACCCGGTTGCCCAGCATGAACCGAAGCGCCGCCCGTTCCTTCGGGCTTCCCAGGTTCAGCTGCTCCGCCGCATCCGGTTCCAGCATCGCCACCGCAATGCGCCAGCCTTCCTTCGATGCCAGGTCTCCGCCGGCATGCAGAAATGGCTGAATGCTTCCCTTTCGCCGAAAGCCATCGTAATCCGAAAGCAGGAACTCGCCGCCCCAGATGGTGCCGTCCGTTCCGAACCCGGTACCGTCAAAAGAAACGCCAATCACCGGTGCATCCCATTCGTTCTCCGCCATGCAGGAAAGCACGTGGGCGTAGTGATGCTGCACTTCCATGCAGGGAATGCCCTTCTCTTCCGCCAGCTTTCGGGCCACCTCCCCCGTGTTGTATTTCGGGTGCAGATCGCACACCACCGCCTCCGGCCGGATTTCCAGCAGCCGTTCCAGCCGCTCCTCCGCCAGTTCCAAAGCCTCCACGCTTCGAACATCCGCCATATCGCCGATGTACGGGGACATGTAGTTCATATCCCCTCGCAGAAGCCCGAAGGTATTCTTCAGTTCGCCGCCGATACCCAGCACCGAATGGCGATACTCCTGCGGCAATACCGTCGGCAGGGGCGCATAGCCTCTGGACCGGCGAATCATATAGGGCTGATTCCGGTAAAAAGACATTACCGAGTCATCCGCACGAATCCGAATCTTCCTGGGATTGGACAGGATTTCATCGCACATGGGTGCCAGATATTTTTCCGCTTCCCCATCCGTCATGCAAATCGGCGCCCCGGAAGGGTTTCCGCTGGTCATCACCAGCACCTCCGGCATCGCCGGCTCCCGGGAAGTTTCCTCCTCCGGATACCGGAACAGGAGCATGTGCACCGGCGTATACGGAAGCATCACCCCGATATTGGGATTTCCCGGTGCCAACGCTTCGCTCAGAACGGAAGCGCCCGCCTCGCGAGCTTTCTTTTTCGCCAGAAGCAGGATGGGTTTCTGGGGTCCCGTCATGAGTTCCTCGGCACCCTCCGGCACCTCGCACTCCCGTCGCACCGTCTCCATGTCCCGCATCATCACCGCAAAAGGCTTGAACGGGCGGTTTTTCAGCTTCCGAAGCCGCTCTACCGCTTCGTCATTGCTTCCGTCGCAGCACAGATGAAAACCGCCGATTCCCTTGATCGCAACGATGCCGCCCCGGCGGATGATGTTCCGCACTTTGATCAGGGCATCCTTTCCCGTTTCCGGACCCTTCAGCAGGTACAGCTCCGGCCCGCAGTCGTTGCAACAGATCGGCTGAGCGTGGTATCTTCGGGACCGAATGTCCGTATATTCCCGGTTGCATTCCGCACACATTGGGAATTCGCCCATGCTGGTGCGAACCCGGTCGTAGGGCATGGAATCCAGAATCGTCAGCCGCGGCCCGCAAGCCGTGCAGTTGATAAAAGGATGCAGGTACCGCCGATTCGCCGGGTCAAAGAGCTCTCGCTCGCAGTCCGGACAGGTGGCGATGTCCGGCGAAACGAATACCATCCCCTCTTCCTTCGCACTTTCGATAATCTCGAAATCTTCCGATTCCGGCGGGCATTCCGACTCTTCCGGCACCGCCGTCTTGATCTTCAGAATCGCCGAGCGCGCCGGTGCTTCCTTCGGAATTGCCTCCAGGAATTCTGGAAGCCGGTCTCCCCGGGCGTAAATTTCCACATAGCTTCCTCGGTTGCAGACGGTTCCGGTAATTCGAAACCGAAGGGCCAGTTTTCGGATAAAAGGACGAAATCCCACACCTTGAACGATTCCGTAGATGCGGATTCGCATCCGGTTTTCCGATTCCTTTGTCATCTTCTACGCCCCGCTTTCTTCCAATAATCCTGTGAGGTCTCCACCGAGTGAAGTTCTCCGGACACCGGATAATGGGGAAGATCCAAATAGGTTCCCTGCCATCCCGGAAGGGCGCGCTTCAGAAGGGGATCTCCCAGCACCGTATCGATAGCGCCCTCCTGTACCAGCTTCAGCAGATACGCTTCTTCTTCCAGATGGCAATCTCCCTCTTCCTTCAGGGCTCCGTCCATCTGAAACCAGCCGGCCACAGTGACCTTTACATCCGGTCTCTCCTCTCGAATCCATTCCCGAATTTCGTTGGCAAAAAACTGTTGGTGCACAATCAGTATATGGGAACCCAGCGTCGGAAGAATCCGTTCCATGAATTCCCTTCGGCTTTCCGCCGCCACCGGATAGCCGGTCTCATACGGAATGCCGTATTCTCTTTTTAGCATGCGAGCGGTCTTCAATCCGGAAGGCGATACCACCAGGTTTCTTTCAGCCGAAAGTGCTTTTCTCACATCCTCCAGTGTGTCCCCCATTCCATACACCACGCCGCCCGGAACCAGCCGGCGGAATTCCGCTCCGCTGTCCACTGCAGTGGTGTCCAAAGGGGTCGCTCCCAGAATGCCCACTCGGTTCTCCTTCTCGGTCACCGACTCGTCCAAGAACTCCCGAAAAAGCCATTGGTAGGCCTTCTCCTGGCCCTTATCGTACAGCTCGATGCCGTTGGTTTCCACCGGCAGAACCGGAATTCCCGTATCTCTCTCCAGGAGCCGCTTCAGCGCCCGGTAATCCGTGGCGATGGTGGCCGGAACCGGCGTTCCGATGAGCCCGATAAATGCAGCATCCATATCTTGCAGGGCCTGCCGAATTTTTCGAATCAGCAGCTCATCCCGTCCAAGAATCGCATCCAGATCTCGAAGGCCCGCACTGAAAATGGCGCTCTTGGCCCCGCCCCACCGGGGTTCGTCGTATCCGCACACGTTGCCCACGCAGCCGCCGGCATCCATGATAATCAGCATCCCGCCGTATCCGAACAGCACCGAAGCCGTTCCGGACTGATCCGGGGAAAAAGGTGAAATATATTTACGAAGTCCTTTCATTTCCGGATCCTCCTATTCCTTCGTCTCATTCATCTCATCGTCGTCTGCCGCTTTTTCGGCAGCCGCCGCTGCCTGCTTCCAGGTTGCCGCCACTTCATTGGCGAAATTCTTCAGTCCGCGGTAACCGAAAGGCTGAATCTCATCGTTCCACTTCACGTTCACGGACTTCGGATAGTAGAAGGCCGCATCCGTACCGATGGAGATGTCCACGTCCTGGTCCCCATCGTAATTCATCATGGTTGGGGAAAGGGTGGAATAGATTCGGAGGGCCGGATTGTATTCTCCGATTTCCCGAATATATGGATAATCCTCTTCCGTAATCGCTGCGAAGACGGATTTTACTTCAAATCCCATTTTCAGAAGCGCCAGTGCCATCTCCAGCGGGTTGCCGTTTACCACCTGGCCCACCGCGAAGGACTTCCCTTTGCAGACTTCCTGCAGTTCCCGTACCGCCTGCTCCGCTTCCCGGTGGTATTCTTCCAGCCGGAATTCCGTCCCCAAAGCGGCGGCGAACAGCTCGTACTGACGGCGAATTCGGTCAATCTGGTAGAGCCGGGTCAGCTCCGCATACGGCATTCCCAGCCGTTCCTCCAATGCAAAAGCCGCCTTCCGGGATTCCGGATTGAGAATCAGGTTAAAGTTGGACGCACCCAGTTCCCGGTATTCCTCCAGGGTCTCACATCGTCCTACTTCCAGCACCCGGTCCAGTCCAATCTGCCCCAGCAAATCGTACAGCTCGCAGTCATCCGCAAGGTGCGTGAAGAAACCCAGCAGATTCACCTGGTTCATCTTTCGCTCTTCCTTCTCCAGAAGGGAATAGATGCTTTCCCGCACCGCCACCATCGGCGGATTCTTTCCCTCTCGCGTCAGCGCATACATGTAGGTCGGCACCACGCGCACTTCACCGTGCAGCGCCTCTTCCGCCTTTCGACAGACTCTCTCCAAATCCGTTCCCAGCAGGGCATCCACGCAGGTAATACACAGCACTACCACCTTCGGCTTCGTTTCGCACACCGCCAGGATTTCTTCAATGGCCTCGGGAATCTCCGACAGATGTCTTCCGGTGACAATGTCCGATTCATCCATCTGGAGAAAAAACATCCGATGGCTGTATCCGCCTTCGTCCGCCAAAATCGTGGTATTTCTTCCACAGCAGGCCGGCGCGATTAGAAGCATGACAGACTCCGGAATCACCAAACCGGCCCGCTTCACTCCGAATCCCTGGGCGCCCGGAGAGTTGTAGGACAAGGTGGCCGGTGAGCTGTATATCAAATGCTCTCCGGACTGAAGTTCCCCGGGAATCCGAAGTTTCGCTGATTTCAGAAGTTCTTCTATTGTGATATAGTAGGCATTTTTCATTACTGTACCTGCTCCTCTTTCCGTTTCTTTTCGTGTTCCTTCAGCAGGAAGTCCGCCAGTTCAAAGAATTTCCCGCTGATTTCGGATTCCGGAAGTCCCTGGACCACCGTCATTCCATCTTCTTCGCATTCGATGATTTCATCGGATCTCGGAATATCACCTACAATAGGAATGCCTGCATTCCGGGCGAATTCTCCCACCTTTTCCTCTTCTCTCGGAACATTTCGGTGGTTGAATACGATTCCTTTTACCGAAGCATATCCCCGGTCCGCAAAATTATCCACCGCCGTGCGAATGTTGTTCGCCGCATAGAGGGCCATCTTCTCTCCGGAAGTGACGATGAGAATGTCCTCCGCATATCCCTCTCGAATCGGCACGGCAAAGCCGCCGCACACCACATCCCCCAGAACATCGTACAGCACGATGTCCGGCTGAAACTTTCGGAAAATCCGAAGATCGTCGATCAAATTAAAGGTGGCGATAATGCCCCGTCCCGCACAGCCGATGCCCGGCGTCGGACCGCCGGTCTCGATACACTGCACGCCGCCGAATCCGGTGCGCACAATATCGTTGATTTCCGGCTCCCGGTCGTGATCCCGGAGGAAGTTCATCACGGGTTCCAGGGGTTCTCCCCCCAGCAGGTTGATGGTGGAATCCGCTTTCGGATCGCAGCCGATCTGCAGGACCTTCTTGCCCCGCATGGCAAAAGCCGCCGCCAGATTGGCCGTTACTGTGGATTTACCGATTCCGCCTTTTCCGTATATTGCAATTTTAATCATACCCCTGCTCCAAACTACATAAAAAATGGACTTCTTCCGAGAAGAAGTCCATTCGATACGGGTCTCCGAGAGCCCCTTATATACTGTATCCGGCACTTCTTCCCGCTTGGTGTTCCTTACGGTCAGTAAGTCTCTGTGCCCTTATTCTAGCACACCCCGGACAGTATTCAAAGCGTTAAGTTTACCACAGATTTCGGCATTTTTTTGTCACAGATTCCATCGTTCTTTCACTGCCCTTTGCCTATTAACACCACATGGTCTCACAGAATTCCGTGCCGGACATGCCGCTGTACTCGGAGCAGGAAAGGAGCAGTCCCAGGTTCCGGTCGTAGACGTAAATGGTATCCGACAGAATGTCGTCTTCGGAGACCACCTCCCGGTTTCCGCTCTCCAGCATCGCCTGAAGTTCCTCCTCGGAGTATTTATCGCTTTCCGGCAAAATGATGAATTCATGAACGGAGCTTGGAATCGCATAGAAATTGCCCCCGGCCATCTCGGCGATTTTTTCCGCAACGCCGGGATAGAACAATGCCACTGCGCCCAGCTGGAATCGGTTGGTGGTGAGGATGTACATGGCATCGTCGTTCATTGTGTAACCTTCTTTTTCCAGCAAGTTCTCCCCTTCCGCATTTCCGTCGGAGAAGGTCATCAGCATCGGCGGATAGTATTCTTCGGACAGCATGAGTGCCTCGTCGATCAATTCGTCCAGCTGATACTCCATCTCCTTCATCATCGGATTGGTAATCCGGCACTGCCAGGAATCCATGTCTTCCACGATAATCTCCACACTGGCGAACATGGTGATGCCCGGCACCACGTCCCGACACGGCACATCCTCCAGATACTTCTCATTCCGGCGCTTGCTCACCACCCGCGCGGATAACTTCACGCCAAAATCCTTTTTCGGGATGCCGTCCATGCCGTTCACCGGCGGCGGTGTCATAATCGCCCCCATCGCATTCCAGGCCAGGGAGCGAGATATGGATTCGATGCTTTCTCCATGCTTATACCCTTCATAAAAAATATCTACGTTCAGTGCCGGGAGGGCATACACTCCCGGCCGTTCCAGCACGATGGCGTAATGGGTGTAATCGTTGGTCTTCACGAACTCCCGAATGGTGGCGTGCACTTCCATCGTCAGATTCTCCTCGAAGTACCGGTTCAATTCCTGTGCCATCGTCTCCGCAAACTGCTTCTTGCTCATCTTTTCCTTTTTTCTTTTCATTTTCATACCTCCTAAATGATCAGCATTGCTTCTGACTCCATTATGGCAGAAAAAAAATTCCCCTTCAGTACACATCGTTCGAGAAAAATCGAGAAATTTGTTCAGTTTGCACAGAAAAGAAAGGACTTTTGTGATACAATTCAAGAAGATTCAACAGGAGGAAGGAACAATGGAAAATACACGGGTGGCCATTCTCGGCATCATCATTTCCGACATGGATTCCGTCGAACCGGTAAACGCGCTGCTGCACGAAAACAGTCCCTATATCATCGGGCGAATGGGACTTCCCTACCGGGAAAAAGGAATCAACATCATCAGCATCGTCATGGATGCGCCTCAGCAGGTCATCAGTACCCTGTCCGGCCGAATCGGACGGCTCAGCGGAATCAGCTGCAAGGTGACCTATTCCAAAGAATAAGATGCAAAAGAGGGACAACACGCCGCCGTGCCGTCCCTCTTCTGTTGTTCGCAGGAGATTCATCTCCGTTCTGCTCATTTCAAATTAGGCAATCCGCCGAATGATTACCCCGATGCGATAATTCGCCTTATACGTGTTCTCGTGAACCACCTTGTTGGCCACACTCTTCGGCCCCACGGAAAAGAAATAGTACTTGCCGGTCTTCGTGTGCTTGTACACCATGGTGTGGTATCCGTCCTGCCAACCCACGATATCCCCCGGCTTCAGGTATCCCTTCTTCACGCAATCCGACAAAGTCATGTTCAGATTGGTCTGCACCAGATAATTCGGCGACTTGATGAAATAATTCTTCGGAATCTTCTGATCGTAAATCTTTCCGTATCCCAGGTAAAAACAGAATCCGGAAGGTTCAAAGCCCGCGTCCTGCAGAGACCAGGAAATGTAGGTGGCGCAATTCACCTTCTTGGCCGCCAAGCCTTTTTTGTAAGTCGTTCCGCCGCCGCCGGTGTTGTACTTCAGATTGTTTGTCTCAATCAAATTCGCCATCTTGAGCAGCGAATTGTACCACGCGGTGAGAGTGGATTTCGGCATCTGCGCCGCCATCGGCTTCTTATTGCTTTGAAGAACCGTCGCATTCACCGATGGGTTGGTTTCCGGCGGTGTAACGGTACTCTCCCCATCCGGATTGGTTCCATTCTCCTTGTTATCCGGAGCAGTACTGTTGTCCTGATTCCCCGTTTGAGTTCCGGTAGTTCCGCTTCCGGACGGTTTTGCCGAGCTGCTGCCGCTGTCCCGATCTTCCTCAACACGCACGGTCTCCGTCAGGTTCAAATCCTTGGAGCTGACGAAATAGAATTTCTTACCGTAGCGGAAACGATACCACAGAGTCATGGACCCCTTGGCACTGGTTTCCAGGCACAGGGAAAGTGAGGTTCCCTTCTTCAAGGTTCCCTTCTTCCGCATCTTGTAACCGGCACCGTAACGGTATGACAGGTTTCGTTTCGCCTTCACCTTCCGGTACTGATACCGCACGTGATCCACCTGATTCACCGGCACATATCCCTTCACACTGCCGCATTTAATGTAGAACCACCGCTGCTTTCTGGAGTAGTTCTTGGTGGTGGTAAAGGTCATGTGTTCCATGGTAATCTTCTTGTTGTTCGGAATCCGGGCCACCTTCTTGGAATGAGAAGAGGCACTTTTCCGCACCACAACACCCGTCCGGCGATTCACCTGTCCGGAAGCCGGTTTCGTGGTAATCTTTATCGTCTTTACCTGCGAATCTTCTGCGGAACTCGCTTCTGCGCCATAGCTTGCCGGTGCAAATGCCGGCCCCAACATGCTGATGACGATCAGGGCAATGCCAAACCACCGCAGGAGCTGCCGCATCCCGACCTGCATTCCCCGGGATTCTCCCCCACATGTTTTTTCTTCCATTTGGTTTCTGTCCTTTCTGAATATGTAAAAAGAGCGCCAAAATAAAATTATTTGTTAACTTAACCGATAAATTTATTTTAGCATATTAAAAGGCGTTGTCAAGACAACGCCTTCTAATTCAACTATTCAGTTTTTCGATAGATTCACCCTATTCTGCAGAATCTGCAGCGGTTTTTTCATTTTCCGGAGCAGCCGCTTCGGTATTATTCGCAGCTTCCTGCTTTTCCGCATCCGCAGATTTCGTCTCTTCTCCGGCTTTCTTGATTTCATGATACAGAATCTTGTTGGTATCGTAATCATAGAGAGCGTAATCGTACTTTGGATTCTTGTTGAACTCCACCAGATAGCACTTGTGCCCTGCCGGAATACCCAGCTCTCCGTACTTTCCGGCTGCCTTCTCGGCATCCGTCAGCTGCGTAAAGAAGATCTGGAACTTATTTCCGTCGATGACACCCATATTGCCCTTATCATCCTTGGCTAGCGCCACGTCCTTTCTGGCACCCAGGTATGCACAGGTTCTGCCGTCTTTGTAGCTGGTGTTCAGGGTACTGTTGGACATACCGGATACATATACGTCCGGGTAGAAGAACAGAATCAATTCTGCCGGAATGGTGGAATCCACATCATGCACGTTCGCGTCCTTCAGCTGCTTCTGCTTTTCCGGATACTTCACAGTTGGAGTTGCCGGGTGACCCTTGTAGTAGTATTCGTATTCGGAACCGTAGTACTTCTTAACGAAAGCGGTAAACTCCGCAAAGTCCTTTTCGGATGTTACTCGTCCGCCCATGAGAACCATGACCTTCTTGTGATTCTTCACCGCATCCGCAAACATGCTGTCGCTGAAATGATACCATGCCTTGAATGCCTTATCGTGTTTCTCCGCCTTCAGCTTATTCAGCTTGTCATTCATGTTGTACTGTTCCATACGGGCCTTTGCCTGAGCCAGGAATTCCGCATCCTGGGATTCAAAGGTACCGTCTTTACGGCCAACCCACCACTTCACGTTATTTGCGGATGCCACTGCCGCATAGGTATACTTTCTGAGGCTGTAGGACTCATGATTTGCAGCATACTTCACATCTCTCGGATCTGCGTAATGTCCCTTCTTCCAAGAGCTCTTGAGAAGCTTCCATTCTGCCTCGGTGGTGTCGTATACGCTCTTGGCATTCTCACCGCCGTACAGCTGGTTGAAGAACACATAGCTGGAACTTCCGTCCGACAGGAACGTTACATCGTAACGGTTCTCCGGCAGCTTCGTCCTGCATGCCAACTCCAGAACACCCTTAACATAGGTGTCTGTCAGATAGATGTGGAACTTGGAATTCTTATTCAACGATCTCAAATCCTGCACGTACTTCCGCATGTAATTCGTCATAGAAGCCACATTGCTGGTGGACATCGGATTTTTCATCTTCGGGTTCTGCTGTACGTTCGGCGGCATCTTGGACCAATTGTAGGATTTCTTTCGGGTCGTTGCGATGGTCGTCGGAATCGGTCTTCCATCATCACGCTTCGTGATATCCCACAGGGACAGGGAGAACTGCAACGGTCCGTAGGTCGCATTCAGCACTGCGATATTGTATTCCTGTGCGATTACGCCGGCATTCTTCACCGTAACAGTCTTCAGTTTTTTGCCTTTCTTGTTGTAGTACTTAACCACGAAATTGTATTTACCCATTGCCGGTGCAGCCATGGTGAAATACTTTTTCTTTGAGGAAATCGAAGAAAGCTTTACAGTCTTGGATTTCTTCTTGGAAGCCTTCTTATCGCAGTACATATAAGCCGTTGCCTTAATCTTATAGACCTTTTTCTTCCCCTTCACCTTCTTCAGTGTCTTCACGCCCGGAACGTATACATTCACGGTCTTGTAATCCACCTTCGCCTGTTTTACCTTTACCGTATAACGACCTGCCTTCTTGGAATAGGTCTTCGCGGTTACTGCCGGCGCCTTGCTTTTGGTCTCTGCCGCTGCCTGAAAGGATGCCACGTTAAACGGAATCACGCCCAAGCAGAGTGTCAGAATCAAAGCATAGACCAGGCCTTTTCTTTTGACATTAGTCATACTTTCACCTTCTCTCATAAACCATAAGAAATAATCCACAACGAATACTATTTTCTCCCTTTTGCGAATTGGGACCGAAGCTCTTTTCTGTAACGGAATCCGGATGCCAGTCTCGTCTTGAAAGTATTCTTATAAAAACAGATTTTCTTGTTTCTATACTTGACAATGTACCTTCCCGAAACAAAAAATGATTCCTTATGCTTTCGGCTTACTCCCACCGATTCGTCAAAATTGGGGTTCAAGGTAATCGCATCTTGGTTAAATTCTAGAGTAAACTGCCATTTAATGCAAGGAAAAATCGGTATTTCAACTTTGAAACTTCCAATCTCTGCCACGTGTTCGCCGACGTAACCCGCGACAAACCCGGCTTTTCCGTATTCTAAATGAATCGGAATGCGTTCTCCCTGATTGGAAGACATGAATATCTTTTTCTGAGCATGGGGAAGGCAATCCTTCACGAGACCTTCAATGCAAGCCGTATTCCCATCCAATTCAATCGCGGTAACTTTCAGAACACTGGGAGCCGTGAGATTAATCAGTCTCAAATCCTTATAATACAGAACTCCATTCTGAAGCGTCATCTCATCCTGAATTTGGAAGCCATACTTCAACAGGAACAGATAGAGCCGCCGGTATTGATTCAAGCCGTCGCGTGTAGACAGAATCTCATCATCGATATATTCCAACGTCTGCTTCATCACTTGAACATAAGCATTTCGTTCTTCCTCATTCAGCTTTCGAATTGCCTCCGGAATGTACTTCCGCCACTGTATGTCGTAACGAATCAGGTGCTGAACATACGCAGGAACAAAGCCATATTTGTTCTTTGAATATTCTATCAGATGCAAATAATAGTTTTGGGGAATATCCAAATAAAACTCTTTTTGCATTCGTATGGTTCCGGTTAAAGAGTCGCTCGTTTCAAATCGGCGATAAAAATACGTCGAGTCTGCACATATTCCGAGCTTCAGGCGTTTCAGAATTACAAAAGCATTGAACAACGCATCTTCTGCGGTTTGCAGACGCCCGTCAAATCGCACATCCTGAATCGCTTCGCTTCGAAACACGGAATTTCCGATTGCCGATTGAACGTATTCCGGATTCACCTTAAGATCGATTACTTGATTTCCGTTTTCGAAACGCCAATTCAGAGCATGTTCTTTTCCATAAAAATCCCCCACATGTTCCAGACGGCAAACGCATACGTCAAAGGCATCCTCTTTTTGTTTAAAAAAGCAATACACATTTTCCAGCATGGTCTGAGAATAGTAATCGTCAGAATCCAGAAAAGCCGTATATTCTCCTTCGATTTTTTCCATTCCGCTATTTCTTGCGCTGGCAACCCCACCGTTTTCCTTGTCAATGTATACGATATTTTCCGGAAAACGCTGAAAATATTTTTCGCACATTTCGCCGGAATTATCCTTGCTTCCATCGTTTACCAGAATCAACTGAACGTTCTCTTTGAATCCGATAGACTGCTTTATAACGGATTCGATGCACTCTTCCAGAAATGCCTCCGCATTATATACCGGTACGATAATTGAAAACTTGTATTTATTCAAGCTCTCCCTCCTCTTGCGTCTCTATTACTTCCAAAAGCGAAATCTGAACTTTCTCGATGACTGTTTTTCGCCGATGTAAAAACGATTTTTTTCCGGATTGTTCACGAGCTCCTGTTCGATAACCATCAACCTGTCCTGAGAAGTCTTTTGCTTGCACAAGTGAGAATCAACGCTTTTTAAATTATATTTAACTTCTTCAGATTCGTATATCCATTGATCCGAATCCATTCTCTTATACTTTTCGGATTTCTTTTTTCCGTAATTATGAACGCACTCTTTGGAAAAGAAAACTCCTTTTTTTATTACTTTAGCAGGATTTCCGGCCGCCACGGTATTCGAAGGAATGGCTTTGCCGGAAACGACTGCACCGCCCCCGATTACCGAACCCGAGCCGATAGACGTTCCTTTTAGCAGCAGCGCACCTTGACCAATCCACACGTGATCCCCCATCAGTACGGACCTGCTTTCATTGATCCGTTCTTTCGTTTCACAGCTGTAAAGAAGGTGCGGATCCGCCGTTCTCACGTATATTCCGAAAGAAAAAAGGCCATCATCTCCGATAATGATATTTTGTCTTTCCGATGTTATCAGCGTAGCCCTTCCGTTGAAATAATTATCCCGCCCGATATATATGCAGGTATTTGAATATGCATGTACATTCAATCGGTATACGTGCTTATTTCTGCTGAGATATACAATCGCATTATCTCCTTCCAGTACTATTTCAGAATCACGTATGTTTACCCCGTCTTCGATGACAAGGATGCTGTTTTTTCCGGTAAAGCGAATGCTCGTGCAATCATCCATCGTGGACTTTTCCGGATTGACATACACGGTGTTTTCCCGGAGCTCCTGTCCAAACTCAGTTAATTCTTCCATCTAACCGTTCCCCCCACTTATCTTTATAAAGCCATTCATTGAGTATTAAATCATATAGCGTCCGCCGTGACCGATATGGTTCAGGTACACCATCTGGGATCCCATATGGAGAACCAGAAGCCCGATGCCAACGACACCGTAGGCGATTTTCAGATTTTTCTTTCCCTTGCAGAATTCCGGATCGTACAGGTTCTCGATGAACTTTGCCATGCTGATGACGAACATCAGATATACCGCAACCTTCTTTCCCCAGGCAAAATTACCGTGAGTCGCTCTCGGACCGCTTTCCGAGAAGGTGAAATGTTCCGCATATCCCCACAGCACCGTCAGCCAGCCCACCGCGTATTCCGGTTTCTTTAGTGACTTCAGGTTAAAAGCAAGTACGAACAGCGGGAATGCCAGTCCGGCAATAATACTCAGCGTAATGGAGAAATCCTGATTGAAATACGCCCGCCCCAGATCGATGACCACCTTGGAGGCTTCTTTTCCCGCTTCCACAGACGCCTGCTGGGTATCCTTTCCGAACAAGGTCTGATTCAGCATCAGAAAATAAATGCAGGACGGAAGCATGGTGAGCCCCATAATTACCACCTGCCGGAAGCGGTACGCCTTGGATACGATGCGGCAATCCCTTATCTCCGATACGTCGACGGTACGGAAAACATCCGCCAGCAGCACCATCGCCGCCGCCGGGAAGAATGCCATGATGAAACTTGGTTTTGCCCAGGCGGACAGCAAAAAAGTCACCGCCAGGAGAATCCAGAATCTTATGGAAATCCCTTCCATGTAATTCTCGTATACCTTATAGAAAACCAACAGTGCAAAAATGGAGAACACCGTTACCATAATCTGAGTCGGATTCTGCCAAGCATATTTGCTCTGAGTCTTTGCGTAGAAATACGGCATGAACTTCGGGATGTAAATCGGTCCGGTGTACAATGCCACCAGCGAAAGTACTTCCGCCGGAATCCGGGTCTTGGTGATTTCTTTCGTGAAGAATCGTATCAAAAGGTAGTTCCCCACCACCGTAAAGAGCACCAGCAAGCCGATTACCGCGGCGATTCCCCAAGGGCTGGCAGTCACCTTGTCCATGTATTTCACTAGAAATCCAATCATCCGGTAGGTATACTGGTCCCGTCGGGCAATGTTCAGGTGAAGTGCCATATCCGAAAAATATTTTCCGTTATACAGAATACTCTGCCGATATGCCAGCAGAGTTTCCATCGCAAATGTCAGCGCCAGACAGATACCGAACACGATATCTGCCGGACGCTGCAGCCGTTCTAATTTATTTTTTTCCATTCTCGTCCACCTTGCATACAATCATTCGCAGTTTGCCGTTGCTGTCCGGCGGAATGGAGTTGGACCATTCGAAGTCGATATCCATATGATGTTTGAACTTTTTGTTCAAAGCCTCATCCAATTCTTTTTCGATCTGTTCCAATGTCTTCAGGGATTCCTTGCTCTGAACGCACTGAACCACGATATGAGTGTAGGAATCCTGCACGAAACGAATCTGAACCACGTCCTCGCAATGTGCGATAATCGGAGCGATTTCAAAGAAAGTGGTCACCTCGCCGGTGTCGTAGCGGAAGAAGTCGTTCATCCGTCCCTGAAGACTGGTAACGTAACGAACGCCGTCCCGCACTTCGGAAATGGCCTTATCGCCAATCTTATAGTTAATCAGCGGAATATCCGTCTTGAACAGCGGGGTGATTACCACAGAGCCCGCATCGGCCAGCCGGTCGTTTTCGTCATAAATATTGATTGCATATGCATCGTAGTGAATGATGTGCTCCGGGCTGTCGAAAAGCTTCAACATGCAGGAACCGGTTTCGGCGCTGCCGTACGCATCGATAATTCCATCTCCCAGAATTTCCTTGAACAGCTTTCTGGCTGCCGGATCCGTCATCTCGCCGGAGGCGCAGAAGAATTTCGGCTGCCAAATATCGCTGTGATTCTCCTTGCAATACAGACAGAGACGCATCAATTCCGTCTTGTTCATGTACAGAAAATCCGGTTTGTACTCGTTTACCTGCTTGATCATGTCCTCTTCCGGCGCGTACTGATTCAGAAAACCTCTTCGGAGGATGCCGAATTTCTGCAGGAACGTATCCGCACCGGCGGAAGTACTGTGAGCACTCTTCCGGCTCATGGTCTTTCCGCGGAATGGGTTGTATCCCGCCATGCACATTACCCGGAACCAGTCGGCCATCATGAAGGCCTTCTCCTTTGGAGAATACAGGAGCATCAGCGGCTTTCCGGAAGAACCACTGGTGGTGTCATGGAACCAATCCTTGTATTTCGGCTTTTCCGCTTCCTCGTTCATCCAAGCGCGAAGCTCGTCCTTGGTGAGAGGCGGCAGCTTCACCAAATCCTCCGCAGTACGAATATCCTCCGGCTTTACGCCGGCTCTGTCGAAACGCTCCCGATAGAATGGGATCCGGTACGCCTTCTTCATGAGCTTGTGAAGGCGCTTCTCCTGAATCTTCTTTAGGCGAATATAGTCGTCTCCCTTCGGATACTTTCTGTTCAGCTTCATCAGGTCAAAGAACAGAAATACGTTTACCATTTTTTTCTGTAGCTTATCCAGCATTTAATTTCTCCTCCTATTTCCACACCAGGTCACGGGTTGTACCGGCCGATTCGCATTCTACATGCAGAATGTCCTGTATGTGTGCGACTCTCTCCAGCCATTGCTCCTCAGAATTCGCTTCCACAATCAACGCCAGCCGATTGGTCTTGTTCAGCTTCTCCACCGGAACGTCCATTCCGATATGCAAATTATCCAGTTGATTGCGGTGGACATACGGCAATGCTTTCACTTCCTCCAACCCCGAGATGCTCTTCACCGTTCCAAAAGGTACGTAGAAGGCCTTGTAGCCGGAATACTTTCCGGTAGCTTTCGATTGCGGCATTTCTTGAAGCTGTCCCAAAGCAATGTCTACCAGGAACTTCTCCACGTTAATTCCCGTTTCCAAGGAAATCAAATCCGATGAGATGTACACGCCGCCGCCTCTGGCCGCCGTCTCCAGCAGGTAGATTTCGTCGCCGTCCATGATAAATTCGCTGTGGGTCAACCCCTGCTTCAGCCCAAAGGCTTCGATGATTTCCCGATTTCGCTCCAGCACGCGCCGGACCGTCTCCGGATTCCGTACCGACGGTGTTCGGCGGCTTTCCGCCGCATAAGCGTTCTCAATATCAAAGTAATGGGTGTCGCCGATAATCAGATTGCGGAACGTTCCGTCAAAAGCCATCCCTTCCACAAAGAACTCCATTCCCATGGCCATCTTCTCGATGATTACTTCTCCGTTGGAAGAAAAACCGGCACTCTCGTCAAAATACTTTCGGATATCCTCCTCCGAATCGCAGGAATAGATTCCCCGGCTTCCCTGGGAGTCCAGTGGTTTGATGATGACCGTCGTTCCCTCCAATTCTCGCCAAAAGGACACTGCATCCTCCACGGAAGCTACGGTGCGGTTCGGGAGGCACGGAATTCCCGCTTCTTCCATCACGTCCCGCATCCTCGCCTTGTCGGTAAAAAGAAGTCCCGTCTCGTAACCGATTCCCGGTAATCCCATCTGTTCCGCCACGTAAGCCACGGTGCGAACGGAGATGTCCGTCTGATCCGTAATGATTCCGTCAATTTTCTGTTCTCTGCAGAAGTTCAGCGCTGCTTCCTGATTTCTCACATCGATGAGGCAGCGCTCCTTGATGTAGGGTTCAAATGTTTTGTCTATTACCGGTGCAATCAGCACCACGTCGTTTTCTTTTGACGCTTCCTGAACCAAAGGAAGCTGGAAATCACCGGCTCCCACGATTGCAATCTTTTTTCTTCTCATTATACCAATTCTTTCTGTTTTTTTAACGTCACTGGGTCTATTGTATCACACTTTGGAAAAGGCGAACACAGCGAAATCGCATAGGACGATGTCCTATGCGATTATTAAATTCTTTATGCAATTCAACTAATAACTGACTACTCGAGTCTTAGTCGGAACGTGCTTATAAATCCACTTTGCCTCACCGGTGAACATTCTGGCACAGCCCTTGGTGTTCGGCTTATCCTTTACCGGCTTCAGCATCTTATGAGTTCCTTCTCTCCAACATACCGTATGGAATGCGTTTCCTCTTCCGGAAGATCCCTTCTTTCCAAATGCCGACAGATACTTGTAGTAATATCTCAGGCCCTTATTGGTAACACGATGGCGATCGTATTGCTTCCGAATTAGGATATAGTTCATATTGGTCGGTGTCGGATGTGCAAACGTACCGGACGAACAGCGATAAGTCTTCTTGAGAGCCCATTTGCTGTGCTTATTCGCTCTCTTGAACACGTATACCTTCTGGGTGTACTTGCTGAGCCAAATCAAATAGTTGGTGGAACTCTTGAACTTCTTCTTGTTCACGTAGTTCTCCTTCACGCTTCTGCTCCAGTCATTAGACTTTCCGGCAACGTGATTCTTCAGCTTGATGGATCTAAAGTTTACCCAACCTTTTTTCTTCAGTTTCTTGTCATCAAAATATACCCGCTTTACCACACCGTACTGCGGAACCACCTTCGGGCTCTTCTTTTTGATTACGACGGTCTTTCCCTTTGGGAGATAGCCGATTACCTTCTTGCTCTTTGCGGATTTGTAAATCGGAATCCGCTTTTTGGCCTTCGCGGTGAACCAGTAATTCCGTACCGGGATTGCAAGATAATTTCCGGCAGTGACTTTTCCGCTCTTTACGAAATCCGAAGCGGCTGCATCTGTGGTGCTTGCCGCCTGGACCCAGTAATAATAGGAGCCGCCCTTTCTCCGTTCAGAGAAAGAAGTTCCGGTTACGGTCTTCAGCGGCTTGCTCGGACGAGTGGCTTTCGTATTGCGATATACGTAATAACGGTCTGCACCCTCAACCTTGTCCCAGGTTACCTTAATCAAGTTATCCTTCTTTGCACAAGTTGCCTTCAAATCGGTGACTTTTTCCGGGAAATTCACGGAATAGGTCTCCTTCGACTGAAGAATGACTTCCTTTGCCGAAGCATCCGTGGCTTTCGCCTTAAGGCAGTATACATGGCCGTCTTCCACTGCAATCGTTGCCGGGCTTCCAACCTTAGTACCTGTGGATACTGCAACATTTTTCGTCTGATCGAAGACATCAAAAGTCTGTGCCTTATATCCGGCAGTGGCGTTCAGTTCACACTGAACGGTTACCTTCTTCTTTCCGGATAGGTTCAAATACAGGCTGTTACTCACCGGAGCAACCGTCATCTTCAGCGCATCCGTCACCACTTCTGAAGAAGCGGTGGTTCCGGAAGCATTCGGATTGGTATTTTCATCCTCCGCCGGAGCTGCTGCCCGGTCTTCATCTTCTGCAGTAGATTCTTCTGCCTTTGGTGTGTCATCCTGCACTGTTTCGCCGGTCGGCGTCGTAGCATTCGGTGTATCCACGTCTGCAAATGCAATCGCACCTTCCAACAAAGTGCCCAGACACATAATCAATGTTAAAAGCAAGGCTACGTACGCTACGGCTTTCTTTCCGTTCTTCTTAAACATACATCTTCCTTTCTCATCAAGTTGACAAATTCATTTCCTTATTCCCATGATTGTAGCACAATGGGGCCAAAACCTCAACAAGAAAACTACCGCAAAGGTATTATATAAAACCTTTGTTGAGACTTATTTCTTTTTCTTATTGGATTTCATGAACTCCGTGTATCTCGGCAATACTTCTGCCGGATCTCCCTGTTCAATCATCTCCCCGTCGTTTAGCCAAAGCACCTCATCACACAGTTCTTCAATCGTACTCAAACTGTGGGAAACGATTACCACCGTACGCGTATCATCGGAAATGAGTTCTTTCATCTTATTGTAACTCTTCTCCTTGAAGCGCTGGTCTCCCACACTCAGTACTTCGTCAATCAGCATGACGTCCGTTTCCAGAATTGCCGTAATCGCAAATGCCAGTTTCGAATACATACCGGACGAGTACGTCTTTACCGGGCGATCGATGAAATTACCGATATCCGCAAAATCGATAATTTCTTTTTCTTTCTCCGCAATCTGTTCCTCGGAAAAGCCCAACAGCATGCCCGAAAGGTATACGTTCTCCCTTCCGGTCAGCTTTTTGTTAAAACCAACACCGATGGACAGCAGGGACACCCGACGTCCGTGCAGGTCAATCGTCCCCTCATCCGGCGAGAAAATTCCCGCAATAGCCCGGAGCATGGTGGATTTACCGCTTCCGTTTTTGCCGATGATTCCCAGAATCTTTCCCTCTTCCAAATCGAAGCTTACACCCTTGAGGGCTTCAAAAATTTCAACTTTGTCTTTCAACCGCATCCAACTGGATCGAATGGATGTTTTCTTGAGGCCGCGGTAGCAAATATGTAAATTTCTCACCGACAGCGCAATTTTCTTCTCATTATCACTCATTAGATCACCTTCGCGTAACTGTTTTCATTCTTATGGATTAAATGAATGCCGATCACATTCAGAATCAACGCAATACCAAGCCATACCAGCAGCCATTTGAAACTCGGGAGCTGATTGTACAGCATCGTCCGACGGAGTTCGTTCATCAGCATCGCAATCGGATTCACGCGAAGCAAAATGAAGCATAAAGTTCCTGCCAGCCGTTCATTGATATTATAGAAAATACCGGAAAGGTAGAATACCATCCGCAGCAGCACGTTCGTCAGGTTTGCCAGGTCGTTCACGGTAACTCCGTAGTTCATCAAAATCATTCCGATTCCGAAAGTCAGCACATAGAGAATCGCTGTAATCGGAATAAAGAAGATAATATGCCAACTCAAATGCACTCCCTGAGCGAACATCAGGCAGAACGTGATAATCATGGAAATGCCCATCTTAAACAGATATGTGTAAGATTTTGCCAACAAGAGAATATACTTTGGAATATATACCTTCTTGACCAAATCCCGGTTGCTGGTAATCAGTTTCACACTGCCCTTCACCATGCGGTTGAAAAAGTCCCACGCAGTCAAGCCGATAAATACAAAGGACGCAAAATACGGCGTCTTGTTATGAAATACATATCCAAAGATAAACGTATAAATCAGCATAAAGCATACCGGTTCGATAATCCACCACAACCAGTTCAAGTAGGAGTCCGCAACTTCACTCTTGAGCTCTGCCTTCGCACTTCGAATTGCATATTTGTGATACTTTTTTATATTCGAAAAAAACTTATTCATGTACCCACCTTTTAAAAAAACGTTAACATAAACCACGCTATTATAACGCATAAAGCCACTTATTTCAACTATATGAATCAAATGTCTCGCTTGACAATTCGGAAGTTTCGAGCACTCTAAATTTATTTTCTTTTATTACTTGAAGCTACTGAATTTCTACCGTCTTTTTAAAGACGTCCATTTTCATCTGACCGTTAATCTTCACCCGATATACGGACCACGGCAAGTCCGCACGTGTGGAATTTCGATATCGGCCAAAATTAAAGCCCAGACGATAGTGGCTTCCCTTGAATGCCGTAACGGCCTCATCGGAAAAGTAACCGTACGGCCAAGCCATGTACCGATACTCCGGATTGGTCTTTGCGAAATCTTCCTTTAATTCTTCATAGCTCTTCTCAAATACCGCCATCCGATTGTTTTCATAGTGATGAAGATTATATGTATGACTCTGTATCATGATATTCGGATATTCAACCTGTATTCTCTCAATCAAGTCTGCACCCATGAAATGCCGCGTAGCGTCATCAAAATAGAATGAAGTGACAGGCTTAATCCTCGATTCCACGACGAATGCCGTTGCCTTAAATCCGTATTTCTTCAAAATCGGAGCTACCCGATAGTAGAATTCATAATCACCATCGTCGAAAGTCAGCACGATGCTCTTTTTCTTCACCGTGCGTTTTCCCCTATACCAACTATAATACTCATCCATAGACAGCGTTTTATAATCGTGTTCGTATAAGTATTCCATCTGTTCCTTGAAATCCTTAACAGATGCTACCCACTGATCATCCGGATAATTCGTTTGTTTTACCTTGTCGGAAACGATTCTATGGAATGTCAGCACCGGGATTTCTAACGCTTCATCCGTATTTCCCGGAATCATAATGCCCGTCTTCGGATCGAAACAGTGTTTTTTCTTTTTTCCGTTTATTGAAACCGTTTTCCATCCGGTGACCTGTTTTCCGTTCTTATCGTACCAACGGTTCCCTGCCTTGAATTTAACCAAACCGGTTTTCATTGCGCCCTTTGAGTTAAAATAGTACTTTTCATTCCCAATGGTTTGAGAATACCGCTTCATGAATCCGTTTTTCTTATCAAAATAGTACTTGTTTTTTCCTATCTTTTTCCAGCCCTTTGCCAGCTTGCCCTTTTTTACACAGTAGTACTTTCTTCCGGCACGGGAATGCCATCCTTTTTTCCATTTTTTCAACACTTTATTGGAAACGTACTTACTTTGAACACGCGTCCTTGTCGCACCGTAACTGTTTTGATTGCCAATCGGCATGCAGACAAAGCTCAAGATTAAAACAATACAAGTAAAAAACTTTTTCATTGAAATCATTCCCCCAATCTCAAAGTACATTGACGCAGACTACGCTTTTACCGTTTGCCTTTAATACATCGTTTCATGTATGAAAAAGGTTTCAGCAGCCAGCGCCCCAGCCGGAAAGCTCGGGAGTTTCGAATTCTTTTTATCTCCCCCTGAAGACGCTTTTTTTCCTGCTGTAAATCCTTCTTTTCTTTTTTCAGCGTCCGAATCGTTTCCTTTTGGTCCGCAATCTTCGCCTTATACTTCTCCGCTTTTTCTCTGTGCTTCTCCTTCAGACTGTCAATCGTCGACCGATCTTTCTGTTCTCTCTGTATGCGAGGAAGAATTGCCGCCTCAAAGAATATTCGCTCTTCCGGTCTGCATTGCCGGAGGAATACCTTCTGATTCTCCTCATCCAATTCCAGATAGGTATTTTTCACAAATTCGTGGCGAAATGCCAATTCCTGAATTACCGCCGATTCACATTCCGGAAAATCATATCCAAAATCCCGAACCAATTTGTAATCCAGAATCAGGCTTCGAAACGCACTCTTGCACCGATGCACCGTTGTCGGGCGATGCTCCAGAGAATTATCCCGAATCCGCCTTTTTACCAACACTTCATTCAATGCCATCACGCGTTCCGCCCGCAGAAGCACTTCAAATGTATACGGAATATCCTCAAAAATAATCCCGGGCTCAAAAGAAAAATGATTCTTCTGTAAAAAATCACGGCGAGCCATTTGCAGAAATACATTTACACGGTATTCCAGCTGTGTTTTGAATAAAAGAAGCATTTCCCGGCCGCGGATAGGTTCCTTCGGGTATTCCCTTTTTCGCATGGGCTGATTCACCCGATTGTTCTTCCACCGCTCCGCAGCAATCTCATTTTCGAAATAATTCTCATAGGTGAAAAAGAGTACGTCCAGGTTCTTTTCTCTGCAGAGAGTAAGCCCCTTCTTCAACACCTCGGAGCAATAGTAATCATCGCTGTCCAGATAGCAGATGTATTCCCCTTTCGCTTTTTCAAGGCCCAGATTTCGGGCGACGCCGACCCCGGAATTCTCTTGATGGAAGACCCGAATGTTCTCATATTTTCCGGCATAATCATCCAGCATCTGCCCGGATTCGTCGGTAGATCCATCATCCACTGCAACAATTTCGATGGATAATTCTTTTTCTGCCAAAACGCTGTTGATGCATTCTTCCAGATACTGCACGTTATTGTACACCGGAAGAATTACGCTGATGTTGTATTGTTTTTCCATGATGTCTCCAGCCTTTGTCTCAATAAAACAGCTTTTTTATTCGAATTCTTTGTGGTAGAACCGAGAGTTCTTTCCTAATTCCCGATTGAATTCATCATATTCCATTTCCTCGGACAAGGTTTTCTTCGAGGAGAACAGGTTTGTCCCAAGGCCCAGTCGATTTCCTTCAATGGAATAACCCATGGAAGACAGAATGGTCGGGAAAAGGTCCATCGTGGCGGCCGTCCGCTTCTGATTGATTTTCCGGAAAGGAGATGCGGAATTGATAAATACATCAATCGCCTCTCGGTTTCCTTTGTCCACTCCCTGCACCAGTTTCTTATCCATTCGCGGATGATCTCCCAGGATGACGATGGTGGTGTTCTCATAGAAATCCTGTGCCTTACACCAATCCACAAATTCTTGTACTTGCCGATCGGCACATGCCACCACGTTGGCAGTTTTGCTTCCGTTTCCCGTCGGACATTTCTGGCACTTGTATCCGCCCACATGATGGGTATCCACCGTCAGCATCGTGCAGTTGAAAGGCTTGTCTTCATCCGCTAACTTGAGAATTTCATTCTTTGCCGCTTCATAGGTTCTGAAATCCTCCATTCCCCACCAGACTTTATAATCCTTGTCGATATACCCGGCATCGATTGCGGAATAGTAGTCGAAAATCTTGTAATTTCCGTGTTCCCGGAACAATTTCTTTTTGCGGCCAAATGTGGAGTCCGAACCGCAGATGAATTCCTGATTGTATCCCTGCTTCTCCAAAATATCGCCTAGCGTGGTTACTCCTTTTGCGAATTTCTCATCCTTACTGTTTCCTTCATTTTTGTTCATTCCCATATTGAAAGCAAATGGAATTCCGGAAGAAGATGACAGAAGAGAGGCCGTCGTCCAGGTCGTACCGGATGGATTGTGCGTTCCGGCCATTCCTTTTCGATCTCCAAAGGCGATGTTCTCTTTCTGCAAATTATAGAGATTCGGCATCAGGTTGTGATTCTGATACCCTCCCAAATCCTTTGACGCATAGGTGGTTTCCATACTTTCTATATATACGATGATAACATTCCGCTTCTTCTTCCGTGTGTTCTGAATCTGAACAGAGGATGGAGCGACGTATTTTTCATCATATATTTTTGTATAGGTTAGTTTCGAACGCACAAAATCCGATACTTCCAACACTTGATCGGCATACGCATACACCGGTTTTGCTAGAAAAATGCAGATTAAAAGAATGGTCACATGATAAACCCCTCGAAGGGCGTACCCCCACTTGCTTCGCACCCACCGGT
This sequence comes from Mogibacterium sp., assembly GCA_016775335.1. Taxonomy (GTDB): domain Bacteria; phylum Bacillota; class Clostridia; order Peptostreptococcales; family Anaerovoracaceae; genus Mogibacterium_A. Next base: position 67,168 of record JAEUGJ010000030.1, read on the forward strand.
ACTTCGGCGTTGCTTCTTCTGTTTCGTGCTTTGCCGTTTCCGTCTGAACATCGTGCAGGCCCTTGCTTTCGTCCACCCGGACTTTTCTTCGCCCCACTCTTCGGAATAGAATCAAGTCCGCCAGAATGAGCAGTACCACAATAATCGTCGCTTTAATCAGATCCGATTGGCATTCCTGAAGTGCCTCGTTCATGAAACTGGTATCCGCTCCGGTCAACCCCAGATTAAAAGTGTACACAATTTCCCGGAACCGCGTACCGAATGTAACGTCGTACCAATCCGTCAAGGTACGACCGGCCACAACGAAATACAACAGAAAAGCGATAAATCCATAGTAGAAAACGTACAAAACAGATTTTATTGTCGTCTTAATTATCTTCTTCATTTTACAACCTTATCAAAAGTATACTGTATCTCTGTAATGGCACTTGGATTATAGGCCACCATCACCGTGTCAATTTCCGGATGATTCCGAATGTAATCATATAAAGACTCGGTTTTATAATGTCTCAAATCCAACGTGGTGACATTCTTTGTGTACAGGGATAAATACGGCATCAACGCACAGGAAAAAGAATCCCGTATCAACAGAATGTGTCGGTCATTTTTCACCTTCTCATTTGTCACCCGCTCTTCCGGATGATCTCCTCCGGAATATGTCGCGTAGGTATTCACCCGAAATGGATCTTTTTCTAAATTCTCCGGCACAATAAACGCTGTTTTAAAATTACCGGTCCGCTCTACGGATTTTTCCGCTTTCGGCATACGATATCGAAACTGATTGTCAAATTTCGGAATCAGCATGTCGAAATCATCCATTCCTGCATAAGTGCTGCCGATTTTCTTTCCAATGGCACCCAAAAACAAGTTGGAATAGTGCTCTTTCTGATAATTGTTCAAATTCCGATATTCCGGATGATCTTTCCACTTCGAATCCACTTGAGATAATTTCTTGGAAATTTCTCCTGCCGCCCACAGTGCAGTTGCCGGTTTCCAGTGCTGGTCTGTTCGGAAAAAGCATTCTGTAGATTTTATGTGCTCTTTTTCCATTATGTCCCGAACATCCATTCGCTGCACAGATTTCCTATCAAGCACCTTCAGAATTTCATCCGCATTTTGATTTCCGTACTCCGGAACTCCTGCCGGATATTCCCCCTCTTTCTGTGCCTTGCAGGGAAGCTCTACATAAAGGAAATTCTTTCCCTGTTTTTCAACATACCGGGATAATTTCACCACGTTATTCGCATACGTATTCAGTTCTCCCGGGGAACTTTTCCGAAAGCTATACATCAGCATTCCATTATTCAACCGATACCAATCCTTCTCCAAATCACCGGTTTTCCCCACTCCTTTTTGGAACAAGCCGTTTAGATTAATCCATTGATTTCGATTTGCTAAATTTAATGTGATTGTGTTTGAAATTTCCTCCAAGGATTCTTTGTTGAAGCCGGTTATTTGACCGCTGCTGCCCAATGCCTCCGTCTGAGGCTGATGACTATTTTCCGTACCATTAAATGAATCCCATACATTCATTCCGGTACGAATCCCGAAGAACAGCAGAAAACAAAGAAATATCACTGCAATGACTCGATTTCTCATGATTTCTCCTTTCTTCTTCTTTAGAAATTAAAGTAAATAAACGGATTGTAGCTTCCGATGACGATATACGATACGGACACCAGCAGAATTCCGACGATGAATATGCCGGAAATCACATCCGCGGCCCATTTTCTTTTAGCGGAAACGCACTCTCGCTTCATTCGCTTTCCCAGCCACGAAACCCACGGCAAGGATCCCGCAATCGCCGCCAACCAGAAGTATCGGTACTGGGTTAGATAAAAGGTTCCCGGTGCGGAGAGTCCCCAACCATCGGCACCGAACATGCAGCTCATATAATGCAGGGCATCTCCCAGACTGTCTGCTCGGAAAAGCACCCATTCCATGATGACAAAGAACATGGTCGCGATATACTTCAACGGATTCATCCAACGGTATTTTGCCTCCCTATGGAGGCCCAGCTTCTTCTCCGTCACCAGAAGGATGAAGTACGTCAGTCCCCACAGGATGAACGTCCAATTCGCCCCGTGCCAGATTCCCGTCAGAAGCCATACCACAAAGAGATTGAAAATGTGTCTGGCTTCCGTCTTCACCCGATTTCCGCCCAACGGAATGTAGACATAATCCCGGAACCAGCTAGACAGGGAGATGTGCCAGCGCCGCCAGAATTCCGTAATGGAACGGGAAACATACGGATAGTTGAAGTTTTCATCGAAATGAAATCCGAACATCTTTCCCAGGCCGATGGCCATATCCGAATATCCGCTGAAATCGAAATAAATCTGGAAGGTGTAGGCCAATGCTCCCAACCAGGCCATTCCCGCCGTCAGCGGGATGTCCGCACCGAACCATTGCACCGTTCCGTTTCCGAATCCAAAGGAGTGATCCGCAATCAGCGCCATGTTGTTGGCCAAAAGCACCTTCTTGCCCAGGCCGATAATAAACCGCACCACACCGTCGGAAAAGTCCTGCACGTTCTCTTTTCGGTTGTTGATCTGGTCCGCGATGGTTTCATACCGCACAATCGGTCCGGCGATGAGCTGCGGAAAGAAAGAGATGTACAGGCCCACATTCAACAGATTCTTCTGGGCCTCTCCCCGACCCCGGTACACATCGATTACGTAGGATATCGCCTGGAACGTGAAAAAAGAAATACCGATTGGCAAGGCGATTTCCGGCACCTTCCAGTGTGCGTGAAAGAGCAGGTTCAGGTTTTTCACCGTAAACGCCAGATATTTGTATATGAAAATAATCGTCAAATTGATAAAAACATCCAGTGCAATCAGCCATCGCACATTTTTGTTTGCTTTGTGCTTTCCAACCAGCAACCCAAAGAACCAATTCACCAGAATGGATGTCATCATCACCAGTACGAATCGCGGTTCACCCCAGGCATAGAAAAACAGACTGGCCAGGCACAGAAATACATTCTGCGCCCGCCGGCTGAACTTAAGTCCGTAATTTACAAGCAGTACTACCGGCAGGTAGATAAATATGAATACGTTACTTGAGAATAACAACTTTTTTCCTCTTGTTCCTTTCAACTATTCTTTCAAAAGCTTCTCTAAAACACGAGCCAACCGCTCGCTGCTTTTTCCGTCGCATGCAGACATATAACGATTTCTGAAATCTTGTACCGTCGCAACATCTTTAAACTCACCTTTGCAGATATATTGTTCTAAGTCCCCATAATTTCGGAACATTTTCCCCGGAAGATCTTTTTCGTAATCCAAATAGAAATCCCGATTGTACTCATCGTAATCGTAACAATAGAACACCATCGGCTTATCGAATAGCGAAAATTCAAAAATTACAGACGAATAATCCGTAATCAGCAAATCCGCAACACACATCATCTCGTTAGTAGTGAAGTCCTCCACCTGGATGATGTTCTCGTACGAACCCGGCACAATTCGGTTCTGCATCACCGGATGCGGGCAAATTAAGAACACCTGATTCTTCTTTAAGGAATGACTTAACGACTCAAAATCCATCTCCGGACGGAAACCATGTTTATCCTGTCCCTTTCCATCCCGAAAAGTTGGCGCATAGAGGATAATCTGTTTTCCTGCCAAATTCGGGTGTTCGGTTAAAATTCTTTTTCTCACCTGTGACATATATTCCGCATCGAGAAGCTTATCGGTGCGGGGAACTCCATAGGCCTTCACCCGCTCTTCTTCAACACCGAACGCTCCGGCATAAATGCCCCGCACATTCTCTCCGCTTACGGACACCACATCATAATCCTTGTGGTATAAGCGGTCCACTTCCGGAAAAAGCGACGTTCCGTCCACGCCGAATTTCTTGAAAGCGCCGGCCGCATGCCACAGCTGCACAAATTTCTGTCCCGGCTTCTTTCCGAATTTTCGGAACAGGTAAAAATAATCATCCGTAACCACCACTTTGCTGGAATATACCGCCTGAATCGCCTCATCCATCTGTTCATCGTCGTAGGGCATCATCCGGGTGAACACCGTCTTCTTCCCATTCGTCCGGTCGTATACTCCTCGAATATTTGGAAGCAGCTCTTCATTGCTTCGGGCCGTCACAAAAGCAATTTGGTTTTTCAGCTTCAGCTTCCGAATTTGCTTTTTCCAACGGCGGTTCTGAAGATAGGCGGATTCGTCTTTCTCATTCTTTTTCTGTTGCAGTTCCGCAAGATAGCGCCGATGAAGTTTGATTCGATTCCAAAGCGTTGCTTTTTTCGTAAACAGGGAACCGCTATTATACCGAATCAACCATCCGTTTCTTTCCGTGTAGGAATGATGGTATTGATGCTTTAATTCGGTATCCTTCATCATTTTGGGATATATTTTTATATCTGTCCCATCAAAAGAAAGCATGAAGGACAATCTCATCCGATCTCGAAGCGGAATGGCAAATGAAAATGACTTTCCGGCAATCAGCACTTCATCAAATCGGTTTCTTATATCTTTACTCGAACAGTCTTGCATCGTCGCTTTCCAGCTTTTTCCGGTTTGATCCTGCGCAAATACACTTATTCTCTGCTCATCGGTTCCGGCCCAGATGCTTCCGCTAATATGGAGCACCCCCTGTTCCACCGTCATCGTATAGAAACGAAATGAATCATGCTTTAAATTAACCAACCGATGTCCGTTGTATGCAAGCTGCCCGGAGGATTCTGTCATATTCTGAAGAACCTGCTTTCCGTATTTCAGCACATACAGCCCCAGACGCTGACGCTGTACGGTTCCCGGCGCCTTGTCGATGATGTCGTCCGGAATGTCGGCCAACGTTTGATGCAGCAGCCGGATATACTCTTTTTGAGATTCTTCGGTGAATTCTCCCAGGGTATCCGTGCCTTCCAAGTATTGACGCATAACGTACATCTGCAAGTTTTGAATATAAGAATCCAATTCCGGCGCACCTAATTCTTTCAGCGCACAGAGCAAGTTCTTAACAGCCCCCGGGTATCTGTTCGCTTCCACCGGTTTCTGTCCGCTGAGCACTTCGGAATTGCAGTAGATAAAATGGGCGGAAGCGGAGATTCCCATAAGTGGATTTGTCGTCAGAATTTCTGTGAACAGCAGCAAATCCCAGCCATATGCATCCATAGAAATCCGGTTTTCCAATTTCAGTGCCGCCTGAGCCAACGCATCCCTGCGGAAAATCACATTATTTAAAGAAACCGCAAGATATCTTGGATTCTCTCGAATATCTTTCGCTGTATCACCGTTTTTGTACACGAAACGGAACGTGCTCTTCGCCGACGTTTTTTCCTGAAAGATCTCGTTGCACAAACATAAATCAAAATTTTCCGAAGAGTTTTCAAAATGCCGGTAAGCTTTTTCAAAGGCACTTTCTTCCCAACGATTGTTCACATCGTAAAAGAGAACGTACTCTCCGGTCACGGCCTCGGAAATCATCGAAACCACGTCCCTATTTTTATCGGAAACCGGCAGAATCCGTACGGAATCCGGATAGGACAAAGCGTAGTCGTTTAACTGATACATGAGCTCCGGGTGATTGAGAAACGGCAGAAAAATAAGCTGCATCGCATCCATTCCCAAGCTCTGGTCCAGAATGCAATTCATCCCTTCTTGAATGTTCTTCACTTCGCAATATCTCTCATCAGCTAAAGGAATAATTATGCTGATTTTTTTCATCCTGCTTCCTCCGTATAATTTCAAATAGTAAAAAGGGCACGATGGCGCTCATCATGCCCAATTTTTCTTATAGCTTCAAGCCCACTTCATCCAGGATTCGTTCCGTGGAGTGGCCGTCGCAAGAGCGCATGAACTTCTCGCGGAATGCGTGCATCTTTTCCCGATCAAATTGCGTATCGATGTGAGTAATGTAATCGATTATTTCTTCCGTACTGATTAGAACCGGTCCCGGAGCCATTTCGAAGTAATCGTAGTAGAACCCGCGCCAGTCGAAGTACACATCCAAGTCATACGCAAAGAGAATAATCGGTTTCTCGAACAAAGAATACTCAAAAATCAAAGAGGAATAATCGGAAATGCAGATATCCGACGCACAAATCAAATCCTCAATTTCCATGGTACGAGATACGTCGTACGCAAAGGAATCGCGATATTCCAGCGGAATATCCGGCAGCTTCTTTACCAGCGGATGATGCTTGATTAAGATAATATACTCATCTCCCAAAGCTTCGTAGAGCTTATCGTAATCAAACCGATCCGGACCATACGCTTTTGCCACACGGCCGCGGAAAGTCGGAGCGTACAAAATGATTTTTTTCTCCGCCGCTGCCGGAATCTGTTGGATGACCCGTTTTTTCGCCGCTTCGATATAATCATCTTGGAAAAATACATCCGTTCGGCTGACACCTACCGGCTTAACATTTCCTTCGCCTTCCAACTGCATGGCTTCTTCGTAAGCCCATACCACTTCCGGGCTGCTGACGCATACCAAGTCGAAATTCCGGTACATTGGATACCGGGACTGTTCCTTCGCATTTCCGCCGAAAATCTTGTCCGCCGTACTGAATCCGAACTTCTTGAAGGCACCGCATCCGTGCCAAAGCTGGACGATTTTAGTCTCCGGTCTCTTATGGATTCCGCAGGTGGTTACCGTCGCTTCATCCAAGAATACATAATTTGCCGTTGCCAAATCCTTGATAAATTCCAGATCCACCTTGAACTTCTGGCGATACCGCAGAGACAGGTTCAGCAGGAACTTATTGTGAATATCAAACTTTCCGGATTTCTCCAACAGACTGTGTACGTACGTCATGGAGTTCGGCAACGTCGGCTTCCGGTTTACCACAAAAAGAACTTTGTTTTTCTCAATCGGCTTCCGGGCATGCCACTTGTAATACAGCGGGAATATCACCTTCAAGGTCAGGAACTTGTATCCCTGACGAAGCTTTTTATTTCTCCACTTTTTCAGCCTCAGCGACAGCGGAACGACGCGAGTGGATTCCTTTTCAATCCGAGCCAGCCGCTTCGCTTCCTGTCTCAGCTTTCTTGGATACCCCAATTTCACGGAGAGCTTCTCCACCCGTTTCAGAATATCCTGATTCGTCAAATCCGTTACGAAAGCATTATCCGTAAACTTCGTATATTTCGAATTGTTATACAAACGGTTCATATCCGTTTCGGATTTCTTTTCAAAGAGGCGTTTCTTTGCCAACAAGTTCTTCACGTTGAAGATTTTATTTCCCCAGGTGGAATCCAGCTGGTTATACGGCGAACGGTAATAAACCATCATAAACTCGTTAATAAATGCCGTGGACTGCGTCCGCAGCGGTTTGTATTCACCGTCAGAATACTGCAACATCGGTGCGGTGATAAAAGTACCCTTTTCCATCGCTTCGTACATCTGACGGATGGTCCGTGCCACCGGATATATCGGTTCCTCCACGAAAATGCAGTGCGTTGCTTTTGCCTGCTGCAGAGCTTCCTTTTTCCAGTGAGCGGTATCTCTGTGCTCCAGGAAGTGCAAGTTTATCATTTCTTTGTATTCTTCCGCTACAGCGTCTGCCATGGTCTCATCCACAAGCACTTCGAAAGATGGGAAAATCTGATGATAATACGCGCTCAATACCTTGTTTACATATTTTGACGGAAGCTTGTCCGAAATGATTACCGAAATCAGCGGATTTTCTGCCAGTTCTTCTTTTGACAGAAGACCCGATTCCAGCTGCAAATCCGCATGGTCCTCCAGGATTCCCTGCCATTGACTCGGCAGCATGTTTTCCTCGCACTTTTTCAGCCATTCCTTCAGCAGAGGATATAAATCCTCATCGCTTCGCCAAATCATCCGATAATATTCATTCAGAATGGAAACGCCGGCAAACCGCTTCCATACGGTGGCCTTCAGTCTTCTCCAGCGCCAACGCTCTTCATCCCAACCCGGCCCGGTCTGCTGTGTCTCATCAAATTTCGCCAGCTCTTCTTCCGCCATGGTATCCAAAGTATGGCAAATCGTTTCAAAATTATCGCAAATATCCCGGAAAGATGCCGTGGACACGCTCTGGCTTAAAGAGGACTCCTCCATGAACCCTTTCTTATAATAGTTATAGGCTTCACAGTCACAGCCCACCATGGTTTCGCAATCCCGAATGAATTCATACAGGAACACGCCATCCTCACCGTGAGAGGTTCCGTTAAACCGAATCTGATGTTCGTCAATTACCGCTTTTCGGAACATCTTATTGCAAAGGGAGAAGTTCCACATCATCGTGGTCTTATATTTCGGAATATCTTCCAATTCGGAAAGGGTCACCGATGGTTTTGCAAAGCTTTCCTCCGACATGTAATGCATCACCGTCTTGCCCACTACCAGATCGGCCATTTTCTCCCGCGCCTTATGGTACATCTTTTGAACGGCATTCTCCGGCACAAAATCATCCGCATCGTAGAAGAGAACATAATCTCCCTGAGCGCAATCCAGACCGACATTTCTCGCAACGCTGACACCCTTGTTCTCCTGAGAATATACCCGAAAACGTTCGTCTCCTTCGGAATATTCCCTCATAACCTGTTCGCTTCCGTCCACGGAGCCGTCATTAATCAAAATAACTTCATAATCTTCAAAAGTCTGTGCTTTAATTGCATCCAGCATCCGCGGCAGTGTTTTTTCCGCATTATATACCGGAACAATAATGGATACTTTTGGTGACATATAAAACTTCCTTTCGCATATTATGACTCTATATCTAAAATCGACCTCTCTATCACCGATTTTTATACACTTAGCTCTTTATTATATACCAGTTTGCGACTTTCTTCAAGAAAAGCAAGAATCTCAGGATGCCGTCCTGAGATTCTTTTTCTACTTATTCTGCATATTCAAATCTTCTTTAATCTGGGAGGAGCTGATTTCCGGTGTGCGCGGCAGATATACCACTTCTACACCTTCCTCTTCCAGAAAGTCGAACTTCCCAATCCAGTCATCTCCCATGACAAACGTGTCGATATGGTATTCATGCATATCCGAACGCTTCTGTTCCCAGCTGGTCTCCGGAATGACCAAATCCACATAGCGCACCGCCTCCACCAGAGCCTTTCGCTGCTCATAAGTGAAGTAACATTTCTTGTGCTTTTCATTCCAGTTAAACTCATCGCTGGAAACTACGACAATCAGATAATCCCCCAGCTGTTTTGCGCGGCGGAGGAGATTGATATGACCGTAGTGAAGCAAATCAAAAGTTCCGTATGTTATCACTCTCTTCATCCGTTTCCTCCTCGCCTATTCATCAAACAACGCAATCGTTCTTTCGGTGGCATGACCGTCACACATTTTCACATACTGCTCTTTAAACTTCTTGATTTCGGTATCGTCAAATCCGTCCTTTAATGAATCGATGTATGAAATAATTTCTTCCGTTTCCGTACATATCGGTCCCGGCGTAATCTCTTCATAATCGTAATACATTCCCCGTTCATCCAAATATTGATCCTTGTCATACGCAAAGAAGACTATCGGGCGTTCCAGAATTGCAAATTCAAAACCTACGCTGGAATAATCCGTAATCAGAATATCCGATATTGCCAACAGCGATTCGATATCCAAGATGCTGTTTGCATTCATATCAAAAGCAAATGAATCGGCATACTCTTCCGGAATGGCCGGTCTCGTCTTACAGCCAAAACTGTGATACTTAATCAAAAGGACGTACTCATCGCTCAAGGCCGCACCCATGGCCGCAACATCCAACTGATTCGGAGTGTACGCCTTTGAAATTCGTCCCCGATATGTGGGAGCGTAAAAAATAATTTTCTTTCCGGCAATCTGCGGGAACTTCTCTTCCAGCTTTTCTCTCGCCGCTTTGCTGTATTCCGGGTCGTAGAACTGGTCCGTACGGGAAACACCTACCGGCACCAGCTTTCCGCTGTCCCGCGGAATGCGCATAGCATCTTCGAATACCCACTTCTGATCCTCCGCCGGCAGGCATACATAGCTGTAGTTATGATACTGTTCGTATTCCTGAAGATTCTTTTCGCTTCGCCCAAAATCGTTGCTATCCAAAGTAGAATATCCTACCTTTTTGAAGCAGCCGCAGCCGTGCCACAACTGAATAAACTTTGTTTCCGGGCGAATCTCTACATGACTGAGGTACTGATTTGCACTGGAGATAAAAATTGCCTTCGCATCCGCCATCTCCTCCACCAGGTGAACCACATTTTCAAAGATTCCAAAATCGGAATAGCGATTTTTGCCCAATCCGATTTTCACAACCTCGTACTTTCCTCCCTCTCGAAGGACTTTAGAAATGTAGTTATTCGGCGGTCCATCCGGTCCATTTTTTTCCATAAATACGACCTTGTCTTTCACATCGCGTTTCTGAACCAGTTCCGCATATCTTTGTGGAATCACTTCCTTCAAATAATGCGGCTTCAGCCATTTTTTGAACTTCTTATATTTCTTCGGATCCAGTTCTTCCAAGGTCTGTTCCCACTTGACGGTTTTTTCCAACGCCTTATGCCGCTTCTCCAGCGGCAAGTTTCCATACGGCCGGTTCGTCGCATACCCATACAAACCCTCTTCGCATTTATGTACTCGATGAATTCGATAGGTTTCCTTAAAGCCCTTGGTTCGGAGATTCTTGCAAATCTGCCTGATACTCATTTTATTCCCCCACTCAAATTAATTCGTTTCGCTCGCTATTTCTTCCACACCATGACGGTCTTTCCGCCGTGTTTCTGGATATCTGCATCAAACGCATGGGTCATATCCTTGATGGTGCGAACCTCTACGATTTCTCCGATGATGCTAGACAGATAATCCACCACTTCCGGATGCTCTTTGTAGAACTGCAGCAAATGGCGGAAATCATCCGCACTGCTTCGGCTGCTTCCGTAGAGGGTTAGTCCCTTTTCTAAAATCATTCGAGTGTTGATCGGTACCGGGTCTTCGGAAACGCCCAGCGCCGCAATGCATCCTTCCGGATTGATGTAGTCGATAATCTGATTGATGGATGTACCGGAACCGGCCTTTCCCACACACTCAAACCCGTGATCGATTCTCAGATCTTCCGGAATGGCATCGATGAAGTACGTCTCGTCCGCAAAGACGAAATCGTCCATCTTGTATTCGTGTTTTCCGAAGATATATACCTTGCTCTCCGGGAATCTCTTCTTCAGAAGCAGAGATGTGATAAAAGCAAGATTTCCATCGCCCCATACGCCAAGCACATTTCTTCTTCCATGTGCTTTCCGGTCAAAGCGATCGATGGCATGATAGCTTACGGATACCAGTTCGGTAAAAGCAGCAACGTAATCGTCGATCCCGTCCGGCACGGCCACAACTCGGTCCCGTCTCATGGCTACGATATCCTGCATAAAACCGTCAAATCCGCTGGCACGGAATTTGCTGCTGCGCAGATAGTTCTCCGCAACGATGTCATCCTCCTCCATAGGAGTGTTCGGAACCATTACCACCTTCTGTCCCGATTCAAAATCGCCTGCCGGATCGTAGATTACTTCGCCGATTGCTTCATGAATCAATGCCATCGGCAATTTCTTCTTCAGCACTTCCGGCGGTCGAGTCCCCTGGAAATAGCGCTGGTCTGCGTTACAAATAGATAAATGGGTCGGACGCACCAACACCGAATCTCCATTTACATCGATATTGGAGAATTCCGACTCGATGCGTCTCGGCTCTACAAGTCTGTATACTGTATTCAGCATTATTTCTCTCCTCCCAGCAGGGTTTCTGCCAACTGAAGATCATACGGGTAGGTTACTTTGATATTAAAGGTCTCGCCCTTAATCAATGCCACCTTATCGCCCTTTACAACAAACACCTTCGCTGCATCGGTCAGAATCTTCCGTTCATCCTCGCTCAAGGTCTCATACAAATCCTTGAATCTCTTTGCCCGGAAACTCTGCGGGGTCTGGCCCTGATAGTAGTTCGCCCGGTTCGGAATGCTGGCAATGGTTTCTCCATCGAGGCTCTCTACGATGGTATCCGTTGCCGGAATCACCGTATCGCAAGCGATGCCCTTTCGAACGGATTCCACATTCTCTTCCAGGATGCGATGTGTCACGAAAGGACGAACCGCATCGTGCGTTACCAATGAGGTCTCTTCATCCAATCCATCGGTTTCTTCAATGTAGCGAATGGCATTCATGATGGTGCCGTTTCGATCTTTTCCACCTTCAATTACAACCACATTGCTGTTCTCCGGAAGGTGCTTCCGGAACAGATCCTTTGTATAGGTCACCCACTGTGCCGGGCACAGAACAATAACCTTCTCGAAATTATCATTGATGATAAATTTTTCTACTGTATGAACAATAATCGGTTTCTTTCCAATGTGCAGATACTGCTTCGGACGGTCCACATTTCCCATTCGACTTCCGATGCCACCTGCCAGAACAACGCCGTATACCATTTTTCTTCCTCCCTTATGTATCAGAGTTAAATCATGTAATTATATCTCATATTCATATAATATTCAAGAATTGCGGGACTTCGCCAGTTCCTGAAGCACCAATTCCGCCAACCGACGGGTGTTTCCGACCCCGAGCTGTACGTATTTCTCAATGAAAGATTTACCTGCATCCGGGCGAGAATCTGCACTTTCCGTTCTTCTTTTCTCATCTTTATACACCCGTTCCAGAAGCTCGGCCGGCTTCCGATATTTTTCCAACGGAATATCCTTCATGAAATCGATGATAAATCCTCTCCGCTCCAGATACCGGTCCAAATCGAATGTATATAGGTAGATTGGAATTTCCGCTGCCGCCGCTTCATAAATAATCGATGAATAATCGGTAATCAATGCATCCGTAACGCTGAACAGCTCCATCGCCGTGAATTCCGGGCATTCGAAAATGTCTTCTCGATGAATGCCGGTTCGGTCCACCGGATGAAGTTTCACGATAAGATTGTACGCTTCATAATTGAACGCTTCGAATAAAGAATCTAAATGTTCTGTGATATTCTCTCCGTTCCGAAACGTCGGGGCATAGAGAATATTCGGACGCTTTCCCAGTTCCGGATACTTCCGAATGATTTCTTCCCGCTTCCGACGGTGGTATTCCCGATCCGTCAGCAAATCCGTCCGCGGCAGCGGGCATACTTTTACCCGAGATTCCGGCATGCGAAAGGCCTTCGCGTAGTACGGCCGGCAGAATTCGCTGCTGCAGATGGCACAATCGTAATTTTCGTGCATGTGCATCGCGTTTGCCAAGGCTTCGCTGTGGCCTTCCTCCGTTCCCACCGCGTAGTACCCGAACTGTTTCAGCACGCCCAGTGCGTGCCACAGCTGGATGATGGAAAGCTCCTTCCGATGATGGAGAATGCTGGCATTGATGCAGTATCCTTCCAGAAGCACAACCCTGGATGTCGCAAAGACGTGCATCTCCCGGGTCACCATGTACCAAAGATATTTTATTTTGCCCACCAAGCCCGGCGGAATCATCCGGTTCAGCGTAACGATTTCCACCTCCGGATTCTGTCGCTCCAGCTCTTCCTTCAGGAGACGCATATCCAACGTCAAGGTACTGCTCTGCCGGCTCACCATGGCGATGCGATTCCGCACCGGGAACAGCTTGTGAATTCCGTAGATGCCGTTACAGATGGCAATGGCGATTTTCAGCATTATCTGCATTCTTTACTCCCGTTCTTCTCAAATACCCATTGGATAACCCGTTCCGTGGCACGGCCATCGCATGCGGACATGTATTTCTCTCCGAACTTTCGGCGAATCTCCGATTCATCCTCCGCCGGCGCCTGAATTGCCGCAATGAGTTCCCCCGGTGTCTTTGCCACCGGGCCAAAGAGGTATTCTTCGTAATCAAAATAGAAGCTCCGACCGTTGTAGTAGGTGTCGAAATCATACGGATAATACACCACCCGGCCGCCGGTCAAATAGTAATCGAAAATAACGGAAGAATAATCCGTGATCATCACATCCGTAATCGTCAGGATATCGTTGATTTCCCGCTCCTCCGAAAGGTCCAAAAAGAAATCCGGATACTTTGCGAAATCCGGTGTCCGAACCTTGCCGTTCACAATGTTGTTGTACAGCGCCGGATGCCACTTAAACGCCCACACATATTCTTCGTGAAGGGCTTCATAGATTTCATCCAGCGGAATCCGGCTGAAATCGTAGCTTGCATCATCCGCCCGAAGGCCCCGATACGTCGGTGCAAAGAGAATCAGTTTCTTCCCCTTCAGCTGCGGATACGCTTCGTGCAGCCGCGCCTTCGTTTCCTTTAGGTATTTCTCATCGAAAAAAATATCTGTCCGGGGAACACCGGTGGCCCGCACTTTATCCGGAGTTACGCCGAAAGCCTCGGCATAGCAGGAATTAATGGCTTCGCTGCTGGTAATCACGTGGGTATACTTCCGGTACCCCTTATGGATGCGAATATGCTCATTTCCTTCCGCCCGGCTGTATCCGAACTTCTTAAAGGCGCCGGCACCGTGCCACAGCTGGCAGATTTTCTGGCCTTCCCGCACCTTGTAGTACGATGTGTACCGGAAATAATCCTCCAGAAAAACAACTTCTGCGGTGGTCATGTCGTACACCAATTTGCAGAATTTTCCGAAGGAACTCCAATTCCGCCGATCCGCCTTGAAATACGTGGCTCTCTCGTAATCCTCACCCATGGCGTCGTATACGCACTTTAAGTTCCCGCCGTTCTCCCCGCGAACGTCGGAAATAAATACCGCCTTGTTCTTTCGCACCGGACAAAAGATCCCGATAATCCGGTTCAGCAGAATAAAAACGCCGGCGGTCATAAGATTTGTACAATATCTGATATATCTCATTGGTATCACCTCAATATAGTGCGATTTTAGCACATAACCGCCCCTGTCACAAGTTAACCGATAAAATATTTCTGCCAGTTTACAAATAATATTATTGCATTTTATTCCCAACAATGATATTATCCTTACAGGTATTTAAGAAAGGACAATGACAAAAGCGTTATGATTCAGAAACACACGAAGAAAATCAATATCGGAATCGCAATTCTGGCGGTGCTTCTCATTTTTGCGCTGGCCATGGTTCCGGCTCAGGCAGCAACCAAGAGCAACAAGGCGAAGACCGGCTGGAAGAAGTCCGGTTCCTATACATACTATTACTACAAGAGCGGTAAATACTACAAGGATCGCTTTGCCACGATTAAAGGAAGCAAGTATTTTTTTGATGAAAAAGGTCGCCTGGTAAAGGGGTATTTTTCTCATGAAGATAATTACTACTACTCCGATACCTCTTCCGGCAAGGTAAAGACCACCGCCGGCTTCGTGAAATACGACGACAACCGGTACTACGTCACCAAGGACGGCACTATCTACACCGGTCACACCTTGAAGTTAAAAGGAAAGAGATATAAGGCTTTCTCCACCGGAAGATTGGGGACCGGTGTCTTCAAATACGGTACCGTTTCCCGCTTCTATGCGGACAGCAACGGCGTGGTAAAAACCACTCCGGGGTTTGTCAATTACAACGGAAACCGCTACTATGTGAATTCCGATGGAAAAATTGAGTGGGGTCACACCTTCAAGGTGTCCGGCTACACCTATAAAGCATATTCTACCGGTCGTCTGGGAAAAGGAATCTTCAAGTATGGATCCAAGTACTATTACGGCGATTCCAACTGCCGGGTAAAGACCACCAAGGGTTGGATTAATTACGACGGAAAACGCTATTATGCCGCATCCGGCGGAAAGATTTATCAGGATCAGTTTATCACCGTAAGCGGAGACCGCTACTACGCTTCCTCCACCGGTGCCATTCAGACCGGATCTTTCAAAGTCGATGGAAAGAAATACAAGACCACATCCACGGGACGGATTATCGAGCTGAATACCGGCAAAGCCATCGGAATCGATGTATCCTATTTCCAGTACGAAATCAACTGGAAGAAGGTGAAAGCATCCGGTGTGAAATTCGCCATCATCCGCTGCGGCTACCGGGGAAGCACCAACGGTAAACTGTACACCGACAGTACTTTTATGAGAAACATCAAGGGCGCGAAAGCGGCCGGAATCGATGTGGGTGTCTACTTCTTTACGGAAGCGATCAATGCAAAGGAAGGAAAGGAAGAAGCCGACTTCTGCATCAAGCAGATTAAGAAATCCGGCGTCGATGTCACCTATCCGGTTGTCATCGATACGGAGAACCTGGCCGGTGCACGGGCATCCAGCAGCAGACTTTCCAAAACCAAGAGAACCGAAGCGGTTCAGGCCTTCTGCAAGCAGGTAAAAGCCAAGGGATATACGCCGATGATTTATGCCAGCACCAGTTGGCTCAACAATCAGCTCAATATGAGCAAGCTGTCCGACTACTATGTTTGGGTTGCTCAGTATTACAAGAAGGTCACCTACGGCGGCTCCTATAAATGCTGGCAATACACCAGTTCCGGCAGAGTAAACGGCATCAGCACCCGCGTTGATATGGACTACTGGTACTATTAAATCGCCATCATAAATTTACACACCTATACACATGAGAATTTGATGCGGTACCACCTACACATACCGCATCACGTTCCCGGAAAAGGAGATGAGATTTTCCCTCATCTCTTTTTTGTTTCCCCTTATATTCTTTCCTTCCGGAAGCTCCTATATTATAATTAAGAAATGACAATGCAGATTTAATTCCGTCATCAATCATCAAATGAAAGGATTATTCCATGAAATACCATCGAAATATTATATCCGCCATCATCGCACTGGTGGTAATGCTCACCCCCCTCACCTGCTTCGGGGAAACGGATCTCCTGCAATACACGGCGGATCCGTCCAATGCCGAAAGCTGGCAAAGCTGCGATCCAAATCAATCGGTCACTTTTGAGCAGAGCAAAAAAATATACCTGCGCTTTTCCGCTGCCGAATCCACTGAATCCGGCACTGAATCAAGCACCGCACCGGTTCTCCGGCAGCGTTCCGCGGATACCTCCAAGGAAATCCTCCTTCAGCCGGATTCGGAGGGGCTCTATCTTCTGAACACCGATGAAACGGGAAACTGGGAAATTCTATATGAAGACAGCATCCGGATGCGTTTTACGGTAAAAGAAGCGAACACCGCACAGCCGCCGTCCGAGAAACCGTCCAAACCCAAAAGCAAAGCCGGGGTCCTTCGCAAGGGGAAATATTATTTTTACCGGGACAGTAAAGGGAAGATTCGAAAGAAAGCGGGTTTTGTCACCTGGAACGGAAATAAGTACTACGTCCGAAAAGGCGGACGGATTCAGACCGGAAAGACTTTCAAGGTGGGAAAATACACCTATCGGGCGAATAAAAAAGGTCAAATAAAGATCGGCGTATACAAATGGGGCAAAAGCTATTACTACTCTAGCAGCAAGGGGCGGCTTCGGAAGTCCAAGGGCTTCATCACCTGGAAGAAGAACCGCTACTACGTTCGAAAAGGCGGGAAAATTCAGAAGAGCAAGTCCTTCCGCATCGGAAAGTACACCTACCGGGCCGGTTCCGACGGGCGCATCAAGGTGGGCGTGCATAAATGGGGAAAGTACTATTACTACTCCACTTCCACCGGAAAGCTGCGGAAGAAGGCCGGCCGGATTACCTGGAAGGGAAAGTCCTACTACAGCCGGAAGAGCGGCACCCTGTACACCAACCGATTTTATTTTAGCGGAAGCAATATTTACTACGCCGGACCGAAGGCCGCTGCCCTCACCGGCACCTTTAAGGTGGGAAAATACACCTACACCGCAAACGCCTCCGGCGCCATCACTGCTTCGAGTCGGAAGTATATGAGAGGCATCGACGTTTCTTATTATCAGGGGAAGGATATCGACTGGGCAAAGGTGAAATCCAGCGGCATCAGTTTCGCCTTCCTGCGGTGCGGCTACTCCGGAACTGATGATGGAAAATGTCATCCGGACAGCACGTTCAATGGAGATAAGACCCACAAGGGAAATATACAGAGAGCCACCGCCGCCGGGGTGGACGTAGGCGCCTACTACTTCTCTCAGGCACGCACAGTAAAAGAAGCAAAGGCGGAAGCAGCCTTCGCCATCAAGCAGGTGAAGGCGTCCGGCTGCAAAATCACCTTGCCGCTGGTCATCGATACCGAGAATGTTCCGGGGGGACGGGCATCCTCCTCGAAGCTAAACCGGACCAATCGAACCGCGGCGGTAAAAGCTTTTTGTGACTATGTAAAGTCCAAGGGCTATACCCCGATGATCTACGCCAGCACCAGCTGGCTCAACAACAACCTGGACATGAAGAAGCTGTCCGGCTATCAGGTATGGGTGGCGCAGTACAACGACACCGTGACCTACAAGGGTTCATACCGATGCTGGCAGTATACCAGCTCCGGGAAGGTTCCGGGAATCAGCGGACGGGTGGATCTGAACTATTGGACATTGTAGTTCCCAATGCAGCCCTCGAAATTGAACCATACGGTTATAGCATTCTTTCACGAAAAGGGCTACACTGAATAGGAATATTTATCAGAAAATCAAAGGAAGGAATTCAGACGGATGAAACATTTTGGTAAGAATCGGTTTATTTCATTTTTTGCCCTGCTGCTCATCCTAACCATGGCGCTGAGCATGAACAGCGTCTTCGCAGCAGACACCGCTTCCGGCGGTACCGATTCCACGGTGCAGCACGAATCCAACGAACCGCCGGCTTCAGAAGAGACGGCTTCTACGGTTTCGAATCAAAATCAAGAGCAAAATCAGGAGCAGAAACCGGAAAATTCTACATCTTCGGAAAACCCGACAACTCCGGAATCCCCAAAGAACTTGGGTTGGGTTACGGACAACGGTCAGACCCGCTACTACGATGCGGAAGATCATTTTGTCACCGGAATGAATACCATCGATGGAAAGAAGTATTATTTCAACAACGACGGTGTTCTGCAAAGCGGAATTCTAAAGATTGAAAAGGCGTATTATTACGCCGACGGAAAAGGAGTAATTCGCACGGCGAAGGGCTTTGTTTCCTGCAGCGGAAAGCTCTATTACGTTCAGAACGGCGGACAGATTCTCACGGGAAAGACGTTCAAACTCGGCAAGAAAACTTACCGGGCCGCCGGAAACGGTGTCATCATGCGGGGCGTGTATAAATGGGGCAAGTATTACTACTACTCCGATTCCAAAGGCGTTCTCCGCACGACGAAAGGCCGGTTCCGTTGGAAGAGCAATACCTATTATTGCAATAAAGGCGGAAAGCTCACCACCAAGAAGATGGTGAAGTCCGGAAAGTATTACTACTATTTCGATTCCGCTGCCAAGGCGAAAACCAAGGCGTTTAAGTACCACGATGTCACCATCCGTCCCAACAAAAAGACCGGTGCCATCACTAAGAAGCAGTACCGCCGGGCAAGCTACGGTCCGTATAATTACAAAAAATACATTTTGATTGATATCAGCGATCAGACGCTGAAGTATTACGTCAAGGGCAAGGTAAAACTAAAGAGCAATGTGGTCACCGGCGGCCGTGGATGCGGAACTCCTACAGGAAGATTCAAATTGCATCACAAATCGCGGAACGTAAAGCTCACCGGTCCGGGATATGTAAGCCACGTAAGCTATTGGATGCCTTTCATCGGACAATCCTACGGGCTGCACGATGCCTCCTGGCGTTCTACATTCGGCGGTTCCATCTACAAGTACAACGGCTCCCACGGATGCGTGAACATGCCGCGCTCCAAGGTCAGCAAGCTGTACAAGATGGTTCCGAACGGCACCCGGGTCATCATTCGGAAGTAAGTTCTTCAAATGCGATTTTCCCATTTTCTTCGGGATTTTTACAAAATATAAACCTGCACCGGTCACAGCAGCAGCTTAACGAAGCTGACCGGATGCAGGTTTTTTCATTCTTGGGCGCCAGCAAATCGGGAAAACCCTCAGCATGTTGGCGTGCCTCGACGGAGGACAAAAGCGTTGCGGGGAGGTCGACGCCAACATAGGCGCCGGCAGGCCGGTAAAATCCTGAGCATGTTGGCGTGCCTCAACGGAGGATAAAGGCTTTGCGGGGAGGTCGACGCCAACAAAGACGCCGGTAGGTCGAGAAAATCCCGAGCATGTTGGCGTGCCTCGACGGAAGACAAAAGCTTTGCGGAGAGGTCAACGCCAACATAGGCGCCGACAGGCCGGTAAAATCCTGAGCATGTTGGCGTGCCTCAACGGAGGATAAAGGCTTT
>JAEUGJ010000030.1:87392-172025 GCA_016775335.1 Mogibacterium sp.
CCGGTAAAATCCTGAGCATGTTGGCGTGCCTCAACGGAGGATAAAGGCTTTGCGGTGAGGTCGACGCCAACAAAGACGCCGGTAAGTCGAGAAAATCCCGAGCATGTTGGCGTGCCTCGACGGAAGACAAAAGCTCTGCGGAGAGGTCGACGCCAACATAGGCGCTGACAGGCCGGTAAATTCCTGAGCATGTTGGCGTGCCCCGACGGAGGATAAAGGTTTTTTCATTCTTGGGCGCCGACAAAGGCGCCGGTAGCCCGAATTAGAGACTCGCGAGGGATTTGAAATACGAATCAAGATTTTGTTCGCACTGATAGATTCCTACATACGGTTCTTCAATATAGCATTTCCCCTCTCTTTCATAGTAATACAGGGTTCTTTCATCCTCTTTCGATACAAGGATAATTTTCCCATACTGCTTTGCATCCGGCACATCCTGTACAGATTCTTCTTTTGTTGATGCTGCACCGTTGATTGCCTTCACTATATCTTCTACTTTCCCTGATTCCGTCACATTTACACTTTTTTCATTGTACAAAGTCAGGTTTATTTCTTGTAGCTTAGAAGATTCCTTCACTATTTCTTCATTATCATTTTCGGCGCATCCCGATAAAACACAACCGATAACAATCATTGTAATCAGAAAGAATAAGTTTGCTTTTTTCATAAATTGAATCACCTTTCTTTAGTTTCCTCACCGTTTCCCCTTCCCGGAGCTGTACCCCAGCATGATAAAGAAAAACGGTGTGGTATAGAACATGGCCACTCCGAAAAATGAAGAGATAAAGTACGCCAATGCGGCGGAGAAGGCCATCAGTGCATAGGGATCCTTCCAGGCACCGCTCACCAGGTGCCGCAGGAAAATCATCAGCACCGCCACGGTATAGCACACCGCCGCCGGGACGCCGAAGAACAGCGCATAGGTCAGCAGCTCGTTGTGGGGATTGGAAATGCCGATATCGTTCATCATCCGGTCCGCCATACCCTCGCAGCCGTATCCCAAAAGCGGATGTTCCTGGATGTATTGCACGGCTTTGACCCACTGGCCCCACCGATTGGTTCCGGCCGATGCCGCATCGGAACTTCCGGACATGATTTTTCCGATATCCTGCAGCAACACCACGAAATTGTCGAACTGGGCGTTCAGCAGGACGCCCCCCGCCAGCGGAATGGCGATGATTAGGGAGGCCACCGACACCGCCCGCCACTTGCTCTTCGGCAGCTTGATCAGCGACAGGAACAGCACCACCAGCAAGCTGATGAAGGAAGCCAGAATCGCCCCGAAGGTATTGTTCATGAACAGCACAATCAGGTTCAACATCCCCGACAGGAAGCCGAACTCCCGCACCCACACTTTATCGCCCACGATAAAAGCAGTCACCGCCACCATCAAGGCCATGGCCAAAAAATATCCGTAATGATTGCTGTTAAAGAAAATCGCACTCAAGCCTTTTTTACCGGAATAGGCCGAAATGTTCAGGAAGAATTGATGCCCGATTGCGGTAACGCCCAGCACATCCGCGGTAAAAAGAAAGGACAGCAGCACAAACTTCCGAAGCTGTTGCAGCTTGACTTTGGACGAGACGAAATAATAAATCAATATGTAAAAAGCAAAATGGAAGATGCCCTGATTCCGATAGGGGATTCCGTGAATGGCCTTCCCATCGATGCCGTTCACCAAGGTGGAAAGCGCCATGCAGATCATAAAAATACCGAAGAACAGGAACTCCGGATTCCGCTGCAAGAGGGGCTTCTTTTTCACCGGAACCATGTTGGACAGCACGACATAGAGGATTCCCACGATGATGATGATAAAATTGCCAAATTGAAAAAGCTCCGGGAATTTCGTATACTGTTCCTTCCCCATTGCGGAATCCGTCACCGCCAGGAAAATCTCTCGGAGGGTAACGAGAATCACAATCATGGCCGGTATGGTGGCCAGGAAATCCAGTATCCGACTCTCGGAGGTGGTATATGCCCTTTGTTTCGTTGCATGTCTTCGGCCGCCGCCGTTCTTCCGAGACACATTCCGGGAAGCCCTGGAACCTGCCCGGGTCCGGCCGGCATTTCCGTGCTGAGATGTTCGTCTCGACACCGATGCGCCCTGTCTCCTCGGAGTTCTTCTACTCATGTCAATATATTACCGTAGGGCTTTTGCGGTGTCAAGAAAATGGGCGGAGAGGCCGTGGAATTACCTATTTTCACTTTATAAAAATAGGGCTGCCTCTGTGACAGCCCTCATAAAATCAATATTCAGTTGTCCGGTCACATCCGGATAGGGATAAGATTGCCTTCTATCTGTATGTTTCAATTAAACCGTATGCATCGCCCTTCCGTTTGTATACCACGTTGGTGGATTCCGTATCCATGTCAAAGTATACGAAGAAATTGTGTCCCAGCATCTCCATCTGAAGAATGGCTTCCTCATAATTCATCGGCTGCAGCTCGAACTGTTTTCTCTTCACAACAGTGAGATTATCTTCTTCCTCGTCATCGTCCGGGATGAACTCGAACTTCAGCGCCTTGTTCTCCTTGTACCGGGATTCCAGCTTGCCCTTGAATTTCTTCATCTGGCTGGACAGTCGGTCGATAACGAGATCCATTGCCTCGTACACGTTGTCCGAAATCTCTTCGGCACGGAACAGGTTCTGCTTCGTGTTGATGGTTGCTTCCAACTTCGTCTTATCCTTGAACTTCGAAACAATCACATTGGCGGTAACATCTTCATCAAAGAATTTCTCCAGTTTGGTGAATTTCTTCTCGATGTTGTCCTGCAGACGTTCACTCGGCTTATAATTCTTCGCTGTAATCATAACCTTCATAGTTGTGACCTCCTTTAATTAGGTTAATTGAATTATACCACATATCGCCGTAAATGTATTGTCATTTCCAAATAAAAAAAGTGACGCGGCGGAGAACTTTTTGTGTTTCCACCGGTCACCTTTGGCTTCATTGAATTTGTTTTTTCCGCAATCGAATGTGGCTATTTCGCTTTTTTCGTATTGCTCTGCTTCTCCATCTCGCCGATGCTCATGAACTTCTTGGTCATGTTCTGCGGCTGGAGTACCACTACCTTTGCCGGATAATTCTCGTCCAGGTCCAAGGTGTTCAGGGAATTCACCCACACGCCGGAAAGGCGCAGGCTGTAATCGTATACGGTGCCCAGCTCCGGCAGACCGAATTCGCTTTCTACGCTCTTGTAGTGCATCGGAACGGTATGTCTGGCATCCAGATCCACGGTGAGCTGTGCGGCCTGTGCCGCATCCAGGGTGTAAATGCCGCCGACCGGAATCAGCAGTGCATCTACCTGATACAGCTGTCCCATCTGCTCATCCGTCAGCTCGCAGCCCAGGTCGCCCAGGTGTGCCACCCGCTGGTTCTTGGTCTCGATGATGTGAATCGTGTTCTTACCGCGCTCGGTGCCGTTCTTCTCATCGTGGAACGTATCGATGGTGGTAATCTTGAACGGAGAAGCCACGGTCTTTACGATTTCCACATTGTCTGCGGCATTGTGGTCGTCATGCTCATGGCTCTTCAGAACCTCGTTGGCCTTCTCCCGAACCGGAGCCAGTCCCGGGATGCAATCGTCCTGATACGGATCGATAATGATGGAATATCCACCCTCTTCAATTTTGAAACACGAATGTCCAATCCATGTAATTTTCATAATAACACTCCCTTTACTTTCAATTTTCAACACTTATATTAGAATAACCTATTCAGCGCTTTTTTTCAACCGAATTCTCTGCCTTTGTGGGGCTGGTGCAAATTCTACCGCAGCATCAGCAATGCGCAGTGACCGCCTCTCTTCAATCCATCCCGGCGATGGGAGAAAAACAAGCTGGGATTTCCGTAGGTACACCGGTCCTGCATATCGATATGATCTCCGGGAACGCCGGCCGCTTCCAACACCAGCCGGTTCACCCCGGCGATGGAGACGTGATATTTATTTTTGACCGTGTCGTAGGAAATCATTTCCTCTGCCGAAATATCCATGGCCCGCACCGCATCTGCCACATCTCGGTCGCATTCAAAGTATTCTTTGGAAATGCACGGACCGATCATGGCCACCAGGTCCGCCGGATTCGTTCCGAACTCCGCCTGAAGTTTCCGAACCGCCACTCCGGCAATTTCCTTTACCGTGCCTCGCCATCCGGCATGCACCATAGCGATGGCTTTTTTTACCGGGTCGTACAGGTACACGGGGGTGCAATCCGCATGATAAGTCACCAGCGCCACCCCGGGCACATTGGTCACCATGCCGTCCACATCCTTCATGCGGGTTCGAAAGAGGCCCTGTCCCTTGTTGCGCTCATCCACCCGAACCACGTTGTTGGTATGGGTCTGAAGACCGATGACCAGATCCTGAATGCGAACGCCCAGATCTCGGCACCATATTCCGTAATTCTCCATGACATCCGCCGGATCGTCCGGAAGGGTGAGACTCAGATTCATGGAATCGTACACCCCGGTGCTGACGCCACCGGTACGAGTGTTGAAGCCAAATACGATATCGTCGCTGTAATCGTTAAAATTCATAAAAAAAACAATAATCCTTTCCTATTTCGATTGATAATCCACGGCCTGCTGCCGTTCCATAAAGAAGTGAATTCCCTGAGAGGAATCCCGCCACCGATTCTCTTCAAACCCGTTGGCCGGCTCCACCCATTTCCCCACTTCGTAGTAGAAATCCGGATCCACCGTGGACTGGGCCCAGTCATAGGCTTTCGTCTCATCGATGCTCTTGATGGACAGCACCTTCGCTTTATTGCACCGGCAGGTTTCCCCCGTGGCTGACACCCGCTTGGCATCCGCCGGCACCAGCAGCTGCACCACCCGAAGCTCCGTGCAGCACTTCCAGGCGATGAACGGCCCGGTTTCCGGACACACCATCCGGAAAAACTTCGTATCCTCGTTGTCCGTGATGTTCTCGGTATCGGCATATTCAAATAAGGTATGATGAAAATTGGAACCGGAGAAATCCGCTCCCCGGAAATTCATCCACCGGAAATTCGCCTCCCGCACATCGCAGTACAGAAACCGAATACCCTCCGTACTGCACTCCTTGAACCATACGTGGTTCAGATTGCACTTCCGAAAGGTGGTTCCGGTCATGTTTACATTGGTAAAAACACTCCACTCGAAGTCGATGTTTTCCGGAATGTCCCAGCCGGAAATATCCGCATTTTGGATTTCGCACTTCTGAAGATCCAGCGTTTCTTTTCCGTCGTGATTTCGGATCATCTCCAGAATTTCATCGGTGGTATAACTCTGTTCCCATGAATTCATCGTTTTCCCTCCCCTCTTCATCCGCGCATCGGAATATTACATGTAAAGTATATTCTGTTTGAGAAGATAAGTCCACCCATTTCGCCCAGCGAAAAACCGGAGCTCCATCGGAAGCCCCGGCTTGCAAAATGTTTTTTTAGGAAGTCTCGATATCTCACAATGCGATATTCTTACGCTTCTGCGTTGGCAACCATGTTCATGCGTGCCTGTCTCTTCTTCATCATGTTCAGGAACAGGAAGAGCAGAACCACACCGACAACCAGTCCCGGAATTGCGGACTTGGTGAATCCAACCACGATGTAGGAAATGGTGGAGATAACCAATACAGTAAGTGCATATGGCAGCTGTGTCTCCACGTGGCTGATGTGGTTGCAGCCGGCACCGGCCGAAGCCATGATGGTGGTGTCGGAAATCGGCGAGCAGTGGTCGCCGCATACGCCGCCGGCCATGCAAGCGGAGATTACCGGAATCATCATATCCGGACGGGATGCGGTAATTGCCAGTGCAATCGGAATCAGGATTCCGAAAGTTCCCCAAGATGTACCGGATGCAAAGCCCAGTGCACAGGAGATGACGAAGAGTACCGCCGGAATCAGTGCCATCCAGCTAGCCGGCATCTTCTCAACCATTCCGGCAACGAACGGAGCCAGGCCCAGGCTGTCAGTCATGCACTTCAAGGACCATGCCAGTGTCAGAACCAGAATCGGGGATACCATCTGCTTAAAACCTTCCGGAACGCAGCCCATGCATTCCTGGAATGTCAGGACGCGGCGTGCACAGTAGTATACGATGGTAATAATCAGTGCAACCAAGCTACCCAGAGACAAGCTGAGAGCGGCATCACAGCCGGCAAAAGCATCTACGAAAGATGTTCCGCTGAAGAATCCGCCGGTGTAAATCATTCCGATCAGGCAGCAGATAATCAGTACGATTACCGGAACAATCAGGTCTGCGACGTGACCGTTATGGTTCTGAGAAATCTCTTCGTCCTGAGAGGACAGGTTCTCGTGAACGGTGAGCAGGTCGCCGTTCTCAATGGCGTTCTTTTCATAGATTGCCATCTTGCTGTAATCAAAGTTCATTGCGACGATGGCGAACATCATCACGATGGTGAACAGCGCATAGAAGTTGTACGGGATGGCCCGAATAAAGATGGTCAGTCCGTTCTGACCCTGAACGAATCCGGATACTGCAGCCGCCCAGGAAGAGATTGGAGCGATGATGCACACCGGAGCTGCCGTTGCGTCAATCAGATATGCCAGCTTTGCTCTGGAAATATTGAACTTGTCGGACAGCGGCTTCATAACGCTTCCTACGGTCAGGCAGTTGAAATAGTCATCCACGAAAATCAGAATTCCCAGCAGGATGGTGGTGAACTGCGCATGCTGCCTGCTCTTTACCTTGGTGGAAGCCCATTCCCCGAAGGCCGCGGATCCGCCGCTCAGGTTCATCATGGCAACGAACATGCCCAGGATTACCAGGAAAATCAGAATTCCGACGTTACCGGCGCTGGACAGGGATGCGATGATGCCGTCCTGCAGCAGGTGGTTCATGATGCCGCTGAAGTTGGCACCGGCATACAGCACCGCACCTGCGAAAACGCCGATGAACAGGGAACTGTATACTTCCTTTGTAATCAGCGCCAGCACGATGGCAATCAGCGGTGGCAGAACCGAAAATCCGGTTGCGTACAGTGCCGGCTTCTTTGCCGTTTCCTCTGCTGCGAAACAAAGTGCCGGCATAGAAGCGATTATCAGAATCGCTAGGCCGAAGATATAATTCAGCCTTGTTCGAATTGAATGTGTCATTTTAATCCTCCCATTGTTCTTTTCTCTGCAATACCTTTCTGTTGCAGACTTCTCGTAAAGTGTAAATAAAAAAGCCCTGAATAACGTCTGAAACGTATCCATGGCTAAGTACTCAAAAAAACTCTTCCTGTACAAATATATACCATTGATAGCGCTCCACATGTGTGACAGTCCATCGCATATTCTGCGATGTCCCAGGCCTCCGCTGTAGGATGCTTCAGCCTTCGGCGGATTTCCCTTTCCCGAGTTACCGCATCCTCTGCGTCCGTAACTCCGTACTCTTGATTTCCGCAACCTCTATCGAATCAGGTCTATTCAGTTGACTTACCTTATTATAACTTTTTTCATGAGCTTGTCAACAATTTTTTCAAATTTTTTGTTGTTTTCTACAAACACTTTTTTTCGTACAATCTGCGGTATTGTTATTTGCGGCAAAATGATTTCTATAGTATAATCTCAAGACATATGCACATTAATGGAGGATATTTTATGCCAAGCAAAATACGTCGGCGTGTGATTCCGCTGCTGCTCTGCCTGATGGCGGTTTTCGCCCTCACCGGCTGCGGTCCGCTGCTGGAGCTGAATCAGAAATACGCCCACTCGGAAATCTGTGTCAACTACGGCACCGCGGTATCTACGGACATATCCGAATACGTGAACATGAATGCCCTGTCCAAGGAAGAGCAGAAATACGTAAAGAAGAACTCTTCCGTCGTCTACCATGGGAAAAAGGTTCCCGGTCACAAATACGACCGTCCCGGCACCTACCCCCTCACCATCTACTACGAGAATCAGGTCTATCGGAAATATCAGGTGACCATCAAGGATCTGGAAAAGCCGAAATTCAAGAAGGCGAAGGACGTCTATATTTTCAAAGATACGGAACTGACGGACGACGAGCTTCAGGATTTGCTAAAAGGAATGTTCAAAGCCACCGACAATTCCGGCAAGGTGAAGCTGAAGCTCTCCCACGAGAAGATCAACGTACACAAGGTTCGAGACTATATCGTGCACGCCACCGCCACCGACCCCTACGGAAACGTTTCCCAGGCAAAAGCCATCTTCCACGTACAAAAAGCGGAATACGGCGCCATGGGAACCTACATCTACGTCAGCATCCCGAAGCAACAGCTGACCTATTTCGTTGACGGTAAAATCAACATGTCCTCGCCGGTGGTTACCGGCACCCAAGGAGTTCACGATACGCCTCGGGGAAGCTATTATATCAATTCCATGAGCACCGGCACCCGCCTCAAGGGGCAGGGCTACGATGTCACCGTTCAATACTGGATGGCCTTTATCGGAGGCTCCTTCGGAATTCACAGCGCCCAGTGGCGAGGTGCCTTCGGCGGAAACATCTATCAATACGGCGGTTCTCACGGCTGCGTCAATATGCCGGTCTACGCCGCCGGAGAACTGTTCCAAAAGGTTGACATCGGCACACCGGTAATTGTGGGAGATTAAAATTCGGATTTGAAAAAGGAGCTGCTGCAGTGTGCCTACTGCGCAGCTCCTTTTGACGATTCGATTTTTATTATTCAAATTCGACGGTTCCGTTCTCCAGACTCTTAATCTTTGCCATGCTCAGAACATCGTATCCTTCTTCCCGAAGTGCTTTTCCGCCCGGCTGGAAGGATTTCTCAATGCAGATGCCGATTCCGGCAACATCCGCTCCGGCCTGCCGGCAGATGTCCAGCAATCCATGCATGGCCTGCCCGTTCGCCAGGAAATCGTCCACGAGAAGCACTTTGTCGTTGTCGTTCAGGGCATTCTCGTTCACCACAATATCGTAATAGCGGTCGTGGGTATAGGAATATACCCGGGACTTATAGGTATCCGAATTCAGGTTCCGGCTCTTGGACTTCTTGGCGAACACCATCGGCACGCCGAACTCCTCTGCCGTGATGCTTGCAATGGCAATTCCGGAGGCTTCTATGGTTACCACCTTGGTAATCTCCCGATCTCCAAAATGCTCTTTCAGCGCTTTTGCAATCTGACGAATCAGACTGACATCGATCTGATGATTCAGAAAGGTATCAACTTTGAGGATTTCCCCCGGTGCCACTTTGCCGTCTCTGCGAATCCGTTCTTCCATAAATTCCATATCGACCTAATCTCCTTGTCTTGCCTTATTTCATAAATTGTTATCATTGTACCACATTCCCATAAACGATGGGATATTGTTTTCGGATTTCTTTCGGTTTTTTGCCCCTTAGGCGCCGAACATGCGCTGGGCGATGTACACCGCCAGAATTCCCAATACCAGGCTCACCCCCATGTACGTGAGTGCTACACCGGAAGCGCCGTTCATCATCAAATCGTGGTTTTCCAGTGCGAAGGAAGAGAAGGTGGTAAAACCCCCGCAGATTCCCACCTTCAGAAAAAGCACCGTCCGAGGATTCAAGGCCTCCCGGGACGCCAGCGCCGCCACCACACCGATGAGGAACGCTCCCGCAATATTGATGATAAATGTTTTTATCGGAAAACCGCTTTCCGGGTTCATATCCAGAAGTCCCACGAGATATCGGAGCACCGCCCCCACGAAGCCGCCGGCGCCCACAACCAAGCATTCAATCATTGATGCCACTCCTTTCCAATTAAAAGGAGGCCTCCCAGCGGAAAGCCTCCTGAATGTACTCATTATAGTATCTCGATGGAATCTTTTCAATAGTCTTTGGACTATTCGGCCTTAGCCTTATTATCAGTATTGTGTTCTCTCTTATAAAAATAGATTAATAAAAATCCAAGAATCCCACCAATTGTATTGCAAATTACATCATTGATATCACAAACCGGCATTGTATCTTCCAAAACTCTTGCATACGCCTCCACGCCTTGCAAGATTTCAATCGAAAGTGAACATAACAGCGAGAATATTGTTGCCCATTTTATATTTCTAAAAACTTTGTATTCACTGCAGTATGCTAAAACCGTCAACGGTAGAAAAAGGAGCACATTATCCGCGTACGTTATTATTGCACCTCGGTTCACGAATATCAATAGCATTTCTGAAACATCTAGATTATATTCAAATCCGGATGGATTCATCGCCGGATACGTAATAGGAAGGAGCGTAAAACAAACAATAACACAACCGTAAAAGGTAAATAAAAAATTCCATAGTTTTGGTTTTAAATTGATATAATCCCTACTTATTATGTATTTTCTGTATCGAATTCCATAGTAACAAACTAAAATTACTAACGCATACTTCAAAAACATTCCAGAAGTTATAATTGTTTGCTTCATTATTTATTTTGGACCTTTCCTTTTGCACTTTTGTAGCATTTAGCATTTCCGCCCTTAATAAAGAGCCAATAACTACCTTTTCCTACCTTTCCGAATGAATAGGTTCCAGGCTTATAGAACTTGATTGAACCGCAGTTTTTGTATCCAGGTGAAGCCTTTTGAGCTTTTCGAAGATATACTGTCCCCTTACTGCTGCTAGAATAATTATAACACTTATCAACTTTCAGTTGTGCAGTCCCTTTTCCTAACGAGTGAGAAACCTTCCCACGACCATCCATATAACTAGCAAAATATTTCCATTCAAATGCGGATATATTGGATGCTCCGTAAACGTAATCAATAGGTAATTTGACAATTTTTCCCACATTCAAAGCGAATGAAAATATCAACCCTAATACGAGTAAGCATGTACTCCCCTTTTTCTTTAAAACACTCATTTCTTTTCTCCTTTCAAAAATAAACTTATGCATGTGCATATTTTGAGGTATCCAGCAATTCTATTAAGAGTATATGAGTATTTAAAATTAAAGTCGAATTAGTATTATAAATAGATCAGAAATTAGAAATAGATTTATTTAATACTGTTCGGTAACATGCTAAAGGAGGCCTCCCAGCGGAAAGCCTCCTGAATGTACTCATTATAGTATCTCGATGGAATCTTTTCAATAGTCTTTGGACTATTCTGCCTTGGCCGGAATGCTTTTGGCTGCCTTCTTCGGCTCACGGCTCTTCATGTAGTCCCGGATAAACATGATTGCTGTATAGAATACCACGGCTACCACAATCCAAAGGAGAATGGTCAGCGGCACGCTCTTCACGAACATGTACGCAATCAGTGCACCCAAGGATCCGAAGGTCGCGTTGGTCAATGTGGCAATCATATCGTACCGACCGGATTTGATGAATTCCGGGCCGGCGCCAAAGGTCATCAGGAACGCACATCCGCCCATCATAATCGGGAATGCGGACTGAACGTTCATGCCCATCATGGAAACCAGTGCAAACGTCGGCGCGTATGCTCCGACACCGATGGTCATAAAAGCACCCACGAAGAATTCAACGATAACGGAAATAATCAGTTTGATTCCGTAGATTCCCGTTTCCATTCCAACCAGTCCGAACGGTCCAATCTGAAGCTGCTTCAAAGCCATAACCACGCCGACCACGAGCAGTCCGATACCCATGCCCAGACGGATTTTTTCCGCATCCATCTTGCTGACCAGGCTGGCTCCTACCTTGGAACCCACAATCATTGCCAACAGCAGGGAAATCAGCGTCAGCTTATCGATTTCCACAAAACCGAAGAAGAGGAATGCCTCCAACAGCACCGGGATGGTATCGCCTACGTTCAGAGTTCCCGGAATATACATGTCATCCACGGAACCTTTGATTTTATATGCACCGGTGGAAGTGGCATAAGAACCGATTCCCAGCACATCTAAGAAGTTTGCGAAAAATGCCACAACGGAGTTGAATGCCAGATGTTTCTTTTCTTTTTCCCATCTCGCCTGTCCCTCTTCCGTGGAACGAATCTTTGGAATGCTCCGCGCCAGCAGAATTGCGGTAAACACAATTCCCACAATACACAATGCTTTCATTAAAGTGATAGTATTCATCAATAATCCCTCCTAATTAATAATTCTTTTCCCCGGGCACTACCTGCAATTACCCACCGGAGAAATCAACTTCACTAGTATAACAGAAGTCGACTAATTTTTAACGCAAGGACGTAAATCTGTACTTGCGGATATTGGTGGGACAATTTTACATTTTTTCATATTTTTATAAACTGTTTTTCATATTTTTATAGAACTGCCGGAAGTCGCCGGGGAGTGCAATATTTTTTTATCAAAAATACACAAATGGATATGTTCGAATTCGGCGCAATCGTGTATAATTGTCCAGTGGTTTTATGAACATACAGATCTGTGCTTCTCTGAGAAGTGCAGTACCTCATGTTATACAGTGACAGATTTTGTTGAAAGAAAGAGGAGGGTTCACAATGAAGGAATCAATTCCAAGAATAACCGGCACGCTTCGTGCCCATACCATTGAAATGCCGGAAGTCATTCGAGAAGCTTCGGGCATCATCGTGCTGGGTCGAAAAATTCGATCGTTAATTTTCTCCACGGATATCGCCATTATTCGAAACTGCGATGCGGATGCGGTTCTGGCCGTGTACCCGTTCACTCCGCAGCAGGTAATTTCCGAGGCCATTATCAACGCCTCCTCCATTCCTGTTTTCGTCGGCGTGGGCGGCGGCACCACCAAAGGGCTTCGCTCCGTGTACATGGCTCAGGATGCGGAAGCGCAGGGAGCTTTCGGCGTTGTGGTAAACAATCCCATGAGCAACAGCAACATCCGCTTCATCAAGCGGGTCATCGATATCCCGGTAGTTTCCACAGTAATTGATTCCACCGGAATTCAGGAACGGCTGGATGCCGGCGTCACTATCCTCAACGTGGCAGCCGGAAAGAATACCGCAGATGTGGTTCGGGAAATTCGGAAGGACTTCCCGAAGGTGCCGATTATCGCCAGCGGTGGCAAAACGGATGAGTCCATTCGCCGTACCATTGAGGCCGGTGCCAATGCCATCGTCTACACACCGATTTCCTCTTCCGCGATTTTCTCCAGCATGATGGATGAATATCGGACAGAGAAGAACCGGAATCCGGAGCTTACCTTCAAAACATTGGATTCCAAGAAGGACGAGCTGGTGGATTTGATTGGCCTGCTGCATCAGCAGACGGATTTGGATTTGGACTTGGAACCGACGGAGAAAAAGCCGGAGGAAGAGAAAAAGTAGGAAATGAAGGGAGTGGATTCCGCGCACCGGCGGAATCCACTCCTTTTTGATTTGATGCCCGCCGGGCCGCGGCGGGTGGGGCGTGGGCGGCGGCCGGCCGGTTTTTCCCGGGCGCGGTTTGCTCCCCCCTCCCCGCTAAGCCTTATGGTTCCGTCTCGGGGAGCAAATTCTTCATACAATTCCCGCGCCCCCGCTGGGTGCCGGTCAAGCGCCGGCCGGTTTTTCCCGGGCGCGGTTTGCTCCCCTCTCCTCGCTAGGCCTTGTAGTTCCGTCACGGGGAGCAAATTCTTCACACAATTCCCGCGCTCCCACTGGGCGCCGGCCGCCTTTTCCGGGCGCGGTTTGCTCCCCCCTCCCCGCTAGGCCTTGTGGTTCCGTCTGGGGGAGCAAAATCTTCACACAATTCCCGCGCCCCTGCCGGGTGCCGCTCGCTGCCTTTTTTCCGAGCGCGGGTCGGGTGCCCGCCGGTTTCCGGCGGCCGCGCCATCAGCAGTCGGAGCGACCGCGGTCCTGTCGCGGGCGCCTCCATTCATCCAAAAAATCCCCGAAGCGCATTCCGCTTCGGGGATTTTCCTTTACTTTTATTTTCCTTTATTTATCCATTTCCATTCGCTGGGATTCCGGAGTCCCGAAGTAGTCCTTTACCAGGTGAATTACCGTGCCGGAAAGCAGGAATACCGCGATCAAGTTCGGGATAATCATCAAACCGTTGAAGGTATCCGCCAGAGACCAGAGCAGGCCCAGGTCCATGGTGGCACCGATGATTGCCACTAGCGCATAGACAACGATGAAGGGTTTTACGATCTTC
The DNA here is from genome assembly GCA_016775335.1 of Mogibacterium sp. Classification (GTDB taxonomy): domain Bacteria; phylum Bacillota; class Clostridia; order Peptostreptococcales; family Anaerovoracaceae; genus Mogibacterium_A. The sequence continues at coordinate 101,353 of JAEUGJ010000030.1, forward strand.
GGCCCGAAGAGATACTCGATGCAGCGGGAGCCGTACAGTCCCCACCCCAGGATGGTGGAGAAGGCAAAGCAGCAAAGCGCTACCGCCAGCAGGATGGAAATCCATCCGCCAAAGGTGGTGGTGAAACCGCTGATGGTGAGCTCTGCACCGGCAGCCTTTCCGTAATCGATATTGATTCCGCTGCAGAGAATAGCCAGTGCGGTCAGCGTGCAGATTACGATGGTGTCGGCGAAAACCTCAAAGATTCCCCACATACCCTGCTGAATCGGGTGTGCTACATCGGAGCTGGCGTGGGCGATGGATCCGGTACCCAGGCCGGCTTCGTTGGAGAAGATTCCCCGGGACACGCCTCTTCTCATACTGATAAAGAGAGAACCTACCACGCCGCCGGTAACGGAACGAGGATTGAACGCTCCTTCAAAGATGGATTGGAACACCTCCGGCACCCGTTCGTAGTTAACGGCTACCAGGATCAGGCCCATCGCAATATAGAACACGGCCATAAAAGGAACCAGCTTCGACGTAACGTTTCCGATTCTCTTGATGCCGCCCAGCAGGATCAGCAGAACCAGGACGGCAATCAGAATGCCGATTCCCAGATTTACATTTCCCACATTATCTTCATTGAACACATTGAAGTTGAACAGTGCGGAATCGATGGATGCCACGATGGTATTGACCTGCGTCGCATTTCCCGTTCCAAATACCGTCAGCACGCCCAGGATGGAATACAGCACCGCCAGGAACTGCCATTTTTTGCCCAGGCCGTTCTTGATGTAGTACATCGGTCCGCCGACCCAGTCTCCCTTATCGTTTCTCTCCCGGAAGTGCACCGCCAAGGTTACCTCTGCGAATTTCGTGCACATACCCAGCAGTGCGGAGCACCACATCCAGAAAACGGCACCCGGGCCGCCCAGGGCAATCGCACCGGCCACACCGGCGATGTTTCCGGTCCCCACCGTGCCCGCCAGCGCGGTACATACGGACTGGAACGGCGTCAGCGCACCTTCTTCCGCTTCTCTCTTATCGAACATCGTGCCAAAAGTATGCTTCAGAACGTATCCGAACTTCCGGAACTGCAATCCCTTGGTTCGAATCGTCAAGAGAAGTCCCACACCGATGATGCACACCATGGATGGAACACCCCAGATGAAAGCATTCACCGAATTGTTCACCTCTTCAATAATATGTAACATTGTTTCCCTCCAATAACTTATTAACCAAAACCTTGTAAAAAGTAACAACGGAATTTATTGTACCGAAATTCATACACTTTTTCAATAGTTTTTTATGAATTAATAATAATAATTTATCGGATTTTTTATGTTTATATACAATTTTTTCCAATTTGGAATTACTTTATAAAAACAAGCGCAAAATTCTAAGATTGTTCGGCAGTTCGGGCGAAGTGGCAATTCTTTTTTTATTTAATGTGGCATCTTTGTTGTTTCTTTTACTTTCCAATAACCGTATATTTTTGGTATAATGTATACAAGTATTCGCTATATCCTTTAATGACGAAAGGAGTCCTATGCACATACCATCTCTCGTAATCGACCTGGCCATGATGCTTTTGGCCGCCGGAATTGTCAGCGTGATTTTCCGCAAAATACACCTTCCGGTCATCCTGGGCTATATTGCCGTGGGTTTTCTGATCAGCCCGTACTTTCCCATGTTTTTCAACGTGGAGGATGTGCCCGCCATCGACACACTCAGCGAAATCGGCGTAATTATCATTCTGTTTCACATCGGTCTGGAATTTGATTTCCACAAGCTGCTCAGCGTGGGAAGTACCGCTATCGTCACCGCCCTGGTAAAGATGGGCGGCGTGCTGGCGGTGGGATACCTGTTCGGGGACCTGATTGGGCTGTCCCAGATGAACTGCATTTTCCTGGGAACCATGCTGGCCATCAGTTCCACCGTGGTTATTCAGAAATGTTTTGAGGATCTAAAGGTCACCGGGGAGAGATACACGTCCCTGGTTATGGGAGAGCTGATTATGGAAGACCTGATCGGCGTGTTCATGATGGTCATCCTGGCCTCCCTGTCCGTGGGCCAGAGCGGCGGCGAGAGCGTTGTCAGCAAGCTGCTCCTCATGGGCTGCTACCTGCTGGTATGGCTGATTGTGGGAATTTACTTCCTTCCGACCCTGCTGAACCGCGTCATGCACCTTCTCAACCGAGAGATGCTCATCGCCCTGTCTTTGGGAATCTGCTTCACCCTGTCCCTCCTGGCGAAACAGCTGGGATTCTCCGTGGAGCTTGGGGCGTTCCTTGCAGGATCCTTTTTTGCGGGAACCAACCATGCGAAGGAAGTGGAACACGCATCCGAGAGCATTAAGGATATGTTCGCCGTGATTTTCTTCGTATCTGTGGGCATGAAGGTGGATCCGTCCGTCATTGCGGAGCACTGGACCTCCATCATTCCGATTGCGATTATCGCGGTGATTGCCAAGCTGATTTTCGCCACACTGGGTATGATCCTTTCCGGGCAGCGGATGGAAACCGCCTTGAAGAGCGGTTTCAGTCTGGCGCCGATTGGAGAATTCTCCTACATCATCGCGGCGCTGGGAATCTCCCTGGGGGTAATGGATGAATACCTCTATCCGGTTATCGTGGCGGCTTCCATACTCACTACCCTGGCCACCCCGGTGCTCATCCGGAATTCCTCCAAGGTAGCGGCGTTTATGCGAAAGCACCTGCCGAAAAAGCTCCTGGAGAAAATCGACCGGTACACCTCCAGCGAGCAGGACGAGACGGACCACACCCACGACTGGCTGGTGATGATTCGAAACTTCTTTTCCAGCCTTCTCCTGTACGGCATCATCATGCTGGTGACCGCCATTGCGGGAGTCCGCTTGCTGTATCCGTCCCTGCTTCAGTTTATGCCGAAGAAATTCTCCGGCATCGCTACCTGCCTGCTGGTGTACATCGTCATCGCGATTTTTGCCCGGCCGATGCTGCGCCTTCGGGACACCACCTTTACCAAGCTGTGGCTGGACCGCAAAGCCAACCGGCCGCCGCTGGTGATTCTGGCCCTGCTGAACGTGCTGGCCATCGCGTATATTGCTTTTATCCCGATTCACCACATCTTCGGTGCTCGGAGAATGCTGCTGCTGGGCGTCGCCCTCATCGCCATCCTCACCATGAGCAAGACGGACGTGGTGGCGACCTTTTACCTGCAGCTGGAAACCCGGTTCCTGCGGAATCTGAACGAAAAGACCCTGACCCATGTGGCGCAGAGTCAGGGACCTCAGGAATGGCTGGACGAAGATATTCACATCGTGTCCTACTACGTGCCGAAGGACGCGGAGTACATCGGTCAGACGCTGGAGCAGCTGGCGTGGGGTAAATACAACAACATTCTGGTAACGAAAATCCGCCGGGGCAAGCACACCTACACCCTGCCTCACAGCGGCTTCAAGATCCAGGCCGGCGACAAGCTGTACCTGGTGGGTCAGATGAACGACATCCTGCAGATTAAGGAAATTCTCTTCCCGGATGTGGACCGCCGAATCCGCACCCTGGAGCAGTTCATGGAAAGTGACTACCCGGACACCCAGCACGCACTGGCCTGCCTGGCCATTGAAGTGAACGGTTCCGAGCCGTACTGCGGTCAGGCCATCATCAACTCCAAAATCCTCAGCAAAGCCCACTGCATGATTCTGGGCATTCAGAAGGACGGCTATCCGGTGCTGATGCCAAGCGCTTACCTGAAAATTCAGAAGGGGGACGTGCTGTGGGTCATGGGCTCCAACAACAACGTGGGCCGACTGGCCTCCTACAGCTTGGGCGCCGAGGAAGAGCCGGAAATTATCTCATAAAAAAAAGAAGTGTTTTGCCGCCGCAAAACACTTCCTTTTTTTATTCCTGCGCTTCCGATTCTTCCACGCTCACATCCACGCCGTTCACCGTTACCCCTTCGCACAGCGGAATCAACAGGTACTCCCGGCCGTCGATAACCTGCGTTTTCACCGAATAGATCTGCTCCGGATCCACCGCAATGTCCGCCTCCGGGGTGTGCACCCGGAATTTTCTTTTTTCAATGATATTGTTGGGATTCAGCGCCTCTTCCTCACCGAAATACTTCCGGCAGGTCTCACCGAAGGTCTCAATCCGTTCCTCCGAAACCCCGCTGTCTTTCAGGATTTCATTCACCTCGTTGATGAGAATCACCGGCGCGTTGGGATCCCGGCTCTCCTTGTGCTCCTCAATCCGCTGACGGAGAGAATTGGTCACCGCCTGGACCACCTCCAGGCTGCACTCCTCCTCCAGCGCCTCGCTCAGAGCGCCGCCGAAGGCGTTCTTCTGTTTTTCCGGCGCAATCGGTGGCTGAGCCGCATTGAAAAGCGCCTGAATCAGCTCCTCGTGAATCTCCGAGGAACTTCTGCTGTAATACAGGGCACCGTAAATATTGGTGGTCCGGTCATCGAAGCACGGGAACAGGAATCCCATCTGGGGATTGGACAGAATGCTTCCCGTCGCCGCGCCTCGGAACAGCTTGTCCTCCGCCATGTACCGGAGGGCCGCTTTGGAATCCTTCACCGGACAAATGGTGCAGATGAAATAATCGAACTGATCCGTGGAATCCTCATCCCATTCCTCATCGCTTCCGGATTTGTACGGCACATCGTAGGTATCTGCCAAAAGCAGAATCACATAGCTAGTCTCTTCCAGCATCAGGGAATCGATAATTCTCCGATACAGTACCTGCCGCAGGTTCTCATCCTTCAGCCCGCTCATGCGCAGCCCCTGCAGCAGCCGGTGCTCGTCGCTGCTTTCCACCTGCGCCGTGGTAAAGTCGATATTCATCAGATTCCGTCCCAGGCCGCCGGACAGGGTCTTCCGGAACAGCTGAGAGTACATCTCCTTCTCCTCCCGATCCATCTGAATCACCTGCATATCCATATCCGACACGATTTCCCGCGCCGCATTCACGTAGCAGCCGTACACATGGCCGAAATTATCCATCTCCGGACGAATCCGCTTCTTGATTTCCCTGATTTCTTTCCGATTCATTCTATAGTAACCTCTTCTTTTTTTATAAAAACAACTTCCCTATTATAACAGATTTCCGCCCATTCCACATGATAATTTGGTGTACGCAATTTCCGCGGAATCTGATATAATGAAACAGACTATTTTCACAACGAAAGGAACACCATGGCACTCATCGAATTTGAAAAAGTATCCTTCGGTTATCCGGAGAAAGATCTATACGAAAATATTTCCTTTACCATCGAGCCGGGAGAACACGCCGTGCTCATCGGAAGCAACGGCTGCGGCAAAAGCTCCCTGGTACACCTGCTGATGGACGAGGAAAAATACACCTACGAAGGCCTGATTCGCCGCAGCGGCGATTTCCGCACCGGCTACGTGGGTCAGTTTGTGGAACACGAAACCGGCGATGCCACCGTCTTTGATTTTCTGGCAAAACCATTTGTGGACCTGCTGGGGGAATCCGACGCCCTGGCTCAGAAGATGGGCGAAGCGGAGAACCCGGACAAGCTGTATGAAGAATTTCAAGTCCTGATGGACCGCATCGATGCAGTGGACGGATACAATTACGAGGCCAACATCCGAAAGCAGCTTCACACCGCCGGACTTTCCGCCATCGAAGAGAATTCCGTGGGTTCCGTCAGCGGCGGCGAGTACAAGCTGCTGTACATCATCCGGAATATGCTGCTGAAGCCGCAGCTCCTGATCATGGACGAGCCGGATGTATTCCTGGATTTTGAGAACCTGATCGGGTTGGTGCATCTAATCAACAGCTACGACGGAACCATTCTCACCATCACCCACAGCCGCCTGCTTCTCAGTCAGTGCTTCGACAAAGTCCTTCACATCGAGAACATGCAGCTCCAGGAATATGCCGGCTCCTACCCGGAATACAGCCGCTGGCTGCTGGAGACCCGAATCGATGTTTTTGAAGTGACCAAGGATTTCGACGATTACATCGAAGCCCAGCAGCAGCTGGTGAACCGCCTCCGGAAGGGCGCGGAATTCACCTCCGACCCGAAGAAGGGCAAGCAGCTGCAGGCCCGCAAAAAACTGGTGGAGCGGATGAAGACCCTGCGGGGCGAGGATCCGTTCCTGGAGATTCCGAATCATTCCTTCGCCTTCCCGGACGTCACCCCGGAAGACGGAATTGCTTTTACCGTGGAGAACTATTCCCTCGCCTATAAAGACGAACTGCTGCGGGACGTCTCCTTTACCGTGAACAAGGGGGACAAAATCGCTGTCGTGGGCGCCAACGGCACCGGCAAATCCAGCATCCTGCGGGACATTTACCGCATGCTTTCGGAAAAAGAAAACGGCGGCAAGGTGGGCTATTTCCGACAGATTACCGAATCCGACGACACGCTGCAGCTGTCCGGCGGAGAGCGGAACATGGCCCAGCTGGAGGAAATCTGCCGAGGGGATTACGATACCCTGCTGCTGGACGAACCCACCAGCCACCTGGACTGCGATGCCCAGATTGCTCTGGAGCAGGCGCTGACGGAATACCGGGGAACGGTGCTCATGGTCTCCCACGACTTTTTCACCGTCACCGACTGCGCACAGCGAATCTTCATTCTGGAGAACGGCACCCTGCGGGAGATGAGCGGCCGGGCGTACCGGAAATCCATCTACAAGAAGTATTTCGGCAGTGACATCTTTGAGCAGGAGCGGAACCGCATCGACACGGAGCGAAAGGTGAACCGCCTGATTCTGAAGAACAAATTCGACGAAGCCCGGGAAGTGCTGGGTGTGTAGGCGAACCACCGCATATTAAAAGACCGGCCTCCGAGTCCGTTCAAGCTCGGGTACCGGTCTTTTTCTTATGCAGCAAATCAAACCAACGATTCTTTCTTCATCTCGAAATGCAGGAGGATCGGTATCGCCAGTCCCTTGATGACGGTGGAAATGCAGATGGCCCACCAAAATCCGGTGACGCATCCGAAGGCCGCCGCCATCGGAATTCGGAGCAGGCTCCCGATAATGCTACAGGCCGCCGGGACGATTGGTTTGCCGATGCCCCGGTAGGTTCCGGTAGCAACCACCTCCAGGCAGTAGAAGATCTGCGAGTATCCGATAATCCGAAGATAATCCGTTCCGGTTTCAATCGCCAGCGAATCCGTAAAGAACAGTTTAATCAGCGGCCGTCCCTCACAGATGAACAGCAAGGTGGTGAGCACACCCAGCACCAGCATCAGATAGATCCCCACACGGTAGCCGTCGCGAATCCGCTTGTCCTTTCCGGCACCGAAGTTCTGCGCCACGAAAGAGGTCATGGCCACCTGAAACGCGTTGGCGGTCATGTAGGCGACGGATTCAATCTGCGTCGCCACCCGTTGGATGCCGATATAGGTACTGCCGTACACCGTAATCATCTTCCCCAGCACGCTGGAAATCATGGCAAAGATAATCGTCTGGATGGCAGCGGGAAAACCGTAGCATAAAATGATTTTGCATTCTTCCCGGCTCATCCGGTAGCGGCTGCGGAAACTGCCCTCTCGAAAGAGATGCCGATCCCGATGCACCCGCAGGGCATACAAAAGGCTGACCACCATCTGAGAGAACAGGGTGGCATAACCCGCGCCGTCAGATCCCAGCGCCGGAGAACCCAGCAGTCCGAAAATCAGAACCGGGTCCAGAATGACGTTGAGAATCATTCCCACCAAATTGTATTTAAACGGCGTCTGACTGTCCCCCGCCGCAGTGTAGATTCCCAGCAGCACGTAATTGTATCCCATGAACAACACGCTGATGATGGTGATGGTGAGATAGCTGACGGTATAGGAAACGATGACATCGTTCTGAATATGGTAAAACCCCACGATGGAATGCCGAAATATCAGAACCGGAAGCACGTACAGCAGCATGATAATCCAGTTCAGCGTAATGGACGTCCCGGAAGCCACCTGCGCTTGCGTCAGGTCGTTTTTTCCCAACAGCATCCCGATGCGCACCTGGGCACCGGTCTGCACAATCATGCAGATTCCCTGAGCCAGAAAAAGAAGCAGCCCCGCGGTGGACACCGCCGTCACCGCCTCAATCCCCAGACGGCTCACCCACAAGGTATCGATTAAATTGTACGCCATCTGAACGAACTGAGAGGCAATCAGCGGCAGCGACATTTGAATCAGTGCCTTCGAAATACTGCCCTGAGTCAGATTTTTCACCGTATCTTTGTGTTTCATCTATCTGTAAAACCCCCATCAAACTCGAATTTTTTTATTAAAAGTAAAAATATTTTTCCACTAACTCCCGGGACTTCCGGGAAGCCTTCACTATTTTATCAAATCTATTGTAATATTTCATCAAATATTATAAAATTTAAAAAGATAATTGCGAAAAGAAAGGGTTCAATAATGGGAACAGACAATACACTAACCAATGAAATCTACAACGAGCTGTACCGGGCCATCACCCACCAGGAGCTGAAGCCGGGGCAGAACCTCACCCTCACCATGCTAAAGAAGCAATTCAACGTGAGCCACACCCCCATCCGGGAAGCCCTCACCCGCCTCAGCGCCGACGGACTGGTTACCTACCATCCCAACAAAGGCATGAAGGTAGCGGACTTCTCCGAAAGTGAGATTCGGGAAATTTTCCAGTTCACCGCCGAGCTGGAAGTGCTGGCCCTTCGCTTCTGCAGCAATGCCTTCACTCTGGCACCGCTGATGGAACGTCTTCAATCCATTGTGGACCGGGAAGCGGAAGCGCTGGAAAAGGGCGATTTCGAAGCTTGGGAAAAGATATCCGGAACCTTCCACGATGTATTCTACAAGTTTTCGGATAACCGGTATTTGGATGAGACGGCGGAACGGATGAGCGCCCGCATGGAACTCATGTCCCACATGTATTCTCGCGAAGGAACGGAAGAGCAAATCTACCAGCGTCACAGGGGAATCTGCGAAGCCGTACAGCAGCGGGATTTCGATCTGGCCGCCGAGCGGATTCGGGCACACCTCCAGTTCAGCATGATGTCGGTTCTGGATTCCTACAAGAAGAACCGCTAATTCAGTGCAGCGAAGAAAGGAATACTACTAAATGAATGCCAACAGTGCAACCGTCAGCGAAAGAATATATACCGCCATCCGAGACGATATTCTGAACAAAACTCTGGTTTCGGGTGAAAAACTCACCATCAAAAAACTTCATGAAATGTACGGTGTCAGTTCCTCCCCTATTCGGGAGGCCCTGTTCCGCCTTCAGCAGGATGGGTTGATTGAATACCGCTCCAACGCGGGCATGCGGGTCATCGAATTCACCCGCCAGGACCTGGCAGAAATCTACATGCTCCTCACCGAGTTCGATGTGATTGCCCTCCGGGCCGCCACAATTCCGGGCCGAAGGCTCGGCACCCTGGCGGCCCTGGAACTGTGCATGGAGAAATCCCGGGCTTCCATTGAAAACAAGCTCTGGAATTATTACAGCGATGCCTTCCACAGCATCCTGTATGAAGAAGCGCAGAACGGCCGACTCACCGATGCGGCGCGGAAGATTCGCATCCAGTCCACCATCTTCTCGAATCAGTATGAGATTAAAGAAGAAAACCGCCGGGAAATCCTGAAACAGCACGAGGAAATTCTAAATGCCATTCGGGACAACCGGTTGGACCGGGCGGAGAACCTGATGCGAACCCACGTGGGATCTTCCTACGCCAAAGCGCTGTCGATTCTGGACGAAGAGGAAGAAGAGTCGGAAGAATCCAGCAAATAGACCAGTGCTCGCTCGTAGATTTCCTCCAATTTCAGGAAATCATCCACCAGAATGTATTCATCCTCCATGTGCTCCCGATTCTCATGTCCCGGAAAATTCGGTCCAAAAGCCACCATATTGCGCATGGCTTTGGCATAGGTCCCCCCGCCGATGGAAATCGGCCGGCTCTCGTCTCCGGTCACTTCCCGGTAAGCCGACAGAAGGGCGCCCAGCACCGGACTGTCCAACGGCGTGTACAGCGGACGCACTTGATAGACGCATTCGCAGGATGCGCCGTACGAACTGAATTGACGAACCAAGGATCCGGATATTTCATCCGGATTTTTCTTTGCCGGATAACGGATGTCCACCATCAAGGTCACCTTATCGGCGCCTACTTCCAGGAGTCCGGCATTCAGCGTGAGCTTTCCGCTCTCGTCCTCCGCCGCGATTCCCAGCTTCTCTCCGTATATGGTTTTCCCGATCAAATCCGCATACATCTCGGCGAACCGGTTCTCCGGCTCCGCCCGGTGCACCTTCTCCATCAGCGCCGAAATTCCGTTGACCCCCAGCCATGGCGCACATCCGTGACACGCCTTTCCGGACGCCTCATAGGAACCGAATTTTGTTTTTACCCGAGCGTGCGCCGGCACCATATTGGGTGCGGTCCCCCCTTCGCCTTCCCGGAATCCGGACTCCGCCCGAGGCATTTCTACCTGAAAAACCATGGCCCCCAGCTCGTTCTGAATGGCCGGGAAATCGCCGTCGGGGGTAAAACCACATTCCGGAATTTCTTCCGCCTCCGTATAGGCTTCAATGTCTCGCCACTCCCCGTTTTCTTCCGTCTGCCCCAGAATCAGCCGGATGCGTGCCGGAGGAGTGGATTTTTCTTTTAGGGTCTTCATGGCGTACAGCACGGCGATGGTGGGGCCTTTGTCGTCGGTGGTGCCCCGGCCGTAGATTTTTCCGTCCACGATTTCACCGCCGAAGGGATCCTGCGTCCAGCCATCCCCCGCCGGCACCACATCCAGGTGGGACAGGATTCCAATCAGTCGCGGACCCTCTCCGATTTCTATGTACGCGTACTTTCCCGGTACGTCCGTCACCCGCATGCCGAAGGATTTTGCCAGGTTCAGCACGTATTCCTTGGCGCGATGGACCTCTTTCCCGTAGGGATATTCCGGTCCCTCTTCTTTTGCAATGCTTTGAAACGACACCAGCTTCTGCAGTGCCTCAATCATCTCGTTCATTTTTTCCTCCTGTTAGCAAAACAGAGCGGCAAATTCCGCCGCCCTGTTTCTTTAAAATGTTGTATTCTTTTATTTTTCCAGAACTTCCGGTGTTTCGGCTGCTGCGGTTTCGGCAGGAGCTTCTTCGCTCTCGATTTCCTCGATGAGCTTTTCTTCCGCTGCCTTGCGGGCATCGATTTCCGCCTGCATCTGCGGAAGCTGCTTCTCCAGCTTGGACAGGCGATAGAATGCGAACACCAGAATGATGAAGATTATCAGCGGAATGGTAACGATTTCCGCAAAGAACAGGTTCTGAATCGCCTGGCTCTGTTCCGTAGCGGATGCCTGATAGTGGAATGCGGTGAGCAGGGAGCTTGCCAGGATTCCACCGCCGGCCAATCCGGCTTTCTGTGCAAAGGTAAAGATGGACATAATGGTTCCGCCGTTGTCCACGCCGCTCTTCCACTCGCCGTAGGTCATGGAGTCCAGTGCACACTGGTAGATCATCTGTGCGAACAGACCTACACCGATGCCTTCACAGCCCCAGCAGAAGAACAGGATTGGCAGGCTGGCATCGTGGGTGATGAAACGGAGCCCGAAGCTGATCACCAGTGCAACGCTGGAGATGGAGCAGGACATGGCATTTCCGAATTTTTTGCCCATGTATCCCATTCCCACGATGGCGATAAAGCTGATGACCGACGACATGGTGGAATATACACCCATCAGGTTGGTGTTGTGCAAGTTATACTGCAGGTAGTATACCATGGATGCACCGTTCAGCGCGTTGTAGATCATGAACATGATGTTTACCAAGCATACGAACAGGGCGTATTTGTTGGTAACCAGTGCTTTCAGGATGGCGCCCACGCTCTGCTTTTCCGCCTCTTCCTTAATTCTCTCGTCTTGGCTGTTCTTGTCCAGCTTATAGGAAGGTTCTTCAAATCCCTTGCTGGCTGCGTATACGGTGAGGAAAGAAGTCGCATAGATTACGCCGCAGATGATGGCGAAGATGAAGAATCCCTTGGTCTGGTCTCCGCCGCCGATCAGCTTTACGAACGGCAGTGCGGTTGCGGTGACCAGTACGCTGGCGATGGTATTTCCGTATCCTCTCCACTGGCCCAGTTTCACTCGCTCTTCCTTATCCGTTGTAATTCTCGCCAGCAATGTGTTGAACGGTACGTTGGTAGCGGTCTGTGCCATGCCCTGGAACAGGTAGGTGATGGCAACAAAGATGATCAGATAACTCTGCTTCAGGTGCGGAGCCCAATAGCTGAGCGCCACGCAGATACCGGCCGGAACGGACAGGTATTTCAGCCATGCACGACATTTTCCTTCTTTTGAAACGGTCTTATCCAGGATGACGCCCATCATCGGGTCGTTAATGGCATCCCATACCTTTGCGATTACCATGATAACGGTAGCCGCCGCTGCCGGAATCTTTGCCACATCGGTGTAGAACCAGAGAAGGAAGAATGCGTTCAGAATATTCAATGTGCTCTTTCCGAAGTCTCCATAGGCCATGGCAAACTTAATTCGAATCGGTAATTTTTGACTCTTTTCCATATTTTTACCCTCGTGAAATATGTTTTCTATAACACATTTCAATTTAACAACAAATTTAACATATAGTTTTTGTTAGTCGAACTGAATTGTTGCGTTCATTTTATATAATTTGCAATATGTTGTCAATCTTTTTCGCAAATTTTGTAATATTTAATTTTTTGTTGCAAAATCCGTATTCATGTGATAATATTCAGACAGTTGAACTGAATCACCTGCATTTTTGAACGTGAAAGGGGTTTCAAAAAATGAAATTATTAGAAGAACTGACACAGGCCTGGGGCGTCTCCGGAAGAGAAAAGAACGTTCGGGCCATCATCCGGAGAGAAATCCGGGATTATGTGGATGAATGTTATACCGATGCCATGGGAAATCTGATTGCCTATAAGAAAGGTACGGATTCGGAAAACAGCAAAAAGATTATGTACACCGCCCACATGGACGAAATCGGTTTCCAGGTTACTCATATTGAAGGCGACGGAAGAATCAAGGTCTACAGTGTGGGCTGGACTTGGACCAGCTCCATCTACAACGATAAGGTTATTTTCCAGAACGGTGTCATCGGCGTCGTAGGCTGCGACGGTCCGGTGGAAGAAGCCCACAACAAAGCGCAGGCTCTCTACATCGACATCGGCTGCACCAGCAAGGAAGAAACCATGAAGTACGTACAGCCGGGAGATTATTGCGGATTTATCGGTAAGTATTACGAGCTGCAGAACGACCGCATCAGCGCCAAATCCCTGGATGACCGGGTGGCTTGCTACGTGCTGATCGAAGCCATCAAGAAGAATCAGGGACAGTATCCGAACGACATCTACTATGTATTCACCGTTCAGGAAGAAGTGGGCTGCCGCGGTTCCGTGGTTGCCGCAGAGCGAATCAAGCCGGAAATCGGTGTCTCCGTGGACGTTACGCCGGATCACTACTATCCTTGCGATCTGAAGGGCTGCAACGAAGTGGGCAAAGGCGTAGGGGTTACCTTCGGAAACCCATCCGCAATGCTGGATGAATATCTGGTGGACGAAATGGTGAAAACCTGCGAAGAGAATGAAATCGACTATCAGCGGGATGTCATGGACCGAGGCGGCACGGATGCTTCCAGCATGAATCAGGCTTACTACGGAACCCGCGTAGCCGGAATTTCCATCGTGGACCGTTACCCGCACAGCCAGAGCTCCGTCATCTCCAAGCACGATGTGGAATGCGCAATTGAGCTGGTGGACAAATACTCCGCACGGGAATTCATCTTCGAAGAGGAATGGTAGAAATAAAGAAAAATACACATTGAAAGGAAGTTACCGATGAAAGGAATGGAACGATTCTTTCGCTACATCGGCATCCTGACGCCCAGTGATGAAAATTCCAAAGATCATCCTTCAAGTGCCTGCGAGTTCAATCTTGCCCATGAATTGGTCAAGGAGCTGCAGGCACTTGGCGTATCCGATGCTTTTGTAGATGAAAACTGTTACGTATACGGACACATTCCCCCAACGCCGGGGAAGGAGGATGTGCCGGCAATCGGACTGATTGCTCACATGAATACGGTATCGGATTTCTGCGATGCCGCACCGAACCCTCAGATTATTGAAAACTACGACGGAAAGGATGTCCCGCTGAGAACGAGCGGCCGAGTGCTTCGCGTGGCCGACTTCCCTCATCTTTCTCAGCTCAAGGGCCGCACCCTGATTACCACCGACGGCACCACCATTCTGGGCTCCGACGATAAATCCGGAATCGCCGAAATCATGACCGCCGTAGAGCAGCTTGCCGGAATGCCCCACGGACCGGTGTCCGTTGCTTTTACGCCGGATGAAGAAATCGGCCGCGGTACCGATGATTTTCGGACGGAGGTGTTCGGGGCGAAATATGCTTTTACCCTGGACGGTGAGGCAGAAGGTGAAGTGCAGTACGAAAGCTTCAACGCCGCCGGGGCGGAAGTCTCCTTCCGAGGCAACAACGTACATCCCGGCTCCGCGAAGAACGTGATGGTAAACGCCGCTTTGGTGGCCATGGAATTCAACGAGATGCTGAATTCCGCTCAGCGCCCGGAATACACGGAGAATTACCAGGGCTTCGTCCACCTTACCGGCATGACCGGTTCCGTGGCGGAAGCCCGGCTCAAGTACATCCTTCGGGACCACGACCGGAACATGCTCGCGGCCATGAAGGCCGGGATGGAGCTGGCGGCCCAGCGGCTGAACGAAAAGTATGGTGCGGGGACGGTGAAACTTACCATTCAGGATCAGTACCAAAACATGGCGGAAATCCTGGAAGACTATCCGGAGGTCATGGACGTGGCGCGAAAGGCCTGCCGGAACTGCGGCGTTTCGCCGATTTCCGTTCCCATTCGGGGGGCAACGGACGGAGCCATTCTCAGCTTCCGAGGGCTCCCTTGCCCGAACCTGGGAACCGGCGGCTATGCTTTCCACGGACCGTATGAGCACCTCACCGTGGAAGGAATGGATAAAATGATAGAAATCGTGCTGGAAATCCTGCGGATTTTCGCAGAATAGGAAAAGGCGGCCGGGCCGGCTCTTCTGCTTTTCCCGGCCCGGGGTTTGCGTACGAAAACCGAATTCATTGGCTTTGTGGGAAGGCGTACGCAAACGGCGCCGGCGGCCGGGCCGGCTTTTCTTCTTTTCACGGCCCGGAGTTTGCGTACGAAAACCGAATTCATTGGCTTTCCGGGCAGGCGTACGCAAACTTCGCCGGCGGCCGGGCCGGCTTTTTTCTTTTTCCCGGCCCGGGGTTTGCGTACGAAAACCGAATTCATTGGCTTTGCGGGCAGGCGTACGCAAACGGTGCCGGCGGCCGGGCCGGCTTTTTTCTTTTTCCCGGCCCGGCCGGCCTCTTTGCTCCCCCCTGCCCGCAAAGCCTTATTCCTTCGTTTCGGGGAGCAAAAACCCTGCAGCGGTTCCGAACCGCTGCAGGGTTTTCTCTACTATATCCTTATATCCTCTATGCCTGCATCTCCACATACTCGTCGTAGGTGCACAGCTTATCCGTGAGGTGTCCTTCCCCATCGATTTCCATAATTCGGTTCGCAACCGTGCTGATGAACTCATGGTCATGGGATGCAAAGATGATATTTCCCTTGAACGCCTTCAAGCCATCGTTCACGGCAGTGATGGATTCCAGATCCAGGTGGTTGGTCGGTTGATCCAGCACCAGGAAATTGGATCCGAAGAGCATCATCCGGGACAGCATGCACCGCACCTTCTCTCCTCCGGAGAGTACTTTTACCTGCTTGTACACATCATCCCCAGAGAACAGCATTTTGCCCAGGAAGCTCCGCATAAATGTCTCGGTGGTCTCGGAGGTGTACTGCCCCAGCCAGTCGATCATATTCAGCTCGCAGTCGTTGAAGAACTCCGAGTTGTCCATCGGGAAGTAGGACTTCGTGATGGTTACCCCCCATTTGAAGGAACCTTCGTCCGGCTCCATCTCGCCCATGAGAATCTTGAACAGGGTGGTGTTGGCAATTTCGTTCTCGCCGACGAAAGCGATTTTGTCCTCCCGGCCCACCATGAAGGATACGTTATCCAATACTTTTACGCCGTCGATGGTCTTGCTGATTCCGTCCACCGTCAGGATGTCTTTGCCCGCTTCTCGGTCCATGGTAAAACCAACAAACGGATACCGTCTGGAGGATGCCGGCATTTCCTCTACGGACAGCTTGTCCAGCAGCTTCCGGCGGGAAGTGGCCTGCTTGGATTTGGACTTGTTGGCGGAGAACCGCTGAATAAAAGTCTGCAGCTCTTTGGTTTTATCTTCGTTCTTCTTGTTCTGATCCCGAATCATCTTCTGAACCATCTGGCTGGATTCGTACCAGAACTCGTAGTTGCCCACATACATTTTGATTTTGCCGTAGTCCACGTCCACGATGTTGGTGCAGACCGTGTTCAGGAAGTGACGGTCGTGGGATACCACGATGACCGTACCCTCATAATCCAGCAGGAAGTCCTCCAACCAGTTGATGGCCTTGATGTCCAGGTGGTTGGTCGGCTCGTCCAGGAGGATGATGTCCGGATTGCCGAACAGTGCCTGCGCCAGGAGAACCTTCACCTTTTCCTTACCGGTGAGCGTGCTCATCTGAGAATAGAGAATGTCGTTGGACAGTCCCAGTCCCTGAATCAGGCGGCTCACATTGGACTCCGCTTCCCAGCCGTCCATCTCGGCGAACTCCCCTTCCAGCTCCGCCGCACGGATTCCGTCCTCATCGGAGAAATCCGGCTTCATGTACAGGGCATCCTTTTCCTTCATTACGTCATAAAGGTGCTTGTTTCCCATAATTACGGTGTCCAGAACGGTGTATTCGTCGTAGGCGAAGTGGTCCTGCTTCAGCACCGACATTCTGGCGCCCTTCTTGATGGCCACATCTCCGGTGGTCGGTTCCAGATTTCCGGAGAGGACTCTCAGGAAGGTGGATTTGCCCGCACCGTTGGCGCCAATGACGCCGTAGCAATTTCCCGGTGTGAATTTCAGGTTAACATCCTTGAACAGCGGCTGTCCGCTGAAATTCACGCTTACATTTATTACGTCTAGCATGTGTGTTCCTTTCTCTCGTGAATGCAAACATATGAAAAGCGTTGCAAATAGAACATTCACAACGCTTCAACTTACATAGTACTGATTGATTTTACCATAAAAGCAGTATTCATGCAATCGCCAAATCCGGGTTATCCGGATTCAACCAGAATGAATCAAGAAGTCTTTCTATCTGTTATCGAAGAACAACTCAATTTCTTTAAGATAACAGATAAGTAATTTAACTCATCATCCGCATCATCTTCACTGCCGGAAGTTATTCCTTCATACAACATATGTAATTTCTGAAATGTTTCTTCATCGTAGCAATTTCCGAACTCCGTTTTTGCATACTCGCCATAATCCAAAACCACTGCGAAAAATACCGCGTCTTTTTTTGAAACGATTCTCTTTCCCGATTTCCGCATACTCGATTCGCATTCTTCGAAGTACTTCCATGAGTTTCCAACTGAGTTTTTTTCCTCATCATTTGTCTGGCATTCTTCGCGATATGCACGCACCCAGTTGGAAATCGTGGCTCTGGATACACTATATTCAAAGGCTAGACTCTGAAGTGTTCGTCCTTCTTGGATATGTGCACGGACAACGTTTTTCTGGTTTTTTCGTTGGTGAGTTTGGTCATAACATTCCTTTTCCATAAGATTATATCTTATTAGGCGGTGGTGTTACAAATTCAGTGTACCACTACAAATCGACATAACAGCTGAAATATCGAAGTAATAGTCAAAAACTCTGAAGATAGGTTCAAAGCACCGATAATAAATCATTGACTTTTTGTTGAATGGAAGATAAGATAAAATTGGTTTTTTTAATTTTTTTAAATTTAAACTAAGGAGGCAAAAATTACGAGGATTCTAATTCTATGCTTAGGATTGGCACTCTTAAATCCAACACTTACACCATCGAGTATTAGCACATTTGATGATCAACAACCTTTAAGGTGCAATGATGATGTGACATGCTATGAAGCAGTAAATTCACTAGATGTTGATGAAGACGAGCAGATCGAAATTCTTTCAGATATGTATGAGGACATTCCAGACAAAGAATTGGCTGAATTCGAAGAAATGGAAGTAGAGGATGTTAAGGATGAAATTGATAGCTTTGAAGATAAGTATGAAATAGGCGAACCATTTTCGGAAGAAGATCAGGCGTTGCTCTTATATGCATACAATGAGTATGGTGGGGCAGAATTAGACTCTGGGAACTACGAAGGGAACGATTCGGACATTCCTTTAGAGAATGTTTCATATGCTTGGCGTACTTATTCAATTGGATCAAATAAGTCAAAATTAGGTGTAAAAACAACATATAGCGGTAAATTGAAAACCTATGTGACTGCTTCTGGAGGAAAATACTATACAGATGTGAAAGTGAATGTAAAGAGCGGGAAATCAAAAATTAAATCTCTAAAATGGAAAACTTATCATTCTGCCTATGGTTTGTTAGGAACTAATGGTTCTTCACCAAGCTTGGGCATTGTGTATAATGGATCTGTTTCAAGTAGTAAATACAAATCAACTTTCTCTTTTGAAAATACAAAGAACTATACTTCAGCTCTTCCGGTATATGTAAAAACTTGGGGTAAAGTTTTTGTAAAAACTAATAAGGGCGAGTATAATTATGGTACTTCCGTTAAATCTTCATGGGAGTAAGTTGAGGAGGTAAAAATGACCAATACACTTATACTTTGTTGTGTTATTATAGGGCTTATTGCATTAACAATAGGTATTGTTACACTTATTGTAAAATTGTGTACTAGGCGGAGTAATAGAAAATAATCGTAAATTAAAATAACAAGTTGAACTGTAGTGGTGTTACAAATTCAGTATACCACTACAGTTGTTGTTGTTTATCGCAAAAAAAGGGATCGCCTGCCTGCGATTCCTTTTTTAAGCCAAATTACATTCCCCTACACCGACGACTGGCTCCGGAAGTTCACCGGCTCATAATCCTGCAGCGGCGCCAGGAAACCGCACTCCTCCAGCTTATTCTGAATCATATCCAGAATCTCCCGGCTCTCCGCCGTAACCGTATGATAGTGGTAGCCGGAAGTCGCCCGCATCAGCGGTCGGGACTGGCCCTCCTGGATCTGCGTCAAATACTTCTCGATATCCAGCCGGGAGCGAATATTCAATTCTCCCCGCATGGTTCCGTACACCTTGTGGTACACGAATTCATCCCGAATCCGTCCGCCGCAATCCACGATGATGGAGAATTCCTTCCGAATCTCCTCCTCCGTATGAATCACCTTGAACACCCGGCTGGCTTCCTCCGAATGCTGAAGCACGTATCCCCGATTGGTAGACAGCACCTCGTTTCCCTGCGCCCGAAGGATGGAAATATCCTGAACGATGACCTGCCGGCTGACGCCCAGTTCCTGCGCCAACGCCGCACCGGACAGGGGTTCTGCACTGTTTTTCAATTTTTCAATGATGGCTCCTCTTCGTTCCGCCGCTTTCATTCTGCTGCTCCACCCCCTGTTCTCCAAATCATTCTTCCCACGGTCTCCGGGTCCTATACTCTTCTCATATTCTTCAGCGACAGATCCATAATCGGAGACGAATGGGTCAGCGCACCGCTGGATACGTAATCCACCTTCAGGTCCCGAATCATTTCCACCTTCGCCTCATCCACGTTGCCGGAAATCTCGATTTCCGCTTTGCCGCCGATGATTTCAATGGCCTCTGCCATCGTATCGTGATCCATGTTGTCCAGCATGATGATGTCCGCGCCGGCTTCCACCGCTTCCCGGGTCATCTCCAGATTCTCCACTTCCACTTCGATCTTCCGAACAAACGGCGCATATTCCTTGGCCATCGCAATCGCTTTAGCCACGCCGCCGGCCGCCTCGATATGGTTATCCTTCAGCATTACGCCATCGGAAAGGTTGTACCGATGGTTGCATCCGCCGCCGATTCGCACCGCATACTTCTCAAAAACCCGGTTGTTCGGTGTAGTCTTCCGCGTATCCAGCAGACGAATGCCGGTGCCCTCCAGCAGGTCCGCAATCTGACGGGTATGGGTCGCCACGCCGCTCATGCGCTGGAGATAATTCAGCGCCGTCCGCTCGCCGGACAGCAGCACCCGGATATCTCCCCGAATGTCCGCCAGCTTCTGACCCTTCTCCACCTTATCGCCATCCTTCACGTAGGTGACAACCTCCGTCTCCGGATCCAGCAGGGTGAACACCCGCTCAAAAACCTGCAGACCGCAGATCACGCCATCCTGCTTGCAGATCAGCTCCACGTTTCCCGGGCACTTATCCCGCATGATGCAGTTGGTGGACACGTCTTCACTGGTAATATCCTCCCGCAGCGCGCCGAGAATCAGCGGCTCCACGTTCAGCTCCATTGTCGCTCTATCAAACATTTTATTTCCTCTCTTCCGGTAAAAACAAGTTTCGTTTTCCATACGTTTCCGACGCTGCCGCCATTATACGTGGCGGTACTCGGAATTCATCGGCGTTCCGCCGTTTGCCTTCTCGATGGCCGCTGCCACCAGGCGGATGTTCTCCTTCTCCATGGTCTCCCGATCCTCATACTTCTTCAGATCCGTATTGGCCACCACTTCATCATTTCCCTTGAACTCAGAATAGTGCTCTGTCAGATTCTGAGCCGCTCTCTTGGAGAACACCAGGCTCTCCAGCAGGGAGTTGCTGGCCAGACGGTTCTTTCCGTGCACGCCGTTGCAAGCGGTTTCGCCCACGGCATACAGCTGGTTCATGGTGGTTCTGCTCTCGTGATCGACCTTAATGCCGCCCATGAAGTAGTGCTGTGCCGGAACTACCGGGATGCACTCCTTGAACACATCATATCCCGCTTCTCTGCAGTGCTCCACGATGTTCGGGAAGTGGTTTTCCAGCACGTCTCTCGGAATCGGACGAAGGTCTTCCCATACGTGTTCCGTTCCGTCCTTTTCCATCTGTTCGTGAATTTTCTGGGACAGCACATCTCTCGGCAGAAGCTCGTTGGCGAAACGCTCCATGTTCTTTCCGTAGAGCTTTGCGCCCTCTCCCCGAACGGATTCCGAGATCAGGAAGCTTCTGGTCTTATCATCCTTGGAATAGAATGTGGTCGGATGAATCTGCACGTAGTTGATGTCCTGCAGTTCAATTCCGTGGCGAATGGCGATGGCCAGTGCATCGCCGGTGAGATGACGGAAGTTGGTGGAATGGCGATAGATTCCGCCGATTCCGCCGGTGGCCAGTACGGTGCAGTCCGCCTGAATGGTCTCCAGGGTGCCGTCTTTCTTCCGAACCACCGCGCCGTAGCAGGTGTTGTCCTTTGTAATCAGATCCTCCATGGTGGTGTATTCCATCAGTTTTACATTCGGAAGCTTCTTTACCTGCGCCAGAAGCTTGCTGGTAATTTCCTTGCCGGTGATGTCCTCGTGGAAGAGGATTCTTTTATCCGAGTGAGCGCCCTCCCGAGTGAAATCCAATTCGCCGTTCTCGTCCCGGTGGAAACGAACGCCGTACTCCAGGAGATCCTGAACCACGTCCTGCGAGGAACGGATCATGATGTCCACGGACTCCCGGTCGTTCTCATAGTGTCCGGCTTTCATGGTATCTTCAAAATAGCTGTCGTAGTCCTCGTCGTCTTTCAGCATGCAGATTCCGCCCTGTGCCAGGTAGGAATCGTTGCTTTCCAGATCGGCTTTGGTAATCAGTGTGATTTCCTTGTCTCGAGGGAGCTGCAGTGCACAGTACAGTCCGGAGCAGCCGCTGCCGACGATTAATACTTCTGTCTTCATTATTAAACCTTCTTCCTTATATTCCGTTGTTTTCAACCTTCCATTAACAACAAACCTTTGTCAGTGATGAAGTATAACACATATTCTTTCAGGTGACAAGACAGTTGTAAATAAAAATTTTTTACTGCTGTCTTGACATGTAAATATACAGTCACTATAATGAATAGGACAATCTGAAAGGAAACAAGGTTATGAATACAAGAGAATTACAGGATCGAATTATTGAACTGAAGAAGGAGAAGGATGTCTGCATCCTGGCCCACGCCTACCAGAGCCACGATATCTGGGAAGTTGCGGACTACGTAGGCGATTCCTACGGCCTCAGCGTACAGGCCGCGAAAGCGCCTCAGAAGACCGTTATCATGGCCGGCGTCCGCTTCATGGCAGAAACCGTTAAGGTTCTTTCCCCGGAGAAGAAGGTTCTCCTGGCCAACGACCTGGCGGGATGCACCATGGCGCTGCAGATGGACCGGGATAAGGTTCTGGAGATGCAGAAAGAGAATCCGGGATATGCCACCGTTGCTTACATCAACACCACCTCGGAACTGAAGACCGCCGTGGACGTTGTGGTCACCTCTTCCTCTGCTGTTAAGATTCTGAAGAATATGCCGGAGAAGGACATCCTGTTCATCCCGGACTGCAACCTGGGCGCATGGGTCGCAAAACAGCTTCCGGAGAAGAATTTCAAATTCTTCCGGGGCGGCTGCTCCACCCACATGAATATCACCCCGACCGACGTTCGGATTGCTCGGGAGAAGCATCCGGAAGCCAAGGTTCTGGTTCATCCGGAATGCCGCGCATCGGTTACCGAACAGGCGGATTATGCCGGAAGCACCACCGGAATCATGAACTACGCAAAGGAAAGCGACTGCAAGGAATTCATCATCGGCACGGAGAGCAGCATCGTGCAGCACCTCCAGTTCGAATGTCCGGATAAGAAATTCTACCTTCTCTCCGACCGCTGCGTATGTCACAACATGAAGATCACCACCCTGTACGACATTTACAACGCCTTGATGGGTGAAGGCGGCGAAGAGATTCTGCTTTCCGATGAATTGATTCGGGACGCCAAGAGACCGATTGACCGCATGATTGAGCTGGGCAAATAGCCCCTTCGGCACGGGCTCGCCGGAAGACACGAACCATCCCTGTGGACTCGCTCCACAGGGATTCTTTTTGTGCATTCATAAAAAAAATTCGTGCGACCGTCACGGATTTCCGGTAGCGGTGACCGCCGCGCTATGCTACCATATATGTACAAAGAAAGGAGACGACCCATGGGATCCTATGTTGAATTCAAAAATGTAAAGAAGGTGTACCGCATGGGGGAGGTGTTGATTGAAGCCCTCCACGATGCCACATTTGAAATAGAGAAAGGCGAAGTGTGCGTCATTGTGGGTGCATCCGGCGCCGGCAAAACCACCCTGCTGAACATCCTGGGCGGCATGGATACCCTGTCCGACGGGCAGGTTCTTCTGGACGGCAAGGACATCTCCCGGTACAGCCGGCGGGAACTGACGGATTACCGCCGATACGAAATCGGCTTCGTCTTCCAGTTCTACAACCTGATTCCAAACCTCACCGCCCTGGAGAACGTGTCCCTGGCCACGCAGATTTGCCGGGATCCGTTGGATGCGGAAGAGACCCTGACCAAGGTGGGATTGAAGGACCGTCTGGGGAATTTTCCGGCCCAGCTTTCCGGCGGAGAGCAGCAGCGGGTGGCCATCGCCCGGGCGCTGGCCAAGAACCCGAAGCTCCTGCTGTGCGACGAGCCCACCGGTGCGCTGGATTACAATACGGGAAAAGCCATCCTGAAGCTGCTTCAGGATACCAGCCGGCAGCAGGGCATGACGGTGGTCATCATCACCCACAACACGGCCCTCACCGCCATGGCCGATCGGATTATTCACATCAAGAACGGACACATCTCCTCGGTGGAGAAGAACGAGCACATCACCCCGGTGGAAGACATAGAATGGTAGGACGGAAAAATGCTGAAGAAATCAACATTGCGTGAAATACGTTCCAGTCTGGGAAGATATCTGGCCATCCTGGCAATCGTCATGCTGGGAGTGGGGTTTTTTTGCGGCCTGAAATCCACCAAACCCGCCATGCTCGCCACCGCCAATCAGTATTTAAAGGACAACAAACTGTACGATTTCCAACTGCAGTCCACGCTGGGATTGACGGAAAAAGATGCAGAGGCCGTTGCCCGGCAGGATGATGTCGAGGCGGCGGAGGGTTCTGTCAGAGAAGACGTGCTCTTTCACTATGATGGGCAGGAATCCGACAAGGTGCTCCGCTTCCATTCCATCACCTCGAAGGTAAATACCATCCACCTGATGAAGGGACGTCTGCCGAAGGCAAAAGATGAATGCGTGGTGGACTACTATCTGGGAAACAATCTGATTGGCAAGAACATCGTCATCTCCTCCCGGAACAGTAAGCGCACCCGAGATTTGTTTTATCAGAAGGAATTGAAGGTGGTGGGCACTGTCACCTCCCCGGTGTACCTGAATTTTGAGCGGGGCACCACCTCGCTGGGGGACGGCAAGGTTTCCGGCTTCGTGTATATGAACCGGGATGCTTTTGACACGGATGTTTTCACCCAGATTGACGTGAAGCTGAAGAAGACCTACCCGATTTACTCCAAAAAATACAAGAATTACATCGATGCCACTGCCTCCGGGATGGAGGATACCCTTGAGAATCGGGCGGAAATCCGGTATAAGGAGATCGTGGCCAAAGCCACCCGAAAGTGGGAGAAGAACAAAGCCAAGTACAAGAAGAATTACAACGATTTCCTAAAAGAAAAAGCGGACACCCAACAGAAGCTCCGGGACAGCCGTCAGAAGCTGACGAACAACAAGGCAAAGCTTCAGAAGAAGAGCAAGGAGCTGAAAAGCAAAGAAAAATCCCTGAAATCCAACCTGAAGAAGGTGGACAGCGGCATCCGTCAGGTGGACGGCGCCATTAAGCAGAGCCAGGCGGCGGGTGCGCCGGTGGATCGGCTTCTGGCGCAGAAGCAGCAGCTTCAGAATCAGAAGGGGAAGATCCGGGACGGACTTCTCCTTGTGAATAAGGGAAAGGGTCAGATTAAGAAAGGTAATCAGGAGATAAAAAAGGGTTTTGAGAAGTACAACAAAGCCGTTGCCACGGCGGACAAGGAGTTCCGCGAGGCGGAGGAGAAGCTGGCGGATGCCAAGGTGAAGCTGGACGACGGGAAGAAGAAGATTTCCGATATCAAGAAGGCGGACACCTACGTGCTGGACCGGAATACCAATACGGGCTACGCTTGTTTTGAGAGCGACTCCTCCATCGTGGACGGAATCTGCAAGGTCTTCCCGATTTTCTTTTTCCTGGTTGCGGCGCTGGTATGCATGACCACCATGACCCGAATGGTGGATGCTCAGCGGACGGAAATCGGGGTGCTGAAAGCGCTGGGATACAGCAACTCTTCCATCATCGGAAAATACCTGTTCTATTCCTGCAGCGCGTCCCTCATCGGCGCTGTCGTCGGGCTTTTTGCCGGCGCCTACATCTTCCCGAAGGTCATCTGGAAGGGCTATGGCATGATGTACGATTTCAACGCCCACTTGCAGTACGTTCTGAGCCCGAAGCTGTCTGTTGCGGCGGTGGGAGTTTCCCTGCTCTGCGCCGTCAGCGCCACCCTGCTCCCGTGTCTGGGGGATTTCCGGGAAGTGCCGGCGCAGCTGATTCGCCCCCGGGCACCGAAGAACGGCAAGCGAATTCTTTTGGAGCGGATTGGCTTCCTGTGGAATCGGTTCAGCTTCCTTCAGAAGGTTACCTTCCGGAACATCTTCCGCTACAAAAAACGCTTTCTCATGATGGTCATCGGCATCAGCGGCTGCACCGCCCTCCTGGTGGCCGGTCTGGGCATCCGGGATTCCATCCAGAACGTGGTGAATTTCCAGTTCGACGAAATCCAGAAATACGATTACGATGTCATTTTCGACAAGAACATGACCGCCGAGAAGCAGAAGGCCTTCCGCAAGGATACCGCCGGCGACTACAAGGATATTCTCTTTGTCCATAAAAACAGTGCCGACATCCTCCACGGCGATCAGGTGAAATCCATTACCCTGATTGCTTCGGAATCCAACGGTTTCCGGCAGTTCGTGGATCTCCACAACCACGCCGGCAAAGCCATTTCCTATCCGAAAACGGGACAGGCGGTCATCTGCAAAAAGCTGGCCCGCACCTACAACCTTTCCGTGGGGGATGAAATCACCCTCCGGGACGAGGATTGCCTCCAAGGCAAGGTGAAAGTCAGCGGCATCTGCGAGAACTACATCTACAACTACGTGTATATCACCCCGGAGACCTATCGGGACCTGTTCGGAACCGCGGCATCCGTCAAATCTGCCATGGTTCGCTCCGCTTCCGGCAGTAACAAATCCGTGCACCAATCCGCCACAAAACTTCTGAAGCGGGATGAGGTGGCCGCAGTTTCCATCAACATGGACATGCGGGACCGGGTCAACAACATGATGAAAAGCCTGAACGCCATCGTTCTGGTGGTCATTCTCTCCGCCGGTGCACTGGCCTTCATCGTGCTGTACAACCTGACCAACATCAACATCACCGAGCGAATTCGGGAAATCGCCACCATCAAGGTGTTGGGCTTCCGAAAAGGTGAAACCGCCGCCTACGTCTTCCGGGAGAACATTTTCCTCACGGGAATCAGCGCCCTGCTGGGCCTGGGCCTGGGTCGGATTCTCCTGGGCTTCATTATCAGCCAGATTAACGTGGACCTGATATCCTTCGATACTCGGATTACCGGCTTCAGCTATGCACTGGCGGTGATTCTCACCTTCGTCTTCGCCTTCATCGTGAGCATTGCCATGTCTAGGCGGCTGGAGAACATCAGCATGACGGAGTCCCTGAAGAGCATTGAATAGCGGGGCGACGTTCTTGCACCAAGTCTCAGCCGATTCTGAAATAAACAGTAAAAACCTGCATCCGGAAAGCAATCCAATCTTGAGGATGGATTCACCTTCCGGATGCAGGTTTGCTGTTTTGTGAAAATCTCCGCGGCAGAGTAAAGAACCATAATTAAAGTGATGCACGAAGGCTAACGAAAGGCCTTCGTGCATCACTTTATAACAAGTGCAAACGCACATGCAAATGCAGCAACAATTGCCGCAAGCATAAGATAATTACAATTTTTGAATTTGAAGAAATAAATTCCTGCAACAACGAGAATACAAACTAAGAGCACTTTTATTAAAGATGACAATAGTATTCCGTTTTGTATCACGCCGGTGTATCCAAGGATACATAGGATCGGGATAAGGCATCCGAACATTACCAGAACTATCAAAAGGTTTCGCTTTGTCACGTTATCGTGCAATTACCTATACTTTGTAATTGCTCCCCCTTTCCTCTACCGAATCTTCCCCAACCGGAACGCTTCGATCATTTCCTGTGTCAGCGCCGGCCGAACCGGGTTCATTTGTAGTTCCTCCCGGGAAATGAAGAAGGCGGTTTCCAGTTCCTCTCGGTCCAGGACGATGTGGTCGTCCCCGTCCACCTCTGCGGTGTAGCCGATTTGCAGGTTTCCCGCAAAACCCCACGGCTGGGATCCGTAGTACCGAATGTTCTTGACCTTAAGCCCCACTTCTTCCATGACCTCCCGGGCCACGCATTCCTCTGCGGACTCCCCGATTTCCACGAAGCCGGCAATCAATGCATACAAGTTGGTCTGCTTTCTGCCGTTGTAACGGGATACCAGCAGCTTATCCTCATGGGTTACCGCCACCGTTACCGCCGGATTGATTCGGGGAAAAATAAGATTTCCGCACTTCGGACAGCGCATCAGTCGTTCCTTCTCGCCGTATTCCGTCCGGGTCCCGCATCTTCCGCACATCCGATTGTTTTTGTACCACGCGTTCAGGTGCCCCGCCGTCATAGCGGCAAAGCACAGGTCTTTCGGTTTTCCCTTCCGAAGAATCCGAGAGGACCGATACTCATAGCCCTTTGGCAGGGTTACGCTGCATTCGCTCTTTGGCATAAAGAACCGGGTATCATCAATAGAGAAAAGATAGACGCAATCCTCTTCCCGAAGTCCTGCATCTCCCGCTTTTGGAATCTCCAGGCTTCCGTCTTCGGATTCCTTCATGCCGATTTCACCGCTCTTCTCATCGAAGAGAAACAGCTCATCCTCTTCCCGCATCCGGATGTCCGGTCTGTAGTGATTATCGAATATTCTATCGCCGATTTCCTGTATCATCTATTTTAACTCCTGCTAAAAGTATTTTCGGGATTTCTCCCTGCTTACAGTTCCGGGAATCCGTGCTCCCGATGGTACTGCCGCCCCTTTTCACAATCCGACGCAATCCGTTCCCGCAGTTCTTCCACAGAACGGAATTTCATCTCCGGCCGTTCCCACTTCAGGAACTCGATTCGGATATTCTTTCCGTACAGATCCCGATTCAGCCCGTACACGTGGGTCTCGATGGATTTCTCAAACTCCCCGACGGTTGGTTTTACCCCCACATCGGTAATCCCCGGGTATTTGACGCCGTCGATTTCCGCCAAAGTGTAGTACACCCCGTTGGGCGGCGCAATTCGGTAGGCTTCGAACACCACGTTGGCCGTCGGGAAACCGATTCGGCCCCCCAGCTGCTTGCCGGGAATCACCTTTCCGGTGCAGTAGAAGTTCCGGCCCAGGCAAACCGATGCCCGTTCCATATCTCCTTCCGTAATCAGTCGGCGAACCAAGGTGGAGCTGACCACCATATCATCAACGTATACCGGCTCATTCACCAGAACCTCCATTCCCAGGTCCCGGCCCAGGCTTTGCATCAAATCCACATCCCCGGCCGCTTTCTTTCCGAACCGAAAATTGAATCCGCAGCACACTGCTGCCGCATGCAGGGTCTCTCCCAGAATGCACCGGATAAAATCCTCTGCCGAGGTATTTCGAATTCTTTCGTCAAATGGAATATCCACCACAACCTCAATCCCCAGGGACTGCAGCAGTGCCATTTTCTCCATCTCGGTGCAGATGAGGCTCACCTCTTTGCGGGTGTGGGTAGAAAAGGTAAAGCACACCGGCGTCCGGTTGTTCCGCTTTGCTTTTCGTACCGCACTCAGCAGAATCTCCCGGTGGCCGATATGAACCCCGTCGAAATTGCCCAGTGCCACCACCGTCTGCCCATCGATCTTAACATCGTCTAACGAACGTATTACTTTCATCTTATCGTATCACCTTCTCCGGATATAACGTATTCTCCCGGAGGGTCGAAATCCCCAGGAACTTCCCTTCCGGGTCGTACACCCGGTATTTATCCCCCAAATGAGAGCCCGCCTGCAGTGCCTCCGGAACCGCCGGCAGGGCGAGCACGTTCACGTATCCGGTATCAATTTCCCGGCCGTTGTAGTAGAACGGCACGGACTCCATGCTCTTCAGTTCGATTTTTCCCAGATGCACCAGCGTCTCATCCATGGGAATCACGCAACGCTCCAGCTCCTCATCGGTCATCTCCAAAATCTCCGGAAGCGTCCGCGCATCTTCCACCCGAAAACATCCGGATTGGGTTCGCCGAAGGGCGGTCATAGTGCCGCCGCAGCCCAGCTTTTTCCCGATATCGTCGCAGATGGTGCGGATGTAGGTTCCTTTGGAGCAGGTCACCCGAAAACGAACCCGGTTCTCCGCCGGATTCACTTCCAGCGGCTGAATGTCCGCCACGTAGATTTCTCGGGATTTGATTTCCACCTCTACCCCTTCTCGGGCATATTTGTACAGCGGCTTCCCGTTCACCTTCAAGGCGGAGTATTTCGGCGGTATCTGAGTAATCCATCCCCTAAAAGAACAAATCGCCTGAATCACGTCCTCTTCCGACACGTCCACCGGTTTCGTCTCCAGCACCGTGCCGGTAATGTCCAGCGTATCTGTCACCATGCCCAGCTTCATTTCCGCTTCGTAGGTCTTAAAATCGTCGTCGAAATATTCGATAATTCGAGTCGCCTTCCCAAAACACACCGGAAGCACCCCCGTGGCCATGGGATCCAATGTTCCGGTATGCCCCACACGGCGAATGTGAAGCCGGCCCCGAAGTTTTGCCACCACATCCTGGGATGTCCAGTCCTCCGGCTTATTGATATTCAGGATTCCGTTTTCAAACATATTATTGATCTTTCTCCACTTGCTCCACGAGCTTCTCTGTAATAATCGACTTCGCCTCATCCAGCGGCTTCCGAATTCGGCAGCCTGCCGCCAAAACGTGTCCGCCGCCGCCCAAAGCACCGGCCACTTCCGCCACGTTGATGTGGGACCGGGAACGGAGACTGCATCGAATCACCGACGGCTCCGCTTCCTTCAGCAGGCATCCCACCTCGACACCGTCCACGCTCATGATATCCTGCACAAAACCTTCCGATTCGCTCAATTCACAGCCGGTCTCCCGGAGCATTTCCTGCGTCACGGCGGCCACGGCCACCTTATCCTCTCCGAACAGCTGAATACTGCTCATCACCAGGGAATGCAGGCGGATGGACCGCAGGGAATTGCGGTTGTAGATCAGGTTGCTGATTTTCTTGCAATTGAACCCCGGTACCCGGTGCAGCTGCGCCGCCATTTCGTGGGTGCGCGCCGTGGTGTTGGCATGCTGAAAATTTCCGGTATCCGTGGTGAGTGCGGTAAAAATACCCTCCGCCATCGGAAGGTTGATTTCCACATTCATCGCTTCAATCAGAAGCTCAATCATCTCTCCCGTTGCCGCCGAGTCCGGTTCGATTCGTCCAAAATCAAAATTCGGCTGTTCTCCGGTCACGCCGTGGTGGTCGATTACTGCTTTTATCGGGGCCGCCTCAAAGATTTCCTCTCGGCCCGGAATTCGGTTCATCCCGCAGCAATCCACCATGATGGCCAACTCCGGCCGGAAGTCCGGCTCGGAAACAATATTGTTTCCCGCCAGGAAGTCCAGATTTGCCGGCGTCGCTTCGCCGGTGACAATCACAGCATTCTTGCCCATGGATTTCAGCGCAACGCAAAGAGCGGATGACGAGCCCAGGGCATCGCCATCCAAGTTTACGTGGGGCAGGATTACGATGTGATCCAATCCTGCCAGTTTTTCTGCTATCTCTTTGTATGAATTCTTCATATTAGTTCTCGTTGTGAATTTCATCAATCAGCGCATCGATGTGCCGGCCGTAGTCCATAGAGGAATCGATTTTGAAAATCAACTCCGGCACGTGGCGCATCTTGATGTCCTTTCCGATGTTCTTCTTGAAGGTGCCCTTGGCCCGATTGAAGGCTTCCAGAACCTCCTTGTTCACTGCCTCTTTGTCCTCATCCGCGAGGGTCAGCGGTGTGATGTACACCGTGGCGAAACTGCCGTCCGCGGTGACATCCACACCGGAAATGGTGATAATTCTCGAGTTCAGTCTCGGATCCTTGATTCCGTTCACCAGCAGTTTGCTGATGCTCTTTTTAATCTCTTCCGAAACCCGTCCAATTCGATGATTTCTTCCCATAATTATCTTTCTACCTCTACCATTGTGAAGCATTCCAGCGTATCACCCGGCTTGATGTCGTTGTAGTTCTCGATTCCGAGACCGCATTCGTAACCGGTTGCCACTTCCTTGGCATCGTCCTTGTATCTCTTCAAAGAGGAGATGGTGCCTTCGTGGATTACGATGCCATCCCGAACCAGACGAATCTGTGCATTCCGCTGAATCTTTCCTTCTGTAACATAGGCACCGCCGACGGTTCCTACGTTCGGTACGCGGAAGGTGTCACGGATTTCTGCCTTACCCAGAATTTCTTCCCGGAATTCCGGATCCAGCATACCCTTCATCGCGTCGGAAATTTCGTCGATGATATCGTAGATGACACGGTATGTTCTGATTTCTACATCCGCATCCGCTGCCTGGTTGGTTACGGCCGTGGTCGGACGAACGTTAAATCCGATAATGATGGCATTGGATGTCTCCGCCAGCATTACGTCGGACTCGGTAACGGTACCGACGCCGGAGTGAACCACGTTGATTCGAACATCCGGTGTATCCAGTTTCTCCAAAGAGGAGATGATGGCACCAACGGAACCCTGTACGTCTGCCTTGATGATCAGGTTCAGTTCCTTGGTCTCGCCTTCCTGAATCTGGGAGAAGAGCTTGTCCAGTGTCATGCTGGCATTCTTTGCCAGAACGTCCTCTCTCATCTTCTCGGCACGGCTGTTTGCGATTTCTCTGGCAACCTTGTCGTCCTTTACGGCGTTGAACGCATCGCCGGCCATCGGTACATCCGACAGACCCAGGATTTCCACTGCCGTTGCCGGACCGGCCTTGCGGATCTTGTCGCCCTTGAAGTTGGTCATTACACGGATTTTTCCGGAGCATGTTCCGGCTACCACGCTCTGACCGGTCTTCAGCGTACCGTTCATTACCAGCAGTGTGGCAATCGGACCTCTTGCCTTATCCAGTCTGGCCTCGATTACCGTACCCAGTGCCAGTCTGTCCGGGTTCGCCTTCAGCTCCAGCATTTCTGCCTCCAGAAGGATCATCTCCAGCAGATCTGTAATGCCTTCGCCCTTCTTTGCGGATACCGGTACGCTGATTACGTCTCCGCCCCAGTCTTCCACCAGGATGCCGTTGTCGGCCAAGTCCTTCTTTACCTTGTCCGGATTTGCGCCCGGCTTATCCATCTTGTTGATGGCAACAATAATCGGAACGTTTGCCGCCTTCGCGTGGCTGATGGACTCGATGGTCTGCGGCTTAACGCTGTCATCCGCTGCTACAACCAGTACGGCGATATCCGTAATCTGTGCACCGCGGGCACGCATGGTGGTAAACGCTTCGTGTCCCGGAGTATCCAGGAATACGATTTTCTTGCCGTTGATGGTAACTTCGGAAGCACCGATATGCTGCGTAATACCGCCGGATTCTCCTGCGGTAACGTTCGTGTTTCGAATCGCATCCAGCAAGGAAGTTTTACCGTGGTCAACGTGACCCATTACGGTGATGATCGGTGCTCTCGGCTTCAGTTCGCTTTCCGCATCTTCGTGAAGATCCAGGCCTTCTTCCGGCTCTTCTTCCACTTCTTCGGTAACCACGACGCTGATGCCCAGATCCTCTGCCAGCATCTCTACCACGTCCTTATCGATGGTCTGGTTCAAAGTCGCCATGATGCCCATCTTCATCAGGGACATGATAATGGATGTCGGCGAGATTTCTGCCTGTTCTGCCAGACCCGCAACGGTAATCGGAACGGTTACCGCAATGGTGCCTTCCGGCAGAAGCTCTTCAATATCCACTTCCGGCTCCACGTTCTTCGGTGCTTTCTTCTTCTTATGTCTGGTCTGCTTTTCCAGAGAATTCTCGTCGAAGTAACGAGCATTCTTTCCGCCGCCGTTTCCTTCATGACGACCGTGCTTGTTGTGACGATCGCCTCTGCTGCGGTCTTCATTCTTGTCCTTATTGTGGTCAAAGAACTTCTTGCTCTTTCCCTTGCCGCCCTTGCCGGTTTCTACCGCTGCCATTTCCGGTGCGGATGCACCGCTGCTACGGCGCTGGGAATGATCGTTCCGGCCTTCATTGTTGTTCCGGCGATTTCCGCCGTCCTTGCGGCCCTGACCGTCTTTGCCCCTGCGGTCATTGCGGTCGTTTCTCTTCTTTCTGCCGTCGGAAGATTTACCGGATTCCTTCGCTTCCGGCTGCGGTGCTTTGGATGCATCGAAAATCTTCTTGAAGCGCATCGGCTTATTCGGAGCGTTGGTATACTCTTCCTTCTTTTCCTCTGCCTTCTTCGCCGGCTTCTTCTCTTCCGCCTTGTGATCCGCTGCCTTCTTTTCCGCAGGCTTGTCGGAAGTCTTCTTCTCCGGCTTCTTCTCGGTCTTCTTCGCCGCCTTCTTTTCAGCGGCTTCTTTTTCTTTTGCAGCCTTCTGCTCTGCTCTTGCCGCCGCTTCTTCGCTTTCAACCTCGGCTGCGGTCTTTACGATTTTCAGTCCAACCCGCTTCTTCGGTTCTTCCTTCGGAGCGTCCGCCTTTGCCGGTGCCGCTTTCGGAGCTTCTTCCTTCTCCTTCTTCGCCATCGGTGCCGGTTTGCTGATAATCGGCGTTGCCTTAATCTTCGGCTTCTTGGACTGGGCTTCCGGACGATCGTTTCCCTTCAGCATATTGATGGTGCTGATAATTCTACCCGCATCCCGATCCTCCATGCTGTCTCCCTCGCCGGTCACCTTAATGCCCAACTTGTCGGAATTTCGTTTCAGTTCCTGATACGAAATATCCAGCTCAGTCATGATATCAGATACCTTCTTCGCCATTCACTACCTCCTTTACAAATGCATTGGCTTCGTCAAAAGCCGCATCTGTTATTTCCATTTTGATTTCTCTCTTATAATTTCGCTGAAATGCTCTGCTTTTTCTTGCTTTCTCGATGCATTCCGGATTCTTGCAGAGATACACGCCTCTTCCCGGGCTCTTCCCATCTCGATCCACATGAATGGCTTCATCGTGGAACGTCAGCCGAATCAGCTGATTCTGAGGAAAGGATTCCCTGCACCCGATGCATCTTCGCATTGGTGTTCTTCGGTCTTTCATACCGCGCCTCTACTCTTCCGAAACGGTCTCTTCTGCTTCCGGTACTTCTGCCTCCACAGCTGCATCCTCAGTCATTTCATTTACTTCTTCAAAAGCATCCGGTTCTTCATCCTCGTCGGTGTAGTCGTCAAAATCAAAACCGCTTTCTTCCAGCTGTGCCTTGCTCTTGATATCGATCTTCCATCCGCTGACTCTGGCTGCCAGACGAACGTTCTGTCCTTCTCTTCCGATGGCCAGGGAAAGCTGCTGTTCCGGAACCACGGCGATGGCGCTCTTTTCTTTTTCGTCGGCATATACCGCTTCTACAACTGCCGGACGCAGAACGTTGCTGATCAGTACCGTCGGATTTTCATCCCATACGATGATGTCGATTTTCTCATCGTTCAGCTCGTCCACGATAGACTGAACACGGGAACCCCTGTTTCCGACGCAGGCACCTACCGGATCCACGTTCTCATCGTTGGAATATACCGCAATCTTCGTACGGGAACCGGCCTCACGAGCGATTCCTTTGATTTCTACCGTGCCGTCGGCAATCTCCGGAATTTCCAGTTCGAACAGCTTTCGAACCAGTCCCGGATGGGAACGGGAAATGAAGATCTGAGTTCCCTTTGGTTTCTTCTGTACGTCCATAACGTATACTTTGATATACTGACCCGGACGCAGTTCTTCGCCGCGAACCTGCTCGGATTTGGACAGAGAACATTCCACGTTTCCAATGGATACGTAAACTCTGCCTTCGTTCACTCTTTCCACTCTTGCGGTCACCAGTTTTTCCTTCAGTTCGATGAACTGATCGTAGGTGTTGTTTCTTTCCGCTTCACGGATGCTCTGAACCACAACCTGCTTTGCGGTCTGTGCGGCAATGCGGCCGAAATCCTTCGGATCGATTCGGTACTGAATCTCATCGCCGATTTCATAGCGTTCGTCATATGACTGCGCTTCTTCCAAAGATACCTCGGTGGCATCATCCATTACTTCTTCCACAACTTCCTTGCTGAGAAGAACCATTACCTCTCCGGACTCCCGGTCTACTACCACATCCACCTTCTGGTCTTTGCTGTAGTTTCTTTCGTAAGTGGTTTTAACGGCTTTCTCGATTGCCGCGATAATGTCCTCTTTGGAAATGTTCTTTTCGCGCTCCAACTCATTGAGTGCATCTAGAAATTCCTTATTCATTTAACCCTCCTAAAATATAACTGCAAGGTTGATCTTGGAAATCTTCTTGTGCGGAATCTCCAATCTCTCCCCATCTAAATCCAACTGAATTACATCTTCTTCCGTGCGTCCCACCAGTTCGGCCTCAAAGCTCTTCTGGCCGTTCAGCGGTTCGTACAGCTTGACTTCTACAATTCTTCCGGCGAAACGTTCGAAGTCCTTATCGTGAATCAGCTCCCGATCCATTCCCGGTGAGGACACCTCGATGGTGTACTGACGGGCAATCAGATCCAGTTCATCCAGTTTCTCGCTCAGATACCGATTTACCTCTTCACATTCTTCAATGTTTACAAATTCCTGCTCACTATCTGCCGGCTTGTCCAGATATACCCGAAGTTTCCATTCCGGTCCCTCCTTGCGGTACTCCACATTGTAAATTTCCAAATCTTTGCCGCAAACATGCTCTTCTGCAAGTTCTCTTACACGGCTGACTACATCTTCTTTTGCCATCATCCCTCCGGAATAATCCACATACAAACGAAAGAGTGGGCTTTGCCCACTCTTTCAAGTTCCAACGTATACGGCTATAATAGCACGAATTCCTTTGATATGCAAGGGTTTTTCTTGATATTCCGGGAATTCTTAGATTTTGTAACGTGCCATGGAAGCCGCCAAGTGCTTCATCATGGTTTCCGTTGCCGCTTCCACATTGCCGCTGATAATCGCACCATACAATTTCTGATGCTCCTCCACAACGGCCTGCAGCTGTTCCGCGTCCACCATACCGGTTCCGCTGACCCGCTTAAGGAAATTCCGGATTGTGGTCAGCATGGACAGGATAATCGGATTGCCGGAGCATTCCGCAATGCAGGTATGGAATTCAATATCCGCATCCAGGGTTTCCTGCAGTGCATGCTGCAGATTATCCGAATCCTTGCTTTCCTGGAAGGTTTTCTGCATCCGGTAATAGATGTCCGTCAATTTATCCAGCTTGTTCTTGTCCTCACACTGAGCCGCCAGCTGAACTGCCCGGAGTTCCAGTGCGCCACGAACCTGAAGGATGCTCTTTACCTGAGCGCCGTCCAGAAACAGGGACCAGGACAGCGGTACCGAGAAGAAATTGGTTTCCCGGCTCGTAATATACGTGCCCTGTCCCAGACGGATGTCGATCATCCCCAGGACGTCCAGCACCTTTAAGGCCTCCCGGACAGCGGATCGGCCGACATTTAATTTTTTTGCCAGCTCTCGGTCCGACTCAATCTGATCTCCCCGCTTTAGACGGCCTTCCAGAATTTCATCGGCGAAATACATGGTCAGACGATTGACCAGCTGACTGATATTTCCCTTTTTCTCGCTCTTATAGAACAAATCATCGTCTGCCTGATGAGAATTCAAACAGGTTTCCAGGTTCTGAAGGAATTCCTGCGGTTCCAGGGAGAACATCATGCTGTCCAGCTGCAAGCGGCCGGAAACCGCACTGATTACCTCATTGAGGCGATCGCCTCCCTTGGATTCCAGGTTGGATAGAGTCGCCACGCTCATGGCCGTCTTTCCGTTTTCTTTCATCAGAAAGTACTCCAAAAATTCCTTCTGGGTCATTTTCAACGTCCGGCGAACCTGTCGGATGTTATCCTTCTTGTAGACAGAGTTGTATTTGCCCTCTACCATCATGTACCTCATTTTTCCACTAGCTCGTTAACTTCGCGATTACTCGTTCAGAAGTTTTTCAACCAGGTCGGTCATCAGTACAGAGGCTTTAGCCAGGTCACTGTATTTACTGAATTCAACCGGTGCATGGCTTCGACCGTCCTTGCTGGAAACGAACAGCATAACTGTTGGAAGCTGCTGGCCGATTTCCAGGGAATCGTGTCCCGCACCACTCGGAAGGCGCATGTAGGAATATCCTCTCTCCTTGCAGGAATCTTCCAGGGTATCCAGCATGCCTGCATCCAGAGCAACCGGCTCGATGACCAGCTTCGTGTCAATTTCATAGCTTCCGCCCATGATCTTGCATTCACGCTCCAATGCAGCTCGAATTCTTCTGGCGATATCATTAATATTATCGTTATTCATGGAACGAATGTCAACCGTGAACTCTACTTTCTCCGCAACGATGTTCATTCCGCCCGGTGTTACGTTCATGAAACCAACGGTAGCAACGGTACCGTCTGCCTTCTCCCGTGCCCAGTCTGCAATCTTGCAGATGACCTTCGATGCGGTATCTACGGCATCCATTCTCATATCCATCGGGGTGGTTCCTGCGTGGTCGGCTCTTCCGTGTACCGTAACCATGTATCTCTGAATACCGACGATACCGGTTACCAGACCGATTTCCAGTTCCTTCTGATCCAGTACCGGTCCCTGCTCGATGTGCGCTTCTACGAAGTGACCGATGGAACCCTCTTTCCAAGCGGCATCGCCCACCTTTGCCGGATCCAGTCCATACTCCTTCATCGCTTCCGCAATGGAAATTCCGCTTGCATCCTTGAACTGCTCGGTATATGCCTCATCCCGGTGGCCCAGCATCGCACCGGAACCGAAGTATCCGGTACCGAAACGCATACCCTCTTCATCGTTGAAGCCGACAACCACCAGATCTCTCTTGTGTTCCATTCCGCTCTCTACAATCTGACGAGCCATCTCGATGGAGCAAACCACGCCGCCGATGCCGTCGTAGTTACCTCCGTGGATAACCGAATCGTAGTGGGAACCGGACATTACACACGGAGCTTCCGGGTCCGTACCTCTCAGAATACCGAATACATTTCCGGCTTCATCCTCGTGCACTTCCAGACCGATTTCTTCCATGGTTTCTCTCAGATAATTCACGGCATCTCTCGCTTCCTTAGTGAAAGGAAGTCGGGTGCATCCCTCTCCCGGGGTAGCGGTGAACTTCTTCAAATACTCCAGATCCTGAGCAATTCTTCCTGTGATTTTTTCGATTTCCATCTTACGTCCTCCTAGTTTTTTCTATCGATAATAAAGACCTTTACCGGTGAGATCAGCATTGCCGCAACAACCGCCGCGAATCCCCCTGTTGCCAATCCGTTCATTCCATGGTTTACGCCCAGGAGAATCAGGGCGAAACCGATCATGGTTATGATAAATGCAATGGTCAGAGCCCCTGCATTTGTAGTCCAGAAACTTTTCTTTTCCATTTTATTCCATCTCCCTTTCTACAGACCAAATACCAGGAACAGGAACAGACCGATTGCAATGGTTGCCGGGATGGTGAATGTCAGCATAATCTTCAGCACTTCACCTTCTTTGCCCAGACAGCCTGCGGTAGTAGTTCCCAGAATAATCTTGCTCGGGCTCACCGCAGCACCGATTGCACCGCCTGCGGTCTGCGCTCCCAGCACCGCCGGTGCGTTTACGCCCAGCAGGGAAGATGTGGTCATCTGGAAATCTCCGAACAGGATGTTGGAGCTCATATTGCTTCCGGTCATAAATGTTCCCAGCAGTCCGATGAACGGCGCGAGAATCAGATACTTATTACCCAGCACGCCGGCAATTCCCTGAGACAGAACGACGGTCTGTCCGGTTCCGGACATAATCTTGGACATGATTACCAATCCGATTACCGCCATTCCCGACGGCATGGTCATGGTGATGGAACGGCCGAAAATCGCCTTTGTTCCGCCGGCCTGAATCCAGCCGTGCTTCTTGTAGTATACCAATCCGATCACCGCGGACAGGAACAGGAACATGCTGGCATGGGTAAACGGAACAATCGGAGAGAATGCATCCGATGCCGCATTCACGAAACCGTATCCGGTGGATGTTTCCGGAACGGAAATGCTCAGCTGAACCTTGCTCAAGAATGCATTGATCGGTGCAACCGTCAGCACGATGATGGTCATCAGAGACAGCAGTACGTATGGTACGAAAGCCTGTACCAGCGTCATATCCCTCGGTACATCCAAGGTCTCGCCGGTGCTCTCGGTGCGAACCATAATCTTGGAATCTTCGATTTTCCATTCATCCCGGTACATCTTCATTCTGCCCATGAGCATGAGAGCAACCAGGCAAATGACAGCCGGAACAAAGTTGCTCAGCGTGGTGTTCACCTGGCTCAGCACCAGCTCGCCGCCGCCGCCGATTACGGTCATTACCAGCACGGCCGGAAGTCCCTTCTTTACGGCCTTTCCTTTTCCATACAGCCAACAGATGATGATTCCGGTCACGAAATCCCATACCAGAAGGAACACCGCTGCCCAGAATGCCGCTCTGTAATACTCCGGACTGCCTGCCTGAATGCCGGCGGATACCGCCAGGGAATCCCACGCAGCACCCAGAGTTCCGAATGTGTTACCCCATGCCTGACCCAGCAGCGGAATAACGATGGCATACATCGGTGCCACGCCGATTCCAATCAGGAGCGGTGCGCCTACTGCAACCGGTACACCGAATCCGGTAATGCCCTGCAGGAAGCTCTCGAAAATCCAGCCCATCGCCAGTACCAGAAGAAGTTCATTCGGCAGCAGCTTACTCATGCCCTCTTTGATGACAATGAACGCTTTCGCCTCATCGCCCACCTGATACATGAGAATCGCCGTCCAAATAATCAGTAAAATGACCAGTGCGCTCCAGATTCCCTTGGCACTCTCCACCGCGATGGTGGTGATGTCCGCCTTATACACCAACAGGCCGGAAAAAATCGTAATAAGCAAGCCAACCGGGGCCGCCTCGGTGGCGCCCCAGTGGAACTTGATCATTAATACGATTAATACGACGATTGGCAGAAAGGCCATTATCCATGTTAAGAAATTTACAGGTATATTCATATTGAAAGTACTCCTCTTTTTCTCAAAAATCGTATTGCGGTAAAAGCAGAATTATCTGTGGATGACGGTTCCGGTCTCTCCATTGATACCTTCTCTTGCCTTTTCGAGGAGTGTGATCAGCGCATTTCTGCCTTCTCCGGATTCTGCGAAACGGATAGCCGCTTCTACCTTTGGCAGCATGGAACCCTTTGCAAACTGCTCTTCTGCAATGTATTCCTTTGCCTGATCCACGGTCAGATCTGCCAGCCATTCCTGGTTTTCCTTACCCCAGTTGATGGCAACCTTCTCAACAGCGGTGAGAATTACCAGGTAATCGGCACCGAAAGTGGATGCCAGCAGGCTGCTCGCGTTGTCCTTGTCGATAACGGCACGAGCACCCACCAGTGCACCGTCATGATCCACTACCGGGATACCGCCGCCGCCGCAAGTGATAACGATGTGACCGGCTTCGAACAGGGTCCGGATGGTTCCCAGCTCGCAAATTCTCTTTGGCATTGGAGAAGCAACGACTTCTCTGTAACCTCTTCCGGCATCCTCAACTACAGAAACACCCTGTGCTTCCAGCTTATCCGCTTCCTCTCTGGTCAGGAAACGTCCGATTGGCTTGGTCGGATTCTTGAAGGCATCGTCATTCTCATCCACCAATGTCTGAGAAATAATTGTGGAAACCTTCTTGTCGATTCCTCTCTTCTTCAGTTCATATTTGATTGCATTCTGCAGATCGATTCCGATATATCCCTGGCTCATTGCGCCGCAGGATGCCAGCGGAACCTCTCCGTACTGATGATTGGATCTTGCCAGCATGTCCATTGCGTTCTGAATCATGCCAACCTGTGGTCCGTTTCCGTGAGTGACGATCAGATCGTGACCCTCTTCAATCAGGTCTACAATTACACCGGCAGTGTGAGCAACCGCTTTGCGCTGCTCCTCTACGTTATTTCCCAGTGCATTTCCCCCCAGTGCGATGACAATTTTCTTGCCCATTTTTTAGTCCTCCATATACTCTGATATACGTAACGGCCTGATTTCTCAGGCCGCCACAATAGCTTCATTAAATTTGATTATTCCTCAAAACCCAGCTTCTTTGCATAAGCCAGAACGGCCTTCTGGAATGCTTCGATCGGCGGATGTACCGTGCCGGCACCAATCTGACCGAATCCGGCAATCTTGTGGGCGATACCGGTGTTGATAACCGGAGTGATTCCCTTCTCCACAACCAGTCTTGCATCGATACCCAGGCAGGTACCTCTGAAGTTCCAGTTCGGAATGATGTAGTTCGGGTTTCTGTCGATGGTGATTTCAGTCATTTCGTTACTGGTGTTCAGCGCATCTTCATAGCCGCCTGCACCGACGAAACGGGTTACAGCCGGAGCTGCGATCATTGCCATTCCACCTACACCAACGGTCTCAGTAATTGCACTGTCGCCGATATCCGGGCAAGCATCTTCGCCGTCATAACCGGTGAAGTACAGACCCTGCGGTGTATTTACCGGACCGGTGAACCATTCGTCTCCCATTCCGGCGATACGGATACCGAAGTTGACGCCGTTTCTGCACATTGCGGTAACAACGGTTCCGTCAGTCAGTGTTCTTGCACCGTCCATAATTGCCTTACCGGTTGCCATCATGACGTTCAGGAAGAACTGATCGGTGTCTGCCAAGAACTTCATTACGGAAGATTTCTCATCCTGCGGCATATCCATATCGGTGATAATCGGTGCCATTTCCTTATAGAAGCACAGGGACGCAGCGATATTTCTCTGGTGGAATTCGTCGCCCATTGCGATTGCCTTTGCAATCAGCGGATTGATTGCCAGTCCGCCGTCCAGGGAACGGATTGCTCTTCCCAGTGTTGGTCCCAGTACATCTCTCATCCATCTCAGACGGTTTACAACCTCTTCAGAGTATGCACCGAAACGCAGCACCTTTCCGATACCTTCATTCATCTGGCAGTATGCATAGTTGCCATCGGTCTCGTTCTGAACAACGA
Source organism: Mogibacterium sp. (assembly GCA_016775335.1). Classification (GTDB taxonomy): domain Bacteria; phylum Bacillota; class Clostridia; order Peptostreptococcales; family Anaerovoracaceae; genus Mogibacterium_A. The sequence continues at coordinate 143,636 of JAEUGJ010000030.1, forward strand.
ATACCGGCATGTTCTGTGTGGTGATTCCGCCCATCGGACCTACTGCGTTGCAGTGGTGGCATGGAACGAACTGAATCTCACCGGATTCCAGGAGCTTACGAGCATCTGCTTCGTTGTCTGCCCACTCCTCGAAGAGTACCGCACCGACACAGGAACCCTGTACGGTTGCAGGCATATCCTTGTATTCAATCGGCGGACCTGCATGCAGGATTACCTTGCCGTTGTTCTCGTTCAGCTGTGGAATTACAGTCTTTGCCGGAACGTTATCCTTCAGTACAGGCTGAGCAGCAACAACCTTTGCGATTACCTTGCGGTTTGCTTCGTCAATATCGAATCCTTCGTAATTTCTCAGGAAGTTCAGTGCCTTAATCAGTGTAATATCTCCGCCTGCCGGTGGCATCCAGTCATACTGAACCACATCGCAGCCAAACTTCTCGGTTACTTCGGCAAAGCTCTTCAGTCCGATGTTGATAACCTTCGGCTTGTTGGAGAGCATCTTCACCAGCTTCTCGGAAGGAGCAGATACTTCGCACTCTCTTACCTGCTTCGGACGAGTTTCCTTCTGTTCCGGAACGAAATCGTATCCGATTGCCTGAAGTGCGGTCTTTGCAGCCAGCATATTGGTCTCAGCAACGATTACACCGGCTTCCTTCAGCTTTGCAACGGATTCGTCGTAACCCTGGAAGTCGTTTCTGGTTCCGCATACTTCTGCAACGAAGAATACCTTTCTGTTCTGAGCGGCAGCCTTCTCCTGCAGGCTCTTAACAGCCGGAATCAGTGCGCCGGCCATGTCTTCGTGGGAACCGTATCCCAGTACCACGTCGAACAGGATAACGCCGGTACTTGGATCGTCCACAGCCTCTTCCATGCACTCTACTCTGGTTCTCGGGTCGATCATTGGATGCGGCTTACCCTGTGTGTAAACGTCATCGCCCAGGTCGATTACCACGTTGCCGTCTGCATTCAGCTTGAAGCCTTCCTGGTGAGCGCAGTCCTGCAGTCCCAGTGCTTCCTTAATCAGCATTGCAGATTCTCCAGCCAGAGTACCGCCGGAATAGTATGCCTTAATGGTCTTCTTATCTTCTTTATTGAAGAACCGGCTTCTGTCGCAATCAACGGTGCCTTCTTCTACCTTCTGTCCTCTTACCAGGCTTACTGCCAGGCGAGCACACTCATCCAGTGTATAGGTCTGATAGAATCCTTCTTCGTAGTATTCCGGCTTCTCGCCCAGGAACAGGCATACAACCGGCTTCTTGCAAACGCTCAGTCTTGCAGCAACCTTGTCTGCTACTTCCTTTGCCGGCGGTTTGGAGATAACAACCAGCACCTTAACGGTCTGATCCTCTTCCATGGCGTCGATTACGTCCAGCATTGTGGTTCCGCCTACCTCTGCAGACAGATCTCTTCCGCCGGTTCCGATTGCGTTGGTAACGCCCTCGCCCAGACGGTCAATGATAGTGGTCAGTTCCTGAATTCCGGTACCGGATGCACCGATGATTCCGATGGAACCCGGGTTAACGGTGTTGGTAAAAGCAATCGGAACGCTCTGGATGATTCCGGTTCCGCAGTCCGGTCCCATAACAACCAGGCCCTTTTCGTGTGCCTTATCCTTAATCTTCTTCTCATCTTCGATGGTTACGTTGTCGGAGAACATGAATACGTTCATGTCTTCGTCCAGTGCTCTCTCCGCTTCCAGAGCAGCATATGCACCCGGAATGGAAATTACTGCCAGGTTGGCATCCGGCATCTGTGCCAGCGCCTGATCCCAGGACTTCGCTGCCTGCGCACCCTGCTTCTTCGCATCGGCGCTTCCTTCTTTTGCGAAGTACTCGTCTACTCTTTCCATCAGTGTGTCCAGAACGCTTTCCTCTTCTACGTCTGCAACGACTACCATGTCGTTCGGAGTAGCTGCCATCAGCTCTTCGGTTTCCAGTCCGCCCTGCTTGAAGATGTCCTTGTTCGCAGGAGTTGCCATCATGATGGAAACCTTGTTCACACCCTCAACGGTGGAAACTTCATTGGTCAGAAGCATCAGAGTTACAGAATCGTGATAGCTTCCGGCTTTAACGATTGTCTTTAACATTAAATCTCTCCTTGTTTCTCTGTAAAAAAAGCTACGGTTTCAATGTTATCTATAAATTAGTCCGCAAAACGGTTCTTGTGATCGTATCTGTCGAAATGTACCGGTTCACCCTTCAGGTATTCTACCAGTTCATCCGCAACGTCCACACCGCCGGTTGCGTACGCTTTGTCCATTCTCATTTTTGCTCTCTCGCCCGGATAATTTACCTTATCGAATCCCGGAGCCGGCTTGATCTCGCCGATTTCGTCCAGGCAAGCGGACATGGTCTTCATGAACTGCTCTGCACCGCAGAATCTTTCCGGATCGATAACGATGTGCATCTGACCCAGTCTTCTGCCTTCGGACAGATCGTGGTACATGGAGCTTACGTGACCGCCGAACGGAACACCCAGCAGAATTCCGGAGAATACGTCTACCAGCATCATCAAACCATAACCCTTTGCACCTGCGATTGGAACCAGAGCGTTTACCTTGTGCGGGTCGGTAACCGGAGCACCGTGCTCGTCTACTGCCCAATCTGCCGGAATTTCCTGATGCTTGGATCTCTTGTCCAGAATCTTTCCCCATGCCTGTACGGTTGTTGCCATGTCGAATACAACCTTACGATCGTCTGCAGTCGGAGCTGCAAAAGAAATCGGGTTGGTACCATAGTAAGGTTCTGCACCGCCGTAAGGAACTGCCATCGGATCGGACTGGCAGAAAGAAATTGCGCACAGTCCTGCATCTGCAGCCATTTCAGTGTAGTAACCGATGGAACCGCTGTGGGACAGATTGCTCATTCCCACTACTGCAATACCGTTTTCCTTAGCCATCTCAATGGCCTTCTCCATACCTTCCTTTGCAACAACGAAGCCAATGCCGTTGTCACCGTCCAGAATTCCGGAGCAAGGTCCGGTCTGCTTCCAGGTAATGTTTGGTTCAACAGTAATGCCGCCCTTGAAGATTCTTTCGCTGTAGTACTCTACACGAACTGCGCCGTGGGAATAATAACCTCTCTCATGTGCCCACATCAGAATTTCTGCCGTGGTTTCCGCATGGTCTTCGTGCAGACCTGCCTGCATGAGCTTACCCTTCATCAGGCCTTTCAGTTCTTCTCTCGATAATTTCACTTATGATACCTCCCATTATTCGGGAATCTCTTCCCAATGTAATTTGTTTTTATTGACATCCGGGCCTGCTTGTGCAAGCCCGGATTAACGTCTTTAGAATTGAACTAGAGAGCAACGTCTCTGTTGCAGTCCTTGGAGTAGATGTAGATGAAGTCCTCGGTACCTACGCCGTAGCAAGCCTGCGGTACGTAGGAGTCCATGAATACGTAGTCGCCCTTCTGCAGCGGAACCCACTCGTCGTCCAGACGATACATTCCCTTGCCCTGCAGGAAGTACATTCCGTGCTCCTGGATGTGAGTTTCGATGTATCCGTGGCATGCACCCGGTTTGAACTTCAGCAGATGCATGTTCATATCGAAACCGAAATCGTTTGCTGCCGGCAGGAAGTCCTTGCTGTGGCAGTTTGCCATGCCTTCATACTCTTTCCACTCGGTGTCGTTGATGTTGGCAACAACGGTATGTGCGCTGAGGCCTTCTACTGCAACGTATCTTCTTCTGTAGATGTATACGAACGCATCTTCGTCACTGTTGTTTACGAAGCTGAACGGCTTGTCTGCCGGGGAGTAGATGTAACCGCCCTCGGTGAGCTCTGCTTCCTCGTCCGCGTTCTTAACGGTCAGCTTTCCGCTAATTACATACAGGAAGGACTCGATGCCGTCTCCACCGATTGCATCGTTCTTGCCGCCCGGATGAACGGTGGAAATGTAATCTGCGAAATCTGCGCCCATTGCCGGGGAACCCAGGATGGTGGTGTCGCAGTTTTCATATCCCGGGATTGCGTTCTTTACGATGCCGTCCGGTTCCAGAATAATGTAATTCTCTTTCTTGCATACGGATCTTGTGGACAGCAGTGTTTCTCTGTAGCCTGTGTTGTTGTTCAGATAACTCATTGAAATAACCTCTCTTTCATTATCTCTGTTAAAAAATGTTCCGTTGACCCTTTCCGCGATTTTCTTCTTTTTAAATCGCAAGTGGTCAACCAATTTTTACAATTCAATTGTGCCACCTTTCAACCCATTTTGCAAGCTATTTTTTAATTATTTTTGCATTAAAATTTGGACAACCTATTTTTAATATGAGGTTTTTTTCTGTTCGAACCCCTTATTTTTCAACATATTGTGTAAATTTACAGCTTTGCCCCTATTCTTCATCTTCGAAACCATATTTCCGAACCATTTGACATTCACCAATGAAATGGAGTAAAATTCTGAAAAAGAAGCATCATAAAAATTTATAGGTTTATTAAAAATAACGCGCCGATGTTTTTTTACAAATTCTCGGCATATCGGGAGGACATTTCTATGATTCAAAAACAAATTATTGATTTTTCGGAGTTCGCTTCGTACGGTTTCATAAAAAAAGCTACCGTATATCACGAGGATTCCGTCTCGCCAAAGGCCGTTCTGCTGTACTTCCACGGCGGCGGACTCCTCTACGGCAACCGAGAGGACCTGCCGGAAAAACACCTGCGTACTTTTACCGAGAAGGGATATGTGATTGCCGCGATGGATTATCCTCTCGCCCCGGCGGTGACCCTACCGGGAATATTGGAGGATGTGCTGGATTCCGTCAACCGTTATGAAGAAGTGCTGACCACCGCCGGATTGGTGGCGGAGGCCGAAACGCAGAATGCTTTTCGGCCGGGAGAGATTCCGTACTTTCTGTGGGGACGCTCTGCCGGCGCTTACCTGACGCTTTTGGCCGGCGCCTCGGAAAAGCTTGCCGTCAAGCCCTCCGGTATCCTGTCCTATTACGGATACGGTTTCCTGACGGACGGATGGTATGACACTTCCAGTTTCTGGTACAGTTCCCTGCCGGAAGTGCCGGAGAGCTGCCTTCAGGCGATTCCTTCGGAGCCCCACTGCACCGGACCGCTGGAAACCCATTACAGCGTATACGTGTACGCTCGGCAAAAGGGGCTTTGGAAGAATCTAATCTACAGCGGTCGGGAGAAATTTTTCTTCATCGACTACTCCCTCCGACTTAAGGACACGCTTCAGGCGCCGCTGTTCTGTGCCCACAGTACCGGCGATAACGATGTGCCTTTCTCGGAATTCAATGCGCTGGCAGCCAAGTATCGGCCGGAGAAATACATCGCCGCCGCCGGGGATCACGATTTCGACCGGGATGAGGAAAGTCCTTTCACCAACGAATTACTGAATGCCACAATTCAATTTATGGAAAAACGCTTGTAAAAACAAAACGGCCATGCAAGAGCATCCAAATGCGCCTGCATGGTCGTTTTGTTTCGTATTCTCACTTCATTTCACTTTCGATTTTCAACTCTCATATCCGTTACCACCATCACGTAGTGGCTGAGCAAAGCGGCACTTCCCGTCGTTAATGCGAGAATCCATCGCCACCCATTGCCGAAGAGCACGCAGTTGAATATCAGTATTGTCGCCGCCGTTCCGCAAATGATGGAAAGAATCAGGATTTTGTGCCACTCCTTCAGTCCGAATCTCTTGGCATCCTGCGTCATCTGCGCCGAAAAAAGGCTGTTCACCAGAAAAGCGATTCCGATCATCAGCAGAATCAGCTGCTGCTCTTTAAAACGATAGAAGGCCACCCCCATAATAATCATCAGTATGCCCAACGCAAAGTCGTATTCAAAGGCCAAACAAGACAAATCCTTTGAGAAATATCCGAAAATCTTCAGTATCCCGTCCGCCGCCAATATAATTCCAAATATCCTTCCCAGGAAAATATTCATCACCGGAAGATTCAGAATTAACGCTGCGGTAACAGCATAGAGCACGATATCGATTATAATCGTCCCGCGCCGCGCAATTTTATTTTTATCCAATCCCCCTCACCTCTTTTCTCGTATATATGTAAATTATACATACGCATCATGGATGACATTATGGAATAAAAACGAACTACTTATTCTGCTTTTCCGCCCAGAGCTTATCTGCCACCGGATCCCAGTTCTTCGCGTAAGCGATGGTCTTTCCGCAGAAATGCTCCGCACTTTCCGGAGATTCCAAATCCGTGGAGTGCGCGCCGGATTCCTTTACCATTTTCGGCAGCTTATCCGGATTTTCCAACATCGGACACGGTTTCAGATAATTGTCGTTGAACGGCATATTTCTGTGGTATGCCATGAACAACGGACTCTGCATGGCCTCCAGCAGTGTTTTTTCCCGAATGTTCGAATCCGAATAGTGGATGAAGGCACACGGATCGATGTCGCCGTTCGCATTGATGTGAAGGTATCTTCTTCCGCCGGCAATGCATCCGTTAACGTATTCGCCGTCATTCTGGAAATCGATGATGAACAACGGATTTTCCGCACGATACTTCCGCACGCGGTTCATGGTTTCCACCCGCTGTTCCGGTGTCGGCAACAGCTCCGGAGAAGCATCGTTGCCCACCGGCATGTAGTGGAAGAACCAGGTGAAGAAGGCCCCCACATCCTTCAAGCTGTCCAGAAATTTCTTCGATGTGATGGATTCGAAATTGACGCTGGTGTAGCAGCAGGAGAATCCAAACGGAAGCCGGTTGCGGCGAAGAACATCGCAGGCGTGCATTACCTTATCGTATACACCCACGCCTCTCCGGCTGTCTGTCGCCTCGCTGAAACCTTCAATCGAAATGCACGGGATGAAGTTCTTCACCCGAAGCATCTCTTCGGCAAATTCATCATCGATCAGCGTGCCGTTTGTAAAAGCAAGAATCACGCAGTCATCGTGTTTCTCGCAAAGTTTGATGATATCGTTCTTTCGTACCATCGGTTCTCCGCCGGTCAAAAGGTAGAAATATACGCCCATATTTTTTCCCTGGCACATGATATCGTCCAGTTCCTCCAGGGAGAGGTTCAGCTTATTACCGTATTCTGCGGCCCAGCATCCGGTGCAGTGCAGGTTGCAGGCACTGGTAGGATCCATCAGAATCGCCCACGGAATATTGCAGTCCAATTTATTTCTGAGTTCATCTTCTCTCTTCCATCCGGCCAGGCATGCGTTCAGGAAAAAATTTCCCAGAAGTGTCTTTGCTACATCCGGATTGATGTCGTTGATAATATGGGTAATATACTGCTGGTAAGGACTGTTCTTATCCTCCAATTGTCTCCGAATCGCCTTTCTCGCGCCGACAAAATCGTCTCCCGCAAACTTATCTGCCCAATCCATAATCTTCATAAGATTCTTATCCGGATCCTTATATGCCATATCAATCGCCCGATCCAGACCAAATTGTTCTAATGAATGTACGAGTTTCATGATTTCATACCTCCTAGTCGTTCTTTTGATAAATTTCTTATCTCTTGTCATGATTCTATCGCACTTTATCATTAATTTAACTAGACAAAAAAGTGAAAGTGTTCGAATTCGAACACTTTCACCAAAATTGCCTAAAAAGGCCACCGCACAACCATGCGATAGCCTTTTTCGGGTTGCAGATTTCTCTGCAGGTGTATGAAAAAATGATTTTTGATGGCTTATTTTTTCTCCAAGACAGTTCCTTTGCGGAAACCTTCTACAGACTTCATGTTCTTCATCAGCAGATAATACACGATACCGGTCGGAATCGTTGCCGTGAAGAAGGACAAGTCTACGTTCAGCAGTCCGATTACCGCACCGAGTACCGTTGCGATGATTGCCGCCATGTTCACACCCTTCTTGGATCCGTTGTCATCGTACAGATCTTCCAGCTGCTCTTCGGTGAACTTTCTTCTGTGCAGAATGAAGAAGTCCACAATCAGAACGGCGAAGATCGGAGCGAAGAATGCGGAATAAATCTTAACGAACAGGGACAGACCTGCTGCAGAGCTGTCATTGGTCAGAATCCATGGGCATGTTGCAACTGCCAGGATACCGATCAGGATAACCGCTGTCTTATGCTTCATCTTGAAGGTGTCCATGAATACGTATGCCGGCGGAATAACGTTACTTGCCAGGTTGGTGGACAGCTGTGCAAAGATGATGAATGCCAGTGTTACAACCAGGATGGCTTTGTTGTCTACCATTTCGGCAAATGCGTTAATCGGGTTTGCAATACCGGTTGCGGTGGAAGCCATCGCACCAATGATGCCCAGCATTACGGTAGCCGGTACCATTGCCATGAAGTAAGAGAATCCTCTTACCGGTGCGCTGTAGCCCTGCTTCATCTCTCTGGAATAGTCCGATGCGTTCAGCATTACGGTTGTACTGTTTCCAAAGAATGCGATGATTGCAGCAACAAACGGCAGACCCCAAGTTCCGGACTTGTTCATCAGGTTCGTGGAAATCACATCCCACTGTGTGGTCAGGCAAATGTACAGCAGGTAAATCATTGCGAAAACGATTACGGTTCCGCCGATGTTTCCAACCCACTTTGCACCCTGGAATCCCTTGATGGACAGCAGAATCTGTACCACCTGGAATACGATGAACCACAGCCAAATATTGTCATAACCGAAAATCAATTTAACGATGTTGTTGATTGCGGCACCGCCCAGCCATGTCTGATATCCGTACCATACGATAGCCGGAAGACCTCTCAGCATGGAAGGAAGGATGTTGCCTTTCGTTCCATACGCACTCTTCAAGTGAACAGAATACGGTGCACCGGTAGTGTAACCGAACTGGTCGTTCATTGCGATACCGATTACCAGAATAGTGGAACCGATCAGCACTGCCAGGAAGAGCTGCAGGAGGTTCAGTCCTGTCTCCATCTGTGCGGATCCCATTGCCAGTGTTCCGATGGAAATACATCCACCCAGCCACAGCATGGTGTTAGATCCCCAATTCATCGTTCTCTTTTCCCAAGGAATCGGGCGAATGCTGTCGTCCTGTTTCTTCTGGACAACTTCCTGATTCTTTTCGTTGCTCATTACTTAATCTCCTCAAATAAAATCATACATATTTAATTTCCGTTCCCCAAAGGGGAGTCGGTAAATTACTGAATCGGTGTTACGTACTCGCCGTAACCGTTTGCTTCTTCCAGATACTTGCCATCCTTCGCAACTACCCGGCCGCGGATAATGGTGCAGGTCGGTGCACCCTTACCTTCGAAACCGTCGAAGCAGCTCACGTGACCCTTTGTGTACAGCTTATCCTGTTCGCACTTCCATTCTTTTTCCGGATCCAGAATTACAACGTCACCGTCGAATCCCAGTTCAAACGCACCCTTGCGTCCGTAGAATCCGAAAATTTTCGCCGGATTGTAGTCCATCACCTTTGCAATCAGCGTTGGGCTCAGATTCTTCTGATGAACCACCATGTCGAACATCATCGGCAGGAAGTACTGAATGGCGTTCAGACCGCCCCATGCCTGCCAGATGTCTCTGGTCTCGTTATCCTTTTCCTCATCGGCTGCCGGAGAGTGGTCACTGCCGACGCAGGACAGAGTTCCGTCCAGAACGTAATCCCACAGCTTCTCCATATCCTCTTTCTTTCTCATCGGAGGAGTGCACTTTGCCGGAGCTCCTTTTTCAAAAACAAAATCTTCGGTGAGTCCCAGGTAGTGTGGGCAAGTCTCTGCGGTAATCGGCAGACCTTCGTGCTGCGCATCCTTGACTACCTGTGCAACCATCGGATGGCTGACGTGACAAATGTGAACTCTGCCGCCGGTGGCTCTTGCCATATCGATGACATTCTTTGTTGCTACATACTCGGTCCATACATCGTGGGAATCCAGGAATGCACGGATTTTTTCATCTCTGCTCAGACCTTCCTTTGCCTTCGCTTCCTTCTCCATTTCCAGAACCTGGCCGTACTCTTCGCAGTGGAAACCGCACAGCGCATTGTATGGCTTCAGGATTTCCAGCGCCTTCCGAACATTTCCCAGATTCACGGTCGGGAACAGCGGTCCGTTCGGACAGGTAAATCCCTTAAATGCGGCAACGCCCAGCTTCTGAAGATCTTCCAGATCTGCCATATTATTTTTTACCGAATCCGGAGCATCATCGAAGTCTCCTACCAGACCACCCCAAAGGCCGAAGTCCACATAGGAATGCTTGCTGATTTTGCCCATCTTCATATCAAAGATTTCTTTGTTCATCAAAGATGGATCGTTGTTCAGCGGCATATCAATCAGCGTGGTGCATCCCGCAGCAACCGCCGCTCTGGAACCGGTTTCGAAATCTTCTCTGTACTCAAATCCCGGCTCATTCAAATGCGCATGGCAATCGATGATTCCCGGATATACCAGGTTTCCCTCTGCATCGATCACTTCTTTTGCCTCTGCTTCCGTGCCCGGTGCCAGGAATGCTGCATACTTTCCATCCTGAATGGCGATTTCCGCCTCAAAGATACGGTCCGGTGTTACAAGACGACCGTTTTTGATTAAAAGATCATACATATTATCTCTCCTTCTATTAATTCTGAAATCGGAATTAATATCTTTTTAATAGGGGTTAAAATTTTGGTCAACCCATATTTAAATAATTTCACATAAATAATACATGAATTACAAATTGAATGCAACACCTAAAGAGCTTTCATTTTTATACAATTCGTTTGCTCTTTTTAAATCGGCCCATTTATTATTAAATATTTTTAATAATTCATTTTTTCTATACCGGCTGCTACTTTCCGTCGGTTCTGTGATAGCTTCGGGCGGCATTTCCACTCTTTCTTTGCAAGCAAAAAACCAACGCGCTTCGCATCACTGCGGAGTGCGTTGGTTTTCTTAATATGTGTCAAATGCCTATGGATGTCTATTTATCAAAGATGGTTCCGGTACGGAACGGAGCCGCACTCTTCATCACCTTCATCAAAATGTAGTATACCACTCCGGTCGGAATCAGGCTGACATACCAGGACAGATCCATTACGAATACGGAGGTCAGAGATCCCAGGACGATAGCGATTACTGCCGCCCAGTTGATGCCCTTGAACGGACCTTCCTTGTCATACATCATGTTGATATCCAGCTGACTCTTTCTGAGAATGTAGTAGTCTACCACCATCACAGCGAAGATCGGTCCGAGGAATGCAGAGTAGAACTTGGTGAACAGGGACAGTCCGGCAGCGGAGTCCGCAGTTACCAGCTTCCACGGCATTACGCATACGGAAAGGATCCCAACCAGAATGGTTGCGTGAGTCCACTTCATCTTGAAGGACTCCATCAGAACGTATGCCGGCGGAACGATGTTGTTCAGTACGTTTGTCGTAACCTGTGCAAATGCGATGAACAGAAGGGTTACAACAGTCAGGAACTTGCTTCCCATGGTTGTGGAGAATACAACGACAGGATCGGAGTTTCCGGTTGCAGCGGTTACCAGCAATCCAATCAGACCCATGAACAGGGTTACCGGAAGAATTGCGATGGCATAGATGCTTCCGGTCTTAACCGGACGAATTTCATCCTTCAAGTTTCTGGAATAGTCCGAAGCATTGATAATCATTGTGGAGTAGATGCCCAGGAAGGAAGTGGTCGCTGCCCAGAAAGGCATTCCCCAAGTTCCCTTAATTCCGGCGAAGGAAGAGCTGATATCTACTGCGAACTTCGTATTTACAATGTACAGCATGTACGCAAGAATTGCCACGATGAATACGCAGGAGAAGTTCTCCAGCCATTTGATTCCGTGGAATCCCTTAATTGCCAGGGAAACCTGCAGAATGGTGAACAGTGCAAAGATTACCGGAAGATTGTCGAATCCCCACAGAATCTTGAAGCAGCTGTTGATGGCACCGGCGCCAACCCAGGACTGGAAGCCGAACCATACGATTGCCGGAAGACCACGCAGCACGCCAGGTATTTTTACCCCGGCGGTACCGAAGGAGGATCTCAGCTGAACGATATATGGAATTCCATACTTGTGTCCGCAGTTACCGATCAAAACCAGCGCAACGGCGATTACCAGACAGCCGATTGCCATGGCGAGAATTGCCTGGGTAATGGTCAGCACACCGATCAGGCTGGCACCCATGGAAAAGGTTCCGATGGATACGCAACCGCCCAGGAAGGACGCAGTGTAGGACAGGGAGCCCATGATTCTCTCCTTGGTCGGCTGCAAATCCTCGTTGACATTTGCAACCAGCTCCGGGTTCAAATTCTTGTTTTCTACAATACTCATACTTTAAATCTCCTTAATTAATATCATCAAATCCTAGCGGATTCGCTTAACCAGTTCACCGGTGCCTTTTGCACCAACAACTTTTCCGTCCTCTGCCATCACATTTCCTCTCAGGATGGTGCATACCGGCAGGCCCTGGCCCTTCAGACCAACGAATGCGGAAATCGGGTTCACATAGAGCAGGGAGTCTGCGGTGATTTCCCATTCTTTGTCCGGATCGATGATTACCAGGTCGGCATCGAAGCCCGGCTTGATATCACCCTTCTTGCCGTAGAGTCCAAATGCCTCTGCCGGAAGTTTTGCCCAAGCGTTTGCGAGAGCGCAAGGATCAACGCCTCTCTTCACAACGCCTTCGGAGAAGATGGCCTGTACGCAGCTCTGAATTCCGCTGATTCCGCCCCATACATCGAATACGTTTTCGATTTTGTTTCCGAGAATCTCGTTGAACTTCTCATCATAAGAGCATGGAGAGTGGTCGGATGCCAGTCCGGCAAAAGTTCCGTTCTCTACGTACTCCCACATTCCTTCGCGAGCGTCCTCGGAACGGAGCGGCGGTGCGCATTTGAACAACGGACCGTTGTCCAGCGTATCCTGATCTACGAAGGTCAGATAGTGACCGCAGGTTTCTGCAGAAATCGGATAGCCTTCCATCTGCGCTTCGAACACCTTTTCCGCTACTGCCGGGTGGCTGATGTGGCAGATGTGTGCGCGGCACTCCAGCTCTTCCGCCATGGCAATGACCGCTTCGGTGGCAACCATTTCAGCGGCAACGGTTCTGGAATCCAGGAATCCCTGCCAGTCCAGTCTGCCGGCTTCCTTCATTGCCTTTTCGCCTTCTTTAATCATGCTGTAGTCTTCGCAATGGAATCCGGCCATTCCGCCGAATCCCTTGATAATCTTCATGGCTTCGTATGCCTGTCCGTATGTCAGGGAAGCGTAATCCGGAGATACCGGTCCCAGGAAGGACTTAAATGCTACAACGCCCTTCTCATCCAGTGCTTCCAGCTGATCGAAGTTATCCGGAACAAGTCCGCCCCAGAAACAGTAGTCTGAGTACGCATTCGGGCTAACCTTTGCTTCCTTCTTGTCGAAAAGCTCCGGTGTGGTCAGTGCCGGCTCATTCTGAAGCGGCATGTCAATTACAGTGGTATATCCTCCCAGAATTGCCGCTGCGGTACCGTGTTCGTAGTCTTCTCTCCATTCATATCCCGGATCGTTCAAGTGTGCGTGAGTGTCGATTGCGCCCGGGAATACGAACTTGCCCTGTGCATCGATTACTCTTGTGGCTTCCGGTTCTTCTCCAACTGCCAGGATTGCCGCAATTTTTCCATCCTTTACCGCAACATTTCCTTCCTGTACCAGCTCCGGTGTAACCAGCTTACCGTTTTTAATCAGCAGATCATACATAATACAATCCTCCTTCTAAAAAGATCAATATCTTCAATCCGAATGAGATTGTCCATTTATCCCATCCGATTTTACCGCCTGTAAAAATTTTTAGCGGCTAATTTAAAAAATGTCAAAATTTGGTCAACCAAATTTTAATTTTTCGATGGTTATATTTTACATGAGCGAATTCGAATAATCAATAGGAATGTGTTATTTTTGTGATATTAATCATTCCAAAAAACGAATACCAGCTTCATATTCCATTAAGTTTTTTTATATTTTGATTTTTCTCCTATGGAATGGTACTATAAGACTAGTTGAATAATTCAAAAAAATCTAACATTACGAAATAAATTGAAAGGGCAATCGCAATATGAATACTCCTACTCGTATCGATGTATTGAAAACTTCAGATTCGATTCTTCGCCATTTGAAAAGAATTCGGGAGCACGGCGCCCCTTATCGGGGAAGAGTCCATTCCGTGTATCGGCACACTATCAATCTGCAGTTTCCGGACGGTTTGCTGGCATTGCAGTGCGCGGATTCTCCCCTGTCGCCCATCAGTCTGACCCTTCCTTTGAACGGAAGTCAGATGGATGCACTTTCGGTGACGCAGAGTGCTCCATGCTTTATTTATTCGGATCACATCGAGATCCATTGCAAGGATTCCCTGATTCTCATTCATGTTGAAAATTCCACCGATCACTATTCCGCGTCGATTTCCGACGTCACCATCGGCAGCACGTTTCGTGATTGCATCGGCAAGGTAATTCAGGAATCCGGGAAAAGCGGATTTGCTTACATCTTCAACGATGACCCGCACCTAAAAGGAGATTTCATTCTCCAGGGTGCCCGGAAATACCTTCAGGAAACGGAGGAATTTCTGCGAAACGAAGAACCGGAAAAAGCAGCCATCTCTTTGGGACGCATTTTGGGACTGGGCACCGGCCTGACGCCTTCCGGCGATGATTTCCTCTGCGGCGTGCTGGCCATGCTCCGGACAACGGGACAGGAAAAAAGCCCTTTTACCCGAATGCTTTCCCGCCGGATTCAGCAGAACCTGTTCGCCACCAACGATATCAGCGGCGAATTTCTCCAGTCCGCACTGCGGGGAGAATACAGCGAACCGGCAATTCACCTGCTGCAGGCGGCCGACCGCGGAATCGGTGAGATTACCGGCTACGCCAAATCCTTCCTGCACATCGGCCATTCTTCCGGCATCGACACTCTGTGCGGCATGTTGTGGGTGCTGGACAACTTTGCCAATTAAGCGTGGAATGTGAATTCTTTGTGTTTTTTTGAAAATGTGTCAACCAATTTTCAAAAAGTGTGGTACAATGAATTTGCCTAATAAATCAACCAAATAAATTCAAATGAAAGGAAGTAGGATTATGAGTCTGATTGAAATGATGGAAAATCGTCGCAGTGTCCGTGCGTTCAACAGCGAACCGGTTACCGACGAGGAACTGAACAGAATTCTCCGGGCTGCAATGCTTGCTCCGAACGGAAAAGGACTGAAGCCATGGTCTTTCGTCACCATTCGGGATGAAAAGACGCTGAGAGATCTGGTGAACTGCCGAAAGGGCGGTGCCAAGATGCTGGAAACTGCCACCGCTGCGATTGCGGTATATTCCGACAGCGATGTCACCGATACCTTCATCGAGGACAGTTCTCTGGTTATGGGATGGATGCATCTGATGGCTTCCCACCTGGGACTGGGCAGTTGCTGGCTGCAGCTGAGACTCCGTCCGTCCAACGAGGAAGGCGTTTCTGCGGAAGAATTCGTGAATCGCCGCCTGGGTGCACCGGACAACCAGAAAGTGGAAGCACTGCTGGTCATGGGCCACATCGACGAAGCGCCGACTGCACACGAGCTGCCGGAGCTGCCTTGCGACAAGGTGCACGCAGAAAGATGGTAATTTCTCCATCGAGTGTTTTGCCAACTATTGAATTTATCCAGCCAAAAAATCACCTGCCGAAACTGTGAATACGGCAGGCGATTTTTTCTTTTCATTTTCTAATCTTCATATGGGGTATCCCGGAAACCTTTTTCCTGCAGGTTCCCTACCATCCGGTCCAGGCGCTTCCGCCAGAACCTCCGGAACCATCCGGCATTTCCGAATGCTTTTACCAGCTTCGGGCTGATAAAATAATACGCCTTGATGAACGCACGTCCGGCTGCGCTCTGCTGAAGGCATTCATCCCGGAACCGCCGAAGCGTCCACACCGGCGGACAATCGTACGAACCGTACACACAGGTGGCAATATAGCAGCCGCCGGAATTGTTGTTTCGCCTGCGCTCTTCCTCCTCCATTCTCCGCTGATTGTTTCTCAGGGAATCCATGAAATCATCTTCGTATTGATAGTCATGCGGATTCACTCCGGGACCGTTAACCTCGTAATCCTCTCTCCAACCCGGCATAGCTTTTCTCCATTTCTATTGATTATAAACGACTACAGCATCTTCCGAACCGGAGTTCCGTTCATCCATTCCGTGATGTTCTCAAAAACCATTTCCGCGCGGCGATCGATGGATTCTCTGGTATCAAAACCCACATGCGGTGTGCATACCAGATTCGGCACGCCCAGCAGCGGATGATTTTCCGGCAGCGGCGGATCCTTCTCAAATACGTCGGTTCCCGCCTTGATTCTGCCTTCCTTCAGCGCCGCAGCCAGTGCATCCGTATCCACCACCGGACCTCTGGATGTGTTAATCAGAATTCCGCCCTGCTTCATGGCACCGATTTCCTCTGCGCCAATCAGACCGCGCGTCTCCGGTGTCAGCGGTGTGTGCACGGATACGATATCCGCCTTCGCCATCACATCCTTCAGGGACATGTACTCGATGCCCAGCGCCTTCGCCTCCGGCTTCTCGCTGCGGCTGTAGCCAACCAGCTTGCATCCGAATACCTTGAAAATCTCCGCCGTTCTGCAGCCGATGGCACCGGTTCCCACGATGCCCACGGTCTTGCCCGCCAGCTCGTGACCCTGCAGTCCCGCTTTTCCGCCGCCGGCCTGCACCGAAGCGTCCCCGGCAGTAATATTTCTCAGGCAATCCAGCGTCAGTCCCACGGCCAGCTCTGCCACCGCATCGTTACAATAGCCGCCGGTGTTGGAGATCAGCACGCCCTTCTCCTTGCAAGCTTCCACATCCACGTGGTCGATACCAACGAACGCCACCGAAATCATCTTCAGATTCTCGTCTGCCCGAATGACGTCTCCCGGCAGCGGATGGTTGGCGATAATCAGCACCTCCGCATCCCCGGCTCTTTCAATCAGCTCCTGCGTATCCGTGGTTACCGTATCATACGCGGTAAAAGTATGTCCCTTGGCGGTGAGCTCTTCCGACAATGCGGACAGCGTCTCCTGCGAAATACCAAGGGGTTCCATGAGAACAATTTTCATAATCTGCCTCCTTATGCTTTCAATAAAACTAGGGTCATTATAGCACAGTTCCCCGAAAAGGTTAACCGATTGGCTCGTCCCGGACCTATTAATCCTTCTTATGCGTTTGCGGAAAAAAATCACAATCTTTTATAAAAAATGGGTTGACTTATTTTTAATCATTTGTTATTATAATAGCGAAATTAGTTGAAACTTCTCCTTTCATACTAATGATAGAATCTCGAAGGCTTACCAGTAAAAGCCCTTCGAATCATAACCATGCGAAAGCAACCTTTCTTTTAACAGACAAAACCCGGGATGCCAGTACATCCCGGGTTTTGTCGTCGTCATAAAACAATTGCTACCGTTCCAGCCGTTCCTTCAATTCTTTTACCTTCTCGCGGGACACCGAAAGCACGTTCTCCGGATACCCTTCCATTCGCAGCGCCACGCTATTTTTGCTCCAGAGGAACAGTTCTTGAATCCGGTCCACGTTCACCAGATAGCTCTTGTGAATGCGAAAAAATTCAGGAAGCTTCTTCTCATACTGCCCAATGGTCTGATGGGCTTCCAGTACCTGTTTGTCCGTGTACATCCGGCAGCCTCGGTTGTAGGTCTCGATATATACCACATCTTCCACATTGATGTAAACGGTACGATCTGCACAGACCACAGCAATCCGCTTCGGCTGCAGTTCTGTTTCATTCTCATCCGCCGGATTTCGCTCCGTGCATTTCCGAACCACCCGCTCAATCCGCTCCGGCTCAAAAGGCTTCATCACATAATCATCCACTTCCAGATTAAAAGCCTGAACCGCATATTCCGAATACGCCGTCACGAAACAAATCATCATTTCCGGCTGCAGCTTCTGAAGTGCCGGCACCAAACTCGTGCTGTTCATATCCCCCAGATTAATATCCAGAAAAAGAAGATCCAGCGGTTCCTCCGTAACCAACCGAATAGCCTCCGTGCCGGAATTCCCTTCCAGAATTTCCATCTCCGGATTCATCTCTTCCAGCTGAAACCGAAGTTCGCTCCGTGCCGGCCGCTCATCATCAATAATTCCGATTCTCATATCTCGTCCTCATTCTTTCTCCTTCCGGTAGGGGAAGCGCAGCGTCACGCGGCTTCCATTCTCGCTGCTCTCAATTTGGAGTCCAAAATCAGATCCGTAAATGCTGATTAGTCGGTGATTCACATTGTCCAGTCCGATATGATCTCCCGGATCCCGATGCGCCCGAATCCGCTGAAGCACATCCTCCGGAAACCCTTTTCCGTGATCCTCCACCGTCACTTCCATGCCAGCTGCATTATTTTTAGACGTGATGCCCACATAGCGCACCCCCTCCCTGTCGATTCCGTACCGCACCGCATTCTCCACGATGGGCTGCAGAATCAGCACCGGCACCTCAATGTCCTTGCGGTGATTCAATTCAATTTCCACATGCAGCTTCTCCTCGAAGCGCGCCGATTCAATTTGCAGGTAATCTCGCACGTGTTCCAGCTCTCCGGAGAACGGCACGAAATAGGTGTCCGCATTCAAATTGTACCGGAAAAAAGAAGCCAACACCCGCATCAGTTTCCGAGCTTTCTCCGAATCTTCCCGGCATACAAAGGAAATCGTGTTCAGCGCGTTAAAAAGAAAATGCGGATTCACCTGGAACTGGAGTGCCTTGAACTCCGCCTGATTTCGAAGCTGCTGCTGTAATTTCAGTTCTCGGGCAGAAAGGCGGAATCCGATCATCATCTCCAGAATCCGAAGGAATTCCAGATCGATGGTATTCTGATACCACTTTCGTTTGACCCAGATGACCAGGCTTCCCCGGGTTTCATCCAATACCGTCAACGGAATGGCTGCGGAATAATTCTCCTGAAGCACCTTTCTCCACACTGTATTGTCCCCGTAAGGCTCGTACATCCGAAACAGTTTTCCGGACTCCATGCAGTCCACCGCGATTCGCGGAAGTGCATCCGGGAACTTCTCCGGGAATCCGGACTCGTGATGCTCCCATACTTTTATTTTATTTCGGTCCGTAATCATTACGCCGCTGTATCCGAAAGTATCCAGCATGGCGGACGCGAACTCCCGCAACTTCTCCGTATTGTCCAAGCCCTCATCGAACAGCGGCACCAATTTTTCCGCGCCCTCGGAGAATCTCCGAAGCTGATTGCTAGTCTCCGCATCCTGACTTAGGAAAACGTAATTGAAATTGGCAATGAAAAGCACCAGTCCCACCGAGTTAATCAGAATCATGGGGGCTGCGATTCCCATAATCGCGTTCACCGCAACTTTGAGAGAAACGGTCAGCCGTACCAAGGAAAAGACTTCAAATACCTCCGCAAAAATCCCAAGCAGTACCATATCCTTGTACTTCCAGTGTCCCCGTTGAAAGTACGGATAAAATCCGGCTCCCAGAAGGCCGCAGCACACCGTGGAGAACGCCATGGAACGGGCCAGAGATGCCGGGGAAGTATAGAATAAAACAAACGCGCCGCCCAACATGGATGCGAAAAAACCGGTCACCGGTCCGCCCAGCAAGCCGGCCGCCATCGTCCCAATCATCCGGGTGTTGAGGCTGTATGAAGCTGTTTTTATCTCCATCAGGGTGGAGAGCACAATAATGGCAAAAAAAACGATGGATAGGATGAAATCCTCCCGCAGGCTCCGGTGCTCCCGCTGAATGCTCCGCTGAAACGCCGGCACGTGGGAAAGGATGTTGGCGATAATCACCAGCACCGCAATATTGACAATCAGCGAATATATCATCATCCGCATTTCCATATTTCGTTCTCCTTCTCTTCTGTTCTCTTAAAGTGTATCATCTCGGTTAATTTCGCACAAGGCAAAAACCCGACGCAAGTGCATCGGGTTTTCGGTTGAAGATTTATGTATGTATGATTTTTCTCAAAAGAGTTTGAGCATTAATAGGTAACGACTTTCTTGTCGTCGAATACATCGTGATCCAGCTCGCCGATTTTGCTGGCAACCAGCATTCCAACCATAACGTCAACGTCTACGTTCATCAGGGTACGGAACATTCCGGCGAACCAGTCGATTCCGATGAGAACGGCGATGCTTTCCAGCGGCAGTCCCAGGGAGGATGCCAGGAAGGTGTAGACGATTACCGAACCACCCGGAACGGAAATGGTTCCCAGGCACATCAGGCAGGACAGCAGAATGGCCATTCCCATCTGCGTTGCGGTCATGTGGATTCCGGTGGACTGTGCCATGAAGAAGATGGCGGAAACGTAGCACATTGCCGCACCGCAGCTGTTCATGGACATGGTAATCGGACCGGTAAAGTCTGCCACTTTGCGGCTCACGCCGAACTTGGTAACTTCGTCTTCAATCTTGGTTGGCAGACAGATTGCACCGGAAGTCGTGGTTACGGCCATGATGGACATCTTTGCGAACTTCTTCGGCATTTTAGCAATATTGCACTTGGTCAGCGCTGCCGTCAGCGGTGTGTACAGCAGGAACTGAATTACATCGCCAATCAACAGCAATCCCAGGAACTTCAGCATCGGCACGATAACCGAGAAACCGGTCGAACCGGCCACGTTTGCCAGCAGGCAGAAGATACCGATCGGAGCCACGTTCATCACGATTTTGATGATATTGGTGATGGTTCCGTTCAGACCGACAATCCAGTCTACAACAACCTTGTTGCCGCTCTCTCTTGCGTATGCACCCATTGCCACGCCGAAGAACAGCGCAAATACGATGCACGGTACCATGGAGCCTTCGGACATCGCCTGAATTACATTGGTCGGCACGAAGTTCAGAATGGTTTCCTGCAGCGAGGTGGATTCCACGCTCTGCTTTGCCACATCGGCCGCACCGGCAAGGCTGACACCGATTCCCGGCTTAATCAGCAGGGACAGTCCCACACCCAGTCCGGCGGAAACGATGGTGAAGATGATGATCCACTTAAATGTATGGAATCCCATCTTTCCAACATCCTGACCGTCACCGCTGCCTACCGCACCGGCTACCGCGGTCATTACCAGAATGACAACCGACATCTGAATCAGTCTCAGGAAAATATCCCCGATGAACTTCAGGTTTGCCGCCCACGGTCCCACCAGGGCACCGAAGATGATACCGGCGACAGTTGCAATTAGAATCTGCGTTGTTAAGGATACTTTGATTTTTTTCTTTTCCATAACAAAACTCCTTATAATTGTTCTTGAAATTATAGCTTTCTTATAACCGCACTATACCATACAAGCCGCTAAATTCAACGAATTCTGCATGAACGGTGGCAAAATCCGCTTAAACGGTAACGGACCCCATAAAAACACCCGGGACGCATTCGTCCCGGGGTTCGTTCTGCAATCGCGCGCATGCATTCTCACAGCTTATTTTTCGCTCATAATCTCCACGATGGTCTTCTCGGTGCCCACCATTCCCGGCGACGCAATCCGCCCCATGTTTCTCATGGTTTCCTCCGGCGTCTTCCCGTTAATTCCGTGGATGTCCTCAATGGAAATTCCGACCATCGCCAGATCCGCCGACCGGAATGCAGCATCGCAAGCCGCAATTCCCTTCATAGCGCACCCGTGATTTCCACCGTCACAGATCATTCCGGTAATGCTGGACGCCATATTCCGAAGGCATTTGTCCATTTCCGAGGCGCCGCCTCCGTTCATAAAAACAAGTCCGCAGGCCATCCCGCTTCCGGCTGCAATCGCACAGCCGCAGAATGCGGAAAGTCGTCCGGAATATTCTTTGATGTACATGCAAATCAAATAACTCAGCGCCGTCGCCCGGCACAGCTCGGTCTCCGACAGCCCCCGAATCTTTGCCACTCCGTACAGCGGCATGGTGGCGATGATTCCGTGAGCACCGGATCCGGTGATGCTCATGGCCGGTGCATCCAATCCGATTACTCGAGATTCAATGGCACCGTTGCACAGAAGGGATGCCGTCGCCAACTCGTTCTCCGAGAAGAGCGCATCCCCGTTAGCTTCCAATAAATAATGGAGGTACGGCGTCCGGTCGCTGTCCAACCCCTTTCGGAACAGCTCCATATTCATGGCAAAAGCATCCCGAATGAACGCAATCTCCTCCGCCGGAACGGTTTCTGCATATTCCAGCATCTCCCGGAGGGTATGCCGGTGAATCAGCGGAACCTCTTCCCCTTCGGTCTCCTCCGGTGCCCCGGAATCCTCTGCACAATGGTTTTCTTTTTGGCCGAAAACCACCTCTCCGTTCACTTCCACCCACAAGATGTTGGTGTGAGAATCCCGGATTTTCACCGTGGCCGTGCCGGATTCCGTTTGAACCGTGGCTTCGATGTGGATTCGGCTGGAAATTTCGGACATCTCCGCATGCACCCGCTTCTGTGCCACCAAATCCTCTGCCTTCCGGTTGTCTTCTTCCGTCACGTCCCGTAGACTCTCCAGCCCCAGCTCCGGCTTTCCGGCCACCGCTCCCAGGGCCGCCGCATATAGGTTCCCGTAATGGCTGCTGTTGGGGATTCCGCAGGTGAAGGCGTTTTTGTACATGCCGCTGTTCATCCGAAGGGTGACCTCCCGGATGCCGCCGGTAAGATAGGATGCCGCAGTGGATACGGCGAACGCAATGGCCCCCGGCTCCGTTACGCCTAGCGCCGGCTTCATGTCGTTTCGAATCAATTCAGTGAATGGATGCATAACATATACCTCCTTGATGAGCTCTGTATTATGTCCTTATAATACCATACTCAAGAAAGTCTGTGTTCTCTCATTCTGCGGATTTCCAAATATTTCTTCCGGCGTTCCCTGCTCCAGAATCACGCCCTCATCGATGAACAACACGCGGTCCGCCACCTCTCTGGCAAATCCCATCTCGTGGGTGACGATGACCATGGTCATGCCGTCTTCCGCCAGCTGCTTCATAACCGCCAGTACTTCGCCTACCATTTCCGGGTCCAACGCGGAAGTCGGCTCATCGAAAAGCATGATTTCCGGCTTCATCGCCAGCGCCCGGGCAATGGCCACACGCTGCTTCTGACCCCCGGAAAGGGAGGACGGATAGGCTTCCGCTTTGTCCAGCAGACCCACCACATCCAGAAGCCGGCGGGCTTCCGCTTCCGCTTCGCTCCGCTCCTGACCTTTTACCTTAATCGGAGCCAGCGTAATATTGTCCAGCACGCTCATATGAGGGAACAGGTTGAAATTCTGGAATACCATGCCCAGTTTCTCCCGGATTTTGTCGATGTCCCGATCCGGTGCATTGATTTTCTCGCCATCCAGAATCACCTCGCCGGATGTCGGCTCCTCGAGAAGGTTCAGACAGCGGAGAAACGTACTTTTACCGGAGCCGGAAGGTCCGATGATGCAGACCACTTCCCCCTCATTGATTGTTTCGTTAATCCCCCGCAGCACGTGGTTTTTTCCGAAGGATTTTTCAAGATTCTTAACCTCGATCACTTTGTGCCAGCCTCCTCTCTACAAACGATACCAGTCTCGCCAACGTCAGCGTCATAATTAAATAGATTACAGCCACTCCGATGTACGCCTGGAATGACAGGAAACTGGAAGATGCCCACAGCGTACCCCGCCGTGTCACTTCCACAATGCCCACCACCGACAAAATCGACGTTTCCTTAATCAGGGCGATAAATTCGTTGCCCATGGCCGGAACGATGATTTTGAAAGCCTGCGGGACGATGACATACCGCATGGTCATGCGGCTGCTCATACCCAAGGAGCGAGCGGCTTCCGTCTGGCCGATATCCACGGCCTGTAATCCGCTTCGGATGATTTCTGCCATATATGCGGAACTGTTAATTCCGCAGGCGATGAAACCAACGATGATAAAATGGGTCCAATTGAACTGAATTCCAAAGTTGGATTTCAGAAGATTCGGCAAGCCGTATGCCAGAATGAGCACCTGCACCATCAGCGGGGTGCCTCTCAGCACGTCCACGTAAACCGTTGCAATTCCACGCAGAACCCGATGTTTGGACATTTTTGCAATAGCGACAAAAAGACCGATAACCAATCCGGCCAGCACCGCTACCAATGAAATGATCAATGTGGTCGGCACGCCTTGGGCCGCGACCGCAATTCCGTGTAAATAATCTGCCAAAATAATTCCTCCTGAACAGAAATTGACCTCTGCCCCGAATCAATCGTCCGGGCCAGAAGGTCAATCGCAATTTTTCAAAATTCGAGTGTCTTGTTCATCGACTACTTGTTGAACCACTCATCTACCAGCTTATCGTAGGTGCCGTCTTCCTTGATGTTGGCAAGACCCTTGTTGATCTTTTCCAGAAGTTCATCATTTCCATTGGCAACGGCAAAACCGTAGTTCTCTGCGTTGAGTGCTTCACCTACCATTTTTACCTTGTCCGGCTGCTTCTTCATGTACGCTTCGTTTACCGGCTTGTCGTTGATTACGGCAGAAACGTCCCCGTTAATCAGCTGCATCATCGCCGTATCCAGGCCGTCAACGATTACCGCTTCTTTAATCTTGCCTTCCTTCTTGAGGGTCTTCACCTTCTCCGCACCGGTGGTTCCGGTCTGAGCCGCAACCTTCATATCCGGAGTCAAATCATCGATGCTCTTGATGTCGTTATTGTCATTCGCAACTACAACGTACAGCTGAGACTCATAGTATGCATCGCTGAAATCCACCTGCTTCTGTCTTTCCTTATCGTCCTTGTTCATTCCCGCTGCGACGATATCGATGTTGTCGGCTTTGAGTGCCGGAATCAGACCGTCAAAGGACAGGTTCTCAAAGGTTACCTCGAAGCCCTGGTCCTTGCCGATGGCCTTAATCAGGTCCATATCCAATCCCACGATGTTCTGATCTTCATCAGTGGTATCAAACGGCGGGAATGTCGGTTCGGTTCCCACCTTATAACTTACCGTTTCCTTATCGCTGCCACCGCCGCATGCTGTCAACGAGATAATCATTCCTACGGACAGCAGGGCTGCCAGCACCAAAGTTACTTTCTTTTTCATATTTTCCATCCTCCTCAAACATAATCTTAAATCTTCTCAAACATATTCTTAATCGTTTTCATAATTATAAATGTTTTCGCATGATTATGCAATAGTTATTTTGGCTTTTTTTACAGAAAAATCCGTTTTTCATGTTTCTTTTTTCAAACACAAGCAAAAAGAGCGGAATCTTCCTCAATTCCACTCTTTCGCAAATGTAGGTATATGTGAAGGTATTGATAAAAATACTATTTCACCGGGACGAACTTCGTCCGGTTAATCAGCGGATGCTCCAAATGAATGGCGCCCTCTACCGGGCATTCCATAACGCAGGCTCCGCAGTAAATGCATTCCCCCGGATACATTACAACCGGCGATTGTCCTTTTTTCTCCGATGGAACCAGAACGTCAATCGGGCATGCATTCGTGCAGGAATTGCAGCCGATGCAAAGTTCCTTATTATATGTGATCGGATTTGCACTGCATGGTACTTCCGATGCAAACAGCTCTTTATTACTCATAATACTTCGGTGCCTCCTCCTTGATATAATCCCGGTTATATTTCTCGTACATTTCCTCTACGTCGCCGTAATAGTCGTGCGGAATTTCCCCGCGAACGACCTTTCCGTTCTCCAGACGGATGGTGAGGAACTTCTTATCCTCTTCCGGATCCATTTCCGGATAATCGCTCCGCTGGAAACACAGCGGTGCGGAGCTGGATTTTCTCATCTTGCACGCTTCCAGAATCATCTTAGATACATCCAAAATATCCAGCACTTCGTGGATTCTCATAAGATCGTGCGGATTCTCGCAGTGCAGCTTCGGCACGATGTCCTTGCTGTAGGTATTCAGCAGATCCAAGCCTTCATTCAGCAGCTCTTCGCACTTCACTTCTGCGCAGTAATTTTGCATGCACTTGGAAATCGCAAAATTCAGTTCCCTCCAGGAATATCCTTCTTCGGTATAAAGCGGTGCCAGCAGGCGTTCTTTTTCCGTTTCCGCCTGTGCCTTATCGTACTCCACAGGAGCGATTTCCGAAGCGTGCGCCGCTGCTTTTCGTCCGGCATAGTAACCGGTAGCGGATGCCGCACCGCCACAATCCATTGCGTACAGCTGATCTCCGGCCGCATACACGCCTTCGATATTGGTCATCAGGTTCCAGTCGGTAATTACGCCGCCCGGCGCACCGAACAACTGTCTCTCCTGTCCCAGGAAGTTCGCAGACTGCCAGCCGGTTCCATAGCTCTGCAGCATGTGCTTCTCCGGATCAAATCCCTTCTCGGTGTAATACTTGAGTACCGGAATCTTGGTTCTTCCTTCTTCACCAACCATCATACCCCAGATGACTTTTCTCTCCATCTCTGGCATTTTGCTCAGGTCGGCGTAGAACGGCAGCTTGTATCCTCTTTTCGCCAGTTCTTCGAACGGCATGGTTTCCGGTCCCCGGTATTCGTATTTCGCTTCGTCAATTACGCCGCCCTTCAGGAAGAATTTCTGTCCCTTTACCGGGTTGAAACGCTCGGAAACGCTCTTCAGTTCATTGCCGTCTCTGTCCAGATACGGAATCTCCACGCCCCTGGCATCCACCATGGTGGCACCGTACCAAGTGTTGTGGTTGTTTCCGGTGCTGTACGGCGGATAGCTTCTTCCTGCCGCAGAGAATTCTCCCCGAACGGATTTCTCCATCATGGTAAATTCCATACCGGCACGATAACCCATCGCATGTCCGCTTCCGATGCTGTTGAACGGACGGAACTCACAAAGGCCCGGAAGATCCGCATTGAACAGCCATACTCTGGCCGGACGGGACATCGCCAGAATGGTGGATTTCGCCGAAATGCTGTAGAACTTGCCGGTACGCACATTCATGCCGCAAGCGCCTGCGCCGATAATTTTATCCCCTTCCTTCTTCGTCAGAAGAGAAGTGGCCTCCGTTCTGTCCAAAACCTTCACACCCAGCTTCTTGCATTCCTTATAGAGCGCCGGCTTGAATCCGGAACCCCAGATTCTCAGGGTGTAGCGATTAGTATAATCGTAAGCGTACATCAGCTTCGTCTCGTCATCGCGGAACTCCGCACCCTTGAACTCATCTTCCGTATCGCGGATTTTTCCGCCGAAACTTTCCACATCCAGCAGACGGTCCCAGCCTTCCCGGCATTCGATGTAGTGGGCAATTCCGTTGCTGTAATGATCCTGTTCATCGATATAGGCTTCCGCAACCTCCTTCGGTGTCACCTGACTCCCTGGGTTGGTACATGCGGATTCCCAGTGATCGAATCCGCTTCCCGCCGAACCGGAACGCTTTGTCGCACCCTTTTCCATCAGGATTACCTTCTGTCCCTTACGCGCTGCCGCAATTGCTGCGTAGCATCCCGCAAGACCGCCGCCCAGTACCAGAACATCGCAATCCAGATGCTCTTCCTGACCGATTTCATTTGCATAAGGCCATTTATGTAAACTCATCGCTGCAAACCTCCTAAAATCTATATTCCTTGCTGTAACTTTATATCCGGATTTGATGTTATGATTATATCATCGGATTTTGCAAAATGCAATATTAAATAATCAAGTTCATGCTTTTTTTGCAAAATAAACGACCTGCCGAATCGGTTTCCGACAGGTCATCCGTTAAGAGAGTTTAAAAATATGACAACTAGCATTTTGACGGTATTTTTATTTCATATTGTCCCATTCGTCGCACAGCACGCACAGCAGCGCCTCCGGCAGAATGCGAATTACTTTGCCCTCCGCTTCATCGCCGATTTTATCGTACAGACGTCCGGCACTGTACGATTCCCCAAGAACAGTCGGAACGCTGTTCGCCACATATCCGATCACACCCAATCCAGGGACCTTCGCTTGGATTGCTTCGTGATCGTATTTGTTATCCGGCTCTTTTTTCAGAATCACCCGATCTCCTTTTTCAAACAATTCCGTTCCGTAACGGTAGCTGGTTCCGGTAATCGTAAAATAAATCTTATCCATTTCAATCCCTCCATATGATTCTTATTCCGTTCATCTGTATTAAATTTGAGTATATTGTAGCACCGGATTTGAATCATTGGAATTTCTTTTTGATGAGAATGCTCGTATTGGGAAAATAGTTACCCAATTTTCTGCCAAATGCACAGATATATTTATGAAAAAAGAGAAACGAACGGAAAACGGACGGAAAGCGCATTAAAAAACCCTTGAAACGCTTTGTTTTCAAGGGTTTTACTGGTGCGCGACGAGGGACTTGAACCCCCACGGTCTCCCGCTAGAACCTAAATCTAGTGCGTCTGCCAATTCCGCCAGTCGCGCGCAAAAGTATTCTTTGTAAAAATTAACCCCGCTTTTGCAAGCGGGGTAGTGGTGACCCTACCGGGACTCGAACCCGGGTTACCACCGTGAAAGGGTGGTGTCTTAACCACTTGACCATAGGGCCTTAGAAAAACCGGCGACTTCCTAATTTCCCAGGCAGCTTCCCACCAAGTATCTTCAGCG
>JAEUGJ010000031.1:0-39655 GCA_016775335.1 Mogibacterium sp.
TGAGATTCGCTATCAGAGAAGGCGGCAGAACCGTAGGTTCCGGCGTTGTAACTGAGATTATCGAGTAATTTCAGTTACCGCTTTAATAAAGCTATAGAAAGGATGCCCTTTGCGGCATCCTTTTTCTGTTGGGATTTCTCACGAAAACACCCCGAACCGTCCGGAAAACATGATATAATGAATTCATCTTTTTATCAGGAGAATTACCATGAATATTCAATTCAGTTTGGGAAAGAACATCCCATATACAACTATTGATATATCTGACGAGATGACAGCGGAAGGATTGGCGGAGCGTTATCGGGAAGAGACGCCGTGGCCGGTGGTGGCAGCCATCATCAATCACGAGGTGAAGCCGCTGACCACGCCGATTCACGAAAACGATATGGTGCAGCTGCTGGACATTCGAAACAAGCAGGCGTACCTGATTTTTCAGAACAGCCTGATTCTTTTGTTCATCTGTTCGGTGCGGCAGATTCTGGGGAACGTGCACGTGGAGGTGATGACCTCCCTGAACGACGGTCTGTTTCTGCAGGTGATGTGCCGCGGCGATGATGGCGAATTCCGGGTGGTGGACATGTCGGAAGACGATGTGGCTCGAACGTATTTTTACATGAAGAAAATGGTGCAGGAGAATCATCCCATCGAGTCAAAGTTGTTCCGGCGAAAAGAAGCTATGGAGATTCTGAAGGAGACCGGCCTGACGGAGAAGTATCGGAGCCTGCAGCGGGTGAAGGTGGACGAGACGGTGCGGATCTATACTTTGGCCGGGTACAGCGACTTTTTTTATAACTATATGGTGCCTTCCACCGGGTATGTATCCAAATTCGAGTTGATGAAGTACCGGGAGGGGCTTTTGCTGCGGCACCCGTCGGCGCAGAATCCGGGAGTGATTCCGGATTACGTGGACGAATATCGGGTGTACAATGCCCTGAAGGAGCAGCGCCAGTGGAATCATCTGCTGGGGGTGCAGTATCAGGCGGATATCAACGATCGGATTGAGTCCGGGGAGTACCGGACCCTGATTAAATTGAGCGAGGCGCTGCACGATAAGAAAATCGTGGAGATTGCGGATCGGATTTCCGGGGAGGAGAAGAAGGTGGTGCTGATTCTGGGGCCGTCCTCTTCCGGGAAGACCACGTTCGCCCATCGGCTGATCATTCAGCTGATGGTGAACGGCATGAAGCCGTTGTACATCGGAACGGACGATTATTTTGTGGAGCGGGAGGACACGCCGCTGGACGCGGATGGACAGAAGAACTACGAGAACATCGATGCCCTGGATCTGCCCCTGTTCAATCGACAGATGAAGGAACTTCTGGAGGGACAGGAAGTGAATATGCCGGTGTTTAACTTCAAGACGGGGCACAAGGAGTTCGGGAAGCGGAAGACCCGGTTGGACCGGAACGGAGTAATCGTTATCGAGGGAATTCACGCCTTCAACCACCTGCTGACCCAACAGCTTCCGGAGGAGTCCAAATTCCGGATTTACATCAGCCCGCTGACTCAGATTAACCTGGATTCCCACAACCGGATTCCGACGACGGATACCCGGGTGATTCGGCGGATTGTTCGGGATAACCGAAACCGGGCCCACACTGCCGCCATGACCTTGCGGCTCTGGCCGAAGGTGCGGGAAGGAGAGAATAAAAACATCTTCCCGCTGAGCAACGAGGCGGACGTGTTCTTCAATACGGTGCACATCTACGAGATGGCGGCACTGAAGAAGTATGCGGTTCCTCTGCTGAAGGAAGTGCGTCAGAAGGAAGAAGAATATGCGGAGGCCCAGCGGCTTCTGCGGCTGTTCCGTTACGTGGACAGTCTGGACGACGAGAGCATTATCGCCGGAGACTCCATTCTGAGGGAGTTCATCGGCGGCAGTATTTACACGGATTAGATGGAGTAACAGAATGATAAAGATCGCATTCCATACCCTTGGGTGCAAAGTAAATCAATACGAAAGCGAAGCCTTGATGGAGGCTTTTGCAAAAAGAGGGGCGGAGATTGTCCCGGAGACCGAGATTGCGGACGTGTATCTGGTGAATACCTGTTCCGTTACCAGCATTGCGGATCGGAAGTCTCGGCAGTTTATCCGCCGCATGAAGAAAAAGAATCCCCACGCTCTGATGGTGGTTACCGGCTGTTATGCCCAGGTTTCCTCGGAGGAGCTGGAGGCCATGCCGGACGTGGACCTAATTATGGGCAATAACCTGAAATCCGAGATCCCGGACCGGGTGTTCGAACTCCTGCAGGCGCGGGAGGACAGCGAGGAGGATGCGCCGCAGAAGCGGAAGGAAGTGCTGGCGTACCGCGACCTTCGGGGATACGAGGATATGGGCATCGTCACCGCCAGCGAGTCGGAGATGAGCCGGGCGTATATCAAGATTCAGGAGGGTTGCAACCGTTTCTGCTCCTACTGCCTCATTCCGTATGCCCGGGGTGTGGTTCGGAGCCGCCCTTTGGAGGAAGTGCTGGAGGAGGCCAAAATGCTCCTGAACAAGGGGTTCCGGGAACTGGTGCTCACGGGCATCAACACCGCCCTGTACGGCACGGAACCGGAGTTCGATTTCCAAAGAGAGCCGGGAGAAGAAGGCCTGAATGGGCTGGAAGCGGTGATTCGGCGCCTGGATGCCATGGAAGGGGATTTCCGGATTCGCCTCAGCTCCCTGGAGCCGACGGTGGTGGACATTGAACACATCGAACGCATCGTGCAGTACGACAAGCTGTGCCATCACCTGCATCTGTCCCTTCAGAGCGGCAGCGACGCTATCCTGAAATCCATGAACCGCCACTACGACCGGGAGGATTATTTTAAAATTGTACGGTCGCTGCGGGACTTCGATCCTTATTTTGGCATCACCACGGACATCATTGTGGGATTCCCGGGGGAAACCGAGGCGGATTTCGAGGACACTTTGGATGCGGTTCGCAAAAGCAATTTCGGCAAGGTTCACGCCTTCCGCTATTCCGCCCGAAAGGGTACAAAGGCGGCGGGCTTCAAGGATATGATTTCCGGACGCGTGAAGAGCCGGCGGGCCGGCACCCTGGAGCAGCAGGCGGATGAGATCTCCAAAGAGTTCTTTCGCCGGAACTTGAACCGGGAAGACCGAGTGCTGGTGGAGCGTCACGAGGACGGCATGGCCACCGGGTACACCGGGAACTACATTAAAGTCTATATTCCGGATGAAGAGGAAACCCTGGATGCCGGCGGTTTCGTATCCGTCCGGCTGATAGAGCTATACGAGGACGGCTGTCTGGCTGAGATAACCGGGAAAAGGAGGTAAATCATGAGTGACTGCATTTTCTGTTCACTGGCGAACGGCGAGATCCCAACCGATATGGTCTATGAAGACGACCGCATCGCGTGCTTCCGGGATGCGGATCCGCAGGCTCCGGTTCACGTGCTGATGGTTCCGAAGGAACACATCGCATCTCTGGACGAGTTGGATGAGAGCTATCGGGATCTGATGGGCTACATGATGGTGAAGATTCACGAAATCGCCGCTTCAGAAGGTCTGGAGAACGGGTACCGTGTGGTAATCAACACGGGTGAAGACGGTCAGCAGACGGTAAAACATCTGCACATCCATCTTCTGGGTAAAAGAAAAATGACCTGGCCACCGGGCTAAACCGGGACAATTCGGACACGTTGACCGAGGTGAGGGAACCGCAAGCAGGGCTGCGGTTCCCTTTTTTTATGGAGAATTATGGAGAAAATAAAAGAAAAAACCTTGATTTTGTAAGCAAAAACGAAAAAATAGAAGCCGGTGAAGCGCAGGCACAAAACAATGGGGAAACTCCAGAGTCGGTGTACAACGGTAGCGCCGTGTAAGGCTTGAAAACAAAGGATAATGCTCAGAAAAAAATGAAAAAAATCCGAAAAAAATTTATAAAAAAAGCTTGCGTTATAAGATGATATCCGTTATACTAATAGAGCTTGTTTAAGGCGATGAAGCAGGAAGTTGCTGAGCTATCAGGTAATTTCTGCCGAGAATTGTCCTCGCGAGACGGGGGCGAAGGGGTTCGCTACTTTTGTTTTGAGCATTCATTTGGGAAACGCTCGAAAGAGTGTAGGAGCAAAACGAAAGCCCGGGGCGAATGAAGTGAAGTCCTGTACAAGCATAGCGAAAACAGTACAAATTATAGGAGGATCTACAATGAGTGAATTACAGAAAATCAGAATCAGACTGAAGGCGTACGATCACGCACTGTTGGACAAGTCCGCTGCGAAGATCGTAGAGACCGCACAGAGAACAGGCGCTGTTGTATCGGGACCAATTCCGCTGCCAACACAGAAGGAAGTGGTAACCATCATCAGAGCGGTCCACAAGTATAAGGACAGCAGAGAGCAGTTCGAACAGAGAACTCACAAGAGACTGATCGACATCACGAACGCAACCACTAAGACGACTGATGCGCTCGCTAAGCTGGACATGCCTGCAGGCGTTGATATTGAGATCAAGCTCTAAGCTAGATTAGGAAGATCACATGAGAGGGCAATCCGGCCAAACCAGAGTGATCCGCTGTAAGAAAGTAGGAGGAGAAATATGAAGACACTGCTTGGAAAGAAAATCGGAATGACACAGATTTTCACCGAAGACGGCCAAGTTGTACCGGTAACCGTTGTCGAGGCGGGACCTGAAGTCGTAACACAGATCAAGACTGTTGAGACTGACGGATACAATGCGGTACAGGTTGGTTACGAAGACCAGAAAGCTCACAGAGTGAACAAGCCGATGACCGGACATTATGAGAAGGCCGGCGTTGCTCCAAAGAAGCACCTCGCTGAGTTCAGAATCGAAGACGGCGAGAATTATGAGTTGGGTCAGGAAATCACAGTAGCTGATTTCGAAGAGGGAATGAAGATTGACATCACAGGCATTTCCAAAGGTAAGGGAACTCAGGGTAACATCAAGAGACACGGACATCACAGAGGTCCGATGAGCCACGGTTCCAAGCATAAGAGACTGGCCGGCGCACTGGCAGCCGGAACTTATCCGTCCAGAGTATTCAAGGGCAACAAGGCTCCGGGAAGAATGGGAAGAGATAAGATCACCGTACAGAACGTTGTTCTGGTTAAAGTTATTGCTGACCGCAACCTCATGCTGGTTAAGGGCGCTGTTCCTGGAAAGAAGGGCGGAGTCGTAAGAATCAGACCGGCAATCAAAGGTCAGGATAAGTAAGAAGGCAGAAAGGAGGAAACAAAATGGCAAACATTAAAATGCTGAACATGGCCGGCGCTGAAGTTGGCGAAATCACATTGAACGATGCGATCTTCGGTATCGAGCCTAACGAGTATGCTGTACACGCTACCGTTAAAAACTATCTGGCAAACCAGAGACAGGGAACTCAATCTGCCAAGACAAGAAGCGAAGTAAGAGGAGGCGGACGCAAGCCTTTCAGACAGAAGGGAACCGGTCGTCACAGACAGGGAAGCACAACGGATCCATCCCAGATCGGTGGTGGTATCGTATTTGCACCGAAGCCAAGAGATTACAGCTATGCAATTCCGAAGAAGGTAAAAAGACTGGCACTGAAGTCTGCACTTTCCGCAAAGGTTGCTGAAAACGAGCTGATCGTTCTGGACGAGCTGAAGTTCGAAGCTCCGAAGACAAAAGAGATGGTTAAGGTCCTGGAAAATGTCAAGGCTGAGAAGAAGGCACTGATCGTACTCGCTGAGAAGGATGAGAACGTAATCCGTTCCGCTTCCAACCTGCAGGGCGTAAGAACTGCTCTTGTCAGCACGATGAATGTATATGAGATCGTTAATCATTACAGCCTGATTCTCACTAAGGCAGCCGCTGAGAAAATTGAGGAGGTATATGCGTAATGAAGACAGAATATCAGACAATCATCAAGCCGATCATCACTGAAGAGACGATGGATCTGGCAAGCGACAAGAAATATGTTTTCCAGGTTGCTAAGGAAGCAAATAAGACTGAAGTAAGACAGGCTGTTGAGAAGATCTTCGGCGTGAACGTTGCGAAAGTCAACATTATGAATGTAAACGGTAAAACAAAGAGAATGGGAAGATATGTCGGTAAGACAGCAGACTACAAGAAAGCTGTTATTACTCTTACTGCAGACAGCAAAGAGATCGAAATCTTCCAGGGACTGTAATATAGGAGGTATGTAAGAATGGGAATCAAGAAATACAATCCAACATCTCCGGGCCTCAGAGGAATGACGGTTTCGACATTCGAGGAAATCACCACTGATAAGCCTGAGAAAGCTCTTACAGTCACCCTCAAGAAGCACGCAGGAAGAAACGTAAGAGGTAAGATCACCGTTAGACACAGAGGCGGCGGCACAAGAGCAAAGTACAGAATCATCGATTTCAAGAGAAACAAAGATGATATTCCGGCAACTGTAAAGACCATCGAGTATGATCCGAACAGATCCGCAAACATCGCTCTGGTATGCTACGCAGACGGTGAGAAGAGATACATTATCGCTCCGAACAAGCTGAAAGTCGGCGATGTAATCGTATCCGGTCCGGATTCGGATATCAAGGTTGGAAATGCACTTCCGATCGCAAACATTCCGGTTGGTACCATTATCCACAACATCGAACTGAAGCCGGGCAAGGGTGCTCAGCTGGTAAGATCTGCCGGTAACGGTGCTCAGCTGATGGCGAAGGAAGGTAACTATGCACAGGTTAGACTGCCATCCGGCGAAGTTCGTATGGTAAGAATCAACTGCAGAGCTACCATCGGCGAAGTTGGAAACATCGAGCATGCGAACATCCAGATTGGTAAGGCCGGACGTAAGAGACACATGGGCTGGAGACCGACCGTAAGAGGTTCCGTAATGAACCCGAACGACCACCCACACGGCGGTGGTGAAGGCAGAGCTCCGATCGGACGTAAGGGTCCGGTTACTCCATGGGGTAAGCCTGCACTGGGTTACAAGACACGTAACAAGCATAAGGATTCCAACAAGTACATCGTTAGAAGAAGAAATGCCAAATAGGGAAGGAGCATATAATGGGAAGATCGCTTAAGAAAGGCCCTTTCGTTGACAAGAAACTCCTCAAGAGAATCGTTGAGATGAATGAGGCAAATGAAAAAGAAGTAATCAAGACATGGTCGAGACCATCGACGATTTTTCCGCAGATGGTAGGACACACAATTGCTGTTCATGACGGACGCAAGCATGTTCCGGTATACATCACGGAAGATATGGTTGGACACAGACTGGGAGAGTTCGCTCCGACCAGAACATACAAAGGCCATGCCGGTGACAAGTCAAAGTAGTAGAAAGGAGAAATTGACATGGAAGCAAAAGCAACTGCGAAATATGTAAGAATGTCTCCAAGCAAACTCAAGCCTGTTACCGACCTGGTAAGAGGAAAGGATTTGAACGAGGCACTGACCATCCTGAAGTTCACATCCGGTAAGGGTGCTGAGCTGGTGGAGAAGGTTGTACAGTCTGCTGCAGCAAACGCAGAGAACAACCACGATATGAATCCAGATGAACTGTATGTTGCAGAAATCTATGCAAACCAGGGTCCGACAATGAAGCGGTTCAGAGCCGGTGCTCAGGGAAGAGCATCCATGATTCTGAAGAGAACCAGCCACATTGCTGTGACTTTAAGAAGCAGAGAAGATGCAGAACAGAAGGTAGAAGGAGGTTCGCCAGATGGGTCAGAAAGTTAATCCACACGGTCTGAGAGTCGGAGTTAACAAGGATTGGAACTCCAAGTGGTATGCAGGAAAGAACGATTTCGCGGACTTCCTGATTGAAGACCAGCAGATCAGAAATTATGTAAAGAAGACTCTCTACGCAGCAGGCGTTGCAAGCGTTGTTGTTGAGAGACCGGCAGCAGACAAGGTAAGAGTTGTTATCCTGGCTGCAAGACCGGGAATGGTAATCGGCAGAGCAGGAGATGGCGTTGAAGAGCTGAAGAAGTCCATCGTTAAGATGACCGGCAAGACCGTAGAAATCTCCATCGAAGAAGTTCGCAGATCCGAGCTGGACGCACAGCTGACTGCTGAGAGCATTGCACAGGCACTGGAGAGAAGAGTTTCCTTCAGAAGAGCAATGAAGCAGGCAATTCAGAGAACCATGAAAGCCAATGCAAAGGGTATCAAGGTTCTGTGCTCCGGAAGATTGGGTGGTGCGGAAATCGCAAGAAGCGAGAAGTACAGCGAAGGAAACGTTCCGCTGCACACTCTGAGAGCAGATATCGATTATGGTTTTGCAGAAGCAGACACCACTTACGGAAAGATCGGTGTTAAGGTTTGGATCAACCATGGCGAGATTCTCGACAAGGGTCTCAAGGATGCAATTCCGGAATCCACCAAGAACGACAGAAGAGACAGAAAGTCCAGAAGAAACGAGAAGAGAGATCGTAAGAAATCCTTCGGAAATCGTAGAAGGGACAGCCGCGAGGCTAGACCTGAGGTAAAGCCAGCTACAACAAGAGTCAGAAAGGCTCCGAAGGTAGAGGCTCCGGCTCCGGAAGCTGTAACTGAAGAGGTTCAGACAGAGAGCACAGAAGCATAGTATTAGAGAAAGGAGAGACTTGCCATGTTAATGCCAAAGCGCGTTAAACGCAGAAGAGTCCACAGAGGCAGAATGAAGGGCGTTGCAACTAAGGGCAACACCATTACATATGGAAGCTACGGTCTGATTGCGGAAGAGTGTGCATGGATCGATTCCAAACAGATCGAGGCTGCCAGAATTGCGATGACCAGATCCATCAAGAGAGGCGGAAAGGTTTACATCAAAATTTTCCCGCATAAGCCAATCACAAAGAAGCCTGCAGAAGTTCGAATGGGTTCCGGTAAAGGTAGTCCGGAGTACTGGGTTGCAGTAGTTAAGCCGGGCAGAGTAATGTTCGAAATCGAAGGCGTAACAGAAGCACAGGCGAGAGAAGCTATGAGACTTGCTGCTCATAAGCTGCCGATTAAGTGCAAATTCGCTGTAAAGGAAAAGGGTGGTGACGAATAATGGATCTGAATAAAATTAGAAAAATGACGGACCAGGAAAGAACCGCTGAGCTTGAAAAAATGCAGCAGGAGCTGTTCAACCTGAGATTCCAGCACGTTACCGGCCAGCTTGAGAATCCGGTTCGTATGAGAGAAGTGAAGAGAGATATCGCTCGGGTAAAGACGATTATCCGGGAAAAAGAGCTTGAAGGACCACAGGCATAACGGAAAGGAGGATGGACAATGGAAAGAAATAGAAGAAAGACAAGAGTTGGCATCGTTGTCAGCGACAAGATGGATAAGACTGTTGTCGTTGCTACAGAAGAAATCGTCAGACATTCTCTTTACGGTAAGGGTGTGAAGAGAACGAAGAAGTTCAAGGCACACGATGAGAATAACACATGTGGTATCGGCGATACAGTAAGAATTATGGAGACAAAGCCTCTGTCCAAGGATAAGAGATGGAGAGTTGTCGAAATCGTTGAGAAGGCTAAATAAGGAGGCGACAAATGATTCAGACAGAAACTAGACTGAGAGTTGCCGACAATTCCGGAGCAAAGGAACTTCTTTGCATCAGCATCCTCGGCGGAACAGGCCGTAAATATGCAAACATCGGTGATGTCATCGTTTGCGCAGTTAAGGATGCAACTCCTGGTGGAGTTGTCAAGAAGGGCGACGTTGTAAAGGCTGTTATCGTTAGAAGCAAGACCGGCGCTAGAAGAGATGACGGCAGCTATGTAAAGTTCGACCAGAACGCTGCAGTTATCATCAAGGACAGAACCGACAAGAATCCGGTTGGAACCCGTATCTTCGGACCTGTAGCTAGAGAGCTGAGAGATAACGGCTTCATGAAGATCGTGTCATTGGCACCGGAAGTACTGTAGGAGGTGTAACAATGCAGATTAAGAAGAATGATACAGTAGTAGTAATCGCAGGAAAGGATAAGGGTAAGACCGGAACCGTACTGCGCGTACTGCCGAAGAAGAATAAGGTTGTTGTTGAAGGCGTTAACGTTCAGACGAAGCACGCAAGAGCAACCAGAACATCCAATTCCGAGATTAAGCACATCGAAGGACCGATCGATGCATCCAACGTTATGTTCTACGACAAGGAAGCAAAGGCCGGAACCAGAGTTGGCTACAAGGAAGAGAATGGAAAGAAAGTACGTTACTCCAAGAAGACCGGTAACGTTATAGACTAGTGAAAGGAGGAGAGACAGTGGCAAACAGACTGAAAGAAAAATACAGAACAGAAGTATTTGAAGCACTGAAGGATAAGTTCAATTATTCCAATCCGATGGAAGTTCCGAAGCTGGAGAAGATTACCATTAACATGGGTCTGGGTGAAGCAAAGGACAACTCCAAGATCATGGAAAGCGCTGTTAAGGAAATCGCTCTGATCGCCGGACAGAAGCCGGTTGTTACAAAGGCTAGAAAGTCCATCGCTAACTTCAAGGTTAGACAGGGTATGCCGGTTGGTGCAAAGGTTACACTGAGAGGCGACAGAATGTATGCATTCGCAGACAAGCTGTTCAACATTTCTCTTCCGAGAGTAAGAGACTTCAAGGGTGTAAACAGAAACTCTTTTGACGGTAGAGGAAACTATTCCATGGGCGTTAAAGAACAGCTCATCTTCCCTGAAATTGTGTATGATGATGTTGAAACCGTAAAGGGAATGAACATCGTGTTCACGACAACGGCTAAGACCGACGAAGAAGCTCAGGCACTTCTTGAGCTGATGGGCATGCCGTTCGCAAAGTAATTTAGGAGGAGAAAATGGCTAAGACATCGCTAAAGGTTAAACAGCAGAGAAAGCCTAAGTATAAGACTCGGGCTTACACAAGATGCAGAGTATGCGGCAGACCGCACTCTGTTCTGAAGAAATACGGTATCTGCCGTATCTGCTTCAGAGAGCTTGCTTACAAGGGCGAAATTCCGGGCGTAAGAAAAGCAAGCTGGTAGGTTTAAGTTGCGAAGGCCCGTCACTGAGTTGCAGTGCGGGAACCGCGTGAGGAAAGGAGAATTACTGTTATGGCAATGACAGACCCAATAGCAGATATGCTGACAAGAATCAGAAATGCCAACACAGCTGGACACAAGACAGTAGATATTCCGGCATCCAAGATGAAGAAATCTATTGCTGAGATTCTGAAGAACGAAGGATTCATCAACAGCTACGAGGTTGTTTCTGACAGTGCACAGGGCACTATCAAAGTAGAACTCAAGTATGGTCCGAACAGAGAGAAGACCATTTATGGAATCAAGAAAATTTCCAAGCCAGGACTGAGAGTATATGCGAAAGCAGATCAGGTTCCGAAGGTTCTGGGTGGACTCGGTATCGCAATCCTCTCCACATCCAACGGTGTGATTACTGATAAGCAGGCTCGCAAGCTGGGTGTTGGCGGAGAAGTTATTTGTTACGTTTGGTAGGAGGTATAGAAAATGTCAAGAATTGGTGTTAGACCTATTACTATCCCTGCCGGCGTAGAAGTAACGGTAGACGATAATAATCTGGTAAAAGTAAAAGGTCCGAAGGGTGAGCTGGAGAACAGCGTAAACCCGGATCTGGAAATCAAGATTGAAGACGGTGTGCTGACCGTTGTTAGACCGACCGATGACAGAACTCACAGAGCACAGCACGGTCTGGCTAGAACTTTGATTCACAACATGGTTGTCGGTGTAACCGACGGCTTCCAGAAGAAGATGACCATCAACGGTGTAGGTTACTCTGCATCCAAGAAGGGCAACACTCTGGTTCTGAAACTCGGATTCTCCCATCCGGTAGAGATGGTTGATCCGGAAGGTATTGAAACAGAAGTTCCGGACGCTACAACTGTAATCGTCAAGGGTTCTGATAAGGCTGCAGTAGGAAACTACGCTGCGAACATCAGAGCATGGAGAAAGCCTGAACCTTACAAGGGCAAGGGAATCATCATGGAAGGCGAAGTTGTTCAGAAGAAGGAAGGAAAGAGCGGAGCTAAATAAGAAGGGAGGATTTGAAAAATGGCAAAAGCTAGCAGAAATGATAGAAGACTCAAAAGACACGAAAGAGTCAGAAAAAACGTTTTCGGAACTCCCGAGAAGCCAAGACTTTGCGTTTATAGATCGAACAGCAATATTTCGGCTCAGATTATCGATGATGTTAACGGAAACACTCTGGTTTCCGCATCTTCTCTCGATAAGGAGCTCAAGGCTCAGCTGGAGAACGGTGGAAACAAGGATGCAGCAAAGGCTGTAGGCAAAGCAGTTGGTGAAAAAGCAGTCGCTAAGGGCATCAAGGTAGTTGCTTTCGACAGAGGCGGATACCTGTACCACGGCAGAGTTAAGGAACTCGCTGACGGTGCTCGCGAAGCTGGATTAGAATTCTAAGGGAGGACAAGGAATGCGTAGCAAGATTGATGCATCCAAGCTGGAACTCACTGAGACCATCGTAAATATCAGACGTGTTGCTAAGACCGTAAAGGGCGGTAGAAACATGAGATTCAGTGTTACTATCGTTGTCGGCGATGGCGAAGGCCACGTTGGTATCGGACTCGGTAAGGCTCAGGAAATCCCTGAAGCAGTAAGAAAAGCTACTGAGGATGCGAAGAAGAAACTGATTTATGTACCGACAGTAGGAACAACCGTTCCTCACGAAACACTGGGAATCTTCGGCGCAGGAAAGGTTCTGATTATGCCTTCCGCACCGGGAACCGGAGTTATCGCTGGTTCTTCCGTACGTACCGTACTGGAAGCTGCCGGAATTAAGGACGTTAGAGCGAAATCGCTCGGTTCAAGCAATACCGGAAACATGGCACTGGCAACTATCGAAGGTCTGAGAAACCTCACTACCATCGATGAAGTTGCAAAGCGTCGTGGCAAGACACCGGAAGAAATTTTAGGATAGGAGGCAAAGATATGGCAAAGACATTAAAGATTACTTTAGTCAAGAGCACCATCGGCGCATCCCCTAAACAGAAGAAGACCGTGGAAGCACTGGGCCTGAAGAAGCTGCACCACTCCGTAGAACTGGCAGATTCCGCTGCAGTTCGTGGTGCAATCGCAAAGGTTTCCCATCTTCTGAGCGTTGAAGAACTATAAGGAGGAATGTGACCATGAGACTTCATGAATTAAAAGCAGCTGAGGGCTCCACAAAGGCTCCAAAGAGAAGAGGCCGTGGTACCGCTACCGGTCAGGGTAAAACCGGCGGCAGAGGTATGAACGGTCAGAAATCTCGTAGCGGCGGCGGAGTAAGACTCGGCTTCGAGGGTGGCCAGATGCCACTGTACAGAAGACTTCCGAAGAGAGGATTCACTAATCCGTTCACAAAGGAGTATTCTGAAGTAAACGTACAGGATCTGAATCGTTTCGAAGACGGTGCGGTTGTAGACTGCGCAGCTCTTGTTGAGGCAGGAGTTGTTAAGCAGGTCAAGGATGGCGTTAAAGTCCTGGGCAACGGCGAAATCACCAAGAAGATCACTGTAAAAGCTGAAAAGTTCAGCAAGAGTGCTGTAGAAAAGATTGAAGCAGCAGGAGGAAAGGTAGAGGTGCTCTAAATGGAGTTACTGAAGACTCTCTCACAGGCATGGAAAGTAGAAGAACTTCGAAAGAAGATTCTCTTCACGCTCATGATGTTGGTTGTATATCGAATCGGATCCAATATTCCGGTTCCGGGAATTAACAGAACATACTTATCACAGATGTTCTCTGGGGAGACAGGTCTTCTGGATCTTTTCGATCTGTTTTCTGGTGGATCGTTCAGTAATTTTACAATTTTCGCGCTGAGTATCACACCATATGTTACAGCATCTATTATCGTACAACTTCTGACAATTGCGCTTCCTTATTTTGAAAGACTTTCGAAAGAAGGGAACGAGGGCCACAAGAAGATGGCGACAATCACCCGATACATGACGGTTGTCCTGGGTCTGATCCAGGCAATCGGCCTGACGGTGGGTCTCTTCAAGAATGCGGTCGTTGATAAGAGCGCATTTGCATCCATTACGATAATTATGGTATTGACAGCAGGTACAGTGTTCCTGATGTGGCTGGGTGAGCAGATTAACGAGTATGGTATCGGCAACGGAATCTCACTGATTATCTTTGCCGGTATCGTGGATCGCTTCCCGACATTCATCAGAAATACTTACGCTCAGGTATCTGAGGGTGCGATTAGCGGAGTTGCTGTATTAACATTATTGATTGTATCTGTTATGCTTGTAATGGTAATCATACTGTTCGAGCAGGGCGTTCGAAAGATTCCGGTGCAGTATGCAAAGCGAGTTGTGGGACGTAAAATGTATGGGGGACAGTCAACACATATTCCGATGAAGGTGAATCAGGCCGGAGTAATTCCGATCATCTTCTCGTTATCGCTGTTACAGTTCCCGCTGATTGTTACATACTTCGCTCCGAAATCGGCATATGCGGACTTTGTCAACAAGTACATATCACCGTCCGGGGACCCGGGTCTCTGGATTTATGTAGTATTAAACGTTGTTCTCACAATGTTCTTCACTTACTTCTACACCGCGATTACCTTTAATCCGACAGAAGTAGCAGAGAATATGCGTCAGAGTGGCGGCTTTGTTCCCGGTATTCGTCCGGGAACGGCAACAGTGGAATACCTTTCCCGTGTAATGTCCAGACTGTGCTTCTCCGGAGGCCTGTTCCTGGCAGCGGTATCGGTGGTTCCAACTATCGTCAGCAATTTTACACCGTTTGAAATGACATTCGGAGGTACATCCCTCCTGATTGCCGTAGGTGTTGCAACAGACACGGTGAAACAGATTCAGAATCAGATGCTGATGAGAAACTATCAGGGATT
Source organism: Mogibacterium sp. (assembly GCA_016775335.1). Taxonomy (GTDB): domain Bacteria; phylum Bacillota; class Clostridia; order Peptostreptococcales; family Anaerovoracaceae; genus Mogibacterium_A. The sequence continues at coordinate 14,739 of JAEUGJ010000031.1, forward strand.
CCTGAAATAAATATTGCTTCGTGGAACACAGAGGAGAGATGAAATGCTTAGAGCTGTTTTGCTGGGACCTCCGGGAGCCGGAAAGGGAACCCAGGCCGTAAGACTGGTAGAAAAGTATGAGATTCCGCACATTTCCACCGGCGATATCTTCCGGAAGAATATTAAGGAAGGTACCGAACTGGGGAAAAAAGCGCAGGAGTACATGAATGCAGGTGCGCTTGTACCGGATGAACTGGTTGTTGATCTGGTAAAGGACAGACTGCAGCAGGATGATTGTAAGAACGGATTCCTGTTGGATGGATTCCCAAGAACGATTTTCCAGGCAGAAAAGCTGGATGAATTCCTTTCGGAATCCAATCAGAAAATGGATATCGTAATCAACCTCAAGGTTGAGAAGGAAGCTTTGATTAAGCGTCTGACCGGCAGAAGAGTCTGCAAGGACTGCGGTGCAAGCTATCATATCGTCAACGTTCCTCCGAAGAAGGAAGGTGTCTGCGATATCTGTGGCGGCGAGCTGATTCAGAGAAAAGATGACAACATTGAGACTGTGGAGAACAGAATCAACGTCTACGAAGATCAGACCGCTCCACTTATTGGATATTATAAGGAAGCAGGTTCGCTGGTTGACTTTGACGGAGAAGCTTCCCTGGATGAAGTTTTCGATGCAATCGTTCAGGCAATCGGTGAGCAGGAATAATTCCTGACGTTATAATTAAAGGAGACTGATATTATGGCGAAAAAGAATGCCATCGAGGTTATGGGCACAGTCGTGGATGCTCAGCCTAACGCAATGTTCAAGGTAAAGCTGGAAAACGGTTTTGAAGTCCTTGCGCACATTTCCGGAAAGATTCGTATGAATTACATTCGAATTCTCCCGGGCGACCGCGTTAGAGTAGAGCTTTCTCCGTATGACTTGACTCGTGGACGCATTACCTGGCGTGATAAGAACAATAACAACTAAGTATAAGGAGGAACTAACATGAAGGTAAGAGCTTCAGTTAAGCCTATGTGTGAGAAGTGCAAAGTAATCAAGAGACACGGTAGAGTCATGGTTATTTGTGAGAACCCTAAGCACAAGCAGAGACAAGGCTAGTTTTATCAGATATTAATAAAAATATATTAATATAAGGCGCCGTTTTGCCGGGAAAGCGGTGCGACTATTCAAAATTGCAACCCCTGTCTATATCGCCCCCGGAGTGGTGATGGAAGATGGGAAAGGAGGAAGAAATGGCAAGAATTGCCGGAGTTGACCTGCCAAGAGATAAGAGAATCGAAATCGGTCTGACTTATATTTATGGTATTGGTCTGAAATCGTCTAAGGATATCCTCGCTAAAGCGAACGTAAATCCAGACATCAGAGTTAAGGATCTGTCCGAAGAAGATGCCGGAAAGATCAGAAAGGTAATCGAAAACGATTACATCGTAGAAGGTGACCTGAGAAGAGAGACTTCCCTCAACATCAAGAGACTGATGGAGATCGGAAGCTACAGAGGCATCAGACACAGAAGAGGTCTTCCAGTAAGAGGACAGAAAACCAAGACGAACGCTAGAACTCGTAAAGGACCTAAGCGTCTGGCTGGTAAGAAGAAATAAGGTGAGGAGGTAGAGAAATATGGCTGCTAAAAAGCAAGTTAGAAAGAAAAAAAGAGAACGTAAACACGTTGAAAGAGGCCAAGCTCATATCCAGTCCACCTTTAACAACACACTGATTACTCTGACTGATATGGACGGTAACGCTCTTTCTTGGTCCAGTGCAGGCTCCAATGGTTTCAAGGGCTCCAGAAAGTCCACACCATTCGCTGCACAGAGTGCTGCAGAAGTAGCTGCAAAGGCTGCTATGGAGCACGGTCTGAAATCCGTAGAAGTATTTGTAAAGGGACCGGGTTCCGGTAGAGAAGCTGCTATCAGAGCACTGGAAACCGCAGGCCTGAAGGTTGTATCCATCAAGGATATTACACCGATTCCGCACAACGGATGCAGACCGCCTAAGAAGAGAAGAGTCTAATCGGAAGGAGGAGTAATACATGGCTAGAAATAGAGAACCGGTACTGAAGAGAGCAAAGGCACTTGGCATTGAGCCGCAGTACCTGGGAATTAATAAGAAATCGAAGAGACAGGTTCAGCAGAGCAGAAGAAAGAAGAGCGAGTACGGTGTTCAGCTGACTGAGAAGCAGAAGGTTAAATTCTATTACGGACTTCAGGAAACTCAGTTCAGAAACACCTACGAGAAGGCTACCAAGAGAGCCGGCGGTGCCGGTGAAAACCTTCTGATTATGCTGGAGAGCAGATTCGACAATGTAGTATTCAGAATGGGATTTGCTGCAACAAGAAGAGAAGCCAGACAGCTGGTTTCCCACGGACACTTCCTGGTAAACGGAAAGAAAGCAAACATTCCTTCCATGGAACTGAAGGCCGGAGACGTTATCTCCGTAAAGGAAAAGTCCAAGTCCTCTCCGAAGTTCAAGGAGCTGAGAGACATGGTTATCACCACTCCACAGTGGCTGGACATTGACCTGGACAAGCTGGAAGGCAAGATCCTGACTGCTCCAACTCGTGCTGACATCGATTTACCAATCGAAGAGCGTTACATCGTAGAGTTCTACTCTAGATAATGCGTTTAATGTTTTTACATTTTGCTGGTAAATTAATGGGAGGAAGAGAATGATCGAGATAGTAAAGCCAACAATCACTAAAGAAATCGATGAGAATGGCCACTATGGTAAGTTTGTCGTAGAACCTCTGGAAAGAGGATACGGCACAACATTAGGTAACTGTATGAGAAGAATTCTCCTGAGTTCCCTGCCAGGCGCTGCTATCACTTCGGTAAAGATCGATGGAATTCTTCACGAGTTCTCGACGATTCCTGGCGTTAAAGAAGATGTGACGGAAATTATCCTCAATCTGAAAAGACTGGCAGTTCGCATCAACGGAGATGAGAACAAGAGAGCCATCATTAACGCAGTGGGTCCGAAAGAAGTAACAGCTGCCGACATCATTGTGGATGCGGATACGGAAATTTTCAACCCGGATCTGCACATTGCAACGCTTGCAGATAATGCGACACTTGTAATGGAGATGAACCTGACTTCGGGAAGAGGTTATGTTCCGGCGGAACAGAACAAAAAGGAAAATACTCCGATCGCAGAAATTCCAGTGGATTCTATTTTTACTCCTGTGAAGAAAGTAAACTTCACGGTAGACAATACGAGAGTCGGCCAGGTTACAGACTTTGACAAGCTGACCCTGGAACTCTGGACAGATGGATCGATTACACCGGAAGAAGGCGTTTCAATTGGTGCGAAAATCATGCAGGAGCATCTCAACCTGTTCATCGGACTGGGTTCCGATGTGGATGAGATGGAATTCATGATCGAGAAAGACGAAGACCGCAAGGTCAAAGCACTTGAAATGACAATTGAGGACCTTGAATTGTCGGTTCGTTCATTCAACTGCCTCAAGAGAGCATCCATCAACACCGTTGAGGAATTGACTCAGCGGTCCGAGGAAGATATGATGAAGGTCAGAAACCTCGGAATGAAGTCACTTGTAGAAGTGAAGAACAAGCTGGCTGAGCTCGGATTGAGCCTCAAGCCAAACGACGATAACTAAGCGAAAGGAGCATACTGATGAAGGGTTACAGAAAGCTGGGCAGAAATTCTGCACACAGAAAATCCATGCTGAGAAACCTGGTAACCGATCTCTTCAGAGAGGGTAGAATCACTACCACTGAGATGAGAGCGAAAGAAGCCGGCCGTATCGCTGAAAAGATGATTACAAAGGCAAAGAAGGGTGATCTTCACGCACGGAGACAGGTACTCGAATATATCTTTGACGAGGACGTTGTAACAAAGCTGTTTGAAGAAATCGCTCCGGGATATGAAGATAGAAATGGTGGTTACACCAGAATTCTCAAGCTCGGACCGAGACAGGGAGACAACGCAGAAGTCGTATATCTGGAACTGGTATAAGATATGATTTGACAGGCGGAGCGGGCTGTGCCCGCTTCCGCTGCGTATAATTAAATAAAAGAGACGAAACGTCTTTAGATAACCTGCGGTTTCAAGGGGTCCTGCGCAATGGACGCCCGTGAACCTTGTCAGGACCGAGAGGGAGCAGCAATAAGCGGTTCCGCCCGTGTGCCGCAGATCCACCTCTTGATGGACTGCAGGTTATCTAAAGGCGTTTTTTATTTTTTTGAACAGAAAAACAGAGATGAATTTATAAAAATACTTATATTTTGTTGACAAAAGAACCGACCTTTGGTATTATAACACTATCACATTAGTACTTTAACACGATAAAGTGATAAAACAAAAACCCCCGGAGCAAAGGGATCCGGCGGGAAAAATGAAGAAAAGGACAAGGGAAGGAAACATGAAGAAATTTATCTATCTGATTACAACAGTTGCATTGGTTGCCGGAATGGCACTGCTGAGCGGATGCGGAAGCTCCAAGGAAGCCACGGATTACGCGTATATTGAAGACAAGGGTACGCTGACGGTAGGACTGGATGATACTTTTGCACCAATGGGTTTCCGGGATAAGGACGATAACCTGGTGGGCGTAGACATCGATTTGGCGAAGGCTGTTGGAAAGAAACTGGGCATCAAGGTGGAATTCCAGCCAATCGACTGGGATGCCAAGGAAGCAGAGCTGAAATCCAAGAACATCGACTGTGTGTGGAACGGAATGTCGGCGACGAAGGATCGTCAGAAGAGCATGACACTGTCCAACAAGTACTTTAACAATAAGATTTTGGTAATGTCTCTGGACAAGGGCATCAACATCAAGAGCAGTGCGGATCTGAAGAACTACAAGGTGGGAACTCAGGCGGATTCGGCAGCGTTGGAATCCATTAAGGCGGACAAGAATTACGATTCTTTTGCAGATAACGTTTCGGAATATCCAACCTACGATGAAGCGATTCTGGATATGAAAGCGGGCCGTATCGATGTGATCGTCATCGATGAGGTATATGCACTGTACAACAACAAGAATAAAACCAAACTGTATCAGTCGGATTTCGATTTCGGATCGGATAAGTACGCAGTAGGCTTCCGAAAGGGAGATAAGGAATTGGCTGCAAAGGTGAACGATGCGATTCAGGAATGCATCGATGACGGAACGGCAGACAAGATTTGCGAGAAATGGTTTGGCAAAGGCAGCAGCCTGATTATCAACGAGGGGTACGACAACTAGGGATTTGACGACAAGGATATGACAACTAGGAATTTGACAGCTTGGGATATGACAACAGGGGACGATAAGGTGAATGACTGCACTTTGCTTTATCATATGAATCTATAAGGGTTTTCATGGGTCAGCGGGTCTTCGGACCCGCTGACGGATTGTGAGGAGTATTTATGAGCTATATTCAGACAATTACACCGGCACTTTTGCAAGGGGCAATCATCTCTTTGGAACTGTTTGCGTTGACATTGATTTTTTCCTTGCCGCTGGGACTGCCCATCGCATTGGGGGAGAATTCGAAACTGCCGCCTCTCCGGTGGTTCTGCAAAGTGTACGTACTTGTTTTTAGGGGAACGCCGCTGATGCTGCAATTGTTCTTCTTCTACTACTTCTTTCCGATCTGCCTGAACATCCGCATGGACGCATTTCCGACGGCAGTGATCACCTTCGCACTGAACTATGCGGCGTATTTTGCGGAAATCTATCGGGGCGGCATGAAGAGCATCGAGGCGGGACAGTACGAGGCGGCCCACTCGCTGGGACTGAGCCGGAGCCAGACGCTGTTCGGCATCGTTTTGCCCCAGACGTTCCGCATCGTAATTCCGCCGATTTCCAACGAAATCATCGTGCTGGTAAAGGATACGGCGCTGGCATCGGCAATTGCCCTGGCGGATATTATGAAAGTGTCCAAAAGCATCGTGAACAGAGACGGTTCGCTGATGGCGTACGTAATCGCGGCGGCCATGTATCTGGCATTCTCCTTCTTAGCAACCTGCGTGATGGAGAGATTGGAAAAGAAGACGTCTTTGTACGACGGAAAGGAGGCCTAGAATGGCACTGCTGGAAATGAAGAATATCGTGAAGGATTTTGCCGGCTGCCGGGCCCTGGACGACGTGAGCCTTTCGGTGGAGAAGGGGGAAACCGTGGCCATCATCGGGCCCTCCGGTTCCGGGAAGAGCACCCTCCTGCGCTGCATCAACGCTCTGACACGGATCACGCAGGGAAGCATCGCTCTGAACGGGGAAGTTTTCGTCAATTCGGAAAACGGACAGGTGCAGAATAAGAACGGACAGCCGGAGGCGGTGTATCCGTCGGAGAAGGAGCTGAAGCGCATCTGCTGCGAGACGGGAATGGTGTTCCAGCACTTCAACCTTTTCCCGCACATGAACTGCTTGAAGAATATCACCTACGCGCCGGTAAAAGTAAAGGACGTGAATCCGGCCGATGCGGAGGCGCGGGGGTTGGAGCTCCTGAAGCTGGTGGGGCTCCCGGACAAGAGAAATGAGTTTCCGGGCCGTCTCTCCGGCGGGCAGAAGCAGCGGGTGGCCATTGCCAGGGCGCTGGCCATGGAACCGAAAATCATGCTTTTCGACGAACCCACGTCCGCACTGGACCCGGAGATTACGGGGGAAGTGCTGAACGTGATGAAGACGTTGTCTGCTCGAAATACCACCATGGTGGTGGTGACCCACGAGATGGGCTTCGCTCGGGAAGTGGCAGACCGAGTGGTGTTCATGAACAAGGGCAAAATTGTGGAGGAAGGAACGCCGGAGGAAATCTTCGAGCATCCGAAGAGCGAGCGGCTTCAGGAATTCCTGGGATCCATGCTGCAGGTGAAGAAATAGAAGGAAATGAAATAATCAATAGGGACACTTTAGGGGGCGGAGCGGCCGGAAATGGAGCGCATCGCCTCTTTCTGTAGCCGGAATTTCGTGGCGGAAATCCACGATGCCATAGAGAGATTGACAATAAAATTTTTAAATTATATAATAAGCACTGAGTTTATGTGAGAATCGAGCGCTCTTAGATTACCTGCAGGTCGAGGGGACCCTGCGCAAGGGTGAGCCGTGAATCTTGTCAGGTCCGAGAGGAAGCAGCAATAAGCGGTCCTTACCCTGTGCCGCAGACCCGTCTTCTCCAATCTGCAGGTAATCTAAGAGCGTTGTCTATATTAAGGGAGGAAAGATGCATCTAGCTTTGTATCGGTCGGAGCGACCGGAGCGTTTCAATGAAATCATCGGACAGAAGCACATCGTGCGGATTCTGCAGCATCAGCTGGAAACCCACAATGTGAGTCAGGCCTACCTGTTCACCGGAACCCGGGGAACGGGAAAGACCACCACGGCCCGAATTCTGGCGAAGGCCTTGAACTGCACCGGCGATCCGGCGGACGGACAGCTTCCCTGCGGCGAATGCGAAAACTGCAAAGCCATCAAGGAAGGACGCTTTCTGGACGTCATCGAGATGGACGCCGCCTCCAACAACAAAGTGGAGCAAATGCTGGAACTGATTGAAAAGGTGAACTATCCGCCGCTGGTGGGCCGGTGCAAGGTGTACATCATCGACGAGGTGCACATGCTTACTGCAGAAGCGCAGAATGCTTTCCTGAAGACTTTGGAAGAACCGCCGGAACATGTGATTTTCATCCTGGCTACCACCAATCCGGAGAAGGTGCGGGAGACCATTCGTTCCCGTTGCATGCGGTTGGATTTTCGCCGGGTGTCCGAGGACGATTTGATAGAAGGAATGGCCCGAATCTGTCAGCGAAAGCAGGTGAACATCACCCGGGATGCCCTGGCACTGGTGGCGCAGAAGGCCGACGGATCCGTGCGGGACGGCCTCAGCATTCTGGAGCAGTGCATCAGCGGCGGCGATGCGCTGGTGGATCTGGAAACCGTGGAGGATTACCTGGGCAGTGCCGGACTGGACTTCTATCTGGGTCTGACCCAGAACGTAATCGAACACAATATGGCGGAAGCGCTGAAGCGGGTAGGGGATGCCCTTCGTACCGGCTGCGACGCGAAACAGATATTCAGCGATTGGCTGGAGCATTACCGGAACCTGATGGTGGTGCGGTATGTGGACGACGCCAAGCGTCTGATCAATGCATCGGAGGAGAACATCGGCCGCATGCGGCTGCAGGCAAGTCAGATGGATGCGGATTCTCTGGAGGTGAGCATTCGCCTTCTTTCGGAATACATCAACCTGGCGCGATTCTCCACCCAGCCGCGAATTCTTCTGGAAACGGCAGCGCTGCACTTGATGAACGGCAAAGCGGTGCCATCGTCCAAAGTCGCGGAGATGCTTCAACTGGCAAAAGCAGAACTCAAGAAAGTTCCGCTGGTTCCGGCAGTACAGGCGGCAGCGACAGAGCCTCAAAAGGCAGCAGAGCCAAAAGAAGCGGCGGAGCCGGCCGCACCGGTATCGGAACCTACGGCACCGGCAGCCCCGGCAGCGCCCGATTCGAGAATCCCGGCGGCAGCCCCGGCAGCGGAAGAAACCGCTCCGACCGTGCCGGAAACCTCCGACGCGGCGGAAACTTCTTTTTATGAAGCCGGATTCGACCCGGAAGCGGTATGGGATCGGATTGTGGATATCGTGGCGCAGGATGCGGGTGCCAGCTTCCGGATTATGGTGGGCAGCACCAGCCGAATCGAATCCTATCGGAACGGCGAACTGTCGATTTTGGTAAAGGCCAATAAGATCGACTTGGCCAATGACTGTAAGGCGAAGATTCAGGCAGCAGCTCGGGAGATTCTGGGCGAGCACGCGGTGGTGACCTTGCGTTCCGACGACGGAAAGGGTGCACCGGCAAGGACAGAACCGGCGCGGGAAGAGAAGCCGATGGCAGCGATGAAGCCTGCCAATCCACCGGCGACGCCAATACCGCCCACACCGGAAGTGCCGGCATACCCGACGGAACCGGAGTTCGGCATCGGCGATGAAGGGGTGGATGAAATCGTTCCGTCCGACTACAATATGATGGGGGGCGTGGATTACCCAACCCGGATGGAGCAGAAGGACGATATCGTTACCGAAATTGCGGAGGAAGCCGGGAACCTTTTCGGCACGTCCGTAGAAATAATTGACTAAAATTAAGAATTACAGAGGAGGAAAAGAAAAATGGGCAAAGGTATGAGAGCAGGAAAGAGAAAGACCAAGATGGGCGGCGGCGACATGCAGAAGCAGCTGAAGCAGATGCAGGCAATGCAGCGGGAGATGGAGCAGAGCCAGGCAGAGCTGGCGGAGAGAGAATTCACCTCCACAGCCGGCGGCGGTGCGGTTGAAGTGGTAATCAACGGCAACAAGGAAATCACAAAGCTGAATATCGACAAGGATGTAGTGGATCCGGATGATGTGGAAATGCTGCAGGACCTGCTGATTGCCGCAGTGAACGAAGGCATGAGACAGGTGGATACCGTTGTGGAGCAGGAAATGAGCAAGATTACCGGAGGACTGGGAATCCCGGGACTCTAGGAGGCGCAGCATGAGGCAGTATCCAAAACCGCTGAATCGATTAATCAATGAGTTTTCAAAGCTGCCGGGAATCGGTGGAAAGACAGCACAGAGACTGGCGTTTCATGTGCTGTCTTTGAGTACGCCGGAAGTGGAGAGCCTGGCGAACGCCATTCGGGATGCGAAGCAAAACCTTCGCTACTGCTCCGTGTGCGGAAACCTGACGGATCAAGATCCCTGTTCCATCTGTTCGGATCCCCAGCGGGACCCGAAGGTCATCTGCGTGGTGGAATCCCCGCAGGACGTGCTGGCCATGGAACGGATTCGGGAGTTCAACGGGCGGTATCACGTTCTCCACGGCACCATTTCGCCGGTGGAGGGAATCGGCCCCGGGGACATCAACCTGAAATCCCTGATCGTTCGGCTGCAGAAGGAGCCGGAGGTGGAAGAGGTGATCATTGCCACCAATCCCAACATCGAGGGAGAAGCCACCGCCATGTACATTTCCCGTCTGCTGAAGCCGTCCGGAATTCGGGTGACGCGAATCGCCCACGGCATTCCGGTGGGGGGCGACCTGGAGTATGCTGACGAAGTCACTTTGCTGAAGGCGATGGAAGGCCGCCGGGAGATTTAATCGAATTCAAAAGCGAACGCATTTACGGAAACCTTTAGGGGGGGAAAGGAGAAATCATGTCGATTGAGAAGGTAAAAGAATATTTGGAGCAGTTTGAGGCAGCGGACCGGGTGATGGAGTTCGATGCATCCAGCGCCACCGTGGATCTGGCGGCAGAGGCCCTGCACGTGGACGGCGCCCGCATTTGCAAAACCCTGTCTTTTCGCAACAAGGAAGAGGGGGCGATAGTGGTGCAGATGGCGGGGGATGCCAAGGTGGACAACCACAAATACAAGCACACCTTCGGGGTAAAAGCAAAATTCCTCACGCCGGAGGAAGTATTGGATTTTACCGGCCATCCCATCGGCGGCGTCTGTGCTTTTGCCATTGACCGGGAAGATGTGAAGGTGTATTGCGACGAATCCCTTCGCCGCTTCGACACGGTTTTTCCGGCCTGCGGCACAGCCAACAGCGCCATCGAAGTGACCTGCGATGAACTCTTTGAGTTCTCCCGAGCACTGGAGTGGGTGGATGTGACCAAGTTGCCGGAGATATCCGAATAAAGCATGAAAGCGTGAAATTTAATTAAAATTCAGATATATAGAAAAAAAGGCTTGCGTCGATGGATTCATTGTGGTAATATAAACAATGTAATAGACGTCGGGATGTGGCCCAGCTTGGTAGGGCGTCTCGTTCGGGACGAGAAGGTCGTGAGTTCGAATCTCGCCATCCCGACCAATAGAAACAGAAGTTCAGCAATTGAACTTCTGTTTTGCTATATGCGATTATTTTTTGATGAAAGGGAGGGAATACAGATGGCAGCAATCGAATCGAAGAAGAAGCTGGGATTCGGAATGATGCGTCTTCCGAAGAGAACGGATGCGGAGAACGGAGAGTTGGACAACATCGATGTGGAACAGGTAAAGAAAATGGTGGACACCTTTATTGAGAGAGGGTTTACCTATTTCGACACCGCATGGATGTACCACAACAAGAGCAGCGAGCAGGTGGTGAAACTGGCGCTGACCGACCGGTATTCCCACGACCGCTACACTCTGGCGGATAAATATCACCTGGCCTACGTGAAGAACGGCACGCCGGAAGAGGTGTTCCTGGCACAGCTGGAGCGCTGCGGCGTGGAGTATTTTGACTACTATCTCCTCCACGATATGGGCCACGACAACTACGGAAAGTTTCAAGAAGTAGGCGCCTTCGAGATGGTGGCAAAGATGAAGGCAGAGGGGAAAATCCGCCACGTGGGCTTTTCCTGCCACGACAAAGCACCGTTCCTGGATCGGGTGCTGACGGAGCATCCGGAGCTGGAGTTCGTCCAGATTCAGCTGAACTACCTGGATTGGGACAGCCCGGGAATTCAGGCACGGGAAGCCTATGAGACGATCACAAAGCACAACCGACCGGTCATCGTAATGGAGCCGGTAAAAGGAGGTATGCTGGCGAACCGGATTCCGGAGAGCGTGGAGGTGGCATTCAAGGCATACGATCCGGATCTGTCCATCCCATCCTGGGCCATCCGCTATGCGGCCGGTCATGACAATGTGGCCGTGGTGCTGTCCGGCATGAGCAGCATGGAGCAGCTGCTGGATAACACGGGATACATGGAAGACTTTAAGCCGCTGGACGAAAAGGAACAGGAACTGATCCGGCAGGCGGTGACGAAGATCAACGAGGGCATTGAGATTCAGTGCACCGGATGTTCCTACTGCACGGCAGGATGTCCGATGAACATTCCGATTCCGGAATACTTCTCTCTGTACAACGCAGACCAGAACGAGACGCGGACGGACTGGACCACTCAGCGGGAGTTCTACAGCAGAACGGCGCTGCACAGCGGGAAAGCCAGCGACTGCATCGGCTGTGGCCAGTGTGAGGCAATTTGCCCGCAGCACCTGCCGATTATTGAGAATCTGAAGAAGGTGGCCGCTTACTTCGAGGGAGACGGGGATAAATAGAAAAAGGTGAGAAACCATAATTTCAATTAATACTAAAAGAGGGCTGCGACATGGCATCGCGGCCCTCTTTTTGAATGTAAACTTTGTTATCGAGGCGAACGCGGTGTGCCGCCTGCGATTGAATATGCGGATGCTATTTGCTCTCGTTTGCCTTCTTCGAGTTCTTTACAAAAGCAACTGCCGCAAATGCCATGATGGCTGCGCCGACAATCAGGAAGATGTACGTTCCCATGCCGCCGGTGGATGGCAGTCCGGACATTCTGTTGTTTTTGATGAACAGAGTTTCGGAATTGTCTGCTACAGTTACCTGATCCAGGCTGTCACCGTCCTTGTACGTTGCGTTGTAAGTGGAGGTGTAAGTCTTTCCGGCTGCATCCGTGATGTTCACCGTGTAGCTCTTCAGCGTGCCGTTGTCGTTGTAGAGTGCGGAGATCTTAACCGTATATATATCGCTGAGCGGTGCATATCCATTCGGTGCGGCGGTCTCCTTCAGGTAATAAGTTCCTTCCCGGAGTCCTTTCATTTCCATGTAACCGTTATCTGTGGTCGTTGCCTCTGTTACCTTTGTATTATCGGCACAAGACTCGTCGCTGTAGAGCGTGAAGGTTGCTCCGGCCAGAGCGTTCTCAACGGTTTCTTCTTTACCGGCTTCCGAGGTGTACCCCAGATTCTGTGCTTTACCGTTTTCATCCAACTTGATGATTTCGTGCGTCTTCTTGTTGTTGTTGGTTGCGGTTCCGTTTAAGGTAGCATCCAGACCGAAGGTGTAAACCTTGGAATTATCGGACTTTTCATCGGTAGCTGCTTCATTTTTGCTGTATGTAATAGTGGCCTTGTTCTTATTCGGCACGAAGTTCCAGGTTGCTTTATCGTTAACCTGGGCACCGTACTTAATTACCGCTTTTCTCTCGTTATCTGTTTTAGAAGCTAGGCTGCGGACATATGCACTGTCGAATGCAACTTCGAATCCATCCGCTTTCTGTGTAACCGTGCACTTTCCGTCCGGAACTGATTCTCCGCCGACGGTTACCTTCACGTCCTTTGCTTCCGGTGGAGTGAGACCCGGATCCATCTTGTCGGTGACTTTGAATGTAGGATTTTCGTAATGCGCACTGTAGGACGGAATGATCGTCTCGATGGTGAAATTCGCTGTTCCGTTCGCCTGTACCGAGGTGCCTTTGCTGGTTGTCGGCTTTGCCTCAACACCGGTATTTCCGGTCTTATCGTTGGTCTTCTTTACTTCCGGAGTACTGCTCTTTGCGTATGCATTGTTTGAAAAATTGGATTTTGCGTCGACACTGTCGGCTACTTTATCATAATCCACGCTGACAATCATCGGATTGTACACGGTTGCACCGGTACCATAGACCTCAATCAGGTACATTCCGGCCGCTTCTCCGGCTTTGGAGTACACACCGTCCGGACCCTGTGTTAACGGGATTGCTTTGAGCTCATTTACGTTAATCGCTGTAATCTCATTTGCAGTCGGATTGGTCGGATCTTTGATGTCTACGCCATCAACCGGTTTCCATTCACCTTTTACTTCCTTTACAATCTGGTATGCCGTAACAGTGGCACCCTTCTCCACATTGTAAACCTTCATTACATCTTCCGTATCCGGCGTCGCTGCAAAAGATGCGGTGGACATGCCCATCGTAAATGCTGCCACAAATGCCAGACACATGGTACATAAACGTTTAAACGTTCTTCTTTTCATAAATATTTTTCCTCCCCAAAATTGATGCAATATATTGATGTAATATAGAAAATGTTTGTTTTTTTACTCCGGTGGAGCGTCATTTCACCTCCCTTTGCATTTTCTTGCGTTCTTTTTGTTTTATCCATACAACCACTGCCAGCGCAATGATTCCAATGACGAATATAATAATCCAATACATCTCGAAAGAGTCCATCATGGTCCGGGTGGCGTTGTCCTTCGGAACGTACGGTACGCGATGCCCCCGCACCAACAGCCGATGGGTATTCACGGCATACGGTGTGCACGTAAATAGGGTCACGTAATCCTTTCCTTTTACAATCTGCAGGTCATCCAGGTTGTCCGGCTTCACCGTTTTAATTTGGTCCACCTTATAGGCCAGGGTGTGGTTCAGTACAAAAACGTAGAACTCATCCCCTTCTTTTAACCGGTCGATATCAGTGAAAAGCTTGGCGCTGGGCAGACCTCGATGAGCCGCAAGCACGGAATGCGTGCTTTTGCCCCCTACCGGAAGACTGGTTCCGGCAATGTGTCCGCAGCCCTTTTGGAGTACCTCATCGCCGGTTCCGTGGTAGATTGCCAGTCGCTGGTGAATCTCCGGAATTTCGATGTATCCCATCATTCCGTTCCCGGAAAGATTCAGAAGGGACATGTATTCATCCCGCACGGGAGAATCTTGATTGAATATGTCCACAATTGTGTTTACCGTATGATTTCGGTTGTACGCTCGTGCTTTCCGAAAGGCTTCCGCTAGCTTTTGCTGCGAAGTCTTGTCCACATCTCCGTTGTACACACCAATCAAATTCTCCGTTCTCATCCGGTTCCGGAAGTTGCTTATAAACGGATACAGCATTATTAGCAATCCAATAAGGAAAACCAGCAGAATTGCTAGGGTTTTGGCTTTCTTTTTCATCTGCTTTCCTTGATTTATTCGGGTTCATAAAATAAATTGTCTTATAAAATAATTAAAATTTTACAAAATCAATTAAGTATAGACACGACAGAATATTATAGCATATTTGATACGAAAAGTAAATTTAACTTTAAATATAAAACGAGGGCTACGGCGTCATGCCGCAGCCCTCGTTTTATTCATGAGCAAGTAATTCTATTTCATCAAGTTGCAGATTCGGTTGCTGAAAGCGACCGGGTCGTCAATCGGCAGGCCTTCAATAATCAAGGCCTGGTCGTACAGAAGCTGCGCATAATCCGAAACCTTTTCCTTGTTGTCGGATTCCACGGCGGCCTTCAGGGCCGCGAAGAACGGATGGTCTCCGTTCAGCTCCAGGATTTTGTCCGCCTTGATGGCGCCCACTTCCTTGTTGCCGGTAATCTCCGCCTGCGCCTTCAATACTTTTTCCATCTCCAGGGAGAGGCCGTCGCCGGAGGCAAAGCATACCGGGTGATCCTTCAGACGAGTGGAGAGAATGACGGACGCCACCTTGTCCCCCAGTGCTTCTTTTACCGCGGAGAGAACGTCCTTGGCTTCCTCCTGCTTCTCTTCCTGCGCCTTCTTCTCCTCGTCGCTCATCTCGAAGCCCAGATCCTTATCGGAAATGCTCTTGAACTCCTTGTCGTCGTAGTTCTGCAGGATCTTCAGGGCGAACTCGTCAATCTCGTCGGTGCAGAACAGCACCTCGTATCCCTTCTCTTTGAAGAGATCCATCTGCGGCATTTTGGCAATCTTCTCCTTGGATTCGCCGGTCGCGTAGTAGATGTACTTCTGGTCGTCTCTCATGCGGCTTACGTATTCTTTGAAGGTGGCCAACTCGTCGGTGGTGCTGCTGTAGAATTCGATAAAGTCCTTCAGCTTATCCTTGTGCACGCCGTACTGATCGTAGACGCCGTACTTCAGCTGCATGCCGAAGGCGTTGAACATTTTGTCGTAGCTCTCCCGGTCTTTCTCCTGCATCTCCAGAAGTGTGCTTGAAATCTTCTTCTCCAGGCGCTGGGCGATGGCCTTCAGCTGGCGGTCCTGCTGCAGCATTTCACGGGAAATGTTCAGGGACAGGTCCGGAGAATCCACCAGACCCTTGACGAAGCTGAAGTAATCCGGCAGCAAGTCCTCGCAGTGATCCATAATCATGACGCCGCTGGAGTAGAGCTGCAGACCCTTTTTAAAATCCTTGGTGTAGTAGTTGAACGGCACCTGGCTCGGGATGAACAGCAGGGCATCGTAGGAAATCACGCCCTCCACGTTGGTGTGGATGACCTTCAGCGGATCGTTCCAGTCGAAGAATTTGGACTTGTAGAACTCGTTGTACTCCTCCTGGGTAATCTCGCTCTTCTTCTTTTTCCAAATCGGCACCATGCTGTTGAGGCGCTCGTCCTCCCGGTAGGTCTCGTACTCCGGCTGATAATCCTCTTTGGCCTTCTCTTCCTCCGTCGCTTCCTTCATCTTGGATTTCTCCACGTTCATCACAATCGGGTAGCGGATGTAATCGGAATACTTGGTAACCAAGCTGCGCAGGCGATACTCCTCCAGGAACTCATCGTATTTGTCCTCCTCGGTGTCATCCCGCAGGGTCAGCTGAACGGTGGTGCCTACCTCGTCCCGGCTGCCGTCTTCCACGGAATACCCGTCGGCACCGTCACTGATCCATACGTGAGCCTGCTCCTCTCCCAGCTTGCGAGAAGTCACCTCGATGTGTTTCGCTACCATAAAAGCACTGTAAAATCCCACGCCGAATTGTCCGATGATGTCGGTGTCTTTGGCGGCCTCCTCGTTCTCCGTCTTGAAGCCCAGAGAACCGCTCTTCGCGATGATTCCCAGATTGTCCTCCAGCTCCTCCGCGGACATTCCGATGCCGTTATCGGAAATGGTCAGGGTGCGGGCATCCTTGTTCGGCTCAATCCGAATCTCGAAATTCTCCCGGGAAAGTCCGGTCTTGCCGCTCTTGGCCTCTTCGTAGTACCGCTTGTCAATGGCGTCGCTGGCGTTGCTGATAATCTCCCGGAGGAAAATCTCCCGGTTGGTGTAAATGGAGTTGATCATCAGATCCAGCATCCGCTTGGATTCTGCTTTGAATTGTTTTTTGCTCATTTTGTTATACCATCCTTCAATTTATATATATTTCATTCGGTAAAAACAGAATAGGGGAGGTTAGCACTCACCGAGTCTGTTTGCTAATAAACATAATACTCTTCCCACAGGGGGATTTCAACCGCCGAAAATAAATATCACAGAAAAATCATATTGCCACCCCGGAAAGAAACGACTATACTCAAGATACGCACTTTAGAATTCGGTATACTGTATATAATAAGAAGAAATTCAGCGGCGGACCGAAAGGATGCAAGGAGTGATAATGATGAATGAAAAATATGATGTAGTAATTGTGGGCGGCGGCCCGGCGGGACTGACGGCGGGAATCTACGCCGGTCGTGCGGGAAAGACGGTGGCCCTCTTTGAGAAAGAGATGATCGGCGGACAGATTACCTACACCGATGAGATCGACAACTTCCCGGCGGCGCCTGGAATGGGCGGCGCGGAATACGCCATGAAGCTGCAGCAGCAGGCGGCGGATTGCGGTACCGAGATTTTCATGGACGGCGTAACGGAAATTCTGCCGAAGGAAGACGGAAGTTATGAAGTAAAGACGGCGGAGGAATCGGTAGAATGCACCGCTGTGATTCTGGCCACCGGACTGCAGCGGCGGAAGATGAACGTGCCGGGAGAAGAAGAATTCATCGGCCGGGGACTTTCCTTCTGTGCCGTGTGCGACGGCGCTTTTTTTCGGAACCGGGATGTGGCAGTCTACGGCGGCGGCAACACCGCGGTGGAAGATGCCATTTACCTGTCGGGCATCTGCCGGAAGGTGACCATCATCCATCGCCGAGACCGTTTCCGAGCGGAAGAGGGGTTGGTTCGGGAACTGGAGTCCAAAGACAATGTTGTTTTTGCCATGGAGAAGACCGTATCCGCCGTGCAGGGCGAGAAGATTATTCAGAGCGTGACCCTGCGGGATGGGAAGACCGGAGAAGAGACGGAGCTTCCGGTGGACGGATTTTTTGTGGCCATCGGACAGGTGCCGAACGGGGAGCCTTTCCGTGGACTGGTGGAGATGGACGACGCCGGATACTATCAGATCGATGAAAACTGCGGCGGCAAGCGGGACGGCGTGTTCGTGGCGGGAGACGGCCGGAGCAAGTCCGTGCGCCAGCTCACCACGGCGGTGGGCGACGGTGCGGTGGCGGCCACCCACGCGTGTCAATACGTGGACCGGGTGAACGGCAACGAATATATCTAATAGTAGAGAATAAATTTAATAGTAGAATGCATACAGTGCATTTGGGATGAGAATATGATATAATCACCCCGTGCGAATGTATATTGTGTAATGTATAGGAGGGAACAAAATGGCAGAATTTGAAGAAAACTGCACTCATTCTTGCGAGACTTGCAGCGCAGATTGTGCGTCCAGACAGGGGGAACCGAAGGATCCTCACGAAAAGATGCACGAGGGATGCAGTGTCAAAAAAGTCATTGGCGTAGTCAGCGGAAAGGGCGGCGTGGGCAAATCCATGGTCACCGCACTCTCTGCGATCGCTGCAAATAGAAACGGTCTGAAGACCGGCATCCTGGATGCGGATATCACCGGACCGTCCATTCCGAAGATGTTCGGAATTCACGAGAAGGCAGAGGTGTCCAACATGGGACTGCTTCCGGCTTCCACACCGACCGAAATGGAGATCATGTCTCTGAACCTGCTGACGGATAACGAGACGGATCCGGTAATCTGGAGAGGCCCGGTAATCGCCGGCGCGGTTACCCAGTTCTGGACCGACGTAATCTGGGGCGACCTGGATGTGATGTTCATCGATATGCCGCCGGGCACCGGCGACGTTCCGCTCACCATCTTCCAGTCCATTCCGGTGGATGGCATCATCATCGTAACATCTCCGCAGGAGCTGGTATCCATGATTGTGGAGAAGGCCATGAAGATGGCACAGATGATGAACATTCCGATTCTGGGAATGGTGGAGAACATGAGCTACCTGGAATGCCCGGATTGCGGAAAGAAGATCGAGGTATTCGGACCGAGCTCCGCGGATGCCATCGGTGCGGAATACGGCATTCCGGTCATCGCAAAGCTGCCGATCGATCCGAAGCTGGCAATGCTCAGCGACGCCGGAAGAATCGAGTTCCACGAGAACAAGGAAATGGATGCTATGGTGGACGTTCTGGCAGAGATGGGCCTGGAAATTTAAAGAATACTATACAAAAAATTTACTTGACTTCCTTGCGGGGTCAAGTATAATTTTTAGTGTTTGAGTTTACAAATACTAAACTTCATTTTTAGTATTCTATGTTTTTAGAAAAAGAGGTTATCATGGAAATCGGAGAGAAAATCCGTCGAATCCGAATCGAACGGGGCCTGACCCAGGAGGAGCTGGCGGACCGGGCAGAGCTGTCCAAAGGGTTTATTTCGCAGATTGAACGGGATCTCACTTCCCCGTCCATCGCCACCCTGGAGGATATTCTCACCTGTTTGGGAACGGACTGCGGAGAATTCTTTGCCAACCGGACCCGCCCCCAGGTGGTGTTCTCGGCGGAAGATTATTTTGTGAAGGAGGATTCGGCCCGAAAGAGCCGCATCGAATGGATCGTCCCCAACGCCCAGCGAAACGAGATGGAACCCATCCGGCTGACCCTGGAGAAGGGGGGCTCCACCATACCGGACAATCCCCACGAGGGCGAGGAGTTCGGATACGTTATTTCCGGAAGTGTGGAGGTCCACATCGGGAAAGAGAAATATGCCGTGGGAGAAGGAGAGAGCTTCTATCTCTACCCGGACGAAGAACATTACATCAGCTCACCGGCGGGGGCCGAGCTGATCTGGGTGAGCACACCCCCAAGCTTTTAAAGAAATGACATCGGGAAAGAACAAAGGAGGAAGAAAGCATTGGCGGAACTGATTAGATTGGAGAACATTCGGAAATCCTACGGGGATAACGAAGTCCTGAAGAACATTACCATTTCCATTCAGGAAAAAGAATTTGTCACGCTGCTGGGACCGTCCGGCTGCGGAAAGACCACGACGCTGCGGATTCTGGGGGGCTTCGAAAACCCGGACAGCGGCCGGGTTCTTTTTGACGGAAAGGATATCACCAACGTGCCGTCCAACCAGCGAAACCTGAATACGGTGTTCCAGAACTACGCGCTTTTCCCGCACATGACCGTGGGGGACAACGTGGCCTTCGGTCTTCGGGTAAAAGGAATGAGCGAATCGGATATCAAGGAGAAGGTGCATTACGGCTTGAAGCTGGTGAACCTGGAGGGCTACGAGAACCGGAAGATCTCCCAGATGTCCGGCGGACAGCAGCAGCGGGTGGCCATGGCCCGGGCCATCGTGAATGAGCCGAAGGTGCTGCTTCTGGATGAGCCTTTGGGGGCACTGGACCTGAAGCTGAGACAGGAGATGCAGTACGAGCTGGTGCGGCTGAAGCACGAGCTGGGCATCACCTTTATCTATGTAACCCACGACCAGGAAGAGGCGCTGACCATGTCGGATAAGGTCATCGTCATGAACAGCGGACGGATTCAGCAGGAAGGAACGCCGGAGGAAATCTACAACGAGCCGGAGAATGCATTCGTGGCGGATTTCATCGGCGACAGCAACATCCTTTCCGGCAAAATGGTTCGGGATCGTCTGGTTCGAATCAACGGCGTGGATTTCCCGTGCATCGACGGCAGCGAGAACGGATTCGCCCCGGGGCTAGATGTGGACGTGCTGATTCGGCCGGAGGATCTGGAAATCCATCCGGCGGGAAAGGGCATTCTGGACGCCAAGATTACCAGCAAGCTGTTCATCGGCATGCACTACGAGATGCTGGCACAGGCCGATACGGAAGGAGATTTCGAGTGGCTCCTGCAGAACTACGATTCCTATGAAGTGGGAAGCACGGTAGGGCTGTACGTTCGTCCGGAGAACATTCAGATCATGCACAAACCGAAGACACAGGAAGAGGAGGCGATTGAAATTGACATTTAGCAAGAAATGGTCGGCACCGTTCATCGTCTTTGTGATTGCCGGAACGGTCATTCCCATTCTCTCCATTGCCTACTACGGATTCACGTCCCGCGACGGAGGGATTACTTTGGATAACATCACCGCCATGTTCAGCGCCAATCACATGCAGGCGCTGGGGCTGTCCCTGCTGCTGGCGCTGGTGAGCACGCTGGTGTGCCTGATTGTGGCATTCCCGATGGCGATGGTGCTTCGGGACAGCAAGTTCGGAAAGCAGGGCTTTACGATTTTCGTGCTGATCCTGCCGATGTGGATGAACTTCCTGCTTCGAACCATGGCATGGCAGGTGCTGCTGGAACGGGCGGGAGTAATTAACGGAATCCTGCAGGCCATCGGTCTGCCGAGACAGGAAATGATGAACACGCCGGGCGCAGTAGTGCTGGGCATGGTATACGACTTCCTGCCGTTTATGATCCTGCCGATTTACAATGCGGTGATGAAGATCGACCGCCATCTGATTGAGGCCGCTTACGACCTGGGAGCCGGTAAAGCCTATGTGTACCGCAAAGTGATTTTACCCCTGTGTGTGCCGGGCATCGTCAGCGGAATCACCATGGTATTTATTCCGGCCCTCACCACCTTCGTTATTTCCAACATGCTGGGCGGCGGAAAGGTGAACCTGATCGGAAATATCATCGAGCAGGAGTTCACGGTGAACTCCAACTGGTATCTGGGATCGGGACTGTCCCTGGTGATGATGGTGTTCATTATTATCAGCATGGTGCTGCTGGAGAAATTCGATAAAACCGGGGAGGGAACGTTCGTATGAAGAAATTCTTTGGAAATCTGTACATTGTAATTATCATGCTGTTCCTGTATCTCCCGATACTGACCCTGATTGTGCTGTCGTTCAATGAGGCGAAGTCCATGTCGGTATTTACCCGGTTCAGCCTGAAGTGGTATGTGGAAATGTTCCATAGCAAGCTGATTATGGGGGCGCTGGTGAACACCTTCTCCATCGCGCTGCTGGCGGCGCTGATCGCCACGATTATCGGAACCATGGCGGTTATCGGAATCGACGGGATGAAGCAGAACACTCAGACGGTGCTGCTGGGATGCAACAATATTCCGATGCTGAATGCGGACATCGTGACGGGAATCGCGCTGATGCTGTCCTTCCTGATGTTTGGCATCTCTTTGGGATATTGCACGATTCTTTTTTCCCACATCACGTTCTGCATTCCTTACGTGATTCTGTCGGTGCGGCCGAGGATGAACAAGGCGACGGACACCCTGTTCGAGGCGGCGTTGGACCTGGGAGCCTCCCGGAGATACGCCTTCCGCAAAGTGGTGCTGCCGGAGCTTTTGCCGGGAATCGCATCGGGATTTCTGCTTTCTTTTACCATGTCCATCGATGATTTCATCGTCACCCACTTTACCAGAGGGGCGGGCATCAACACCATCTCCACGCTGATCTACAGTGAGGTGAAAATCGGAATTCGTCCATCCCTGTACGCCCTGTCCACCGTGATCTTCCTGATTGCGCTGGTGGTGCTGCTGGTGGTGAACTGGAACAATATTAAGAAGGAAAGGATGGCTGCATAGATGAAGAAAATCAAATGGGTGCTGGCAGCGGTGGTCGTGCTGGGCATGATGCTGTGCACCGGCTGCCGAAGCGGCGAGAACGGCGAGGTCTATGTCTACAGCTATGGGGACTACTTCGACCAGGAGGCGATTGCGGACTTTGAGGACGAGACGGGAATCCGGGTAATCCAGGATACGTACGATACCGCAGAGGAAATGTATCCGGTCATCGAGAAGGGAACCGCGGACTACGACGTCCTCATCACTTCCGACTACATGATCGAGAAGATGATTCACAACAAAATGCTCCTGGAGGTGGACAAGAAGAATCTCCCGGCTCTGAAGAACATCGATTCCCGCTACATGAAGAAGTCGGAGTCCTTCGATCCGGGCAACAAATACTCCGTCCCTTACATGGTGGGCGTTTCCGGAATCATCTATAACAAGAAGATGGTGGGGGATGTAAAAATAGATTCTTGGGGGGACCTGTGGAATCCGAAGTTCAAGGACAGCATCGTGATGCCGGACAGCGTCCGGGACGACTTCATGATCGCCCTGCGGCTGCTGGGATACGACCAGAACACCTCCAACGAGAAGGAAATCAAGGCGGCGGCGGAGCTGCTGAAGAAGCAGAAACCGCTGGTGTACAAATACGCCAACGATTCCGCCCGGGATCTGCTGGCCGACGGCTCCGCAGCCATCGGCGTGGTGTGGAACGGCGAGTACATCTACACCAAGGACCTGAACCCGGATGTGGAATTCGTCATCCCAAAGGAAGGCACGGAATTCTTCGTAGATTCCTGGGCCATCCCGAAAACCTCCAAGAACAAGGCCAATGCGGAGAAGTTCATCAACTACATGTGCAAGGCCAAGGTGGCAAAAAAGAATTTCGATTACCTCTACTACACCACTCCCAACGAGGCGGCGATGAAGCTGATCGAAAAGAAGTACAGGAACGAGGAAGCCATCTTCCCGACGGATGAGACCCTGGCCAAGTGCGATACCCTGAAAACGCTGGATACGAAAACCACGGATTTGTACAGCAAATATTGGAAAGAAGTGAAGGCGAAATAGGAATACTATATGGACCGTATTATGAAGGAACCGGCATATCCGCCGGTTCCTTTTGCTATCCGGATTCGAAGAAGACAGATAAGAAGGCAGAAAAAACATAGCTTTTCACACTGCCTACACAAACACGAAATATAATATAATATATGGACAAACTATCTGCGAAATAAGAATAGGAGGTCGAATCATGGATGAAAAGCGTCTAAGAAACATAAGAATATATGTGGTGGCCAACGAAATCGGATTCATCATCTTGTGGCTCCTTTTCTTGTATCTCTTTCGTTCGGATTACGGGGAGTACTTGATTTTCCACGGAGCAAAACCGTATACGTTGGATACCACGGGGGTATATTTTTACAACATTGTCGATATCTTATGGTGCGCAGCACCTGTGCCGCTTATCGGAATTTCGGTAATATATTTCACGCTTTGGAAGAAAAAAGATGTTCGAGGCACGTATCGCTTCGTCAGTTATATGTCCTTTGGCGTCAGCTTGCTTATGATGGCGGTCATGGTGTTCAGCATACTTTTCTTCGACCCGACGTTCTACAATGCGGATTTGCAAGTGGTTAAAAACAGCGCAGGTCAGGCGCTCACCTTTCCGAGGTTGCTGATTGCACCGCTGGTGCTGACCGGGGTGTTGTTGCTGGTATCCGGAAATAATGTGAGGAAGATTATGCCGGAACGGAAGGCAGAGAAAAAACTGCGGGAGCAGGGAAAACTATAAAGTAGACTCTAATTCGGGCTACTTTCAGCAAATCGGAAGAAATTGACGACGGAACCTCGAGAAGAAGCGTTCCGTCGTCAATTTCCCCGCGGCCGCCGGGTAGATTAGAGTTGAATGCCGGGGGTGAGGGCGAGATAAGGCCGTAGAAGCAGGAAACCCGGGTTGGAAGAAGTGATTTTTGAGCCTTGAGTGGAACTTGGATTAGAACAAAGATGCAAAGGAAATATTAGATTGACGACAGACTTTCCAAAGGTGAGGGTCTGTCGTCAAATTTTTTCATGCCGAATGCAGATTAGAGAAGAAGGCATGATGGAATAGTTAGAATTGACGACGAAAAAGGGAAGAAGGCACGTTCGTCGTCAATTCTTTCCTTCTGGGAAAAACAATGCGGAGAAGTGATGCATGGAACAGAAAAACGGGTGCTCATGCATCAACCCCGGAAATGGAGTTGATGCATGAGGCGGAAAAACAAGGGGCCATGCATCACTTTTCATCTGAACGCGGCCCGGCTCTAGCCCGGGCCGCCGGTGCTAATCGGTAAATTGATGCAGGAACGCTGAAAAAAGATGTTCCTGCATCAATTGGCTTACCGTCGCCGAGCAATTAAAGGGCTGATGCCCGGCGACAATGCGGAGAAGTGATGCATGGAACAAAAAAATGGGTGCTCATGCATCAACCCTGGAAATGGAATTGATGCATGAGGCGGAAAAACAAGGAGCCATGCATCACTTTTCATCTGAATGCGGCCCGGCTACCGGCAGAGTTCGCGCTCGCCTGCCGGAAAAGCCAATGAATTCGGTTTTCGAGCGCGAACCTGGGAGCGGTTAGAACAGAAAA
>JAEUGJ010000031.1:39755-67233 GCA_016775335.1 Mogibacterium sp.
TCGCGCTCGCCTGGCGGGAAAGCCAATGAATTCGGTTTTCGAGCGCGAACCTGGGGCCGGCCAGAACAGAAAAGCCGGCGGGTGCCGGCTTACTTTAGTGCTTTAATCAGTTCCCCCAGCACCGGCTCGAACTTCACACCGTACCAGTGGTCCGGGTCGTCCAGAGTGT
The DNA here is from genome assembly GCA_016775335.1 of Mogibacterium sp. Lineage (GTDB taxonomy): Bacteria > Bacillota > Clostridia > Peptostreptococcales > Anaerovoracaceae > Mogibacterium_A. The sequence continues at coordinate 39,925 of JAEUGJ010000031.1, forward strand.
TTTTGATGCAGGCCAGGGTGTAGTCCGCAGCGATTCGGGCGGCCTCCGGGACGGTTTTGCCGTGCATGTACGCCCCCACAAAGGAAGAGGCGTACACGTCGCCGGTGCCGTGGCAGCCCCGGTCCAGCAGTTCGTGGCGGTAGTAGGTCTGTTTTCCCTGCTCCGAAACCAGGACGCCCGTGCTGTGGGCGTCGTAGCTCACGCCGGTGAGCACCACGGTGCCGGCGCCCAGTCGGTGAATCCCGGCCACCAGGCCGCAGATGTATTCCTCATCGTATTCCTCCCGATACTCCGTGTCGGTCAGAAGCGAAGCCTCGGTAATGTTGGGCAGCACGATATCTCCTTCTCCCACTAATTTTTTCATCTCCTGAACGAAATCTATATCGAAGACCGGATACAGTTCCCCTCGGTCGGCCATGGCGGGATCTACGATTTTTTTGCCGCCGGGCACCAGCAGATTTCGGCAGATGTCTTGGACCATTTCAATCTGGCGGGCGCTGCCCAGGTAACCGGTGTACACCGCCTGAAAGCGGATGCCCTCCTGCTGCCAGTGGTGTTGGATGGCGGGAATGTCTTCCGTCAGGTCCCGGAAGGTGAAATCCCGGAAGCCCACGGAGTGGGTGGAAAGCACCGCCGAGGGGAGAATGGCCGTCTCCAGGCCGCAGGCGGAGAGGATGGGCAGGGCCACGGTGAGGGAGCACTGGCCCACGCAGGAAATGTCCTGTATTGTAAGAATTCTTTTGTAATCCATGGTTGTTCCTCCTGAATGTCTAAACATCAGTATTGTACACTAATCACAGAAAAAACACAAAAAACTTCAATTTACTCGTTGACTATTTGGGAGGGTGAGAGTACACTATAGACAGTGATTAGCACTCCAGTGTATTGAGTGCTAACAACGAGAGAGAAAGAAGGAGGCAGAACAATGGATTTAACAGAACGAAAACTGCGAATCCTTCAGGCAATTATTACGGATTACGTGCAGAACGCCGAACCGGTAGGCTCCCGTTCCATCGCGAAGAAATATGATTTTGGCGTGAGCCCGGCCACCATTCGAAACGAGATGGCGGACCTGGAAGAGATGGGTTATCTGACCCATCCCCACACATCGGCGGGACGAGTTCCTTCCGATAAGGCGTACCGGCTCTACGTGAACAACATGATGCAGAAGACGGATTTGAGCCTTCAGGAGAAGAAGACCATCAACGAGCGGCTTCGGGCAAACCGGAACGAGTTCGATCGGACCATTCGCCATGCGGCAGAGCTTCTGTCCGACATTACGAAGCTGGCATCCTTTGCCATGACTCCATCCACTCGGCAGGACACCCTGAAGTTCATCCGGCTGCTTCCCATCGACGATGATAAAATCGTCCTGATGATTGTGGCAGACAGCGGAAAGGTGACCAACACCACCCTGCGCCTGAACGTGCCGTATACGGGCGACGCCCTGGAGATTCTCAGCAAGACCATGACCTACCATTATAAAGGTCATACCATCGACGATGTGCTGAAGAATTCCATTATCGAAGATGTGGGCACCGACCTGGGCGCTCTGAGTTCTCTGGCGGGAGACGTGATGCCCAACTTCATGCGGACGTTGGAGGATATGCTGAACGTCAACCTGTACATGGAAGGCCTCACCAACATATTCAACATTCCGGAATACAGCGACCTGGATCGGGCCAAATCCTTCCTGGAGCTGGTGAGCCGGAAGGAGGAGTTCACCCGGGACATTCTGAGCCGGGACAACGGCGTAATCGTCACCATCGGCAACGAGAATCCGGAACAGGCCATGAAGAACAGCTCCGTGATTACCGCCACCTACCACGTGGATGGCAAGCTGGTGGGCAAAATCGGCGTTATCGGGCCGACCCGTATGAACTACAGCGAGGTCACCTCGATTATGGAATATTTGACGAACAACCTCAGCCAATCGTTTATGCTGAGCAATGGAAAGGATGAGAAAGAGGATGAGTGAAGAACAGAAGAAAGAAGCCCAGACTCCGGAAGATGAAGTAAAAAAAGAAACCGGTTCGGCGGAGACGTCCGAGGCTCCGGAAGAAGATAACGCACCGGAGGCGGAAAAGACCGAGGAAAAGGCAGAAGAGAAAACCGAAGAAAAAGCCGATGATGGAAATGAGAAATACGTCCGCCTGATGGCCGAGTTCCAGAACTACAAGAAACGGGTGGCGAAGGAAAAGAACGATATTCGGGAATACGCCACCGAGAAGCTGGTGATGGAACTGCTGCCGGTTTTGGACAATTTTGAAAGAGCCCTGGCGGCCAGCGCAGAGGATGACCCTGCCGGATACGCCAAGGGAATGGAACTTATTTTTACCCAAATGGTAACGGAGCTTCAGAAATCCGGTCTGGCGGAAGTGGAAGCGGAAGGTCAGGATTTTGACCCGACGAAGCACAATGCGGTGATGACCGAAGAGAATGAAGAGCTGGAAAGCGGCAAAGTAAGTAAGGTCCTGCAGAAGGGCTACGCTTTGAACGATAAAGTAATCAGACCGTCTATGGTCGCAGTAACAAAGTAATTTCAAGGAAGGAAAGGTAATAGAAATGAGCAAAGTAATTGGAATTGATTTGGGAACAACAAACAGCTGTGTCGCTGTACTGGAAGGTGGAGAACCGACCGTAATCGCTAACGCAGAGGGCGCAAGAACCACCCCATCTGTAGTGGCATTCACAAAGAACGGTGAGAGACTGGTAGGTGAGACCGCAAAGAGACAGGCCATCACCAACCCGGACAGAACCATCGCATCCATTAAGAGACACATGGGTGAGAACTATCACGTAGAAATCGACGGAAAGCAGTACACACCGCAGGATATTTCCGCGATGATTCTGGCAAAGCTGAAGGCGGATGCGGAAAGCTATCTGGGCGAGAAGGTTACCGAAGCGGTAATCACCGTACCGGCATACTTCTCCGATGCACAGAAGCAGGCAACCAAGGATGCCGGTAAGATTGCCGGACTGGATGTAAAGAGAATTATCAACGAGCCGACCGCAGCTTCCCTGGCATACGGTCTGGACAAGGCAGAGGGATCCCACAAGATCCTGGTATACGACCTGGGCGGTGGTACATTCGATGTATCCGTACTGGAACTGGGCGACGGCGTTTTCGAAGTACTGGCAACCAACGGTGATACTCACCTGGGCGGCGATGACTTCGATAACAAGATCATGGACTTCCTGGCAGACTCCTTCCAGAAGGAGCACGGCGTGGACCTGAGACAGGACAACATGGCACTGCAGAGACTGAAGGAAGCCGCAGAGAAGGCAAAGAAGGAACTGTCCAGCGCTCAGACCACAAAGATCAACCTGCCGTTCATCACCGTAACCGCGGATGGTCCGTTGCATTTGGATATGGACCTGACCAGAGCGAGATTCGATCAGCTCACTTCCGATTTGGTAGACAGATCCATCGAGCCGATGAACAAGGCAATGAGAGATGCCGGCGTTACTTCCGCAGATCTGGACAAGGTTATCCTGGTGGGTGGTTCGACCCGTATCCCGGCAGTACAGGCTGCGGTACAGAGAGTAACCGGTAAGGAACCGTTCAAGGGCATCAACCCGGATGAGTGCGTTGCAGTCGGTGCATCCATTCAGGCCGGCGTGCTGACCGGTGAGGTCAATGACGTACTGCTGCTGGATGTCACTCCGCTGAGCCTGTCCATCGAGACACTGGGCGGAATCGCTACCAAGCTGATCGAGAGAAACACCACGATTCCGACAAAGAAGAGTCAGATTTTCTCCACCGCAGCAGACAACCAGACCACAGTAGATATTCACGTACTGCAGGGTGAAAGAGAGATGGCTTCCGACAACATCACACTGGGAAGATTCCAGCTGTCCGGTATTGCACCGGCTCCTCGTGGAATTCCGCAGATTGAGGTTACCTTCGATATCGATGCCAACGGTATCGTTAACGTAAGCGCAAAGGATCTGGGCACCGGTAAGGAACAGAAGATTACAATCACTTCCTCCACCAAGCTGTCCGAGGATGAGATTAACGAGAAGATCAAGGAAGCGGAGAGATACGCTGAGGAAGATAAGAAGCACAAGGAAGAAATCGAGACCAAGAACCAGGCAGAGGGCATGCTTTTCGAAGTCGAAAAGCAGATGAACGAGCTGGGCGACAAGGTAAACGATTCTGAGAAGACCGCAGTGGAAAATGCGAAGAAGGATCTGCAGGAAGCGCTGAACAACAACGCATCCACCGAAGACCTGAAGAGCAAGATGGAAGCGCTGACCAACGCATTCTATCCAATCTCCACCAGAATCTATCAGGAAGCACAGGCTGCACAGGGTGCCGCAGGTCAGGCAGGACCGGACATGGGTGCACAGCAGGCAGCGGGAGATCAGAACTCCGGTGCGGCACATAACGGAAACACAGTAGACGCAGACTACGAAGTAGTTGACGACGATAAATAATCTGTGTATTATAGAAAAGCTGCCGGCGTACTGCCGGCAGCTGTCATTTCATGATAATGACAAATGAAATAGATATATTTTGGAAAGGAACGAAAGATGGCTGAAAAAAGAGATTATTACGAAGTGCTTGGACTTCAAAAGGGCGCATCGGATGATGAAATCAAGAAGGCATTCCGTAAGATGGCCATGAAGTATCATCCGGACCGGAATCCCGACGACAAAGAGGCGGAAGAGAAGTTCAAAGAAGTGAACGAAGCCTATGCGGTTCTGTCGGATCCGGACAAAAAGAGCAAATACGATCGGTTCGGCCATGCCGGAGTGGATCCGAATGCCGGCTTCGGAGGCGGTGCCGGTGGATTCGACGGTTTTGGCGGATTCGATTTCAGTGATATATTCGATATGTTCGGCGGTGGCGGCGGCTTCGGCGGCTTCGGCGGCGGCCGGCGTTCCGCACGGCGTAACGGTCCGATGAAGGGCCGGGATCTGCAGAAGGAGATTACCATTGATTTTACCGAGGCGATCTTCGGCTGTGAGAAGGAAGTGGAACTGACCAAGATGGTACAGTGCAAGACCTGTAACGGAGAAGGCACCGCACCGGGAACCTCCAAGCACACCTGTGATGCCTGCGGCGGAACCGGTCAGGTGACCCAGGTGTCCAACACGCCGTTCGGCCGGATTCAGAACGTGACCACCTGCTCCAAGTGCGGCGGAACCGGTCAGATTATCGATACACCGTGTCCGGATTGCCACGGTGCCGGCGCAGTTCGGAAGAAGGTCAAGATTAAGATCAACATTCCGGCGGGCGTGGACAACGACAGCGTGATTCCGATTCGGGGTCAGGGCGAACCGGGAACCAACGGCGGACCGAGCGGAGACCTGTACATCGTGCTGAACGTACGTCCTCACAGCACCTACAAGAGAAGAGGCGACGACCTGTATCTGGACCTGCCGATTTCCTTCGATCAGGCAGCGCTGGGCGCAAAGGTGAGCGTGCCGGGCTTCAACGAGACCTACAGCTACACCATTCCGGCGGGAACCCAGACCGGATCCAATTTCCGCCTGAAGGGCAAGGGCGTGAAGAACCCTCGCACCGGACGGTACGGAGATCTGTTCGTGAAGGTCATCGTGGAGGTGCCGACAAAACTCAGCTCCAAGGAGAAGAAGGCCATTCAGAAGATGGCGGGCGAATTGTCCGAGAAAGCCTATCCGAAGAAGAGCAAATTCTCCAAGTTGAAATTCTAAATCGCAAATATCGCACAATACATACTGGCAATAGAAAATCCATCGCAGCGAACGCGGTGGATTTTCTGTTTTTTTATCTCCCGGGGTGCTCTTTGGAGTATTGCGGAAAGCCGGGAAGTATAATATAATTTTTGACAACGACGGTATCTGCGGTTATGGAAGGAGGATATATATGGGTATGAAGAAGAAATTGGCACTGGTCCTTTCCCTGCTTCTGACAGTGCTGGTATTTGCCGGCTGCGGAAATAAGGAAGAATCGAAGGTCAAAGAGGCGGCCGACGGATTTATGCAGAGCCTGGAGAGCGGAGCGTTCTCCGATGCGGGAAAGCACTGCACGGAAGATGTGGAGAAGGAATTGGGACTCTCGGATCTGGAGAACCTGTCCAAGGTGTTCTACACATCCAGCGGCCTGTCCAAGAAGGACCTGGGAGATAAAGCCACCAAGAGCATCGATGATTTCACCGAGAAGATGCAGAATAACTTCATCACGAAGTACGAAATCGGAGAGGTGGAACTAAAGGATGACGAGGCGACGGTTCAGGTGAAGACCACTCACGGCTACAATCCGTACAAGCTGGACGACATCAATGTGGACAGCGAAGTGAACAAGATTGCCAACAAGTACATGGAGAAGCACATGGATGAACTGACGAACCTCTATGTATCCAAGGGTCAGAAAGCATTGATGAAGAAGGTGTATTCCGACATCATTCCGGAAATGCTGGATGCGTTCTCCAAGAAGGTGGACGAAACCGGCGAGCTGAAGCAGGAAATCCAGCTGAAGCTGAAAAAACAAGATGACGATTCCTGGAAGATTGTCGGTGCATACGCTTCCGGCGAGGGCTCCTCGGAAAAGAAGGATAAATAGAAATCGTATTTTTTCAACAAAAATCCGCTGCAGAACTTGCGGCGGATTTTCTTTTACTGTACAATAAACTGAAAGTTTATCTTAACGTATTGAAGAACAAGGAAATGTGTTTTTAAAGGGGAAAAAATGAATAAGAAGAATTTGAAAAGTCTGTTGTCATTAATCCTGACGATTGGATTGGCAACACCGGCGGCTGTTTTGGGGAATAGTACAGCCGTCTTTGGTGCGGAAAGCGGATCGGATTCCGAGAAAGCGGTGACCATTTCTTTCGAGAACGGAATTCACTCCGTGGCGGATCCGGCAGATGCCAATCGAAAGATGGTAGTATACTGCATGAACAACCAGATGCTTTGACCGCACGATACCGACAGCCTAGGGGATGTTTCGGTACCGAAATATCTGAACGGTTATTTGAAAGCGTCGGATTTCGACAGCGAGGAAAAATACGAGGAGTGCATGGACCGCCTGGAAAGCGTTCTCTATGCCGGATATCCGTACAATGGAGAATCCATGTACGAAATCGTGAAGGATTCCAAGGACTACGTTCCGACGGAGGAGCAGTTCGATGCGATGCTGGTTCCTTCTGCGGATGTGCTGAAGGCATTCCCGGAACTGAAGGGCCACACTTTCACGCTGGCTTCGCTGAAAGATAAGAGCGGCGAGAATTACCAAGCACTGGTGAAGTTTAACCAGGATGTAATCAAAATGGTCAGCAGCGGAACGGAGTCCGAAAAAGAAACCGGAAAGGCCATCCGGCAGAATCCGTTCTTCAAGGCCGCAAATTCCGTGGTGTCCTGTTCGGATTATGGACTCACGGCGCCGGAGTACTACTCCGCAGTGAACGGCGGAACGCATTTCGTGACGGAAGAGCAGGCGGTGGAAGGCACGCAGCACGCGGTATGGCTGACGCTGAACGACTACGGCATTGAAGGCAATAATTTGACGGCTTCCGCCGCAAATGCACTGGGAAATGTGTTGTACGAGCACGCAAAGAGCGACAAGGTGCTGAAAGCGGAGCCGAAGTCTTCCAACGTTTCCTTTGAAGGAGACACCGTATTCCGGAAAGACGAGACCTCCGGAAAGTGGAAAACCGGCTGGATTAAGCTGTCCGAACCGGACGCTTATGACGGGGAATATTCCCTCCAGATTCCGACGGGAATCGTTCTGGAGAAGAAGACCAAAAACACGGAGACGACGATTCAGAGCGGTGAGGAATTCCGCCTGGTATCCGAAGAGAAGCCTTCCGAAGACGCTTCAATCACCGCATCCGCCAAGGTTCAGTGGCTGCAGGAAATGAATCAGTATCGTCCGGCGCAGGAAGTGACGGTGAACGGAAAGAAGTTCCAGCGCATGATTGGAGCGATGGTGGAAACCGAATCGCTGCAGGCAACCCTGTCCTATTCGGTAAAAGAAGAAGAGAAGGAGCCGCCAACGGACCCGACGGATCCGGCCGGTCCGACCAATCCGGGCGATTCGAGCAATCCGGGTACTACGGAGAATCCGGGCGATTCCGCGGATCAAAACAATCCGGAAAACCCATCGAATCCGACCGACACCGAAAACAAGGGCAGCAAGGAAACGAAGAAAACCACAACTGCAAAGAGAGCCGCCAAAACCACCGTTGAAACCGGAGACGATTTCAATCCGGTGCTGTACGGCGGGGTGGTCCTGTTGGCAATTGCCGGCCTGATCGGCATCGTTCGGTACAGAAAAAAGAATTAAAACGTGAATGCTTGCATTCAAAAAGGATTGCTCCAATGCGTCGGAGCAATCCTTTTTTTGCTTAGTCGTTCTCGATCACGAACCGATATCCGTCGGAATTCTTCTTCAACTTGCATTCCACTTCGCCCATATCGTAGGAGGTGCGGCCGTCCTTCCGGAAAGAGGAGAACATGTCCTTCACCTCTTCGTAGGTGAGCTCCGGATCCATAGCGATGATCAGATCCCGAACCACCACATCCAGGTTTTCATCCTCCAGGTCCTTAGCTTGAACTGCCACCTGCAAGTCATCGTCCTCAGTGGTGAAAGTGACGGTGAGGTCCCTCACCTTGCAGCTGGCGGAACCGTCTTCCTGCGTCAGGTCATCGGACTGAATCGGGTTTTCCGCATCCATGTTGTACTGGTTCAGATAGGATTCCAGCGCGTCGTTATCCAGGCCGGTCACGGCCTGCTTCTGATTGCCGGGATCCTCTTCTTCTTTGGAGCTTCCGCAGGCGGTGACAGACAGGGTCAACGCCGCCAGGAGCAGCATGATCAATAATTTCTTTTTCATCTTCAGTGTTCCTTTCTTTTCTAGAATTCAATATCCAATTCCACCGGGCAGTGGTCGCTGCCGGTGATATCCGTCAGAATCTTCGAGTCCTTAATTCGGTCCTGCAGGGAGTCGGAGACGATAAAATAATCAATCCGCCATCCGGCGTTGTTCTTCCGGGCGTTGAACCGGTAGGACCACCAGGAGTAGATTCCGGCACGGTCGGGATAGAAATACCGGAAGGTGTCGGTAAATCCGGCATCCAGAAGCTCCGTCATTTTACCCCGCTCCTGATCCGAGAAGCCCGCGTTGCCCCGGTTGGATTTCGGATTCTTCAGGTCGATCTCCTCGTGGGCCACGTTCAGATCGCCGCAGTAGATGACCGGGTGCGTCCGATTCAGGTCCAACAGGTAATTCCGCAGGTCATCCTCGAATTCCATGCGGTAGTCGATGCGCTTCAGCTCGCCCTGGGCGTTGGGCACGTAGCAGCACACCAGGTAGAAATCCGGGTATTCCAGCGTGATGAGGCGCCCCTCATCGTCGTGCTTGCCCTGCATGCCGTAGTGCACGGAGAGGGGTTCCCCCAGAGTTTTACGGGCAAAAATAGCGGTGCCGGAGTAGCCCTTCTTTTCCGCGCTGTTGTAATATTCGTAATAGTCTTCCGGGTGGAAGTCCGCCTGTCCCGGCTGCATTTTGGTTTCCTGCAGGCAGACGAAATCCCCATCCGCCTCCCGGAAGAACTCCGAGAAGCCCTTGTTCAGGCAGGCCCGAAAGCCGTTCACATTCCATGAAATCAGTTTCATTCATTCTCCTTTCCGTTTTACAGAAGCGTCTTAATTCGGAAACCGGTGGCGAGGCGGTCTTTGTATTTGCCGATGCCCGTCACGATGGCGTACCCGGTTCCCGCCGACGCATTCTTCACGTAACCCACTTGGTAATCCCTTCCTTCCTGAAGGGTGGTGTTCCCGTCCTTCACAATCAGCTTCGGCTGAATCGGCTTTCCGATGTAATAGAAGCTGTGTTTTTCCAGCTGCACGGTGCAGTCCCGGACAGAGCGCGCACCGGCCGTTCGCCGGCCCCGCGTGGCTTCCCCGTTCGGCCCAAAATACCAGAAGTTCCGGTCCACGGTGCCGGAAATTCCATTCACCTTTTCCTCGAAGGACGCCTGCCAGAATGTATAATCCTGCGGGTAATCCGTGGAGGAATTGTAGTGGGCCAGCCATACCCGGGCAAAACCGGCGATTTTCTTCGGGTTCACCTTGTGCATCAGCAGGTTGTAGTTGGAGTACACGGCGGGCTCGTATCCGGCCTCCCGCACGACTTCGCAGAACGCTTCCGCAATCTCGGTGCCCTTCGCCGCCTTATATTTCTTGCCGCTCATAAATTTCTCCAACCGCCCCTTCGGATACAGCTCGTAGTCCATCACCAGCGGCAAATCGATTTGGTACCCGTCCGCCGCGTTCACCAGTTTCCGGGCCTCCTCCCGGGCCTCTTTCTTCGTGGTAGCTTGGGAGTAAAAATAGACGCCCACCATGAGTCCGGCTTTCCGGGCGCCCTGAATGTTTTCTTTGAATTCCGAATCGGCATGGAGCTTTCCTTTGGAGGAATCCCGGTAGCCTGCACGGATGAAGACGAAATCCACGCCGCTTCTTTTTACCTGATTCCAATTGTTGGACGCGCCGTCGCCTTGAGCGTAGGACACGTCGATGCCGTCGATGACCAGGGCATTGTCAAATTTTGCCGCATGGGTGTATTTTCCCGAACCGATCTGGGTCGGGTGGGAGTAGAGGTGCAGCCCGGTCACCCCGGCAATCAGAAGAACCCCGACGGCGATGAGGGCGAGCTGCCACTTTTGAAATTTCCGGTTATTTTTGCGGGAGGTTCGGCGGCCGGTTTTCTTCCGGGGGGACTTCCGCTTCATGTGCTTTTGTGTATTTTTTTTCCTTGCTGTCATAGATAGATATCCTTTCACTCTGCAAGAAAACAGAGCATTTATATTATAACACACTGAAGTTTTTTGAATGTGAAACATTTGTTAATAGTGAAACTATATGTTATAATCGGATTACAACATGGGACTAAGTTTTTTCTTGTTGAAAGGAGAAGATCAAAATGGTTAATCAAAAGTATTATGGACTGGGAACAGCACCTTCCGGAATCAGAGCGCTCTTCGCTTATGGTCTGGAGCAGGCAAAAATCGTAGGACCGGAGAATGTATTCGACTACTCCCTGGGCAACCCGAGCATTCCTGCTCCGGCAAAGGTTAACGAGACCATCGCTGACCTGGCAAAGAACTATGACTCCATCAAGCTGCACGGATACTCCGTTGCTGCAGGTCACGAAGATGTAAGACAGGCTATCGCAGACAACCTGAACGAGAGATTCGATGTAAACGCAAAGGCTTCTGAGCTGTTCATGACTTGTGGATGCGCTCCGGCACTGGTTTCCGTAGCAAAGGCTCTGACCACTTCCGCAGACGATGAGTTCATCGCAATTGCTCCGTTCTTCCCGGAATATCACGTATTCTTCACTTGCGACGGCGCACAGCTGAAGGTTGTTCCGGCAGACACCGAGCACTTCCAGATTAACTTTGCAGAGCTGGAGAAGATGATCACAAAGAACACCAAGGCGGTTATCGTGAATTCCCCGAATAACCCATCCGGCGTTGTATATACTGAAGAGACCCTGACAAAGATGGCAGCTCTGCTGACCGAGAAGGGTAAGGAATTCGGACACCCAATCTACATCATCGCAGACGAACCGTATCGTGAACTGGTATACGGAGATGTAAAGGTTCCGTTCATCCCAACAATCTATGACAACACCATCGTATGCTACTCTTGGTCCAAGTCTCTGTCCCTGCCGGGCGAGCGTATCGGATACGTTTTCGTTGGCGAGAAGTGTGAGATGTGGGACGAGGTATTCAACTCCGTCGTTGGTGCCGCTCGTGAGATCGGTTCCGTTTGCCCTCCAACCCTGATTCAGAAGGTTATCGGACGCTGCGTTGGCGAGATGCCGAACCTGGAAGCATATGACGAGAACAGACAGCTGCTGTTCAACTCCCTCTCCGAGATGGGATATGAAATGGCAAAACCGGATGGCGCATTCTACATGTTCGTAAAAGCACCGAACGGCGATGCAGTTGCATTCTCCGAGAAGGCAAAGCTGGAGCACAACCTGCTGGTTGTTCCTGGAGACGGATTCGAGTGCCCGGGATACTTCAGACTGTCCTACTGCGTATCCAACGACATGATCAAGAGATCCCTGCCGGCATTCAAGGCAATGATCGAATCTTACAAATAAGATTACATCATCGAATTAGATGCAAAAACTCCTGCAGATTTCTGCAGGAGTTTTTTTATGGATTGCGGCGTCCGGCGCCGCAGCGGGGAAAAAGGAAAACTCCGGCTTCGGGTTTGCGCATCAAAACGGAGAATAAAGGGTTTGCGGGGATGGAAGCGCAAACTCTTCCGGCGCCGCAGAGAGAAATTTGGAAAAACCCGGCGCCCGGTTTGCGCACGAAAACGGAGAACAAAGGGTTTGCGGGGATGGAAGCGCAAACCGAGCCGGCGCCGCAGCGGGAAAAAAGGAAAACTCCGGCTTCGGGTTTGCGCATCAAAACGGAGGATAAAGGGTTTGCGGGGAACCGAGCGCAAACCGCGCCGGCAAGAAAAAAGCCGCCGCCCTCCGTTAGTGAGTGGGGGAAGGCGGCGACGGCATATAAACACTATTCAATTGAGTTGCTCCGGAAACCTGTGACCGGGGCGAATGTTTTTTTGTGGGAAGTTAAGCGATGACTTTTTTGAGGCGGCCGGCAACCAGATATGCCAGGACCATTTTCACCGCATCGCCCGGAAGGAACGGTACGACGCATGCCATCAGCGCGGTCTGGATGTTGCTTCCCGCCTGGAAAATAAACCATGCGCTTCCCAGGGCGTATAGAGCGACCTCGCCGATTACGGTGAACAGGATGTAGTTCCGAACCGGATGGTCGGATTCTTTTGCGGCAAGTCCGGCGAAGAAGGCCAGTGCGATGTAGCCGATCAGGAAGCCGCCGGTGGGGCCGAAGACGATTCCCATGCCGCCGGTAAAGCTGTGAAATACCGGAATGCCGATGGCGCCCAGTGCCAGAAATACCAGCATGGCGATGGCACCATCCCGGGAACCCAGCATGAGGCCTGCCAGAATTACGGCAAAGGTGGCCAGGTTAATCGGAACGGATGTGCCCGGAATCGGAATGGAAATCCAGGAACATACGGCGGTGACGGCGATGAACAGTGCGGACCGGGTCAGCACCTGTGTGCGAGTGATGGTGTTATACATAATAATCTCCTTTTTTCATTGTATCCCGTGTAAGTATTGTCAACTTATTTGCTGCAAAAGTTGACAGATGGAATGATACAACATAATTGCACGCTTGTCAACCTTTAATTTAGAAAGGGTGACGAGCGGGGCGGCGTCGGCGGCCGCGTGCCGAAAATGTCCGGAGACTTGGTGCAAAGGAGACGGAAGAACAAGGTTTTGCGGGGATTCGTGCACCAAGTCCATGGCGGCCGCGCCAAAAAAAGGCAATAAAAAATGGAACGATGGTGAGACAAGTCCATCGTTCCGGCGCACTTAACTGGTACGCGATGTGGGGACGGGTGAGAATTAGTTCTGTGCTTTCAGAGCGTTCAGTCTTGCAGCCATTCTGCTGACTTTTCTGGAAGCGGTCTTCTTGTGGATTGTGTTCTTGGAAGCAGCCTGCATCAGCTCTTTCTCCAGAACAACAAATGCCTTGGTTGCGTCATCAACGTTACCTGCAGCGAGAGCCTTCAGGTAGTTCTTTTCAGCCTGCTTCATGTGACCCTTGATACGAGCGTTGCGAGCAGTCTTCTTGTCGATAACTCTAATTCTTTTCTTTGCGGATTTAATGTTTGCCATTTTGTTTACCCCACTTTTCTCTAAAATAGTATTAATTCGCAACGCCCATTATATATTAGGAATGGCGAAGTTTCAAGGATTTTTTGCAATTTATGGAAATATTTTCTTGTATCATTTTCGGGGCAAATTGCGTATAATATAATATGAAAAAATGTAAGAAGTAATCGGAGGAAAAATGGATTATCTGAAGAATATAAGAAATTTCAGTATTATTGCTCATATCGACCACGGCAAGTCCACTTTGGCGGACCGGCTGATTGAGAAGACGGGTCTGGTGCAGTCCCGGGATATGAAGGAACAGTATCTGGACAACATGGATATTGAACGGGAGCGGGGAATCACCATCAAGCTGCAGACCACCCGCCTCCACTACAAGGCTCAGGATGGGGAAGAGTACATCCTGAACCTGATTGACACGCCGGGACACGTGGACTTCAACTACGAAGTGTCCCGCTCTTTGGCTGCCTGCGACGGCGCCGTGTTGGTGGTGGATGCCACCCAGGGCGTGGAAGCGCAGACTTTGGGAAATGTCTATCTGGCCCTGGACGAGGACCTGGAGATTCTGCCGGTGCTGAACAAAATGGATTTGGACAGCGCCCGCCCGGATGAAGCCAAGGAAGAAATCGAAGATATCATCGGAATCGATGCGGAGGATGCGCCGCTGATTTCGGCGAAGACCGGCATGGGCATCGACGACATGTTGGAGAAGTTGGTGCAGGTAATTCCGCCGCCACAAGGAGATCCAAACGGCCGCCTGAAGGGCCTCATTTTCGACTCCTACTACGACAGCTACAAGGGCGTGGTCATCTACACCCGCATTTTCGACGGCTCGGTAAAAAAAGGAGATTTCGTTCAGCTCATGAATACCGGCAAGAGCTACGAGGTGACGGAAGTCGGCTACTGCATTCCGGGCATGGTTCCGTCCAAAGAGCTGAAGGCCGGCGAAGTAGGATACGTGTGCGCCAGCATCAAGCGGGTGGCAGACGCCCGGGTGGGCGACACCATCACCCACACCGACAAGCCGACGGACAAGCCGCTGAAGGGATACAAGAAAGCCCAGTCCATGGTGTACTGCGGCGTGTACCCGGCCGAAGGCGAGAAATACGAGAACATCAAAGATGCGCTGGAAAAACTCCAGGTGAACGATGCGGCGTTCCAGTTTGAACCGGAGAACTCCGCCGCCCTGGGCTTCGGCTATCGCTGCGGCTTCCTGGGCCTCCTGCACATGGATGTTATCGTGGAGCGGCTGGAACGGGAATTCGGTCTGGACGTCATCACCACCTTGCCGAGCGTAATCTACAAAGTCATCATGGCCGACGGCACGGAGCGGATGATTCAGAACCCGACGAACCTGCCGGATCCGGCGGAAATCAGCCGCATTGAAGAGCCAATCGTAAAAGCAGAAATCATGACGCCGAAGGATTACGTGGGCAGCATTATGACCCTGTGCCAGAGCCGCCGGGGCAACATGACCCACATGGAATACCTGACGGAGACCCGCGTGCTCCTCACCTACGACATTCCGCTGAACGAAGTCATCTACGACTTCTTCGACGCACTGAAATCCCGCACCCGGGGCTACGCCTCCCTGGATTACGAATTCCAGGAATACCGCCCGGCGAAGCTGGTGAAGCTGGACATCCTCCTGAACAAGGAGATCATCGACGCCTTCAGCTCCATCGTGCCGGAAGAGGAAGCCTATGCCAAGGGCCGGAACATCTGCGCAAAGCTGAAGAAAATCATTCCGATGCACCAGTTCGAGGTGCCGATTCAGGCTGCCGTGGGCCGCAAAATCATCGCTCGAGAGACGGTTCGCGCTTACCGGAAGGACGTTATCGCCAAGTGCTACGGCGGCGATATCTCCCGAAAGAAAAAGCTGCTGGAGAAGCAGAAAGAAGGAAAGAAGCGGATGCGCCAGTTCGGTACCGTGGAAGTGCCGCAGGAAGCATTTACGGAGGTGCTCAAGTTTGACGACACCGAATAAGGCGGGAATTTACATCCACATTCCCTTCTGCATAAAAAAATGCAACTACTGTGCATTCCTGTCCGGCCCGGCGGGGCCTGAGGTTCGGCAGGAGTATGTGAATCATCTGATAAAAGAAATCCGTCTTCGGAGCCGAGAGGTTCCGGAGGCGGATACCATCTATTTTGGCGGAGGGACGCCGTCCCTTCTGACGCCGGAGCAGGTTGGAGATATTTTGAATGAAGTCCGAAGAGCCTTTCGGATTACGGAAGGCGCGGAAGTGACGCTGGAGGCCAATCCGGGCACCCTCACGGCGGAAAGCCTGGAAGGCTATCGCAAAACGGGAATCAACCGGCTGTCCATGGGCGTTCAGAGCATGGATGACCGGCGGCTTCGGTACCTGGGGCGAATCCACACGGCGGAAGATGTTCGCCGGGATGTGAAAATGGCCCGGGAAGCCGGATTCCGCAACATTAACTTGGATCTTATTTTTGCCATACCGGGAACCGGCGTCTCCGATGCCTTAGAGGATCTGGAAGCCATCGCCGCCCTGGAGCCGGAACACATTTCCTTCTACAGCCTGCAGCTGGAGGAGGGAACCTCCTTCTTCCGGGATTTCGAAGCGGGGAAACTCCGGGAAGTGCCGGATGAAACGGACCGGGAGATGTATCACCGGGGAATTCAGGCCCTTCGGGAAAAGGACTACCGGCATTACGAGATTTCCAATTTCGCCCGGCCGGGCTGCGAGTCCCGGCACAACTCCAAGTACTGGAACATGGCGGAGTACGTGGGCCTGGGCCTGGGGGCTTCTTCCTATACGGGGCATCGGCGGACAGTGAACGAGACGGATTTGAAGGCCTACTCGGAAACGTTGGACCGGGGCAAACTTGCTTTTGTGGAAGTCCACGAAAACTCGGAAGCGGACGACATATCGGAGGCTGTTTTTACCGGGCTTCGGCGAGAAGAGGGCGTTCGATACCGGGACGTCCTGGGAAGCGAGGCGGCGTTCTGGGAATATTTTCGGGAGGCGCTGCCGGAAGCGAGAGCGTACGAGGCCGGCGGATTTCTGGAGATGGACGACGAGGGATTGAGACTGACGGAACGAGGGATCGATATCAGCAACGGAATCATGGCGCTGTTCGTGTGACGGCGGGTTCCGGGAAAGTGTGAGGTGAAAGATGAAGAAATACATCATGGCGATGGACGAGGGGACGACCAGTGCTCGTTGCGTGATTTACGATAAGCAGGGCAATACCATCAGTTCGGCGCAGCGGGAGTTTCCCCAGTATTTTCCGAAAGAGGGCTGGGTGGAGCACGATGCTACGGAGATTTGGGCGACGCAGATTTCGGTGGCTCAGGAGGCGATGCTGAAGCAGAATTTGAGTTACCGGGATATTGTGGCTTTGGGAATTACCAATCAGCGGGAGACCACGGTGGTGTGGGACAAGGCCACCGGGGAGCCAATCTATAACGCCATCGTGTGGCAGTGCCGGCGGACCTCGGACTATGCGGAGGCGCTGAAGAATCAGGGGCATGAGGAAATGATTCGCCGCAAAACCGGTCTGATCATCGATGCCTATTTCAGCGGGACGAAGATTAAGTGGATTCTGGACCACGTGGATGGCGCTCGGGAGCGGGCGGAGCGAGGGGAACTGCTCTTCGGAACCATCGAAAGCTGGCTGATCTGGAAAATGACCGGCGGCGAGGTGCACGTGACGGATTATTCCAACGCAGCCCGCACCATGCTGTTCAACATTCATACGCTGGATTGGGACGATGAAATCCTGGCGCTTCTGGACATTCCGAAGTGCATGCTGCCGAAACCGGTGGAGTGCTCCGGCCATTACGGGGAGACCATTCCGGAGCTCTTCGGCGGACCGATTCCAATCACCGGAGCGGCGGGAGACCAGCAGGCGGCCTTATTCGGGGAGACCTGTTTTGAAGTGGGGGAGGCGAAGTGCACCTACGGCACCGGCAGCTTCCTTCTTCTGAATACCGGCGACCGCCCGGTGTTCAGCAATTCCGGACTGCTCACCACCATCGCTTGGGGGCTGAACGGCAAAGTCAGCTACGCTTTGGAAGGTTCGGCCTTCGTGTGCGGCGCCGCCATTCAGTGGCTGCGGGATGAGATGAAGTTCATGTCGGATTCTCCGAAGTCGGAGCGGATGGCGCTGAAAGCCGGCGACTCGGAAGGGGTGTATATGGTGCCGGCCTTTACGGGAATCGGCGCCCCGTACTGGGAGCCGGATGCCCGGGGTGCGATTTTCGGAATCACCCGGGGCACGGATCGAAATCAGATTGTCCGCGCGACTTTGGAATCCCTGGCGTACCAGAATGAAGATCTGCTGTCCGCCATGGCAGAGGATCTGGGCCGGCGCATTGTGGCCCTCAAAGTTGACGGCGGCGCCTGCCGGAACAATTTCCTGATGCAATTCCAGGCGGATGTATCCGACACGGAAATCGTTCGGTGCAAATCCATCGAGTCCACGTCCTTGGGTGCGGCGTATCTGGCGGGCCTGGCGGTGGGCTACTACGATTCCACCGACGACATCATCGAGAACAAGGAAGTGGACCGCGTGTTCCGCCCGGAGATGGACGAGGCGAAGCGGGCGGCTCTCCTAAAGGGTTGGCACAAAGCGGTAAAAGCCGCCATCTGGCTGGCAGAGGAATAGAAATACTTAACTGTAAAAGCTATATTAAGAGCCAACTGTAATCCTGCCTGCAATCGAGTACATATTCCACATATACTCTGTTATCTTTTATTTGATATATTACAAGGCAGTACTTGGAAACAGGCATTTTATGATACTTGTTTGGCGGAATATAAGAATCGTTCATAAAAGGAAATCGCTGGGGCATATACTCTAAAGAGCGGATGGCTTTCATAAGTTCATCTCGCTCTTTTGTTGCGGCCAGCTTGTTTACTTGAGCCACGAACCGAATATGCTTTCCCAGCAATCTTTTGGCTTCGTCTGATATAATGACTTCATATTTTAACTCTGCCATAAACTACACCTCTTCGATCAATCCGTCAAGGAATATCTCCAGGTCATCAACGGAACATCCGTTCCTTCCTTCTATTCGGTCTTCTTCAATAGACAGCAACTTTTCCCTCAATGAAATCATTTTCTCGCGCCGGTTGTACGTCTCAATATCCATAACAACCAAATCGCCTTCTCCATTTTTTGTTAAGAAAATCGGTTCTTTTGTTTTGCGGCAAAGTTCGGCAATTTTATTGTAATTCTGCCGAATTGCGGCCGACGGTCGAATCTGCATAATACACCTCCCGTGCAAAATTTTAGAATTGCTTTATTTGCCTACATAATAGCACTTTACTGCTATTATATCAATATTAAACAGCTATTCGCACAATCGATTCGGTCGTGTGTGAAGTTGGCGTGAAGTGTTGTGCATTTCGAGGGTTTTCGATGGGTTTTGCACAACATTTTTTTCGAAATTCCAATTCTCCCAAAAACAAACTCGCCCCAATCGGGATTTCCGGTAGTACCATTCGGAGATTAGGGAAGAGCGGTTGTGCAGATTCCGCCAAAATCTCATCATCTGCATAACTTTTCACGCGAGCTCCTTAATTCCACCGAGCCTTCCTCGGAAGATGTTGTGCAGATTACTCCTTAGGAGGTGGTTTTGCATAACACTTCACACCAACTTCATATTCGGAGGTATAATTCGTACTCACGCATATTGATTAATTAAAATTAGAATCCAATATTCCGAAGCATGAAGAATAAAAATCGCTGACAGAGGCAAGGTGCACGCAAACAACAATCGTTCTATGCAGTGCAAATTAGGGGAAAGACTCTAATATAATATTGTTGACAGTGGGGGGGGTAATTATATAATTAAACTAAAATTATATAATTAGGAGGAGAAAATCAATGCACAAAATTCTTATGATTAACGAGGAAAAAGTTGCCCTGGGGGATGAAAACAACAATTTGGTGACAGTGCCAAGAACGGCCATCAGTTATGAAAACCCTGCGGTGGGAGATTCGGTGGATTTGTTCCAGAATGATGCAGTCTCAATCGTAGTGAAAGCAGAGAATGACAACAAGCATTCATCGAAGAGTTCAGAAAGTACATCTACGCAGACGGAGTTGGCTGTCGCGCAAAATGAATCAGCAAAGCCTGCTGTACCAGTAAACGTAACTGTAAATGCACCACAGACCTCTGCATATGTAGCACAGGAAAAGAAAATTAACAAGCATGTATTTGCCTGGGTGGGAACCTTCCTGTTTGGAGGCATTGGAGTGGATCGTTTTATGCGAGGACAGGTTGGTCTCGGAATACTCAAAATTATCACCGGTGGTGGATTGGGAATCTGGGCCCTCGTGGATTGGATTATTGCTTTAACGAAGGTATACGGAAATGCTTTCAGCGATGACGAAATGGTGACATTCATCAACGGAAAGTATGCAAGATAAGCGATCTGTGCCTAGTGATTATAGGCGAAAAGAGGGGGAAGTAAACGATGTATAAGGTTTTAAAGGTAGATGGAAGCACGATTTATTTGGGCGGTGCAAATAAGGAAATAATTACCGTTGACAAAGATTCCTTTAATTACGAGAATCCGAAGGTTGGAGATGCGGTGCAGTTGTTCAAAAATGACGATTCAGTGATTGCTGTAAAAACAGATTCTGTACCGGAGCAGAACCGAATGCCTGAAGAAATTATGAGAAGTGATGAAAGAGTTCTTGGAACATCTGCGGGAAAAGTGAAAACAGAAAAACATGCAAAACCGCTATATAAGAAACCCTGGTTTATTGTATTGATGGTAATATTGGTGCTCGGGATTATAGGAAGCTCTGTGGGGGGCGATGAAAATGCATCTTCATCATCCTCTAATGAAAAGAACAATGCAACTGAAAAAACGCAGGAAGTAAAGAAAAAAGAAGTTCCTCAAGAGTATAAGAATGCGTTAAACAAGGCTCAATTGTATTCGGATACGATGTATATGTCAAAACAAGGAATTTATGAGCAATTAACATCTGACGCAGGAGAAAACTTCCCGGAGAAGGCCGCCCAATATGCTATTAAACATGTTGAGGCAAACTGGAAAGAAAATGCACTAATAAAGGCGAAAACATATTATGAGGATATGTCAATGTCAAAAGATGCGGTTTACGAACAGTTGGTTTCGGAATATGGCGAACAATTCACTGCTGAACAGGCAAAATATGCGATAGAACATTTGGATTAGAAGATAATTATAATTCAGATTCTAATTATCGCTTTTGAGACGGATAATGACAATTCGCTTACAGTTAAGTTGTGGTGAGGGAAAGTAATGTACAAGATTATCAATATTACTGATGAGCAGATTGCTTTAGGAAATGAAGAACACCAACTGGTTATGGTTCCAACGACTGCGGCAAATTACGAAAACCCAAAAGTGGGGGATGTCGTTGAATTGTTCCGGGGTGAGGATACTTTTATTGTAACAAAAGCAGAACCGGAATACGAAAGTGAAGAAAGCGCGGCCTTAAGTGCAGAGTCATCTCAAAATAAAGAAGTGGTTCCTCTTGAGATGATGCCAAATAGTGCAAAGGCAAAATGGACCTGTTGTTTCTGTGGTGATGCGATTAAAATCATGAAAAGAAAGTACCTGACGAAAGATGGTTTCTTCATTTGCCCTAAATGCGGAGATAGAGTTTGTTCTACGAAGGTAAAAATGTTTACTGGATTGTACACAAAGAAGCAAATTGAGGAAATGGCTCATTCACAAGCTGTATCTGAAGTTGCAGTGTCTGAGATTGATTCGGTAACAAAATATGATGTATTCTCACCTACAATGAATATTCGCGTTGCTGATTTCTTTGAAGAATATGCTTTTCGGGTAGATGAGCAAAACCGACTGTTCTCATGCAAAGCTTTCCGCAAGAACATGTCCGGAGCCGGAAAAGGATTTCTTTCTGCTTTGAAGAGACCCGATGATGATGGAATATATTCTTTTGATAAAATCTTGCAATTTGAACTTTTAGAAGATGGCAAAACCATTGCAGAAGGTGGACTTGGAAGTGCGCTTGCCGGCGGTTTGTTGTTTGGTGGTGTGGGAGCCATGGTAGGAGCCTCTGTAGGAAGTAAAACAATGAGAGGGACGTGCACTACGCTGCAATTGAAGGTGGTGATGAATGATTTAAACACTCCCGTGTTATATCTTGAGTTTATGTCTTTTCCCGGGATTGGGATGTCAAGAGAAACCGGTACATACCGCAAAGCATTGGATTCAGCTCATCGGATTGCATCAATAATTCAAATTATGTTAAATCAATCTCAGGAAGAATGAAACAATATCTCGGGATGCAATTCTTACAGAATTCTACTTTTATGAAATATCTATACAAACAAAACCCCTGCCGCTTCATTCCGAAGCGGCAGGGGTTTCACTATCTACATTATATATCCCGGAAGCCCGGGCGGTTCTTAATGGAAGCCGATTCCGTATGCCAGCGTTCCCAGACGCAGTGCAAACAGGAAGAATGCAACCCACATAACCGGAGCGACGTCCTTTGCCTTCTTGGTGATGACCTTGAGGAGAACCCAAGTGATCATTCCGAACATGATTCCGTTTGCGATGGAATAGGTGAACGGCATCATGATGATGGCCATGAAACCGCCGGCCGTGTCGGCAATGTCTGCCTCGAAGTCCATGTTTTTAACCGAAGTCAGCATCAGAAGACCAACGTATACCAGCGCCGGAGTGGTAGCGAATCCCGGAATCGCCAGGAAAATCGGCGAGAAGAACAGGGAAATCAGGAACAGCACGCCGGTAACCACTGCGGTGAGACCGGTTCTTCCGCCGGCAGCAACACCTGCGGTGGACTCTACGTAACTGGTTACGGTAGAAGTACCGAAGCAAGCACCCAGGATGGTACCGAATGCATCGGAGAGCAGAGCACCTTTCGCGCGAGGCAGGTTTCCGTTCTCGTCCAGCAGGCCGCCCTTGGAAGCTACGCCAATCAGGGTTCCAACGGTATCGAACAGGTCAACGAACAGGAAGGAGAAGACGATTACCGCGAACTCCACGATGTTCTTTCCCACCCATCCGAAATCAAAGGCGAACATGGTCGGCGCCTTCGGGATGAAGGATGCGCCGGAGAGGCTCGGAATCAGGGAGTATACCTCTTTCGCCGGGTCCACGTGATACCAGCCGGTGAGCTGTGCGATGATGCCCATAATCCAAGTGAGAAGGATGCCCCAGAGCACGGCACCCGGAACGTTGTAGTGAACCAGTACGCAGATGATGACGAAACCAATCATCGCCAGAACGAACTGCGGGGTGGATACGGAACCAAGATCTACCAGGGTGGATTCGCTTCCGATTACGACGCCGGCACCCTTGAGACCTACGATGGTAATGAAGAGACCGATTCCGGCGGTGATACCGTACTTCAGGTTGGACGGAACATCGTTAACCAGCTTTTCCCGGAAATTGGTGAGGGACAGCAGGACGAAGATGATACCTTCTACCAGTACTGCGGTAAGTGCGATTTTCCATGGGTCGTTGATTCCCGCCTTTGCCATCGGGATGCACACGGAGAATGCAAAGTATGCGTTCAGACCCATTCCGGAAGCCAGAGCAACCGGGTAGTTGGCAAAGAATGCCATGAACAGTGTGCCGAAGAACGCGGAAACAGCGGTTGCGGTGAATACAGCCGCGGAATCCATTCCGGCTGCGGACAGGATGTTCGGGTTTACCGCCAGGATGTACACCATCGATAGGAAGGTGGTGACGCCGGCGATGACCTCGGTGCGGACATCCGTTCCGTTCTCCTTAAGTTTAAAATACTTTTCCATTAAAAACAGCTCCTTAAAAATAAATATAAAAAACGTAGTGATTTGAGGGGATTCCCTCAAAAAAAGACACGACTATTATAATTGAAAAAAACCTTGCAATCAAGAACTCTTTCCAATATAATATATGAGCGTGTTTCCACACGCCGGCTTTATGCCGCAATATTTTATATTTTGCACATCGTGAGGATGCCGCGGTGCCTTCTTTTATAAAAGAAGGAAGGTTGAAGGCAAAGACGCACGATGGAAGAAACGAAACCGGAGGTATTATAATGTCAGTAGTTTCTATGAAACAGTTACTTGAAGCCGGTGTTCATTTCGGACACCAGACCAGAAGATGGAACCCTAAGATGGCTCCGTACATCTTCACAGAGAGAAATGGAATTTACATCATCGACCTGCAGAAGACCATCAAGATGATCGACGATGCTTATGATTTCATGAGAGAGGTTGGCGCAACCGGTAAGCCGGTACTGTTCGTCGGCACAAAGAAGCAGGCTCAGGCTGCAATCAAGGACGAAGCAAACCGTTGCGGTATGTACTTCGTTAACGAGAGATGGCTGGGCGGAATGCTGACCAACTACAAGACCATCAGCAAGAGAATCGAACGTCTCAACGAGATCAGAGAGATGGAAGAGGATGGCACTATCAACAAGTATGCGAAGAAGGAAATCCTGAAGATCAGAAACGAAGCTGAGAAGCTGGAGAAGTTCCTGGGCGGAATCAAGGACATGAAGGGAATGCCTGGTGCAATCTTCGTTGTTGATCCGAAGAAGGAAAAGATTGCCGTTAAGGAAGCTCGCATTCTGGGAATTCCGGTTGTTGGTATCGTAGACACCAACTGCGATCCGGACGATGTAGACTACATCATCCCGGCAAACGATGACGCGATCAGAGCGGTTAAGCTGATCACATCGGTAATGGCAGATGCTATCGTAGAAGCTAAGCAGGGCGAGAGCTTTGACGAAGGCGTTGCAGAAGAGACAGCAGAAGAAGTTGCTGAGGAAGCTGCAGACGAAGAATAATTAACCGACAGGTGGCGGCTTCTTCAGATGTTATCCGGGGGAGCCGCATTTTTCAAATTGCATATTTATAACAGGAGGACAAAGACATGGCTGTAACAGCTGCACTCGTAAAAGAACTGCGTGAGCGTACCGGCGCAGGAATGATGGACTGCAAGAAGGCACTGGTTGAAACAGACGGTGATATTGAAAAGGCAATCGATTACCTGAGAGAAAAGGGAATCATGAAGGCTCAGAAGAAGGCCGGCAGAATCGCTGCAGAAGGTCTGGTAAGAGTTGCTTTCGGTGAAGGAAACAAGACCGCTTCCATCGTTGAAGTAAACTCCGAGACCGACTTCGTTGCAAAGAACGAAGAGTTCATCGAGTTCGTTGAGGACCTGGCAAAGGAAGTTCTGGTAAAGGGAAATATGCCGATGGAGCAGTTCATGGCAGAGCCTTTCGCAGAAGGTACCGTACAGGAAACTCTGACCGCAAAGGTTGCTAAGATCGGTGAGAACCTGAGCATCAGAAGATTCGCAAAGGTTGAGGAAGACGGCGTGGTATACGTTGGTTACACTCACGGCGGCGGAAGAATCGGCGTAATCGTTGGTATCAAGACCGACGCTGCTGCAGACGAAATCGCTGCTGTAGGTAAGGACGTTGCAATGCAGGTTGCTTCCATGAATCCGAAGTTCGTCAACGAAGACGGCGTTGATCCGGAATATCTGGAGAACGAGAAGAAGATCCTGACCGAGCAGGTTCTGAACGAAGGAAAGAAGCCGGAAATGGTAGAGAGAATTGTTGCCGGAAAGATCAAGAAGGAACTGAAGGAAGTATGCCTTCTGGACCAGCCGTTCGTAAAGGATGGCGATGTTTCCGTACAGCAGTACGTTGCTAATGCGGCTAAGGAAATCGGCAAGGATATGGAAGTTGTTTCCATGATCCGTTACGAAGTTGGTGAAGGAATCGAGAAGAAGGAAGATGACTTCGCTGCAGAAGTAGCTGCCCAGGTTGCCGGCAACTAATCGGAACAGAAGAGAAAATGAAGGCCGGGTGCAATGCATCCGGCCTTTTGTCCTTTTATATCGTGAGGGACAGCAGAGGGGAGAAAAAAGATGGATAAAGTATTATTGCTGAACGGCAGCCCGCATCAGTTCGGATGCACTCACACGGCACTGCGTGAAGTGTCCGATGCCATTGAGGATTCGGGGCTGCAGACAGAAATTCTTCATGTGGGCGCAGTCAACATCCCGGGCTGCAAAGCCTGCGGATATTGCAGCCGAACCGGCCGCTGCATCATGGACGGAGATCCGGTGAATACGGTAATCGAGAAGCTGCGGGACTGCTCCGGCCTGGTGGTAGGTTCTCCGGTGTATTACGGAGGTCCTTCCGGGGCGATTGTGTCCCTCTTGGAACGGGTGTTTTACGCATGCGATTCCGCTTACCTAAAAGGAAAACCGGCGGCCGCCATCGCATCCTGCCGGCGTTCCGGCACAACGGCCACCTTCGACCGGCTGAATAAATTTTTTACCATATCTCAAATGCCTGTCGTATCCTCCCAGTATTGGAACGGCGTTCACGGAAACAATCCGGACGAAGTGCTCCACGACCTGGAGGGGATGCAGACCATGCGGACCCTGGGCCGGAATATGGCGTGGATGATTAAGTGTTTTGAAGCGGGAAGAGCCGTCGGCATCGAATTCCCGGAACCGGAAAAACCCATCGCAACTAATTTTATCCGCTAGAAACCAAAGCCGGCGCGGTGTCCCTCGGAGTGCGAAGGATGCCGTAGAGCGGCGCGGGTCGGTTGAAATGGGCGGTTGAAAATGGTAATATTACAGATATTAAAAGTTGGAAGGAAGTAAAACATGAGATCATTGATGATGCTTGTAAGCCTGCTGGTAGTGGGCGTCGGAACATTCTGCATCGCAAACGCCAGCGTGCCGTTTGTGGGAGTTGCTTTTATCGTTGGCATGGCGATTCTCCTGATGGGCATCTGCGAGCTGGTGGTGAACAGAGTGACCAATATGAGTTCCTATGAATCGAAGAAGGAAGTGAATGTAGAAGGATTTACTTCCGTGATTTTGGGCTGCGTATTTCTGTCCGGACAGGTGACGGAGGACGTGGCAATCACGGCAGTATTCGCCCTGTGGATGACCCTGGAAGGGCTTAAGGCCGTTTCATCGGTAAACTTCAACTTCCGGACGCAGTCGCCACTGGACCGCTTTACGGAGGCCCTGGGCATCGTGATGACCCTGTTCGGCGTATACATGTTCTACAATATGATGCTTCTGGATTTCAAAATCCTGACCCTGGTGGGCACCGCCCTGTTCCTGCTGGGCATGTGTCGCTTCCGGATTGCACTCTCCATCGAGTACCGGACCCCGGATATGCTGACGGGAAACAAGGAGCGCTTGGCGGATGCAAAACGCGACGAGAAGCGGGCGATGCAGAAAGCGAAGGAAGGTATTCGGGAGACCAAGGAAGCCAGAGAACGAATCGCAAAGGTCAAGAAAGCCATCGAGAAGGAAGAATCCATGATGCGCCTGGCCGAACGCCGCCGCTCCAAAGATCCGGAGAAGAAGTAGCCGGTAAAAACAAATACGAAATGCACAGACGTCCGGCCGATGCCGGGCGTTTTTGTATGACGAGGTGTGCGCAGCGGAAAGATGTTCGCCTCCCGGGGAAAAAACCGTATGCCAGCCAATTCGAGGGTTATAAACGAAAAAATGAAATTCATGTAAAAAAGTTGTAAAAAAGTTGTTGACAAGTGCATGCAACGCGAGTATAATCTTATCTTGTCGTCACC
>JAEUGJ010000032.1 GCA_016775335.1 Mogibacterium sp.
TCGCCTTCCCCGTTTTTAGCTGTTATAAAGTGGTCACGATCCCCCAAAGGATTGTAGCGACCATCAGCAGGGTTCCCAGCCCGCCGCCGATATACATGCCGGCGCCGTCAATTTGATCGGCCCATCTTTCGTTTTGCTCTTCCGTTTCGAATTCTTCCGGAGTCTCGTTCCGGATGTATTCGAAAGGTTCCAGAATTTTTACCTTTTCCATTATTTACCTCCCAGATATTCCCGAACCTTCTCCGGGTAAAGTACGTAACAATAGCGTTTGTTTTCTTCCTTGGTCTTGAAGGCGGTCCCGAACGGGAACAAGCCGCGCTGTAGTCCGATCCGGATCGTCAACGGGCTAACGCCAATAATTCCAGCTGCTTCTTTGATTGTCATGGATCCGCCCTCCTTGTCTCATCGGCAAACGCCTGCCAGCGATGTGTTGGCGCAATGTCCCATTCTCCCGGCGTGAAGAAATGGTCGGTAATGCCACACTGCCGAATGGGCCCGTCGTCGCTGAATGATAGCGGGCATTCTGTGCAGTCCTCCGGATGTGCTCGGCATTCGGACTGAATCACCTGCAATGCGTGCTCCAGCTCTTGCGGTGTGTGTTCGTGTGTGCTCATTTTCATCCCTCCTATTATGTGTTTTCACATATTTTTTATTAAAAATAATAATCTTTGACGTCTTCAAAGGGAATACCCAGCAGAATGCAGCTCTCTTTGATTTCCGGCGCTGTCCAGTCCGTTTTTCCAGCCAGTTTCTGGCTGATTGTTGATTGATCCTTGCCAAGAGCTTCGGCAAATCGAGCCTGCGTTCCAAACTTCTCTTTAATTTTTCCTTTCAGTTTTGCGTTTTCCATCTTTTCACCTCACAATTTATGTATTTATGATAAATCACATATTCGATTATGTCAATACTAATTTATGATTTTTCTAATAATTTATTTTTATATTTCCTATATATTATGTTAAAGCACAAAAATTAATGATAAAATCAGCAAAAAGGAGAGCGTGAAATAATGAATTTTAAAGGGTTGCAGAAGGTTTCCACAATTTCAGAAAGATTACAAATTGCAATGGACAAAAGAAAAATAAAACAAATTGATCTAGCACGTGTGGCTGATGTTAATCAGGGGGCACTTTCGCGATATTTAAAAGGATCTTACGAGCCAAAATCCGCAACAATTTACAAGCTGGCGCTTGCGCTGGATGTGTCGGACATGTGGCTGGAAGGCTACGACGTGCCGATGGAACGCTCCAGGAAACAAAAGGAAATAGATTTTAAAAATAACCTGTACAGAAAAATTGCCCAGGATATGGACTTGCTCAAAACCATATCACAATATTATAATTTACCAGAAGAAAAGCAAAAGACTATCCGCGACCTTGTGGACCAGATGTCGCGATAATGTCCGGGACAACGTTGGCGAATATCGGGACAGCTTGGGGTAACGTGTGGGACAACGTGGGCGAATATCGGGACAACTTGGGGGAACGTGTGGGACAACTTTAAAAAAGGGGGTGTTTGCAGAAATGAAAAACCCGAACGGATACGGCACAATAAAGAAATTGAACGGGGCACGCCGGCGGCCTTATGGCGCCTATATAACAACGGACTATGATATGCCGGAATCGTGGCCGGATATTAGTTTTCTGGCGGATGCGCTGCCACCGGAATTATTTCACGATGTGCAACAGTGCTATGAATCTTACAAGCTGGCCAACATTCAGCCGGCCAAACAAGTGCAAAAATGCATTGGTACCTTTGAGAATAAGCGGGATGCCATGCTTGCGCTGGCAGATTACAACCGCACGCCGTACGATCTGGCCAATTCAGAAATCACGTTTGCCGAAATTTATGAGATTCTTTATGAGCGAGAATTTAATGAATTAAAAACATCGATGCGGCAGGTATACACTACTTCTTTTAAGAAATGCGGAATTTTGCACAATATGAAAATGCGCGAAATTAAGCTCGCCCACCTGCAGGGCGTGATGGACAACTATTCGGAATATTCAACTTCGGTTCAAACAAATATTAAAATTTTGTTCCACGCAATTTTTAACTATGCGATCGAGAATGACGTTATAGCCCGCGATTATTCGAAATTTGTCAAAATTTCACCGCGTCCGGAAAAGAAAAAGAAACCGTTTTCGAAAGAAGAAATCCGGACCATCCGGGAAAATTTGGATTGGTCTTCTCCGTCCGGGGCTCACATGATGGACATAGTGCTGGTAATGATTTATACCGGGATGCGAATCAGTGAAGTGCTGGCCGTTCGGTGTGAAGATGTGCACCTTTCAGATCGCTGGATTGCCGTTCACGGGACCAAGACGGCGGCAGCGGATAGAATTGTTCCGATCCACCGGGACATTATCCCGGTAATTCAGGAGCGGTTGAATGCAGGCGGGGAGCTGCTGTTTGAACGTGCCGGCGGTAAAGAAATTAATTATCAATATTTTATGGCGAATTTTTATAATGATTTCAAAAAATGCTTTGGCATTGACAAGACGCCGCACGCGTGCCGG
>JAEUGJ010000033.1:0-87698 GCA_016775335.1 Mogibacterium sp.
TTGATATTGTTAATTTCGGTGAGAATATCAGTATTATTCAAAAAAGAGTGACATTTGAAAGCATATCCGTTTTAGCTATATATGAAAAAGTCCTTGCTGTATTTAGAGACTTTTATCAATATGAAGTAATACAGGGTGCTGACAGAAAGAAGATAGAGAAAATACCTGCCGCAGCTTTCAGAGAAGCAATTGCAAATGCTTTGATTCATAGGGTATGGGATGTTAATTCACACATCAGAGTTTCCATGTTTGACAATAGGATAGAAGTAGTATCTCCTGGTGGATTGCCCGCCGGAATATCAGCAGAAGAATACTTATCCGGGAAGATTTCTGTTTTAAGAAATAGAAATCTTGCAAACGTATTTTACAGACTGGGATTCGTAGAGATATTTGGAACAGGAATTACACGGATAAAACAATTGTACGTAGAGAGTCTGATAAAACCAGATTTTGAAGTGTCGGAAAATACGATAAAAATTATACTTCCGGTATTTGAAAAGAATGTTAATTTAACCGAAGATGAAAAAGTTATTTACAAATTTTTAAGCAAGACAATGTTGAAACCAATAAGTGAAATTGCACCATATGTCCCGTTTGGTAAATCTAAAACAACACAGTTGCTGAAGGCGATGGGAGAAAAAGGCGTGATTGCAATTGAAGGAAAAGGCAGAGGAACAAAATATATAATTAAATGAGCGAGGGTATGCAACAATGATAAAATAGTTGCATAAAAGCAGGAATAAAAAAACGGAATAAAAAAACATTGGAATTATAGTATGATGATTACAACTTATTCGTTTGATTTCCAACAGGGGGATTGATTTTGGAAAAGTACTTACCTACGCTAAGAAATAGTCCGTTTTTTAAAGGGCTTACGGATAACGAGATCTTATCCATATTGCATTGTGTAAATGCAGCCGTTATTTCTAAAAAACGAGGTTCATATATTTTCAGAGCAGGAGATTCTACCGAGGTAATGGGACTTGTGGTGTCAGGCTGTGTCCTTGTTATTCAGGAAGACCTCTGGGGTCATCGAAATATTTTATCAAAATGCCATGCCGGTGATTTTTTTGGAGAACCGTATGCAGCAAGCCCGGGGGCGGTTTTGAATGTCAGCGTGATAGCTGATGAAGATTGTGAGATTCTTTTATTAAATATCCAGAGGCTTCTGGTTACTTGTCCCACTGCATGTGAGCATCATCAGAAACTGATTCGCAATTTGGTCAGTGTCCTGGCAAATAAGATACTGATGTTGAATGATAAAATCACACATGTCGGAAAGCGAATGACAAGGGATAAACTGTTATCATATCTGTCAGCAGAGTCCATCAGACATTCGTCATTATCTTTTGATATTCCTTTCAATCGGCAGCAGTTGGCAGACTACCTTTGTATCGATCGCGCAGCAATGTCTGCAGAGATATCAAAGTTACAAAAAGAAGGCTTTATAAAAACAAATCGAAATCATTTTGAATTGACTGTTTCCGACGATGCAGATTCAGAAATGAAAATGTGATACATGTTACGGAAAACATAGAATTACTTAGAAGACTATTATATGTGCAAAAGGAGGCAAACCATGACCCCGATAAAAATACTATTCATCTGCCACGGCAACATTTGCCGCAGTACAATGGCGCAGAGCGTGATGCAGTATCTGGTGGAGCGGCGGGGGCTTTCCCACTTATTTCAGATCGATTCCGCGGCCACCAGCCGGGAAGAAATCGGAAATCCGGTGCATCCGGGAACGGTGGGAAAACTTCAGAAGGAGAATATTCCGGTTATTCCGCATCGGGCGGTACAGATGAAGATGTCGGACTATGAGAAATATGATTATCTAATCGGCATGGATTCCGCAAATCTGCGAAATATGAAGTGCATTGCCGGCAACGATCCGGAGAAAAAAATGTTTCTTTTATTGGAGTTTGCCGATGAGAAGGGCGATATTGCCGATCCGTGGTATACCGGAAATTTTGAGGATACGTATCGGGATGTGCGACGGGGGTGCGAAGGACTCTTGTCTTATCTCTTGAAGGAAGAGGAGGTTTGAAATGAGTTGCATGACTATTGAACTGAAGCGAGAGGCGGCCACCGGGTTGGAAGAAATCGGGAAGAAGATACAGGAAGACTTTTCCGGTGATTTCGTGTCCTCCGAATTGGCGGTTCGAAAGATTACGGAGGTCGCAGATGTTCGGGTACTGCTGATGGTTTTTGAAAAGTATTATTGGCGGAACGGCAGCATGGCGGTAACCGTTGTTCAGATTACGGACTCCGGGGGTGAACAACGTGCGGTGGTTGCCGGAACCGGTGGCGGTGAAGGAATCCTGAATATTAGTTTTGGCGCCAATCGAGACTATGCGGAACGAATTTCCGAGGCACTGATGCGGATGGGATTTCAGGTCACCGGCAAAGGAGACAGTTCCGTGTACTAGGAGCAAAAGATAAGGGAGAAGCGCACCGTAATTGCCATCTCTCACCGCACATCCGGAGAGATGGGCCGAGAAATTAAAATACAGTAAGCGAGAAGAGTGCCGCGTGCACTCTTTTTCTTTACCGAATTTACAGAGATTAGCCACATCTTACACAAATTAGTTGACCCTAACTAAATAGCGTGTTATCCTTTAGTTAGCCGAGGCTAACGACTACCGCATCATCTCATCGCCTCGGTGAACGTTATCATCATGAAAATTATTTTTACAGGGAGGAAGGTATATTGAGAAAAAAGAGGGATCAATTGACCGCATTCTTGCTGTCGGCGCTGCTGCTGTTTACGGGAAGTGCGGTTGGGACGACGTCCGTATGGGCGGAGGAGAAGGCACCGCCGTCAAGCATTGCCCGGTGCGAACAAGCCGGCATCAGCAAAGGATTTGCCATTACGTTCAGTGCAGACGATGAAAGTTGGTTCAACGCCATTTCGTCCGTAAAGGTTTCCGGTAAGGAGTACAAGAAGGTCACAAGTTCCTGGGATTTCGACGATCGGGGAGAGACGTTCCGAGTGCTGCCTACCGACAAGCAGGTTCTGATTGGAGAAGCCTTTTCCGATACCACGGTGACTTGCGTTATTTCGGCCACCGGCTACAGCGACCTGAAGCTGACGCTGAACAAATCCAAGCACACCGCATCGATTGCAGCCGATGAGGCGGAGAAGACCTACAAGGTTACTGTAAAGGCAGCGGAAAACGGCACGGTGAGCGTGGACAAGACTGCGGCAAAAGAAGGAGAAACGGTGACCGTTACCGCGAATCCGGCGGAAGGATACGTGCTGAAGTCCCTTTCCGCGGCGGACAGCAAAGGAAAGGCGATTACCGTCACCAATTCGACGTTCCAAATGCCGGCATCCGATGTGACGGTAAGTGCATCTTTTGAAAAGGAGCCGGAGGAGGGCGAAAAGGAAATCAATCCGAAGGACATTTCCGTGAAGGTGGATTCCTTCAACGGCTTGTGGCAGTTTTCGTTCGGGGATTCGAAATATCCGGATGCCATTACGAAGGTATCCGTGAATGGAACGGACTGGGAAGCCTACAGCTTTACGCCGTCCACGGGCGGAAAGTACCGCGTTCGGGATGGCGCACTGGAATTCGCGCAGAAGAGCTACGGTCAGACCCCGGCTCTGAAGAGTGGCGATGTGATTTCCATCACAGCGAAGGGGTACAAGACGTTGACATTTAAGGTGTCCATCGACAATGGCAAGCTCACCGTTTCCCAGGGAACCAAGCCGGGGGATGATATGCAGCTGCATGTTCGGCTGGTGGGCAGTTTCGAATCCGCTTTGGTGAACCAGAAGGGATACGACGCCATCAGCGGTGCGTCCACCAACGTCACCCAGAACAAGAACAGCGACGCCAGCGTCGAAGTGGCATTGGTAAAAGCAGGTACGGATCCGACGGACAGCGACTGGAAGCTCCTGAGTGAGAGCGACATCCGCGTAGAATCCAAAGGGTCTTCCGTCAATATCGTAAACCACGGCGATTCCACAAAGAGAAATGATTCCGGAATGGCCGGCGTCTATTCCGTCCACGACGGCTCCGTTACACTGGCCGGTACGCCTGCAAAGGCCGGAACCTACGATATCAGCGTAACTATTACAGATGAGCTGGGGCGGAAGGCAACCAGCAATGCACTTCCGTTCCGCATCTTCAGCGGAGAGGAGATGCTGGAAAATCAGCTGGTACTTGCCAACTGCACCAAAACCGCCGACGGAAAGTACATGTATGACATGGAGCCGTGGGCTATCAAGAATTTCACTCTGGATCCGAACAATGAAACCGTTGTGGTTCCGGAAGATTTGAAAGCGTGGTACGGATCCCACACCAGCGGTACTTACGGAGAGCTGGGCTATGCCGTGCCGGAAGGCACCATGCAGACCCAGACGTTGGTTCTGCCGAAAGGCTGCAACCTGACGCTGGTGAACATGGACATCCTGAGCAGCGTTAAAATCCTGGTACAGGACGGCGCTAAGCTGACACTGCGGGATTCCGTGGTGCAAGGTGCGGTAGAAGTGGAAAACGGCGGAACCTTCTCCATGAATTACAACGATTACGGCGGCGGAGAGTTCCTGAACGGCGCATCCATCAACGGAAAGCTGATTCTGAAGGATGGATCAACGCTGGAAAATGCTAAAATTTATTCCAACACCAACAACATCGCCAACGGCTCGGAAGCCCGTCACAACACGGATTCGGTGGTTGTGGTGAACGGTAACGTGACGCTGAAAGGAAAGGTGTTCCTGCGCGGCGATGAAGCGCCGACCGGCACGGACCCGGAGACGGGAAAAAGTTACACCGGTCAGGCCGGCATGCAGGTGAACGGAACGCTGAACCTGGATAAGGATGCCGTGCTTGCGGTCTACGGCGGCGGAAAGGATGCCACCACTTCCAACGGCGGTTCGGCCATCATTTTGAACGGCGGCACGATTACCGGCGAAGGTAAGCTGATTGCCGTTGGCGGAGACGGACACTTCGGTGAAGGCGGAAATGCGGTGAGCGGAAACGGCACGATTTCCGTGACGGATGCGTATCTGGAAGGCGGCGCTTCGATTTCCAAATCCGGCACTCCGGGAAAGGCCTTGGGCGACGGGGTCAAGCTGGCAGGTACCACGAACCGGAATCTGATTGACGGTTCCACCGGTGGCGGAATTGACTACGACAACGACACCTATTGGAGAGATATTCTCAGCGTGCCGAACCTGGATCTCTATCCGGTGGAAAAGAATGCACCGGGCGGCGATAACAATGAAACGGAAAAGCCGGGAAGCGGGGAGCAACCTGCGCCTTCGGATAAGCCATCCACCGGCGGTTCCACCACAACGAAGCCGCAGAATCCGGTAGACAACGGTTCTTCCGGTACCGGCAACCACAAAAACAAGAATAAGAACAGCAAGCAGTCCAACGTGGAGACGGGGGATGAATCCCACACCATTCTGTGGGCGACCGTCATGCTGGCTGCACTGGCAGGAGTGGGTATCATCACACTGCGCCGCAGACAGAAAAAGCAGAACTAGGGAATAGGAGATTCTCTCTAATTTGCAAGAGCGTTACAAACTCTTATATGCCTGGAATAAATGAAGCGGCGGCCATCGCACTGAGACGATGGCCGCCGCTTTTTTCATAAGCAGAACTTGGAAAACACGTTCGCTATTGAATCATCTTTAAGAAATATTCGTGAATCCGAGTATCCTCTGTCATTTCCGGATGGAAGGACAGCCCCAGCTGGTTTCCGTACCGAACAGCAACGATGTGATTGTCCATGGTGGCCAGAACTTCTACATCGGAATCGTCCACGGATTCAATGTACGGCGCCCGGATGAATACCATCGGGAATTCGCCGATGCCTTTCACCGGCTGATCCGTGATGAAGCTGCCCAGCTGTCTTCCGTATGCGTTTCGCCGAACCGTAACGGGAAGGGTGGCCAGATGGGTTACCGGATCGTTGTAAAGGGTCTGCGCCAGAAGAATCATTCCCGCGCAGGTGGCCAGTACCGGAAGTCCGTCCCTGATACGAATCTGAATTTCCTCGAACATATCCAGCTTGTGGAGCAGCTTTCCCTGAACCGTACTTTCACCGCCCGGAAGGACGATTCCCTGAATGCCTTCCAGATCGGATTTCTGCCGAATCTCCACGCATTCTGCGCCCAGAGATTCTAGCATTTTGCGGTGTTCGATGAAAGCACCCTGTACTGCAAGTACACCGATTTTCATCCTATTTACCTCTCTCTTCCATGATGATGGCAATTTCGCTCGGGTTGATGCCCACCATCGCTTCGCCCAAATCCTCGGAAAGCTCTGCAATCAGCTTCGCGTCGGTGTAGTTGGTCACCGCCTGAACGATGGCGGAAGCTCTTTTTGCCGGGTTGCCGGACTTGAAGATACCGGAACCAACGAATACGCCTTCCGCACCCAGCTGCATCATCAGGGCTGCGTCTGCCGGAGTAGCCACACCGCCGGCGGCAAAATTTACCACCGGAAGCTTGCCGTTATCGTGTACGTACTTCACCAGCTCATAAGGAACCTGGAGCTGTTTTGCTTCTTCGAAAAGCTCATCTTCCCGCATGGAAACCACTTTGCGGATTTCGGCATTCATTTTTCTCATATGACGAACAGCCTGAACCACGTCGCCGGTTCCCGGTTCACCCTTGGTACGAATCATGGAAGCACCCTCGTTGATTCTTCTCAGGGCCTCGCCCAGATCTCTTGCGCCGCATACGAACGGAACTTTGAAATCTCTCTTGTTGATGTGGTAAATATCATCGGCAGGGGACAGCACTTCCGACTCATCGATGTAGTCGATTTCGATGGCTTCCAGGAGCTGCGCCTCTACAAAATGACCGATTCTGCACTTCGCCATAACCGGAATGCTGACCGCTTCCTGAATGCCCTTGATCATCTTCGGATCGCTCATTCTGGACACGCCGCCGGCTGCACGGATATCCGCCGGAATTCTCTCCAGCGCCATTACCGCACACGCACCCGCTTCTTCCGCAATCTTTGCCTGCTCCGGTGTTGTAACGTCCATGATGACTCCGCCCTTCAGCATCTGAGCCAAACCTTTGTTCAGTTCATACTGTTTATTATCCATTGTTGAATGTACCTCCTTGAATTTAACTGGTTATAATAGTACAATCAAACTGGTAATAAATAAATAATCAAAACATTTATATTTTTCATTCCAGATAGGGGAGGAGCCATGCTGACCTACGTCTTTGAGCATAACGGAAAACCGCTGTACGAACAGGTGTACGACAACATAAAGAAGGACATTGTGGCCGGAAGACTGCGCCCTGGGGAGAAGCTCCCGTCGAAGCGTTCTTTTGCCGGAAATAACGGGATTAGTACCATAACGATTCAGAATGCATATGACCAGCTGATTGGCGAGGGATACATTTACTCCATCCCGAAGAAGGGCTATTACGTGTCCGACATCCTGGAGATGAACCGCATTCCCCGGGAGAGCCGGATTTCCTACGATATCGAGATTCCCAAAGACCGGGAGTCCTACGATGTGGACCTGTCCAGCAACGCGGTGAATCCCGACACCTTTCCTTTTTCGGTATGGGCCAGGATGTCCCGGGAGACCATTTCTTCCCAAAAAAAAGAATTGATGGAGGTTTCGCCTACCGGGGGGATCCGGGCATTGCGTACGGCCATCGCCGACTATCTCCGCTCCTTCCGGGGGATGCTGGTGGATCCGAATCAGATTGTCATCGGTGCCGGAACGGAGTACCTGTACAGCCTGCTGATCCAGCTGATCGGCAGCGACCGGGAGTACTGCATCGAGAACCCGGGATACAAAATTCTGGCGAACATCTACCGGCAGCACCGCATCGACTGCAAATATATTCCAATGGATGAGCATGGGATTCGGATACCGGAACTGCACCAATCCGGGGCGGACATCGTTCATATCAGTCCGAACCATCATTTTCCCAGCGGCATCACCATGCCGGCCAGCCGGCGGTACGAAGTGCTGGCCTGGGCCAATGAAAAACCGGGGCGGTACATCATCGAGGACGATTATGACAGCGAATTCCGTCCCAACGGAAAACCGCTGCCCACGCTGTTCAGCATTGATGCCTGCGAGCGGGTCATCTACATGAACACGTTTTCCAAGTCCCTGACGCCTACCATCCGAATCAGTTACATGATTCTTCCGGTGCATCTGGCCAACCAATTCTACAGTCAGCTGTCCTTCTACGCCTGTACGGTATCGACCTTTGAGCAGTACACGCTGGCGGCGTTTATCCGAAACGGGTACTTCGAGAAGCACATCAACCGGATGCGGTTGTACTACAGCCGGCAGCGGAAGAGGCTGATTGAGTCCATCGAGAAAAGCCCGATTCGGGAGCACTGCCGGATCATCGAGAACCAGTCCGGACTCCATTTTCGGATTCGGCTGGATACGGAGCTTTCCGATGAGGAGGTCCGCCGGGCACTGGCAGAGAAGGGGATTAAAATCCAGGCCATCTCGGAATATTATCTCACGGATGAAAAGCCGGACGCCCATGATTTTATCATCAACTATTCCGACGTGGACGTGAAGGCCATGCCGGCGGTGTGGGAGACGATGAACCTGATTTTGGGCGGCGAGAATAAATAGAGAAAAAAGATTGGAGGAATATTATGCCTGAATTCAAAGTGCATTCCGTTTTCGACCTTACCGGGGATCAGCCCCAGGCGGTGGATCATATTGTGGACAGCATTCTGGCCGGCAATCGGCACCAGACCCTGATGGGGGTCACCGGCTCCGGAAAGACGTTCACCATGGCGAAAATCATCGAGAAGATCCAGAAGCCGACGCTGATTATTTCACACAACAAAACCCTGGCGGCGCAGCTCCACGGAGAGATGAAGGAGTTTTTTCCGGAGAACGCAGTAGAATACTTTGTGTCCTACTATGATTACTATCAGCCGGAGGCGTACGTGCCGTCCACGGACACCTATATCGAGAAGGATGCGGATATTAACGACGAAATCGATAAGCTGCGGCATTCCGCAACGGCGGCGCTGCTGGAGCGGCCGGATACCATTGTGGTGGCCAGCGTGTCCTGCATTTACGGCTTGGGAAGCCCGAATTCCTACCGGAATCAGCTGCTGTCTCTGCGGCCGGGCATGGAGATGGATCGGACGGACATGATTCGGAAGCTGGTGGATATGCAGTACAATCGGAACGATATGGATTTTCATCGGGGCACTTTCCGGGCGCGGGGGGATATCATCGATATCTATCCCGCCGGTGGCGAAGAGGCGGTCCGGGTGGAGATGTTCGGCGATGAAATCGATTCCATCAAGGAGATGAATCCGGTGACCGGCGAAATCACCGGCGTGCGGAATCATATTTCCATTTTCCCGGCGTCCCACTATGTTACCAACGGGGAGGACATGAAACTGGTGGCCAAATCCATCAAGGCGGAGCTGAAGGAGCGGCTGCAGTGGTTCCGAGATAACGGAAAATTGCTGGAAGCACAGCGCCTGGAGCAGCGCACCAACTACGACATCGAGATGATGATGGAAATCGGCACCTGCAAAGGCATCGAGAATTACTCCCGCCACCTGAATTTTCTGGAGCCGGGGGAGCGGCCGTACACCTTGCTGGACTATTTTCCAGAAGGAGATTTTCTTACCATCATCGACGAGTCTCACGCCATGCTGCCTCAGCTTCGGGCTATGTACAACGGCGACCGGGCCCGGAAACAGTCCCTGGTGGAGTACGGTTTCCGGCTGCCGTCCGCACTGGACAACCGGCCGCTGAAGTTCGAGGAATTTGAAGAGATGGTGGATCAGACGGTGTACGTCAGCGCCACGCCGGCGCAGTTTGAGCTGGAACAGTCCGGCGGCGTAACGGCAGAACAGGTAATCCGTCCGACGGGACTTCTGGATCCGGAAATCGATGTCCGTCCGACGGAAGGACAGATTGATGACCTTCTGAGCGAAATCTACAAAACCACGGATGCCGGAGAGCGGGTGCTGATCACCACCCTCACCAAGCGAATGGCCGAAGATTTGTCCAAGTACCTGGAGAATCAAGGCATTCGGGTGCGGTACCTCCATTCCGACATCGACAACTTCGAACGACTGGAAATCATCCGGGACCTGCGCCTGGGAAAATTCGATGTTCTGGTAGGTATCAACCTTCTTCGGGAGGGCCTGGACCTTCCGGAGGTTTCTCTGGTGGCCATCCTGGATGCGGACAAAGAGGGCTTCCTCCGTACGGAAACCTCCCTGATGCAGACGGTGGGCCGTGCCGCCCGAAATTCCCGCGGTCGGGTTATCATGTATGCGGATCGAATTTCCAAAGCCATGCGGTATACCATTGACGAATCCAAACGCCGTCGGGAAATTCAGAGTGCGTACAACAAGGAACACGGCATCGTTCCGAAGACCATCGTAAAACCAATTCGCGATATTGCCACGGCGACCGAGGCATACAATCCGGAAAACGAGTTCAAGAATCCGAAGGAGATGACGGCCAAGGAACTGAAGGAAACCATCAAGAAGATGGAAAAAGAAATGAAGCAGGCCGCAAAGGACCTGCAGTTCGAGCGGGCAGCGGAGCTGCGTGATCTGTTGTTCGAGCTGCGAAGCAGCAAGCGAGTGCAATGAAAAAAGCAGGACTTCCATTGGGAGGACCTGCTTTTTTTACTCCGAGCTTTTTTCCTGTGGTGTTTTCGGACTTGGTGCACGAAAGTCCGAAAACCCTTGATTTTTCGTCGGCCTTGCACCAAGTCCGAGGCCCGATTCGGCTATTCCGCAAAAGCCCGGAGCAGAACCTGCAGGGCCTGCTTCAAATGCTCTTCCGAGATGGTGAGCGGCGGGAGCAAGCGCACCTTTTCCCCCGCAGGGCCGGCGGTGATGCACAGGACGCCGTTTTCCAGGCATTCATTGACGATGTCGGATGCCCTTTTGGAAGCCGGTGTGATGGCAATCATCAGCCCCAGACCTTCTACTGCCGCAACCCCGGGGGCATCTCGGAAAGCTTCGAAGACCATGGCGGATTTTCTTTTTACCGAATCCAGAAAACCCTCGTTCAGTCGTTCCACGATGCTCAGTGCGCCGGCGCAGGCCACCGGGTTTCCGCCGAAGGTGGTGCCGTGAGTGCCCGGAACCAAAGCGTTCTGAGTCTTCTCGCTGAACATGCAGATGCCGATAGGGAGGCCGCCGCCCACGCCTTTTGCGGTGGTGACGATATCCGGCCGGAGCCCCAGTTGTTCGTACGCGTACAGGGTGCCGGTGCGGCCGTTGCCCGCCTGAACCTCGTCGCAAATGAGGAGGATGTCCTTCTCGCGGCACAGCTTTGTCAGCGCATCCGCGAACTTTTGAGTCATCACGTTGACGCCGCCTTCTCCCTGAACGCATTCGACGATGATGGCGGCGGTGCGGTCCGCATCCGCCAGGGCTTCCACGCTTTCCGAATTGTTGAACTCCGCATATTTGAAGCCCGGAACCAGCGGCTCGAAGCCTTCGTGGTAGTGCGGATTTCCGGTAGCGGAGAGGGCGCCGTAGCTCCGGCCGTGGAAACTGTTCTTCATGGAAATAATTTCATAACAATCCGGCCCTTTGTGCAGGTGCTGGTAACGGCGGGCGGCCTTCAGCGCGCACTCATTGGCCTCGCCGCCGGAGTTGGTGAAGAACATGTTCGCCATGCCGGTGCGCCGGGCCAGAAGCTCGGCGAGTTTGGCGCAAGGCTCCGTGTAATAGAGGTTGGAGGTGTGCTGAACTTTGTGGAGCTGCTCCTCCACCGCATTGATCCAGTCCGGGTCGCAGAAACCGAAGGAGTTGGTGCCGTATCCCGACTCCAGGTCGATGTACTCCTTGCCGTTCTCGTCATAGGCGATGTCGTTGCTGCCCCAGGTGATGGTTATCGGAAATCGATTGTAGGTCCCGGTAATGTATTGACGGTCTAACTCTTTGATATCTGTCATTTCGCAAAAATCCTTTCTGTTTTTCTCCTAAAAATATCCTCGGCTATTTCCGATAGTTTCCGTTCAGTTTGATGTAGTCGTAGGTGATATCGCAGCCCCAGCAGGTAGCGGAAGCGTTTCCGTTGTCGATGGTGATGCGAATTTCGATTTCATCTTCTCCCAGAATTTCCGAAGCGTAGTCCTCATCGATGTCCACGCCTACGCCGTT
The DNA here is from genome assembly GCA_016775335.1 of Mogibacterium sp. Lineage (GTDB taxonomy): Bacteria > Bacillota > Clostridia > Peptostreptococcales > Anaerovoracaceae > Mogibacterium_A. The sequence goes on from JAEUGJ010000033.1 coordinate 12,123, forward strand.
TCGGCACACCGTGATTTCGCCGGCCTCCGATACGAAATCGATTCGCACGTGCTCCGGATTAAAAGGAATATTGGAATATCCCATGGCCACCATAATCCGTCACCAGTTGGCGTCGTTGGCGAAAACGGCGGTTTTGGTGAGGGTGGATTGGATGACGGATTTGGCCAGGGCAACCCCTTCCTCCTCTGTGGAAGCGCCGTGGACGGTGCAGGTCACCAAATGCTTGGCGCCTTCGCCATCCTTTGCAATCATGCGGGCGAAGCGGGTGCAGATGTCCAGAAGTGCTGCCCGGAAAAGGTCCAGATCTCGGCATTCCCGGTCGATAATTTCGTTGTCCGCCAAGCCGTTGGCCAGGATAATCAAGGAATCGTTGGTGGACATTTCGCCGTCGATGCTGACCCGGTTAAAGGTCACATCGCACACTTCTTTCAGCACCTGACGGAGCATGGTGGACGTGATGGCCAAATCGGTGGTGAGATAGGTGAGTGTGGTTCCCATGTTGGGATGCACCATTCCGGAGCCCTTGGAGATGCCGCCCAGAGTGACGGTGCGGCCGCCGACTTGAAAACGACAGGCCAGTTCTTTCTTAAAGGTATCCGTGGTCAGGATGGCGTGGGCCACCTCGTTGGAAGCATCTTCCGTATGTTCCAAGTTATGGGCCACCACATCGATTCCCTCCCGGATGCGATGAATATTCAATTCCTTTCCGATGATTCCGGTGGATCCCACTAACACTTCATCAGCGGGAATACCCAGCGCTTCGGCCGCTGCCTGCTGCATTTCGAGGGCGCGTTCCATTCCGTGGGGCGCGCAGGCGTTGGCGATTCCGGAGTTCACGCAGATAGCGCGGCAGTGCCCGCTGCGGCCGGTCTCGATATCCAGCTGCACCGGGGCGGCTTTGACGCGATTGGTGGTGTACAATCCTGCGCTGACGCAGTCTGTATTTCGGTCACTGAGAATGATGGCCAGATCGTTTTTCTTTTTATTCGGACGGACGCCACAGTGGGTCGCTCCGGCGGTAAAACCGGTGGGCGCACAGATTCCGCCCGGAACGTATTTCAATTTCATTATCGGTCACCTCCCAGCATCAGCTCGGTGGTTTCCGGAACGCCCATCATCAGGTTCAGGTTCTGAATGGCGGAACCGGAGGCACCTTTTCCCAGGTTATCGAATCGAGCGACCAACAGCATGCGGTCCGGATTCCCGTAAAGTGACAACTCCATGTCATCTCGGCCGCTCATGGTGTTGGCAGATGCGAAACCGTTTTCATCTGCGTCTTCCTTATAATACACCAGAGGACCGGTGTAGAATTCCCGGTACGCATTCCGGATGTCCTCCATGGTGCCGTGAATATCGGAGCCGAAGAGGGGAATGATGGTTTCCATTCCGCAGTAATAGTCGGACACAATCGGGCAGAAAATCGGGGCATACTCTAAACCATTCAGAGCCGCGATTTCCGGGAGGTGCTTGTGCTGCTGGGACAGTCCGTACATCCGCGGGGCATCCAACAGCGCGTCCCGGTGGTCGCTTTCGTATTCGCCGATCATTTTTTTACCGCCGCCGGAATAACCGGTGAGACTGAAGCATTGAAACTTCTGTGCCGGAGAGAGAATCCCGTTCCGAATCAGGGGATAGATCAAGGCATTGACGCCGCTGGCATGGCAGCCCGGATTGGCCACCAGAGGCGCCCCTGCGATGGCCGTGGAACCGCTGATTTCCGGAAAACCGTAGACCCATCCGTCCGCCGTGCGGTGGGCGGTGGAGGCATCAATCACGCGGGTGTGGCAGGCCTGGGCCATGGGCACCGCTTCTTTGGCGGCGGCATCCGGCAGGCACATAAAAACAAAATCCGCTTCTTCATAAGCCTTCCGCCGTGCCGATTCGCTGTGACGTTCTTCGTAGGGAATCGCAATCAATTCCAAATCCCTTCGGCTCTGTAGCCGCTGATGAATGCGCAGCCCGGTGGTTCCGTAGCTGCCGTCGATAAATACTTTTGTCATCTCTAGTATACCTTCCTTTATAAATTCTCATGTAGGAACCGCATCATCCCGGATTGCCGTTCCGCATTATGTGAAGTGCCCGAAAAATTGGGTAAATAAAAATACAGAAATATAAATAAATATGCAGATATTATCTCTCTTTTGTGGAAATAAGTCAAGGGGAAAAAGCGTCGAAATGCCTATATTTAAAGGAATATAGAGTATATTTTGGAGAACAATCAAATAAAAAAATACAATGTTAAAAAAGCTGCAAGCATTCATGGATTCAACGCCTGTTATGCGGAAACTGCATGTGAACAAAAAAAGACTTGTATACCTGCTCAAAGTGACTATAATATGTTTAAAGGATATGGTCACTATGAAATAGGTAGAAGATCACAGTGGGACATACATCTATAAATTTTTCTTCTACAATGGAAAGAGAGGATTGTCATGAATTGGGAATTAATCACATTCTTAGGATACTTCGTGATATTAATGGGTGTCGCGTTGATATTCTACTTTAACGGAGCAAACAAAGACCAGGAGGACTTTTTTCTGGGTGGCAGAGAGATGGGACCGTGGGTAACGGCACTCTCGGCGCAGGCTTCGGACATGTCTGCGTGGTTGTTGATGGGCCTGCCGGGTTCCATCCTGGCATTTGGTTTCGGTCAGATGTGGATTGGAATCGGCTTGGCACTTGGAACTGCAGCGAACTGGATATTCTGTGCGAAGAGATTGAGAACATTCTCCTTAGCCGCAGGTGATGCGATTACATTGCCGCAGTATTTGTCCAACCGGTTCGCTACTTCATCGAAGACACTGCAGGTAATCTGTGCGGTAATCTTCTTGGTATGCTACACCATCTACGTCGCATCGGCATATGTAGCCGGCACATCTGTATTCGAGATGCTGTTCCCGGGCGTCAGCGCAAAGGTGACGATGACGATATTCGCCCTGGTTATCGTGTTCTACACATTCTTCGGTGGATTTAAAGCCGTATGCTGGACAGACTTCTTCCAGGGGCTTCTGATGATGGCCGCATTGATGGCTGTTCCGATTGTAATCGTAGCAACGAAGCAGAATCTGGATACCAGTCTTCTGAACAACGTATATGAATACAAGGATGCATCCGGAGATATGGTCACCTGCGTATTCGGCACCGGATTGTTCGATGCAAGCTGGAAGGATATTATTTCCGGACTGGGCTGGGGACTTGGATACTTTGGTATGCCGCACGTACTGGTACGGTTCATGTCCATCGAGAAGCCTTCCATGATTAAAAAGTCTTCTATCGTTGCAATCATCTGGGTCCTGATTTCTCTGGGATCTGCCGTACTGATTGCATACTTCGGCAGAATGCTGATTGCAGATGAGTTGCTTCCGATTGGTGCGCAGAAGACGGTGTTCATGGTAATGGCACGGAAGTACTTCCCGGCAGCAATCTCGGGACTGCTTCTGGCAGCGATTATCGCCGCATCGATTTCTACCGCAGACTCTCAGCTTCTGGTAGCATCCAGTTCCTTCACATCCGACTTGTATAAGCCGCTGATTCGGAAGGACGCGACAGAGAAGGAAACCCTGATGGTTGGAAGAATCGTCGTTGTTGTTATCGCCGTAATCGCATTCTTTATCGCAAGCTCGAAGGGATCCGGAGCACAGGCAATTATGAACTTAGTTGAAAATGCCTGGGGTGCATTTGGTTCGGCATTTGGACCGACCATCCTGCTGTCCCTGTTCTGGAGAAACTTTAACTACAAGGGCGCCATCGCCGGCGTTATTACCGGATTCGTTGTAGATATCGGATGGCTGCTGCTCCTGCACTCCACCGGCGTATACGAAATCGTACCGGGATTCATTGCAAGTGCAGTTGTTGCCGTAATCGTTGCAAAGGCAACCGGCGAACCGGGTGAGGATGTCAAGACTATTTTCGATAATGCAATCGAAGGTATTAGATTAGACAAGTGATGTCCCAATCCTTGAGGGAAGGAGGCTTTCGCACAGCCAGTGCGGAAGCCTCGCTTCCTTTTTTGTTTGCGTTTCCTTGTACGGAGGAAAAAGCAGAAAATCGAAAAATTTGATACTCTTTTTTTCGCGAATAGTGTACAATCAAGGTGTAAAACACAAGTTTCAAAATAACTGAATGGAGATAGTTTGAAAGAATTTTGGGAGGAACGACATGGGAGTATTAACAGTAATTAAAAACCGTTTCTCGGTTCGGAAATTCAAAGATCAGCCGATTGAACCGGAGAAGCTGGAACACATTCTGGAAGCGGCAAAGGCAGCACCGACGGCAAAGAATCTTCAGCCACAGCGTATTTTTGTCTGCAAGAGCAAGAAGGCATTGGCCGCCATCGACGCTGCGACCAAGTGCAGATACGGAGCACCGGCAGTTTTGGTGGTATGCTACGATCAGAACGAAGTGTGGCATAATCCGTTTGACCCGACCATCGACTCGGGCGAAATCGATGCATCCATCGTTGCGGATGAAATGATTCTGGCGGCATGGGAAGAGGACATCGCATCCTGCTGGGTGGCACATTTCAATCCAAAGAAGATTAACAGTGGATTGAAGATTCAGGAACACATCCGTCCGGTGGTATTGATCCCAATGGGATATGCAGAAGATGGCGTGGAACCGGCTTTGAGACATATGGAGTCTAAGGACCTGGACGAAATCGTTCACGAGCTGTAGAGAAGGCGAAGATGTAGAATCTTGCGATCTATTGTTTGAGAAAAGGAGAATGTTATGGTTTCAGAAGTAAAGATGGATGATTTAAGAGAGAAAGCGGTGGGGGCATTTACCGGAGGGTACATGTGTTCGGAGACACTGGTGTACATTCTGAACAAGTACTACGACCTGGGTATTTCGGAAGATGCCATCGCCATGAGCACCGGTTTTCCGTTCGGCTTCGGAGACGGGGGAAATGTGTGCGGTGCCGTTGCAGGGGCCACCATGTGTCTGGGAAAAGTGTTCGGACGAACCATCCCGGGAGATCCGAAGTTCCGGAAATGTTGCGACTTGGTTCGTGAATTAAACGATGACGTCATCGAGAAATACGAAACCACCATCTGTCCGACATTGATTCAGGATTACGAGTTCAAGGATCCGGAACGAAAAAAGCACTGCACCGGCATTGTCCTTGCGGTAGTGGACTCCTTCGCTAAGATTATGGAACGGGAATGCGGCGTGAAAAGGGTATAGCATACCGAATTAACCGATAAAATTTATTTTAAAGAGGCATCGGCACACTCTGCCGGTGCCTTTGCTATTGCGGAGTTTCCCCACTGTGGTATAATTAAAAGATATTTTTATGCGCTTCAGAAAGGAGAAAGTCATGGCGGCATTGAAAAAGAAATTGCACGGATTCAAATCGAAAATCATCGCCGGATTTCGCTCCTTATCTCGCCGCCAGCGGCGCCTGATGCTCTTGGATGTGCTGCTGATTGCGCTGGTAGCCGCCTTCTACGTTCTGTTCTTCGTCCCTCGTGACGGAACGGCCATGTTTCAGATGGCGACTCAACGTTCCAGGCGAATCACATCCTGCGTGCAGGACATGTCCTTAAAAACCGAGCTGGAAATTTCATCCAAAGACCTCGCGTTCTCGCAAAAAAAGAAATCCGCCGCGGAGAAATGCCCCGTTCAGATTCGCATTAAAATGAAACAGGGGGAAGGCGGGACGAAAATCAACCGAACCACCAAGGTGACCCTGAACGGAAAAACATCCTCCTTCAAGTCGTTGAGCTATTGCGATACGAAGAAGAATATCCTGTATTCTCGGAAGAGTTCCGGGTGGAGCCGGAAGGAAAATCAAGCAAATGAAGTGCCGGATGTTCAAACCCTTCTGAAGCTAAACAAAGATGTTTTGCAGAACAGCGCTTTTGCCAAAACCGACCGGGGCTACGAAGTACGGATACCGGCAGAACAAGTGGGGGTGAGTCCCATTGCACCGCTGCTGAGAGATGAGGCGAACACCGAAATTTCCGGAGGGGAGTTCTGCTACGTGTTCGGTAAGTTTTCCCATCGGCTGACGCAAATTGAGGGGGATAACTTAATGGTTCAGCGCAGCGGCAAAAAAGCCGAAACCTGCACCATCCGTATAAAGTTTACGGATTATAATAAGTTGGAATCTGCGGACTGGAAGGTTCCGGAGAAAATCCGAAAGAGCGCGGAGGCACCGGCGAAGGATGCAAAGAAAGCGAAATCCTATCTGTTGTCTCAGACGGAACTGAAGAAAGAAGAGCGGGATTGCTACGTGGTGGGAGAAGATCTTCCCGCCGGAAAGTATATCACCGGAAAGCGGACCGGCGAGGGAATCATTACCTGCCTCCGCCATTCCGATGCCAAGGTACGCTTTGAATACCACTGCGGATACGGCTACTATGCGGTAGATAATTACAAGAGAGGAAGGGAGGTGACCCTGAAGAATGGAGATCGGATTATGTTATCCGGAAAGAAACTGGCCGTCCAGTTCCGGAGAAAATAGAAAAAAGCATTGTCGGAAGCTTCGGGGTGCCGCCATCGTTTTTTTAGGAGTGATACTCCTTCTCTCCGGCCGCAAGGCCTACGGCGCCGAAGTGATCCATCAGAGCGGGATGGCGCTTCAGCCCTACGACACCTCGATATACGATACGGTGAATAACGCCAACGAAACCATGACCGGGTATGGGCACGCCTATACCGACAGCCAAGAGCTGAATTCCGTTTCCGGGCCGTCCATGCAGTTTCGGTCCCTGCTGTACACGGAGATTCCGAACCCGCAGAGCATTGCCGTTTCGCCGGACGGGAAGACCGCTTGGGTGATGTCTTCCTATAAGAGCGGTAGCGACAATTCCCGGACCGGGCGGATTTACCGGATCGATCTGTCTCGCTTCTGGAAAAAGAAGGCCGCCGGGTCCAAGGATACCGGAGCGATAAAAGCAGGACCGGAGATTGTCACCGGTCACGGGCAGACGCTGGCGTATAACCCGAAGAGCCACGAGCTTTGGTACGTGCGGGAGACAAAGGTGCTCAACACCACGCTGGTGCGGGTCAATCCAAAGACCATGGAAGTGGAGAAGGAAATCCATTTCCGCTTCGGCTCCACCATCGTCTTTCCGCCGACCTTTACCTTTGATAAGGATGGGAATTGCTGGACCTATACCCGAAGCACCGGCAGCAACTGGGTGTCTGCGGGGACCATTCGGTTCTACAAAGGTCGGATTCAGGGGAACCGCGTGACATTCCGCATGATTAACCAGGGACTTCGGTATCCGCCGGGGAACCTCTGCCAGACCTTTGGCTACAACCCGGTGAACGACCGGCTGTACGTAGTGGCGGACGGAGAAATGCTCACGGTACCGGCGGGCAAGCTGAGTCGACATCAGGTAACGCCGTCGGATGTGCAGTGCATTAAATTCGGCGGGTGCCGGGAATTTGAAGGACTGGCTTTCACGGAAACCGGCTGTGCGTACTTTGCCACCAACAAGCCATCGGAAATCATGCGGGACCGGGTCAGCTACAACAAGGCGCTGAAGCTGGAGGCCAAATATAAGCGGGCGAAGAAGAATTATGCCCGAGACCGAAAGGCAATGAAGAAGGAGAAGGAAGAGCAGGCTCAGAACATTACCATGGAAAAAATCGGAAAACAACTAGAGGATGGCCTCTAATGAGTGTTTATTTCTGAGATTTTATGTTATAATGTCGGAAGCATAAAATGTTTTTTTACAAAATTAACCAATAGGTTGAATGGGAGGTATTAATATGGCACTTGTAACGACCACTGAAATGTTCCGGAAGGCGTATGACGGTGGATATGCAATTGGCGCGTTTAATGTAAATAATATGGAAATTGTCCAGGCAATCACGGAAGCCTGCAAGAAGGAGAATTCTCCGGTAATTCTTCAGGTATCCAGAGGCGCAAGAACTTACGCAAATCACACATACCTGATGAAGCTGGTGGAGGCGGCAGTGAAGGAATGCCCGGATATTCCAATTGCACTTCACCTGGATCACGGTCCGGATTTCGAGACCTGCAAATCCTGCATCGACGGCGGATTTACCTCTGTAATGATTGACGCTTCTTCAAAGCCGTTTGAAGAGAACATCGCAATTACGAAAGAGGTCGTGGACTACGCTCACAAATACGGCGTTGTGGTAGAAGCGGAACTGGGAACTTTGGCCGGAATTGAAGACGAAGTAAAAGTATCTGCGGAAGAGTCTTCCTACACCCGTCCGGAAGAGGTGGAAGAATTCGTCACCCGCACCGGATGTGATTCCCTGGCGATTGCCATCGGTACCAGCCACGGCGCATACAAGTTCAAGCCGGGAACGAACCCTCAGCTGCGTTTTGACGTGCTTCACGAATGCGAAAAGAGACTGCCGGGATTCCCAATCGTTCTTCACGGCGCATCCTCGGTACCGCAGGAATATGTACAGATGATTAACGAATACGGCGGAAACATGCCGGGCGCACTGGGCGTGCCGGAAGACCAGCTGAGAGAGGCGGCTCGCTCCGCTGTGTGCAAGATTAACATCGATTCCGATATTCGTCTGGCCATGACCGGAACCGTTCGGAAATATCTGACCGAGAATCCGGCGGACTTCGATCCGAGAAAGTACCTGAAGGCGGGAAGAGAGGCTATCGAGGCAATGGTTCGCCACAAGATTGTGGACGTTCTGGGTTCCTCCGGCAAAGCGGAATAGAAAGCGGAGCTCTTCTGTCAAAAAATGAATTCAAAAAGCTGCAGGCATCCGATGCGCTGCAGCTTTTTCGTTGCTTATTTCGCCAGTTTCTGCCGGCACTTTGCAAAGAACTTCTCGTTATCGATGATAAAACGCTCATGGGTTCCTTCACCGATTACTTCTTTTTCATCCTGTGCCTTTACGGTGAAGACGATGCGGCGGCGATCCACCTCCGTCACTTCAGCAGTGCAGGTGACATCCATGCCCACCGGCGTGGCCGCCAGGTGGCGCACATCAATTCGAGTTCCCACGGTTCCCTGACCGTCCTCCAGAAGGCTCTGCACCGCCTCCTGGGCGGTTCCTTCCATCAGCGCAATCATGGATGGGGTGGCCAGCACCTCCAGCGCGCCGCTTCCCATCGCTGCGGCGGTCATCTCCGGAGTGACCGTTATCTTTTTTTTGCAAGTAATTCCCGTTTGAATCATAATTTACCTCGTGTTTCTGAAGTCTTTAAGCTTGAATTATAGTTTGTCTCCTATAATTATGACACCGAACGCGTGAGAACGCAATCTTGACATTCGTACGCATGAATGCTATCTTGAAAGTTGCGCGTGTAAGGCAAATTGGGACGTTACTTTATAGAAAGGTTTATGTGCATATGCAAAAAGAAGTTTTATGGAATCGATATTCTCCGGAGCAGGAGAAAGAGATGGCTTCGGTGTGCAGCCGGTATATGACTTGCTTGGATGAAGGAAAGACGGAACGGGAGAGTGCCCGGCTGACCGTTTCCATGGCGGAAGAGCAAGGGTACCGCAATCTCCGGGATTTGGTGCAGAAGGGAGAGACTCTGACCGCCGGAGATAAGGTGTACTATATGTACAACGAGAAGCTGATTGTTCTGTATCATATCGGCCGGGAGTCTATGGAATCCGGAATGAATATTTTGGGAGCGCACATCGATTCTCCGAGAATGGATGTGAAGCAGAATCCGCTGTACGAGAACGGTGGATTCGCATATCTGGATACCCATTATTACGGCGGCATCAAGAAATACCAGTGGGTGACGATTCCTCTGGCGATTCACGGGGTTGTGGTTCGGAAGGACGGCAGCCGGGTGAACATTTCCGTAGGAGAGAAGGATACGGATCCCGTATTTACCGTTTCGGATCTGCTGATTCACCTGTCTCGGGAACAGCTGACGAAAACCGCTTCGAAGGTTGTGGAAGGGGAATCCCTGGACATCCTGGTTGGAAGCATCCCGCAGGGAGAAGCGGACAGCGAAGAAGAGAAGAAAGAGAAGAAGGACACCATTACCGCGAATATCTGCCGAATTCTGGAAGAAGAGTACGGCTTTGAAGAAGAGGATTTCATTTCTGCGGAGCTGGAAGTGGTGCCGGCGGGCAGAGCCAGAGAGCTGGGTTTTGACCGGAGCATGATTATCGGCTACGGTCAGGATGACCGAATCTGCGCATTCACATCCCTGATGGCATTCCTGGATGAAGGAGAGACGCCGGAGCGCACCGCCTGCTGCATCCTTGTGGATAAAGAAGAAATTGGCAGCGTAGGCGCCAGCGGCATGCATTCCAGAATCTTTGAAAATGCGACGGCAGAGGTGCTTCATCTCCTGGGACATACGGACAGCATTTCCCTTCGCCGTGCGCTTCAGAACTCCAAAATGCTTTCTTCTGATGTGAGCGCTGCGTACGATCCGCTGTACGCCTCCGTGTTTGAAACGAAGAATGCCGCATACATGGGCAAGGGCCCGGTGTTCAACAAATTCACCGGATCCGGCGGAAAGGGAAATTCCAGCGATGCCAATCCGGAATACATTGCGGAGATTCGCCGAGTGCTGGGAGACGCGAATGTTCAATTCCAGACGGCGGAAATGGGCAAGGTGGATGCCGGCGGCGGCGGAACCATCGCCTATATCATGGCCAACTACGGCATGGAAGTCATCGATTGCGGGGTTGCCATCCTGTGTATGCATTCGCCGTGGGAGGTTTCCAGCAAAGCGGACGTCTATGAGACCTACCGCTGCTACAGAGCGTTCCTGACCCACATGGAATAATCGGAAACACTCGACCCATCATTCACGAAATATCGGCCAATCGGCGGTATTAATATAATTTAATTTATTTTTATGAAAATAGAAAGAGGACTGAATCCAATGGAAAAGAAACTGCTTAAGAAATCCAAATTCGCTACCACACTGTATGTAATCTCCGGACTGCTGGCGGTATACACCGTGTACATGCTGTACAGCACGATTACCTACCTGACCAACTATTTCTCCCAGTACGGCACATCCTTCATGTCCAATTTCGGAACCGCTATCGGTTACATCCTGACCCAGTGCCTGGTATATCTGGTATACGCGATTCTGGTGTTTGCGGCAGCGAAAATCTACAATGAAGTGAGAAAAGCAAATCCGGACAACTACCTCTCCGAGGCGGAGTCCAAGGCCATCCTGAGAGCGAAGGAAGCGAAGAAGATTGCGAAGGCGGAGAAGAAGGCCGCAAAAGCAAGTGTAAAGGAAGCAAAGGCGTCCGAAGAGAAAGAGGAAGCGGCGGAAGAGCTGAAGGAAGCGGAAGAGACTACTTCGGAAGAGGAGTCCAAAGAAGAATCTGAAAAATAATTAATTGTTTTTCGAAATACAATTTAATACCCGAAACGAGATTTAAAAAAGTGGTTGAGAACATTTACCGCTTTTTTTCTTTGTTTTTAAAGGAAAATTAAAAGTATTAAAAACTATATAAGAAAAATTTTAAAAAATTTTAAAAAAATCAGTAATTAATACTTGATTTTTAAAGTGGGGGGGGTATAATATAAATGAATTTATTTGATAATGGGGGTGTAGCCATGGGGGATTTACCACATATCAATGTCGATGCTACAGGGAAGCAGTTAAAGCGGATTCGAAAAGAGCACAACTTTTCGGTTCAGGACATTCAGCATCAGATTGGGTTGATTTCGGCTCAGGCGATATACAAATGGGAGCGGGGGCAGGCGCTACCTTCGCTGGACAATATCGTAATCCTGGCGAAATTGTACAAAGTCACTCTAGACGACTTGTTGGTAATCGAGTAGTTAATTCAACGGTTGGGAATCGGATTCTTTCGGGAATCCGATTTTCATTTTTTGTAGAATACTGGTATAATAGCCAGTGAAAATATTGAGACAAGAGAGGTTAGTAAAATGGAACACAATTATGAAGAACATCGGACGCACGCGGATCGAATTCAGAAGGATATTGACACCCTGGGCTCCTACAGCAGCGTGAAGACCATCGGATGTACCCGCTACACCTACACCAAAGAATTTGCTCAGGCGCGGGATTACATCAAGCGGGAGATGGAGCAGGCGGGTCTGGAAGTCCGGGAAGATGCCGTTGGCACGGTGATTGGCCGGCTGGAAGGAACGAATCCGGAGCTTCCGATTATCATGACGGGCAGCCATTTCGATACGGTAAAAACAGGCGGTCGTTATGATGGAACGGCCGGCGTGGTTGCGGCACTGGAAGTGGCGAGAACGATGCATGACGAGGGGTTCCGCCCCAAGAGAAGCATTGAGTTCGTCGCTCTTCCGGAAGAAGAAGGCGGCCGATTCGGTTCCGGATTGATGGCCAGCAGAGCCATGTGCGGAAAATTGTATCCGGATGAAACGGAACATCGGGACGAGAACGGCGTAACTCTGGCCGAAGCGATGAAGAAATACGGATTGGACCCGAATGCGATTGAAACGGCACAGAGAAAGCCGGAAGATATCGAAGCGTTCCTGGAACTTCATATCGAACAAGGCCCAATCCTGGAGAAAGAAGATGTAAAGGTGGGCATCGTGGACTCCATCGTCGGATTCCGATGCTTTGAGGTGCATGTACACGGACGTTCGGATCATGCCGGCAACACCCCGATGAACATGCGGGCGGACGCATTCCTGGCCGTGGCAAGAGCAGTAACGGCGGCAACGGCGAAGGCAGAAGAAATCGGTGAGAACACCGTGTTCACCTGCGGCGAAGTTCACGTGGCACCGGGTGCGTTTAACATCGTAGCGGAAGATGCTTGGATTAAATTGGACTGCCGAAGCCGGAAGATTTCCAATGTGGACCGGGTGCTGAAGGTGTTCTGGGAATCCATGGATAAGAGCGTACGGGACTCGGAGGGTCTGTCCTATACGAAAGAACAGAAGGTCCATGCCAACCAGGTAGAGATGGACGAAGAAATCCGGAAAATGATTGAAGAAAACGCCCACAAAGCCGGTATCCGAACCTGGCACCTTCTTTCGGGCGCGGGTCACGATGCCATGGTAATGGCCTCCATCGCACGAACCGCCATGATTTTCGTACCGAGCAAGGATGGCCGAAGCCACGTGCCGGAAGAATGGACGGACTGCGAAGATCTTCAGAAAGGCACGGAAACCCTATACCGCACGATGCGCGAGATGGCGGAAAAGGAATAGAATATGCCTTTCGTAAAAGTAAACGGCAATCGCACCCTGGAGTGCGGCGTGGGAATGAACCTCATGACGCTGCTGGTGCGCAGCGGATATGAGTTGAACAATGCCTGCGGCGGAAGAGGGGTGTGCGGCAAGTGCAAGGTGCAGATTCCGAATACTTCGGAGTCCGCACTCTCGAAAACGGAGAAGATGTTTCTGACGCCGGAAGAGCAGCGGCAGGGAATCCGCTTGGCCTGCATGGTGCGAGTCCGTCAAGATATGGAAGTGGAAACCCTTTCCCGGGAAAGAGAATATGCCGTCCTGGCAGAGGGACACTTGCCGGAATGGGTAACGGAACATTCGAAAGATGCCGCGGGGCCCGATGAATACGGCATTGCGGCGGACGTGGGCACCACCACGGTGGTGTGCCGCTTGGTTCATCTGGAAACGGGGAAAACGACGGATACGGCGGCATCCGTAAACGATCAGAAGAAGCTCGGTTTGGACGTGCTGAGCCGAATCAGCTACGAGCAAGACCATCCGGAATCCGGGCGGAAAGAACTACAGGAAGCGATCGTGGGAAATCTGAATCGTCTGATTGCGCAAATGTGCCGCCGGCAGGAGCTTTCCACGGAAAGCATCCGGCGAATTGCAGTCAGCGGAAACTGCACCATGGTGCACATGCTGCTGGGCGCGGATGCGGTGCCGTTGGGCAAAGCCCCGTTTCTCCCGGTGCTGAAGGGACCGCAAAGATGCCTCGCCGGAGAAATCGGTTTGAAGCCGGAAAGAGCGGAGTTGTACTGCATTCCGGCGGTGTCCGCCTATATCGGCGGGGATATCGTCGCCGGTGCTTACATATGCGGGCTGAAGGATCTTTCCGGTAACGTGCTCTTTGTAGATATCGGAACCAACGGCGAAATTGTGTTGGCTCGAGACGGCAAAATGAACTCCTGCTCCTGCGCCGCCGGCCCGGCTTTGGAGGGAATGAACATCCACCATGGAATGAGAGGCGAGACCGGGGCCATTGAAGATGTAGAAATCCGGCCGGACGAAATTCATCTGAAGGTCATTGGAGGCGGCCCGGCGGAGGGAATCTGCGGAAGCGGTATCCTGGCCGGGATTAAAGAACTCCTCCGATGCGGTGTTCTTCGAAAAAGCGGAGCCTTTGTGCATCCGGACCGGCTGCCGGAGGGAGACGACCGAAAAAAATATCTGCACGTGAATCCGGAGGATGGTACGCGCAGTGTGTTCCTTCAGGAGAATCCGGTTCCCGTGGAGATTACCCAGAAGGATGTTCGCCAGGTACAGCTGGCAAAGGGGGCCATTCGCTCCGGTATTGAAATTCTTCTGGAGAACAACGGACTGGAACCTTCCATGCTGGACGAGGTGATGATTGCGGGGCAGTTCGGATCCCATCTTCCGCCGGAGGACCTCACCGGAGTGGGCATCCTTCCGGAAGAAACTCGGGAACGAATTCATTACGTAGGGAATACCGCCCTTACCGGTGCTGTTGCGGCCCTTCTTTCCGTAGGCATTCGGAAGGAAATGGAGGCACTGGCCGAGGAAATCGGATACACGGAATTGGGTGAAACTCCGGAATATGAGTATCGACTGGCGGAATGGCTGGAGTTTCCGAAATGCAGACTTGACTAAATTTGTATAGTTGCTTGCATAATGGATTTTTTGTGGTATCATCATTACATGAGAAATAATGAAGAGACAAAACAGAATCAGATGATTTCAATCGCCGAGGACGTGCTCCGGGCAGCGAAGGACCGAATCGTTGCCAACATGCGCTTTATGGACTCGGCGATTTTTGCGTTGCGAGAAGAGTGCGATGCGAACCGGGAGGGCGTGTTCGGCACGGACGGTGCGGTCCTGTATTATTCCCCGGATTACGTAATCGCACTGGGGCGAGACGGGATATCGGAGATGATGCACGCCTATATGCACCTTTTGCTCCACTGCATGTTTCGCCACTGTAAGAATCCGCCGGAGAATCGGCAGCTGTGGGATATCGCCGCGGACATGGCGGCGGAAGCGCTGATCCAATCCTTTGAGATGGATTCCTTCCGGCACCGCCGGGAGGAAGAACAGCGGGATGCGCTGGCTCAAGTTCGGCGGGAAACGGAAGGCCTGTCTGCGGAGCGAATTTATCGGTGGCTGGCGTCCGGGAACCGACAGACGGAAGAAGTGCAGCGGCTGGGGGATTTATTCCGGGTAGACGACCACGGCCTTTGGTATCCGGCAAATTCTAATTTTCTGAAGCCGGAGGATGCACAGGATTCGGAAGATTCAAAGGAGAATTCGACAGAACTGCGGCAGGAGACCGATATGCCGGACTGGGACCGCATTGCCCAGATGGTGAAAATCTCTCTAGAGACGGAAAACCGGGGCGCGGAGCGGGGAGAACTCCTCTCCGCCCTCAATGCACGGACGGAAAAGCACATGGATTACAGCACCTTTCTTCGGAAGTTCACCCTGTTCCGGGAGAACCTGAAGGTGGATGACAGTGAATTCGATTACATTTTCTACACCTACGGGTTGGAGCTGTACGGCGATATGCCGCTGGTGGAGCCGCTGGAATATGCCGATGAGCGGACCATATCGGACTTCGTCATCGTTATCGACACGTCGGCATCCACCCAGGGAAAACTGGTGGAGCGTTTCGTGCAGCGCACCTTCGACATGCTGCAGGAAAGCCGGGAAATCAAGAACCGGTTCAACATTCACTTGATTCAGTGCGATGCGGCGGTGCAGGAAGACCGCATCCTTCGCACCCGGGAGGATGTGCACCGGTATCTGGAAAACATGGAACTGAAAGGTCTGGGCGGCACGGATTATCGGCCGGCCTTCCATTATATAAACAATCTAGTGGAACGGGGAGAGTTCCGGCACCTTCAGGGTGTGCTGTACTTTACCGACGGAAAAGGCATCTTTCCCCGCCGGAAACCGCCTTACGACACGGCGTTTATTTTTGAAGACGATGCGGCGGCATCGGAGGCAAAGGTCCCTTCCTGGGGAATGAAAGTGGTATTTGGAGGCAAGGATGAATATTGAAGAAGCGAAGAAACAAGTAAAATATGCGGTAATTTCCTATCTGTCGAAGGACGAGTTCGGGGAATACCGGATTCCGGTGGAGCGGCAGCGGCCGATTTTTCTCATGGGTCCTCCGGGAATCGGAAAGACGGATATCATGAATCAGGTGGCGGAGGAGATGAACATCGCCGTGGTTTCCTATTCCATGAGCCATCACACTCGGCAGAGCGCTTTGGGACTGCCGTTCATTGCGGACAAGGAATACGGCGGCCGGAAGTATCGAACCACGGAATACACCATGAGTGAAATCATCGCCAGCCTGTACGACGTGATGGAAGAAACGGGAAAGAAGGAAGGCATCCTCTTCCTGGATGAAATCAACTGCGTATCGGAGACGCTGGCGCCGTCCATGCTGCAGTTTCTCCAATACAAGGTGTTCGGACGTCACGCCATTCCGGAGGGCTGGGTTATCGTCACCGCCGGAAATCCGCCGGAATACAACAACTCCGTGCGAGAGTTCGACCTGGCAACGCTGGACCGTCTGAAGCGAATTGATGTGGAGCCGGATTTCGGCGCCTGGTGGAAGTACGCCCAGAACCAGGAGGTGCACACTGCGGTGCTCACCTATTTGGAAATTAAAAAAGATGATTTCTACTCCGTGGAGACGACGGTGGACGGGAAGGAGTTCGTCACCGCCCGGAGCTGGGTGGATCTGTCCGACATGATGAAGCTCTATGAGGAGCACGATATTCCGGTGAACTTGGAGCTGATCCGCCAGTACGTTCAGAACGAACGGATCGCCCGGGATTTCTCCGCTTACTACGACCTGTTCTACCGCTACCGGAAGGATTACCGCATTGACGATATTCTGAAAGGCGCGGTGGAGGATGACGTTCGCACGAGAGCGCAGGAATCATCCTTCGACGAACGGATTACCGTGATTCGCCTTCTGATGGACTCGCTCTCCGGGGATTTCCGAAAGGTCAACGAGTGCGGCGAAGCGCTGAATCGTTTTCTCCTGTCCATAAAAGAAAATAACCGCCGGCTGGCAGCCGCGTCCGTTCCGGAGGCGGTGGAGATTCTGCGGGAGACGGAAGAAACCATCGAAACAAAAATCCGCCGGGAGAGAAAATCCAAATCCGTTTCTTCCAAAGAACTTCGGCTGGAGAAACTCCATCTGAAATATCTGGAGGAGCTGTCTCTCACCCTGCAGAGGGATTCCATGGATGAACCGGCATCGGATGCGGTGTCGCGGATTCGGGAATTTATCGCGCCGAATCAGGCAGAACGAAAGAAGCTGGCGGAAGAAGCCGGAAACCGATTGGAAGCCGCCTTTGATTTTGTCCGGGACGCCTACGGGGAGAACGAAATGATTATTTTTGTCACCTCCCTGACGGAAAATCGGGAAAGTGCGGGATACATCGGAACGTACGGATCGGAGAGCTACTACAAATACAACAAGGAGCTGCTGCTGAACGACCGGGAGGACGAGCTGGTTCGAAAGATTCGGGAACTGGAGGTTTGATATGCCCACTTTAATGCTTCGGGAAACTTTGATCAGTTACGATAATCGCTATGAGCATTACACCGTGCCGGCCCATATTCGGAATATATCTGCCAACTGCTTCAACGAGCGGTGGGAGCTGCAGTGGCTGACGCTGCCGGAGCACCTGGAAGAGTTGGGGGATAACGCTTTCCGGATGTGCATTAATTTGAAACGCATCGATATGCCGGTGCGCATCGAGAAGGTGGGGCGCGCGCTGTTCAGCTATTGCAGAAATTTAAAGTCCGTTTCACTGCCGGATGGAGTGGAAGAGATTGATTACGAGATGTTTCGGGAGTGCGGAGCGCTGCAGGAGGTTGTCCTGCCGGATTCGGTGGAACGGATCCACGGAAGTGCGTTCAGCAGCTGCGGAAGCCTGAAGTATCTGTCCTGCGGCACCGAGATTTTTGCGCTGCTGCCGGAAAAAGTGCAGCCCGCTGCGGCGCTGACCTATTTGGAACGGAAGGCGAAGGGAGATTCCCGGCTTCCCGAAATCCTGGAGCGGTACGTTCAGGAGAAGAAGGAACTGCTCCTGGAGATGGGGATTCAGCGAAACGATGTGCGAGGGATGCAGTATTTGCTGGAGAATTCGAATCCGGATGACGAGCTGCTGAGAAATTGTCAGGAAATCGCACAGCGGAATCATCGAACGGAAATCGGGGCATTGATTCTGGAGGCGTTGGAAAAGAATCGGGAATCTGCGAGGGAGGACGCTTTGGACTGGGACCCTTTCGGTGACTTGTAGAGTCGGAAAAATAAGGGGGATGAAAGCTTTTTTTGGCGGAAATAATTATAGACAAACCCCTTTTGGTATGGTATTATATTTGAGCTGATTAATTTTCATACCTCTGCTTCGGCGGTACGCTGCTCCGGCGGCTGCGATGCTGAGGTGAATAGTAAGAAAAGGAGAAACGAAATGATTACAAAGGAAATCAAGAACAACATCATCGAAGAGTACAAGACCCACGAAGGAGATACCGGTTCCCCGGAGGTACAGGTTGCAATTCTGACTTACAGAATCAACGATCTGAACGAGCACCTGAAGGAACACCACAAGGATTTCCATTCCAGAAGAGGTCTGCTGAAGATGGTAGGTCAGAGAAGAAATCTGCTGAAGTATCTGAAGGATACCGATATCGAAAGATACAGAAGCCTGATTGCTCGTCTTGGACTCAGAAAATAGTTACTGGATAAAGCGGGAATCTTCCCGCTTTATTTTGTATTATAAGAAGAATCCCAAAGTTATAGTAAGTGATTAACAGGAAGGAGTTGTTAATTTAATGGGAAGATTTACAGATTATCGCACCTTTAAGACGGCACTGGGCGGAAGACTGCTGCAGTTCGAGATCGGAAAGGTATGCGAGCAGGCAAATGGACAGGTAACGGTTCGTTACGGTGAGACCGTAGTGAACTGCACAGCAACTGCATCGAAGGAACCGAGACAGGACATCGATTTCTTCCCGCTGAGCTGTGATTACGAAGAGAAGATGTATAGTGTCGGAAAGATTCCGGGAGGATATATCAAGAGAGAGGGCAAGCCGGGCGAGAAGGCAATTCTCACATCCCGTCTGATTGACCGTCCGCTGAGACCGCTGTTCCCGAAGGGCTTCCGGAACGACGTCGTTGTTGTAGCAAGTGCATGGAGTGTGGATCACGATTGCTCTCCGGAAATCGCTGCAATGCTGGGTTCCTCCGTTGCACTGGCAACATCGGATATTCCGTGGGATGGCCCGACTGCCGCTGTTGTAGTCGGCAGAGTGGACGGCGAGCTGATCATTAACCCGACCTACGAGCAGAGAATGGCTTCCGATATCAACCTGACCGTTTCCGGTACCAAGGAAGCAATCATGATGGTTGAGGCCGGCGCAAATGAAGTTCCGGAAATGGAAATGTTGGATGCCATCATGTTCGGTCATGAAGAAATCAAGAAGCTGTGCGAATTCATCGAGGAAATCGTTGCCGAAGTGGGCAAGGAAAAGATGGAATACAAGGTATTCAAGGCAACAGAGGAAATCGATGCCGCAGTTCGTGAATTCGCTACCGAGAAGATGATCACTGCCATCAAGACTGTTGAGAAGCAGGAACGCATGGCCAACATGGATGCGGTTGAGAAGGAAACTAAGGAGCATTTCGCAGAGATTTTCCCGGAAGGGGAAAAGGATGTTGCGGAGGTTCTGTACAACATTAAGAAAGAGAACGTTCGTGCGATGATTCTGGATGACGGAATCCGTCCGGATAACAGAAAGCTGACGGAGATTCGTCCGCTCTGGTCCGAGACCGGCCTGCTGCCGAGAGCACATGGATCCGGACTCTTCAAGAGAGGTCAGACTCAGGTTCTGTCCGTTGCAACTCTGGCTCCGGAGAACGAAGCACAGAATCTGGACAGCATCGACATCGACCGTACCACAAAGAGATATATGCATCAGTACAACTTCCCGGGATACTGCACCGGTGAAGCGAAGACCAGCAGAGGTCCGGGCAGAAGAGAAATCGGACACGGCGCACTGGCAGAGAGAGCACTTCTCCCGGTTATTCCGAGCGAAGAAGAGTTCCCTTATGCAATCCGTGTGGTTTCCGAAGTTCTGTCTTCCAACGGTTCTTCCTCCATGGCATCCACTTGCGGTTCCTGCCTGGCACTGATGGATGCAGGTGTTCCGATTAAGAAGCCGGTATCCGGAATTGCAATGGGTCTGATCGAGGGCATCAACGAAGACGGCACCAGCCGTTACGCAATCCTCAGCGATATCCAGGGCATGGAAGACTTCCTGGGCGACATGGACTTCAAGGTAACCGGCACTCCGGATGGCGTCACTGCACTCCAGATGGATATCAAGGTACACGGTCTGTCCAGAGAAATTCTGGAGCAGGCGCTGAACCAGGCAAAGGAAGGCCGTGCGCACATTCTGGAGAACATGCTGGAAGAGCTGCCTGAACCGAGAAAAGAGCTGTCCCCATATGCACCGAGAGTTATCTTCATGCGTGTGGATCCGGATAAGGTTCGTCTGGTTATCGGACCGGGCGGAAAGACCGTTAATCGGATTGTGGAGGAAACCGGCGTTAAAATCGACATCTCCGATGATGATGTGGGCAAGATCTGCATCTACAGTGAGGATATGGCAGGTGCAGAAGCCGCAAAGAGAGAAATCGAGCTTATCACGAAGGACGTGGAAGTGGGCGAAGTGTACACCGGTACCGTTAAGCGTATCATGAACTTCGGCGCATTCATCGAAATCCTGCCGGGTAAGGAAGGTCTGCTGCACATCTCCAAGATGGCAAACCACCGTGTTGAGAAGGTGGAAGATGTGATGAACATCGGCGATAAGGTTGAGGTTAAGGTTACCGAGATCGATAACCAGAACAGAATCAACCTGGTTCGCAAAGATCTGAACCGCCGCTAATTCCACAATGAAGTTGAAATAGTTCAGCGGAAAGTGATATAATTTAAATAAGTATAAGCTGCGAAACCACGCAGAGAAAGGAGAGTCCTGTGTCGACAAGTACAAAGACATTCCGCTATTTGATAGTTGCTGTGGCATTCGCAGCTTTTCTGTATATTGCGGGATTTGTAAATGCTGATACGGTATACGGATATACCACACCGGAATACGATGTGGATATTCATGCCAATATCAATCAGACCTTCGATTACCGGGAACGCATTACGGTGGATTTCGGGGAAGAAGCCCATCACGGAATTTATCGGTACATTCCGTTAGGCAGCAAGTATCGGATTAAAGATATTAAGGTCAACAACTACGAATACGACACTTATGCGGAGTCCGGAAATCAGGTTATTAAAGTGGGTTCGGCCGACACGACGCTGAAGGGAAAACAGACGTACATCATTCGGTACACGATTCAGGGAATTCAGGATAACGATTCCAAAGCGGATTATCTGAATCTGGATGGAATCCCGGGGGGATGGGAGACACCAATCGATAAAGCAAAGGTCACCATTCACCTGCCGAAGGATTTTGAATTCAAGGATCTTCAGTATTACAGCGGTACATACGGTTCCACCATCAATAAATACGGAACCTGGAAGAAGGACGGACCAACAATCGTCTATGAGGCGGAGAATTTACCGAAATCGGCGGGCGCTTCCGTCTACGGAGTGCTTCCGGAAGGCAGCTGGACCGGATCGCTGAGCTACGGCTGGGTCAAGAACCTGCTGCTGATTCTCGTTCTGGCAGGGACACTGATTATGGTGCTGCTGCGCATTACCTGGGGCCGAAATCCGGAGATTACGGAGACGGTGGAATTCTACCCGCCGGAGGGCTTAACGCCAATCGATGTAGGGTACATCATCGACGGAACCGTGGACGACAGCGATATGACGGCCACATTCTTCTATCTGGCCGATAAGGGATATATCGATATCGACGAATACAAGAAGAACAAATTCAAATTCACCCGTCTGGGAGATTTGCCGGAATCGGAGAAGCCTTCCATCCAACGATTCTTCCGGGGAATTTTCGGAAGTGCCGCCTTTAAGGATTACGAGACGCTGAAGGAAAAGGAGCCGAAGAAATTAACCGTTCGAACCAAGGAAATCGGAGACCGGATGCACCATGCTTTTGAGGACATCCCATCTCTGGTGGACGACGAGTATTCCGGCGGACATAAGCTGTTTACCGCCAAATCCCGGAAAGCGGATCGAATCGGAAAGATGATTTTCTTCCTGGTGCCGGCACTGGCAACGGCATTGCTGATGTTCCTGAACACCACATTGTCCCTTCTGTATTCCGCAGCCACCGGACTGGTGGTGGGATTGTTCTTCCTGGCACTGACAAGAAAGCTGGTGAGCATCTACTACTATCGGAAGAGCCGTAAGGGATCCAGCGTGGCACTGAAGTTCGCACTTTGGGTAACGATATACGCTTTTGCCGTGCTGGGTTACATGCAGTTCTTCTGCCTGGATCCGGAGTGGGGATATAACGATGGCCGAATCACCACCATCCTTCTGGCGTTCTTCGTCATTGGACCGTTGGTTCTTCTGGGCATGAAATCCCGAAGCGAATGGAGTGCGGCGCTCTACGGCCGAGTTCTGGGCTTCCGGAACTTTATCCGGGATGCAGAACTGGATCGGATTGAGGAATTGGTGGAAGGAAATCCATCTTATTTCTACAATGTTCTGCCGTATGCGTACGTGTTCGGTATGACGAAGAAGTGGGCCAGCAAGTTCGAATCCATTCCGGTGGAGAGACCGTCTTGGTATTCTCCGTATAACACGGCAGAAGATGCGTACTTCGACGTGGTGATGATGGATTCCATGTTGAATCACGTATCCACCGGTGTGACCGATGTCATTCAAGAGAGCATTGCGAAGAGTACGGATTCCGGCAGCAGCGGCGGCGGAGTCTTTAGCAGTGACAGCGGCGGTGGATTCAGCGGCGGCGGCTTCGGCGGCGGAGGCGGCGGTGCCTGGTAGCCCCGAAATATTGTTTTTACATGCGAACTCGCAGAAGAAAGGAGTGTGCTATGGCTTTGATTATTGTTCTTGTGGTGGCGGCAGTGATTCTCGTATGGGGAATCTCCACCTATAACGGTTTTGTTCGTGGGGACGTAAATGTGGAAGAGGCGTTTGCAACCATGGACGTTTATTTGAAGAAGAGATTCGATTTAATCCCGAATCTGGTGGAGACCGTGAAGGGTTATGCGGCGCACGAAGCGGAAACGCTGAAGTCCGTAATTGCGGCGAGAAACGCCGTGGGTGCGGCAACTACCCAGAGTGAGAAGTTCGAGTCCGAAGCGGGACTGACCCAGGCGCTTCGTTCCATCAACATCGTGGCGGAGCAGTACCCGGATCTGAAGGCCAATCAGAATTTTCAGGAGCTGATGACTCAGCTGCAGGCGGTGGAAGGAGATATCGCCAATGCGCGGAAGTACTACAACGCTTGCGTAAAGAAGTTCAATGTACGTCTGAAGTCTTTCCCGAGCAACATTATCGGCTCCATGTTCCATTTTGAGATGAAGACGATGTTCGAAGTTTCTTCCGAAATTGAACGGGAAAATGTGAAAGTCAGCTTTGATAAATAAGATGGATTGAGTGAGGGGCGCCCTGTTTCGGGGCGCCTTTTCCGATATGAAGGATAGGACATGAAGGAAATATACAAGAAAGGCTACACGCAGAATCGAGAGCTGTCCTGGCTGCGGTTTAACGAGCGATGCCTGGAGGAAGCGCTGGATGAATCCATTCCAGAGCTGGAAGCGTTGAATTTCGTGAAGATTTTTTCCGGCAATCTGGATGAATTTTTCATGGTTCGGGTCGGTAGTTTGATGGATTTGGACCGGGTGGCGCCGGAGAATCGGGATCCCCTTTCGGGGATGAGCCCGTCTCGGCAGCTGAAGCAGATCAGCAAGAACACACGGTTTCTGTATTACAAGCGGGAGCAGATCTACGAGAAAGTTCGAAAGAATCTTCGGGAAAAAGAAGTGTGGATTAAGAGCAATGAGGAACTGGCCGGCCCGGAGCGGGAGGTCTGTTTCGCATACTTCCGGGATGTCCTTCTGAAGCAGGTATCCATCCGGTTCCTTTCCGGAATCGATGGGCTGCCGGAGCTGAAGAACAATCAGACGGTGCTGCTGGGAAAACTGGATGAGGGTTATTATTCCGTCGTGACTTTTCCGGAAGAGATGCCGGCACTGCTTACTTTGGAAAACAGTTCGGCGGGGTTCATCGGAATCCGAACGCCGGATGTTCTGATGGAATTCTTCGACAAGTGGATGCTGCCATTTCAGGCAAAAGAAAAACTGCTTCTCCGCGTTACCCGAAATGCGGAATTTCGGGAAGGCGAGGAAGACGAACTGCTGAAAGCGGATTTTCGGGCACAGATTCAGAAAATGCTCCGAGAGCGGAGCACACAGCCATTGGTTCGTCTGGAAATCCGGGGGAATTGCTCGGATTCCTTCCGAGAGGAATTGATTGCGAAATTTAAGATTCCGAAAAAACACTGCTTCACCACAACGGCGCCTTTGGAGTACGGATTTCTGGATGAATTGAAGGAGCTTCTGCCGAAGTCAACCCTTCGGACACTTTCCTATCCGAGATACACTCCTCGAAGCACGCCAACGTTCTTTGAGGAAAAGGTGGTGGATTATGCCAAGCGGGGAGACATTCTCTCGTCCTATCCCTACGACTCCATGATGCCCCTTCTTCGGATGCTGAAAGAAGCGGTGACGGACGACCGGGTGCGGGAAATTCGCATGACCATCTACCGGCTCAGCAGTCATACCCAAATTGCGGAATACCTGGCACAGGCGGCGGAAAACGGAAAGAAAGTTAAAGTCCTGATCGAACTTCGCGCCCGATTCGACGAGCAGAACAACATCAACTGGTCCCGCCGGCTGGAGCGGGCCGGGTGCAAGATCTATTACGGCAGCGAAAGCATGGATGACTATAAGGTGCATTGCAAGATTTGTCAGGTAGTTCTGGAAGAGATGGGAGAGAAGCGGTACCTGACCCAGGTGGGCACAGGGAACTACAACGAGACCACCGCCAAGCTCTATACGGACTTCTCGCTGATTACGTATAATCAGCCGCTGGGGAAGGATGTGTCCCGGTTCTTTAAGAACATCTGCAAAAATAAATATTTCGAAGATTATAAATACATTCTGGCCGCCCCCCAGGGTTTCAAGCAAGCGATTCTGCAGCAGATTGAGTCGGAAACCGCGAAAGGCAAGAAGGGCCGTATTTTTATAAAAGTAAACTCCATGACGGATCCGGATGTCATCCGAAAGTTGTCCGAGGCGTCGGAGGCGGGCGTAAAAATTCGGATGATTGTTCGAGGCATCTGCTGCCTGCTGCCGGGGGTGGCAAAGCGCACCGAGAACATTGACGTTGTGAATGTGGTGGGACGGTATCTGGAGCATTCTCGGGTGTATATTTTTGGCAGCGGAAAGAAGGAACGGATGTATATCAGTTCGGCGGACCTGATGACGCGCAATACCGAAAAGCGGGTGGAGCTGGCATTTCCGGTAATCGACCCGAAGGTGCGGAGCCGCATTAAGAACACGCTGCTTCTGAATTACATGGATAACGTGAAAGGGCGGCGGCTGGATTCGGAAGGCTGCTACCGACGGAAGGACGTGAAGGGAGAGCCGGTGAACAGTCAGCAGCGGCTGATGGATGAGCAGATTTGACGACAGAAGGGAGTGTTGGACCGTTGACGATTGTACAGATAGCATGGTATTTTCTCATATATTCATTTCTCGGCTGGGTGGTGGAGGTGGTCTACCAGGCGTTAGAGAAGGGATTGGTGGTAAACCGGGGTTTTCTAAACGGGCCGGTGTGTCCCATCTACGGATTTGGTGTGGTGGGATTATTTCTGCTGATGGATGCGGTGTCCACGGAGAACCTGCAGACGCTGAGCCTTTGGAAAATATTCATATGCGGGGCGCTTTTGGCCACGCTGATTGAGCTGATTGGGGGCTGGATTCTGGATCGGTTCTTTCACGTTCGGCTCTGGGATTACCGGGATAAGCCGTTTAACTTCCGCGGATATATCTGCCTGGAATTCAGCATTATTTGGGGTCTGGCAATTGTCTTTGTGGTGCGAAATGCCCATCCGGTCATTGAAGATCTGTGCGGTCACATGATGACGCACCATTACGCATTTTTCTTGATGGTATTTTTATATATGCTGTATTTTGCGGACTTCGTGGTATCCGTATTCATCCTGATTGGTTTGAACAAGCGCTTTGAGGAGCTGGACGAGATGCGGCGAAAGATGCGCACGGTGAGCGACGAGCTGAGTACCCGGATAGGCACCGGTGCACTGGAGACGGCGCAGCGAGTGGATGAAGCGAAGGTTCAGGGTTATCTGGCGAAGGCGGAAATGCGGGAGAACCTGGACAACAATCTGAAGGAGTTGGATGCGGCGGGCAGACAGCGAATTCAGGAGCTTCAGAACGAGATGGAGGCGAGACGGAAGGAGCTGGAACAGCGGAAGGAAGAGTTCTACGATACCTATCGCCGGAGACGCCATTTCGGTTATGGCCGGCTGATGCGGGCGTTCCCGAAGCTGGAGCACCACGACCACGAGGCGCTGCTGGAGGAGCTGAAAGAGCGGCTGCGTTTGGGGTAATATAAAAGAAAGCGGGAGAATAAAATGGCGCTTGAAAATATTTTGGGAATAACTGACTCTGCGGAACTTGCCAGAGTGGAAGAACAAATCAGCAAGAAGAAGGCTGCATGGTTGTTTGAAAGCGGGAGGCTTGACGAATTGACACCGGGTTCTTTTGAAGCGCTCTCGGAGATTCATAGAGTGCTTTTTGGTGAAATATATGATTTTGCAGGAAGCATACGAACGGTGAATATCGCAAAGGGTGATTTTCGATTTGCTCCCGTAATGTATCTTGAATCATCTATTAAGCATATCGAGAAAATGCCCCAGTCCAACTTTGATGAGATTGTTGAGAAGTATGTTGAGATGAATATTGCCCATCCGTTCAGAGAAGGGAATGGCAGAAGCATGCGCATATGGCTCAACTTGATGTTCAAGAAAGAAATCCGCAAGGTGGTTGACTGGAGCAGAGTCGATAAAGATGATTACCTCATGGCAATGGAACGCAGCCCGATAAAGGATATTGAAATCAAGTACGTTCTGAGAAATGCGCTGACGGATCTGATTGATGACCGAGATGTGTACATGAAAGGAATCGATCACAGCTATTATTACGAGGGATATAATATCTATAAGGCGAAAGAGCTGTAGTAAGAAAGAGCCTCTAATTTAGGCCGTTTTCAAAAACTGATATGAAATGACCTTTGTCAAGAGAAAATATTCCGCCATAGTTTTTTCGTAGATAGCTGAACCTTGATCTTACAAGCCAAAGCGCTTGCAAGATACCTTCGGAGAAATAACGTACCATTTGGTGATGCCTAGACGAATCTGGTCTTCAGAACTGCTATGCTCACCAGGGACGAGGCCAATGTATGAAGCATAGTGGTCGGAGCCATGATTACACATCTGATGTTCATGGCAGTCAGCTGATGGTATAGCGTATAACCGAGGCATCCAGCCTCATAGCCGCATACAAATTCGCATTCCTCACTGCGTGAGAGACTGACTCCATCAAGGTATTTCTTAATGGCCTTTGCGTCCGGAGATATCTTGACTGTAGCAAATGTCTCCTGTGTAGTAACGGAAAAGCAGGAAAGTGTAAAGCTTGCTTTGTGGACATCCATCCCGACATAGATTATACTCTTCATAGTGACCTCCTTTGTATGCGGTAACCCCCGCTTCTTGAGTAGTGTAGTGACTATTCAAGTATACGGGTAAATCCACGTTGCTACAAATGTGAGGTCACTTCATATTGTCTAGAGCAAAAGATGAGAGAAAACAATCGGATACGTATGTGCTATATATGAAAGTAGGTGAGCACTATGCCAAATATCAAACTTACTTCAGATCTTGATTTACAGGACTTTGATAGGACGCAGGCAACCCTCCGGTTGATGAATGAACTTGCAAAAGGCCGAAAATCCGTTGAAAAGAAAGGCTGGTTGACATTGGGAGCCGTGGAGAAGAATCTGTTCGGAGACAATATATCAGATGAATAAATGTTAACTCAAGGAGCCGCTTGCAGAAATACAGGCGGCTCCTTGTATAATGACACAGTGAAACGGCATCTGACATTTAGATAATGAGTACGATTTTGTGCATTTAAATTGTTGACTTTTAATAAATTTTATACTATATTGTATTAGTTAGAAACTAATTTTAGATTGGGTCAAAAGAAGTACGATTCTCCGGAAACCCCCGAATAATCGCATTTCTTTTTATTCATTCAATAAATCGACGGAAGGAATTGGAACATGTTTGAGAATTTATCAGAAAAATCCGTCGCAGAAACCCAGGAGGAACAGGTCAATCATTGGAAAGACATTGATCTTCTGGACCGCTGCGTAAAGGAAAGAGAAGATTGCCCAAGCTTCGTCTTTTTCGAAGGACCACCGACAGCAAACGGCAAGCCGGGTATTCACCACGTTATGGCGAGAACCCTGAAGGACTCCATTAACCGGTACAAGACGATGAAGGGATTCCAGGTTAAGAGAAAGGCCGGATGGGATACCCATGGACTGCCGGTTGAGATTGAGGTGGAGAAGCAGCTGGGAATGAACGGCAAGCAGGACATCGAGAAGTACGGCATTAAGGAGTTCAACGAGAAGTGCCGTGAGTCCGTATTCAAGTACACCAGCATGTGGACGGACATGTCCGACCGCATGGCGTACATGGCGGACCTGGATGATCCGTATATTACATACAAGAACGATTATATTGAATCCGGCTGGTGGATTCTGAAGAAGTTCTTCGATGCCGGACTGATCTACGAAGGCCACAAGGTTCAGCCGTACTGCGCTCGCTGCGGAACGGGACTGGCTTCCCACGAGGTTGCGCAGGGATACAAGGAGATTTCCGTTCTGACCGTAACCTGCAAGTTCAAGCGCAAGGGCATGGACAACGAGTACTTCCTGGCATGGACCACCACACCGTGGACCCTGCCGTCCAACGTGCTGATTACCGTTGGCCCGGAAGTGGATTATATCCGTGCGAAGATGCTGGAAGGACCGGAAGAAGGCAACGTGCTGATCGTCGCTCAGGCTTTGGCCGACAAGGTGCTGGGAGAAGGCAAGTACGAAGTGCTGGAAACCATGAAGGGTAAGGATCTGGAGTATCAGGAATACGAGCAGCTCATGCCTTTCGTAAAGATGGAAGACGGAGACAAGAAGGCGTTCTTCGTTGCATGTGCGGATTATGTCAGCACCGAGGATGGTACCGGTCTGGTTCACACCGCTTATGCATTCGGTGAAGACGACTACAACACCTGCCGTCGCTACAACGTTCCGTTTGCGAGACCGGTGGACGAGAAAGGTAGATTTACCGAGACGCCATGGGCCGGCCACTTTGTAATGGAAGACGGTCTGGATGTTGAGATTCTCAAGTACCTGGCAGGGGAGAACAAGGTGTACTCCAAGCAGAAGATGGTCCACAACTATCCGCACTGCTGGAGATGCGGCACTCCGCTGGTATACTACGCAAAGCCGGGCTGGTACATCGAGATGAGCAAGCTGAAGGATCAGCTGGTAGAGAACAACAATACCGTGAACTGGTATCCGCCTTTCGTCGGCGAGAAGCGTTTCGGCAACTGGCTGGCAGAAGTAAAGGACTGGGCGATTTCCAGATCCAGATATTGGGGAACTCCGATTCCGATCTGGCGCTGTGAATGCGGTCACCTGGAGTGCATCGGCAGCAGAGAAGAACTGAAGGAAAAGGGCGTTGAAGCCGTTGATCCGGAAACCATCGATTTGCACCGTCCGTACGTAGATGACATCCATCTCACCTGTCCGGAATGCGGAAAGACCATGACCCGTATCCCGGAAGTTATGGACTGCTGGTTCGACTCCGGTGCGATGCCGTACGCGCAGTGGCACTACCCATTTGAGAACAAGGAGCGCTTCGAGAAGGAGCTGTTCCCGGCAGACTTTATCTGCGAAGGCATCGACCAGACCAGAGGCTGGTTCTACTCCCTGATGGCGATTTCCACATTCATCATGGGAAGAGCACCGTACAAGAACGTACTGGTTAACGACCTGATCCTGGACAAGGAAGGAAAGAAGATGTCCAAGTCCAGAGGAAATACGGTTTCGCCGTTCGAACTGCTGGACAAATACGGTGCCGATGCGCTGAGATGGTACCTGGTATCCACCTCTCCGGCATGGACCCCAACCCGGTTCGACGAGGATGGCGTTAAGGAAGTAGTCAGCAAGTTCTTCGGAACCCTGAAGAACATCTACAACTTCTTCGTACTGTACTCCAACCTGGAGGATCTGGATGTGGCATCCCTGCAGGTTCCGTATGAGAACCGTCCGGAGCTGGACCGCTGGATTATTTCCAGATACAACAAGTGCATCCGGGAAGCCACCGCTGCGCTGGATTCTTATGAACACATGAGAATGGTTCGTACCATCAACGATTTCGTTGTAGAAGACCTGTCCAACTGGTATATCCGCCGGGCAAGAAGAAGATTCTACGCGGAAGAGATGGATGAGGATAAGAAGAGCGTATTCGCCACAACCTACGAGATTCTGGTGGGCGTTGCGAAGCTGATTGCACCGATTGCACCGTTCATTTCCGACGAGATGTACATCAAGCTCACCGGAAACGAAACCGTTCACACCGCATACTATCCGGAAGCAGACGAAAGTCTGATTGACGAGAAGGTTGAGGAGAGAATGGGTCTGGTAAAAACACTGGTGAACTTGGGCAGAGGAACCCGTGAAAAGGAAAAGCTGAAGGTTCGTCAGCCGCTTCAGGAAGTCATCATCGACGGAAGCTACGAATCCATCATCAGCGACCTGGTTCCGCTGATTCAGGAAGAGCTGAACGTAAAGAACGTTGTGTTTGAGCCGGAACTGGACAAATACATGAACTTCTCCATCAAGCCGAACTTCCGTGAAGCCGGAAAGGCACTGGGCAAGAACGTCAAGGAGTTCGGCAAGAAGCTGGCAGAATGCGATGCCAAGAAGCTGATTGCGGAAGTTCAGGGCGGATCGGTGACCATGAACCTGGGCGGTGAAGACTACGAGATTCCGGAAGATTATCTGGACGTGCGTATCTCCGCAAAGGAAGGTTTCGTGGTTGGCATGGAGAACAACGTGTTCACCATCCTGGAAACCACTCTGACACCGGAGCTGATTAACGAAGGATATGTTCGTGAAATCATTTCCAAGGTTCAGCAGCTGAGAAAGCAGCACGACTTTGAAATGATGGATCACATCCGGATTTATCTGGCTGCGGATGAAGAGATTCAGAGCGCCGTTAACGGAGCGAAGGACCACATCATGTCCGAGACACTGGCAGACGAAATCGCTGCGAAGGATGGCATCGAGGTATTCGATATTAACGGTCACGATACTGGCATTGCAGTAGAAAGAGTATAATGAACAATTCAAATTTAGAATTAAAGAATATACTTGGAAACGATCCCGACGAATTAGTCGGGGTCGTTTCTGAGTTGGGTGAAAAAAAATTCCGGGCGAAGCAGCTTTTCCGGTGGCTGTCGAAAGGGGTTGGCGACTTTGATGAAATGAGCAACCTGTCGAAATCCTTTCGAGAGAAACTAAAAGAGCACTATTACATCGATATTCCCCGGGTAATTTACGACCAGCAGTCCCGCACCGACGGTACGCGAAAGTGCCTGTTCGAATTCCGGGACGGAAGCCGGGTGGAATCCGTATTTATGAAGTACAGCTACGGGAACTCCATCTGCATCTCATCCCAGGTGGGATGCCGAATGGGGTGCACTTTCTGTGCGTCCACGCGGAAGGGTCTGGACCGAAGCCTGACGGCGGGTGAGATATTCGCCCAGGTGCTGGCCATGCGAAACCTGACGGGAGAGGACATCAACCACGTGGTGATGATGGGAATCGGCGAGCCCTTCGACAATTACGAGAACATGGCCGGTTTTCTTAGACTGATCCATCATCCCGACGGATACAATTTAAGCTACCGAAACATTACCGTATCCACCTGCGGCGTGATTCCGGGAATCCGCCGGTTCATGGAGGAGTTTCCCCAGGTGAACCTGGCTATTTCTCTTCATGCACCGAACGAGAAGATTCGCCGGCAATCCATGCCGGTGACCCGCAAGTACGGATACGATGAACTCATGGAAGTCTGCCGGGAATATGCGAAGGTTACCGGACGGCGGATTACCTTTGAATACGCCCTGATCGACGGATTTAACGATTCTCGGGAGCACGCATTGGAGCTGGCGGGCCGGCTGAAGGGATGGCAGACCCATGTGAATCTGATTCCTTTGAACAAGGTAGAGGGCACCGGCTACAATACGCCAAATCGGGAGTCGGTACAGCGATTCCGCAGAATTCTGGAAGAGAATCACGTTGCGGTGACGGTTCGACGGACTTTGGGGGCCGATATCGACGCGGCTTGCGGACAACTTCGCCTGCGCTAAAGTTCTTTTATAGATTATTGAAAGACAAAGACCGAAAAAGTGTGATATAATATCACATTAGGTTTTGTTGAACAAAAACGGGAGAAAACTATGAATATTATGATTGACGGCATGGGAGGAGACCATGCACCGGAGGAAATCGTAAAGGGCGCCGTTCAGGCGGCGAAGGAGATTTCCGGCACCGTTTCCATCATCGGTCAGGAGGATCGCATCAACGAGTGCCTGCAGGCCCTGAACTGGAACGGAGATAATATTGAAGTCGTAAATGCAACGGAAGTGATTTCCAACAACGAGTCGCCGGCGATGGCAGTTCGGAAGAAGAAGGACTCTTCCATTTCAAAGGGCATGCGCATGCTTAAAGAAGGAGAAGTGGATGCGTTCATTTCCGGCGGAAGCACCGGCGCACTGCTTTCCGCGGGTTTGCTGATTCTGGGCAGAATTCGCGGCATTAAGCGTCCGGCGATTGCGGCGTTCTTTCCGAAAATCGGCATGAACGATACATCCCTGATTCTGGATTGCGGCGCCAATGCGGAGTCCCGTCCGGAATACCTGCTGCAGTACGGCATTATGGGAAGTATTTTTGTGGAAAAGGTGAAGGACATCGAGAATCCGGAAGTGATGCTTCTGAACGTGGGCGCGGAAGAAGAGAAGGGAGATCCGCTTCACAAGGAATCCTTCGAACTCCTTCGAAATGCGGACATCAATTTCAAGGGAAACTGCGAAGGCCGAGATGTGCCGTTCGGATGCTGCGATGTTGTGGTAACAGACGGTTTCTCCGGAAACGTGTTCCTGAAGAGTTCCGAGGGCGTGGCCCTTGCGGTGATGAAGCGCATTAAGCAGAAGATGACGGAAGGCCTTGTGGCAAAAGCCGGCGCATTGCTGTCCTACAACAAGCTGAAGGAAATCAAGAAGGAGTTCGATTACTCCGAAGAGGGCGGTGCTCCGATCCTGGGATTAAAGGGACCGGTACTGAAGATTCACGGAAGCTCCAAGGCGAATGCCGTATACAACGCAATCTTAAAGGCGGTTCCGTACGTGGAACAGAACGTAACCGCACTGATTGAGAATGCGATTACGGAAAAATCTTCGGGAGAGGAATAGATGAAGGATTACTCAGTCCTGGAACGCAATCTGGGATATTCTTTTCAAGACAAAAAATTGCTGGCTCATGCTCTAACGCATAGTTCCTATGCTTCCGAGCATGATTTGGCGTATTCGGAAAACAACGAACGGTTGGAATTCATCGGGGATGCGTATCTGGACGCCATCATCGGGAACAAGCTGTACGAGGTGATGCCGAACCAACCGGAAGGAGTTCTTTCCAAGACTCGTGCTAACATCGTCTGCGAGCGTTCGCTGGCGACCATTGCCCGGCACATCGGGCTGGGCGACTTTCTTTTTCTGGGAAACGGAGAGGAAATGTACGGCGGCCGTGAGAAGGATTCCCTTCTGGCGGATGCGGTGGAAGCCATCATTGGTGCGATTATTCGGGAGAGCGGTTACGACTGCGCGGACCGGGTGGTGCTGAAGCTGTTCGAAGAGAATATCTTGCTGGCGCTGCAGGGAAAGCTATATCACGATTATAAGACCGCTCTGCAGGAGATGCTGCAGGAGCGATATAAGAATGTAAGAATCCAATATGAACCGGTTTCGGAAAGCGGGCCGGATCATCGAAAGGTTTTTACGGTGCAGGTAAAAGTAGACGATGCCGTTCTGGCAACCGGTTCCGGGCACAGCAAGAAAGCGGCGGAACAGGAAGCGGCCAGAAAAGTGCTGATGAAAGGGGTTTAATCATTGCAATTTAAGCGAATCGAGATGCAGGGTTTCAAATCTTTCGCGGACCCGGTCTGCATTGAACTGAATGATGGAATCACCTGTATCGTCGGCCCGAACGGCAGCGGAAAGAGTAACATCAGCGATGCCCTTCGATGGGTGCTGGGCGAGCAGAGCCCGAAGCAGCTTCGAGGAAACAAGATGGATGAGGTTATTTTTGCCGGAACCACCAGCCGGAAGCCGAAGGGGATGGCGGAGGTATCTCTGGTTGTTGATAACTCTTCCGGAATGCTGCCGGTTGACTATAACGAGGTAGCGGTAACGCGAAGGATGTACCGCTCCGGAGAGAGCGAATACCTGATCAACGGAAACAACTGCCGTCTGAAGGATGTGCGGGAGCTGTTCATGGACACCGGAATCGGAGTTGACGGATATTCTATTATCGGTCAAGGCAAGATTCAGGAGATTGTCAGCACCAAGCCGGAGAACCGACGGGAGATTTTCGAAGAGGCGGCGGGAATCGTTTCCTACAAAACCCGCAAGCAGGATGCGGAGCGGAAGCTGGTGTCCGCATCGGACAATCTGGAACGTGTCCGCGATATCATTTCGGAAATCGAAGACCGCATCGACGGCCTCAAGGAGGACTCCGAGAAGGCGCAGGAGTACATCCGGCTCCGAGATCGGTATAAGGTGCTGGCGGTGAATATCATTCTGCACAGCATCGGAAATCTGGAGCGCAATGTGGAAAGCGGACAGACCGAGCTGGAGGAACTGGCGCGGGAATACGATGAGCTGCTGACACAAAAATCAGCGCTGGACCGTCAGGTGGAAGAATGCCGTATTCGGGATGCAGAGCTCAGCCGGCAGTACGAGGAGTGCAATCGGCAGCTGCGGGAAAAGACAGAAGAACTGAACCTGATTACCAATCGGGGACAGATTAACTCCGAACGGCTGAATAATATTGAAAGCAATCTTCAGCGCCTTCAGGAAATTATTTCCGACACGACGGCGAAGATGGATGATTTAAAGAAAAAGCGGCAGTCTATGGAAAAGGATGCCGACGAGCTGGAGCAAACCGAAAGAGAATATCGCCGGGAGCTTCAGGATGCGGTGGTGCGCTTGAACGAGCGAACCAAGAAAACCGGAATTCTCCGGGAACGCATCGAACAGAACCGGGAATCCGCGATGGATATGGGAAATAAGAACGTATCCAGGCAGGCGGAAATCAATACATTAAAGAATTATCAGAAGACCCTGCGGGACCGTATGGAGCAGATTTCGTCAGAGAGTGAAGGACGGGAAGAGCACCTTCAGCAGAACCGGGCACGCCTGGAGGAGATGGAGACTGCTTTTACGGAAAAAGTAGAGGAGCAGGAAAATCTTCGCCGGACGGTGGAATCCCATACGGAGGAGATTCACCGCTATGAGGAGAAAATCGCGGCGGCGTCCAAGAGGCTGGAAGAAATTCTACTTCAGGTGAATCGCCAGACGGCGCGGCGGAACACCATCGAAGAGATGGAAAACAACTACGAAGGATACAACAACGCGGTTCGAACGGTGATGCAGAAGAACCTTCGGGGCGTGATAGGGACGGTGTCCGAGCTGATGTCGGTGCCGGACGGATATGAGCTGGCGATTGAAACCGCATTGGGCGGTGCCATGCAGAACATCGTGTGCGAGGACGACCGCTCCGCAAAACAGGCCGTGGAATGGCTGAAGTCCGCTCGGGCGGGAAGAGCCACATTCCTTCCGATTGCGTCGATTCACAGCCGTCCGATATCGCCGGGAGCGGCGGAGCACATGGATGGATATCTGGGCATTGCCGCGGAGATGATCGATTTTGAGCCGGCGTATCGGGATATTTACGGATACTTGCTGGGCCGGGTAATCCTTGCTGACAACATGGACTGTGCGGTGGCGATTTCAAAGCGAGCGCCGGGCGGTTTTCGAATCGTGACCCTGGAAGGAGAGGTTATTTCCTCCAGCGGTGCCATTACCGGCGGAAGATATCGGAATAAATCCGCCAATCTTCTGGAACGAAAGAAGGAAATTGCTGCGCTGGACCTGGAAATTGAATCTCTCCACGCATCTCAGAAGAAGGGAAAAGCCTTCCGGGAGGAATGCGTTCAGTCCCGGGATGCGGCGAAGGAAGAGCGAAAGAAGCTGACGCAGCGCCTTCAGGAACTGGAAGTCCAGCTCAGCGTATTAAAGAGCGAGAAGGATCACGCCGAATCCTTGGTAAAAGAAAGCGATACCGCGACCTCCCGCTATTCCGAGGAACTGGAGAATATACAGGATGATTTGAAGCGGGCGGAGGAAATGATTCTTCGTTATAAGAATCAGATTGACGAAGTGGAAAAAGAAATTCAACGCATGGAAGAGGAGTCGGAACAGCTGAGTGCAGATGTGGAACGGTACTCTTCGGATTCCGAGGAGTGTCAGGAACAGGTAGTTTCCTACAAGGTTCGGCTCGGTGAACAGGAACAGAAGATTCTGGCCATGAACGAAACCATTGAGCGAATCATCGACGACATTACCGAACAGGAAGACACGCTGAATTCCGCCGAAGAGGATTACGAGGAACAGAACCGGCAGCGGCTGCTTCTCACCACTTCCGGGGCGGAGTCCGATGAAAAGGAAACCGCACTGAAAGCGGAGAAGAAAGCGCTGGAAGACCGAGAGGTTCAGCTGACCGCAGATCTGGACCGGAACCGGCTGGATCAGGAGCGCGGAATCGAGAAGCAGAAATCCATATCCCAAAATGTTACAGACATGCAGGATCGGAAATATAAGCTGGAAATTAAGAATACGAAGAACGAGACCCTGCTGTCCTCTCAGAAGGACAAGCTGTGGGATGAGTTTGAGATGTCCTACGCGGAAGCCCTGGAACTGCGTTCCGAGGATTTTGCCATCACTTCCGGCAATAAGGAAGCCCGGGAGATTCGGCTGCGCATGGCGGAGCTGGGCGACGTAAACATTTCTGCGATTGAAGAGTACCGAAATGTGAGCCGCCGATACGAATTCATGACCACCCAGGAATCGGATCTGACCAAGGCCATGGATGAACTGCAAGGCATTATCCGGAACATGGACCGAACCATTCGGGAACGGTTCAAGGATAATTTCGAACGAATCGAAACGAACTTCGAGAGCACCTTCCGAGAGCTTTTCGGCGGAGGACATGCGGAGCTCAGCCTGGAAGATGAGCAGAATCCGCTGGATTCCGGAATCGATATCATCGCGCAGCCGCCGGGGAAATCTCTAAAGAACATCAACCTGATGTCCGGCGGAGAGAAAACCATGACTGCCATCGCACTGATGTTCGCGGTGCTGAAGACGAAACCCACACCGTTCTGTATTCTGGACGAGGTGGAAGCGGCATTGGACGAAGCGAATATCGAGCGCTTCTCGGATTATTTGAAGAATTTCCACGAAATTCAGTTCGCCATCATCACCCACCAGAAGGTGACGATGGAACATGCGGATGTGTTATACGGTGTAACGATGCCGGAACAGGGCATTTCCCGGATGCTGTCCCTCAAGCTGGAGGATGCACGGGAGATGGATTTGGACTAACCGGAACAGTGAGGAACAAGAATGGGTATTTTTAAAGAAAAATCAACCTTTGCGAAATTTAGAGAGAAGATTACCAATGTAATCGTGGGTAACCCGAATCTGGATGAGGAGTTTCTGGATGAACTGGAAGAATCCCTGATTATTTCGGATATCGGAATCGATACCACCGAGAAGATCATGGAACAGCTTCGGGAACGGGT
Source organism: Mogibacterium sp. (assembly GCA_016775335.1). GTDB lineage: Bacteria > Bacillota > Clostridia > Peptostreptococcales > Anaerovoracaceae > Mogibacterium_A. Next base: position 50,307 of record JAEUGJ010000033.1, read on the forward strand.
GAACGCCCGCTACATTACGAAACCGGAGGAAGTGCAGAAGGCGCTGGAAAGCGTCATCGCGGATTTGGTGGATAAGGGGGAAAGAAACCGGCTGTGTAAGGAAAACCCGCTGATCATCCTGATGATTGGCATCAACGGCGGCGGAAAGACCACCTCCATCGGAAAGATTGCCAACCTGTGCCGGAAATCCGGCCGGTCCGTCATGCTGGCGGCGGCGGACACCTTTCGTGCGGCGGCGGCGGAACAGCTGCAGCAGTGGGGCGAGCGAATCGGCGTGAGGGTCATTCGCCACGAAGAGGGCACGGACCCATCGGCAGTCATCTACGACTCCATTCAGGCCGCAAAGGCAGCGGGAACGGACGTGCTGATTTGCGATACGGCGGGCCGTCTCCAGAATAAAAAGAACCTGATGAAGGAATTGGAGAAGATGAACCGAATCATCGACCGGGAATATCCGGAAGCGCATCGGGAGACGCTGCTGGTGCTGGATTCCACCACCGGAAAGAATGCGGTAAGCCAGGCGCAGGAATTCTCGGAAATTGCGGAGATTACCGGATTGGTTTTGACCAAACTGGATGGTACCGCCCGGGGCGGAATCGCTATCACGGTGACGGATCAATTCGATATTCCGATTAAGTATATTGGCGTTGGCGAAGGTATTGATGATCTGTTGGAATTCAATCCAACACAATTTGCGGAGGAGATATTCGATGAGTAAACCAATTCTAGCGGTCGTAGGACGGCCGAATGTAGGAAAATCCACATTTTTCAACCGAATTATCGGAGAGCGAAAAGCCATTGTGGAGGACGTTCCGGGGGTTACCCGGGACCGAATCTATGCGGAGACGGAATGGAACGGACGGGAGTTCGCCATCATCGATACCGGCGGTATCGAGGCCAGCACGGACGACCCGATTCTCTCCCAGATGAGAGACCAGGCGGTGGTGGCCATGGATATGGCGGACTTGATTTTGTTCATGGTGGACGGAAAAGAAGGCCTGACCACGGCGGACATCGAGGTGGGTGCCATCCTGCGCCGTACCGGAAAGAAAGTCATTCTCGTGGTGAATAAGATTGACAATCCGTCGAAGATGCCGGATACCATCTACGATTTTTATGAGCTGGGCCTGGGCGAACCGATTCCGATCAGTTCGGCCAACATGCTGAATATCGGTGACCTGCTGGATGAAATCGTTTCCGGTTTCCCGGACAAGGATTATGAGGCAGATGAAGAGAACATCAAGCTGGCCATCATCGGAAAACCGAACGTGGGCAAATCCTCTTTGGTGAACGCGCTGACCAAAGAAAACCGTGTGATTGTATCACCAATCGCCGGTACCACCCGGGATTCCATCGATACTCCGTTCAGCTTCGAAGGAAATGATTTTACCCTGATCGATACGGCAGGCCTTCGGAGACGGAGCAAGGTGTACGACTCCATCGAGAAATTCAGCGTCATCCGTGCCATCGCGGCCATCGAACGCTGCGATATCTGCATCCTGATGATTGATGCCATGGAAGGCATCACGGAGCAGGACAAAAAAATCGCGGGTATTGCTCACGAGGCCGGCAAGGGCATGATGATCGTCATCAATAAATGGGACCTGGTGGAAAAGGAAACCAACACCATGCGGGACTACGAGCGAAAGGTTCGCTCCGAGCTGCTGTTCGCTTCCTACGCACCGATTCTGTTCACGTCGGTTCTTCAGGGACGTCGTATCTACGACATCCTTCGGAAAGCGGCCACCATCCAGGAAATCCGCATGAGAAGAATTACCACCGGCAAGCTGAACAACCTGATTGAGGATGCGGTGATGATGCGTCAGCCGCCGTCGGACAAGGGCAAGAGACTGAAGATTTACTATGCGGCACAGATTGGGGTTGCGCCGCCACTGTTCTCCTTCAATATTAACTCCAGAGAACTGATGCATTTTTCTTATGCGCGCTATCTGGAAAACAGACTGAGAGAAGCCTATGATTTCGAAGGAACATCGGTGAAATTTGTATATAACGAGAAAAAAGGAGACAATTAAGGATGCCGTTTCAATTAAAAATCATTATTGTTGCGATAGTATCGTATTTTCTGGGGAATATCTCTCCGGCCATCTTGGTGGGCCGACTTCACGGAATTGATATCCGGAAAGAGGGCAGCGGAAACGCGGGAACCACCAACGTACTTCGGGTGCTGGGGGTAAAAGCCGCGGTGGCGACTTTGGCCATTGACGTGCTGAAGGGATACGTTGCAGTGCGCATTGGTCTGAATTACGGAGATATCGGTGCCATGATTGCATTCATCTGCGTGGTGTACGGTCATATTTTTCCGGCCCTTTACAAATTCAAGGGCGGAAAAGGGGTGGCCACATCCCTGGGTGCGGCACTGGCTCTGGATTGGCCCAGCGCCTTTGCACTGATTCTGATTGCGATTGCGGTAACCGCACTGAGCCGGAAGATGTCCCTGGGCTCTATTACGGCGGCGGTATCCTACCCGTTCTTAATTGAATACTATTACTCTTCGGTGCTGCCGATGGCCATCCTATTGGCAATCACGGTAATCGTGATGCACCGCTCCAATATTCAGCGCCTGATTCGCCGGGAGGAACCGTCTCTGAGCTTCGGCGGTAAAAACAAAACGGAGGATGCGGAGGTATCCGAGGAGAAAACGGATGCTTCGGAAGCATCGGATGCTTTCGAAAAAGCGGAGGAGCCGAGCCCGCAGCCGGTTGTTTTCGAAAACAGTTGCGAAGGGAAATTAGAAGCAGTTCCGGAGGAGAATCCGGAAGAAGAAATTCCGGAAATTTCCGAAGAAACCACCGTGGAACCGGAAGATGAGGATCCGGAAGTTTCCGAAACTCCGGAAGAACCGGTGGATTATTTCAGCGATGTGACGATTCCGAAGATGAGGGAGAGCGACCGGAAGAGAATTGCGGTACTCGGGGAAACCCCTCTGGCACTGGCTCTGGCCAACCGGCTTCTGTACCAGGCACACAACGTGGTGTTCTACGTTCGGAATAAGGAAGAGATGCACAATCTGACGGATACCCGTCACTCGGATTTGCTGCCGGACATCCTGTTGTGCAAGCGACTTCGTTTTACGGCAAATGCGAAAACGGCGGTTCACAACCGCAGCTGCATTGTAATGGATTCGGCGGACGAAACGACATGGAAGAAATGCGTGAAGCTGCTGGCCAAAACCGAGCAGACCGTCATCCTGGTGCTGGGCGACGCACCGGTGGAACTTCCGGAAGAACTGCGGACACATCGAATCGTGTACCTGGAGAAGCCGGAGACAGTGGATGCCCTGACTCACAACGAGGATGTGACCTTGAACGCCCGCTCTAAGGACAAAGATGCGCTGAACACCGTGGTAGAAATGCTGCGGGATGAGACATTTAGAATTAATACGATAGAAGAGGAATAAATCTTTTGAGCAAGAATTATCACATTATTACCTATGGTTGCCAGATGAACGAGCACGATTCGGAGAACATTGCCGGAATGCTGGAAGCGCTGGACTACAGCCATACCCCCAATCCGGAAGAAGCGGACGTCGTGGTGATGAACACCTGCAGTGTCCGAGAACATGCGGACAAGCGCTTCTTCGGAATGCTGGGACAATTCAAGAAGCAGAAGAAAAACAATCCGAACTTTATCATCTGCATATGCGGATGCATGCCGCAGCAGCCGCATATCGTGGAGGAGATTCGAAAGAGCTTCGGCTGGGTGGACATCGTGTTCGGTACCCAGACCATTGCAGAATTTCCGAACCTGCTGATGGAGCGAATTCGCACCGGCAAAAAGCAGTTCTCCATCATTGCCAACAATGAGGAGATTCCGGAAGAAAAGGAATCGAAGCGGGAATTTAAGCACAAGGCGCTGGTGAATATCACCTACGGATGCAACAATTTCTGCACCTACTGCATCGTTCCGTACACCCGTGGCCGGGAGAAGAGCCGGTCCCTTCGGGCGGTGAAGCAGGAAATCATCAATCTGGTGAACGACGGCGTGAAGGAAGTGATGCTGCTGGGACAGAACGTGAACTCCTTCCGGGATACGGACGGAAACAACTTTGCGGCGTTGATTCGCGCCTTGAATGAAGTGGAAGGCCTGGAACGGATTCGCTTCATGACCTCCCATCCGAAAGACCTTTCCGATGAGCTGATTGCATGCTTCGGAAACTGCAGTAAGCTGTGTCACAACATTCATCTTCCGGTTCAGTCCGGCAGCGATGAAGTGCTGCGGCGCATGAACCGGCACTATAACCGGGAGAGATATATGGAAATCGTAGAAAAGCTTCGGGCGACTTGCCCGGACATCTCCATCTCCACAGATATCATCGTGGGATTTCCGGGAGAGACGGAAGAAGATTTTCAGGATACGCTGAGCCTGGTGCGGGAAGTGGAGTACGACTCCGCCTTTACTTTTATCTACTCCCCGAGAGTGGGTACGCCGGCGGCCAAGTACGACAATCAGATTCCGGAGAACATCAAGCACAATCGCTTTGACCGATTGGTGGATGAAGTGAATCGATGCTCGGCGAAAAAGAATTCCGAATATATGGGACGAAACGTGGACGTCATGGTGGACGGTGCCAGCAAGAACGATGCCGGCGCGTGGTCCGGACGGACGGACACCTTTAAGCTGGTGAACTTCACATCGGAAGAACCGTTAACGGAAGGACAGATGGTTTCGGTTCGCATCACGGAGACGAAGACCTTTAGTCTGGACGGAGAGAAGGTGGACGCATGAAAAATCGTATGAAACAACTGGGCATTCTGCTGGCCATTCTGCTGATGGTAAATATCGCTCAGAATGGGCTGTCCAATCCGAAGACCTATTTCCTCAATATGCTCATTGCACTGCCGGGAATCGTCATCGGTTTGTCCTTCCATGAATTCGGTCATGCTTTTATGTCCGACCGTCTGGGCGATCCGACACCGAGAGCGCAGGGCAGAGTCACCCTGAATCCGATGGCGCACTTCGATCCGGTGGGCTTTCTGGCACTGATGTTCTGCGGATTCGGCTGGGGTATTCCGGTGGAAATCGATCCGAGATATTACAAGCATCCGAGAAGAGATGAACTGCTGGTATCTTTGGCCGGGGTGGTCATGAATCTGATCGTCGCCATCGTATTCAGCTTCATCGTTCATTTCGTGTACATCAATGTGCCGTACGACAAGCTGTCCGACGGAACCTTGATGGGAACGCTGTTCAACATCCTCTTGCAGGTGGTTATCGTCAATGTAGTATTGATGGTATTTAACCTGATTCCGGTTCCGCCGCTGGATGGATTCGGCATTATCACGGAGATCTTCAACCTGCGGGAAAAGAGCTTCTACTACACGCTGTACAATTACGGATTCCCGATTCTCATGATCCTGCTGATTGTGGGTGTGGTGGATAAGATTCTGAATCCGATGGTAAACGGCGTATATGCGCTCTTATTGCAGTATATTATTTTATAAGATTAGAATTTCACAGAATCTTCACAAGAATTGTTAGCACTCGACACAGTCGAGTGCTAAATTTTTATTGTAAGCAAAAGGGCAGCCAATCAATCAAGGATTGTTCATATAAATGAAAACTTAATTCACGGAGGTGAAGTGGAATGAAAATTGAAAAGTATACGCAGAAGATGCAGTCGGCAGTGATGGATGCACAGAATCTGGCCATGTCCTACGGCAACCAGGCCATCGAAGTGGAGCATCTGCACTACGCCATCGTCAGCGATCCGGACGGCTTAATCGCAAAGCTTCTGGAAGCGATGAACGTCAACGTCTCTTCATATAAGGAGGATCTGAAACAAAGTCTGGAGAAACTGCCAAAGGTCAGCGGCGGCGAGGTATATCTTTCGACGAAGCTGAACAAGGTGCTGATGAACGCGGAGAGCATTGCATCCGAATTTAAAGATGAATACGTCAGTGTGGAACACGCCTATCTGGCCATTCTCCGGTCCGGCGACAGCGAGACGGAACAGCTGATGCGTCGATACGGCATCAATAAGGATGAGTTTCTGAAGGCGCTTACCATGGTTCGAGGAAACCAGCGGGTAACCAATCAGAATCCGGAGGACAGCTACGATGCCCTCAATAAGTACGGTATCGATCTGGTAGAATCCGCTCGAAAAGGAAAGCTGGATCCGGTGATCGGAAGAGACAAAGAAATCCGTCGGACCATCGAAATCCTGTCCAGACGGACCAAAAATAACCCGGTACTGATTGGTGAACCGGGTGTAGGCAAAACCGCCGTTGTCGAGGGATTGGCACAGCGAATCGTAAACGGCGATGTTCCGGAGAACCTGAAGGACAAGACCATCTTCTCTCTGGATATGGGATCTCTGATTGCCGGTGCGAAATACCGGGGTGAATTCGAAGAACGGCTGAAGGCGGTTCTGAATGAAATTGACAAGTCCGACGGCAAGATTATCCTGTTTATCGATGAAATTCACAACATTGTAGGTGCCGGCAAAACGGAAGGTTCCATGGATGCCGGAAATCTGCTGAAGCCAAAGCTGGCTCGAGGCGAGCTTCACTGCATCGGCGCCACCACTTTAGATGAGTACCGGAAGTACATCGAGAAGGATGCGGCATTGGAGCGTCGTTTCCAGAAGGTAATGGTGGATGAGCCGAGCGTAGAGGATACCATTTCTATCCTGCGTGGTCTGAAGGAAAAGTTTGAAATCCACCACGGCGTTCGAATTCAGGATAATGCGCTGATTGCCTGTGCCACCCTGTCCAACCGATACATCAGTGACCGGTTCCTTCCGGACAAAGCCATCGATTTGATGGATGAAGCAGCGGCACGAATCCGGACCGAAATCGACAGCATGCCGGCGGAACTGGATGCTATTTCCCGTAAAATCATGCAGCTGGAGATTGAGAAGCAGGCTTTATCGAAAGAAGAAGATAAGGGCAGCAAGGCTCGGCTGGAAGCGATTGAAAAAGAGCTGGCCGACCTGCAGGCAGATAACAACGAGCTGCGGGCAAAATGGGAAAACGAGAAGCAGGGCATTCAGGGCCTGAAAGCAAAGAAACAGGAACTGGAAGAACTGCGCCACGAAATTGAAACCGCAGAGCGAAGCTACGACCTGGAGAAACTGGCCAAACTGAAATACGGCGATCTTCCGAAGCTGGAGAAGGAAATCGATGCGCTGAAGGAAAAGGTCAATAAGGATCAGGAACAGAAGCTCCTGAAAGAGGAAGTAGGAGAGGAAGAGATTCGGGAGGTTATTTCCGACTGGACCGGAATTCCGACTTCCCGCCTGGCAGAGACGGAGAGGGAAAAGCTCCTGCACCTGAAAGACATCCTTCATCGCCGGGTCATCGGCCAGGACGAGGGCATTAATGCGGTCACCGAAGCCATCCTTCGGGCAAGAGCCGGCCTGAAGAACGAAAACCGTCCGATTGGTTCCTTCATTTTCCTTGGACCGACGGGTGTCGGTAAAACGGAGCTGGCAAAAACACTTTGCGAGACCCTGTTCGATACCGAAAAGAACCTGATTCGAATCGATATGTCGGAGTACATGGAGAAGCACTCCGTGTCCCGCCTGGTAGGAGCGCCTCCGGGGTATGTGGGCTATGAAGAAGGCGGACAGCTGACGGAAGCGGTACGGAGAAAACCGTACAGCGTAATCCTCTTCGATGAGATTGAGAAGGCTCATCCGGATGTGTTCAACCTGCTGCTGCAGCTGCTGGACGATGGCCGGCTGACGGATAACCAGGGCCGGACCGTGGACTTTAAGAACACGGTGATTATCATGACCTCCAACCTGCCGCAGGAACAGCTTCACAGCTTCTTCCGGCCGGAGTTCCTGAACCGAATCGATGATATCGTCGTCTTCAAGTCGCTGACTCAGGACGAGATTGAGAAGATTGTGGGTCTCACCATGAAATCTCTGGAGAAGAGATTGGCCGACCGGGATATGAAGGTGGAGATGACGCCGGAAGCCACCCATCTGATTGCGATGGAATCTTACGACGAAGTCTACGGCGCTCGTCCGGTCAAGAGATACATCCAGAAGCACGTTGAAAACGAGATTGCAGAACTGATTATCCGTGGTGATTTGACCGAAGGTCACACCGTTCGGGTGGACGCGGCAAATAATAAATTGAATTTTTCTGTTCAATAGTCTATAATGAAGCAGATAATGCAAAACTGAAGTAGGAGAGGTTTCTCCTATTTCAGTTTTTGTAGTTTAATTTCAGACACAAGGTGGTTTAATAATTTGAGTAAAAATAAAAGCAATTCCTTTGCCAAAAACGTTCTGATGCTGATGGTGGCACAGCTGGTCATCAAGCTTTTGGGCTTAGTGTACCGACTGGCCATTACCAATATTCACGGTTTCGGCGATCTGGGAAACGGCTACTATTCTGCCGGATATCAGGTGTACGCTGTTCTCTTGGTGCTGTCCTCCCAGGGAATCCCGGGAGCGGTCTCCAAGCTGGTGTCGGAGCGAACGGCTCTGGGCGAATACAACAACGCTCATCGAGTATTTAAGATTTCATTGGTGGTATTCGGTGCCATCGGATTGGCATGCTCCTTGCTTCTGTATTTCGGGGCGGATGTCATTGCAGGAAATATCATGCACGTGCCGCCGGTAGCCTATGTGCTGCGGGTATTGGCACCGGCTATTTTCTTCGTCTGCGTATCCGCCGTTGTCCGGGGATACTTTGCGGGCTTGGGCACCATGGGGGCCAGCAGCATCTCCCAGTCCCTGGAGCAATTCTTCAACTGCGTGCTGACTATTCTATTTGTCTATGCCACAATCGGCAGAGACGCGTACATCATGGCGGCAGCGGGAAATGTATCCACCACACTGGCGGTGCTGATTTCCTTCTCCTACCTGATTCACTATTACCGAAAATACATCGGGGAGTATCGGATGGAATCCGACGATGCGGTGAAGACCGACCGGAAGAGCAACGGACGCATGGCGAAGCTGATTTTCTGGACGGCGATTCCGCTGACCATCGGATCCGTCATTTCCGTCGTAACTGCTTTTATCGATACGGTAACCGTGAGCAACTGCATTCAGATTGCGTTTAAGGGAATCCTGAGCAGCAAGCAGGCTCTGGAGGAAGAGGCCATGCGGGCGACGGGAATTCTGTCCAAGGTGGACACCCTGACTAATTTGCCGCTGGCGGTGAACCTGTCCTTCTATTCGGCGCTGATTCCGGAAATCACCTCGCTGCTGACGAAGAAGGATTACAAGCAGGCGGCGGAGAAGATTTCCATGTCCGTCACTGTCTCCATGCTGATTATCATTCCGTGTGCGGTGGGCTTTACGGTGCTGGCGAACCCGATTCTCCACCTGCTGTATCCAAATGCACCGGACGGAGCGTTGGTGTTCCAGCTTTCCGCGGTGACCATGATTCTGGTGGCGGTGAATCACACGCTGCAGGGATCGCTGTTCGGCCTGGGACGGATGTACACGCCGGCGGTGGCGCTGCTCACCGGGGCGGTGGTGAAGATTGTCCTGAATTTGATTTTAATCAGCAATCCGAAGATCGGCATGTACGGAGCACCGATTAGTTCCTTCTTCTGCCAGCTGATTGCTTTTATTATCATATACGTTACGCTGAAGAAGTCCATTACCGTTCGCATGAACAAAAGAAAGTGCATTGCGGTGCCGGCGATTTCCGGCGGCGTGATGGGCGCGGTGATTCTGATTGCGTACCGTTTGCTCAGCGGTGTGCTTGGAAATGCCGTCACCACGCTTCTGTGCATCCTGCTGGGTGCGGTCATCTATGCGTGGATGATTCTGGTGCTGAAGATGTTCACCAAGGACGAGCTGATGGACATTCCGATGGGCGGAAAAATATATGCTGTTGCACATAAACTGGGAATTTATAAGGAGTAAAGCATGAAACGAATCTGGTTTACAATTGTTCTATGGGGGTCGAAGTTCGGCCTGTTCCTGTGCCGGCTTCTGGGAAAGAACGGAACCTATATTGCCGGAGCTTTTGCGCTGAAGCTGCAGAAGGATTTCATTACCCATTTCACCCATGTGGATCCGGAGCGGACCCTGTTCATCACCGGGACTAACGGAAAATCCACCACCAACAACCTGATTGTGCACGCACTTCGGGCATCCGGAAAGAAGGTGACCACCAATCTGGAGGGCGCCAATCTGATTACCGGCGTGGCTACCGCCATGATTCGAGATTCTTCCATGCTGGGCCGCGTGAACGGGGACTATCTGATTTTCGAAACCGACGAGCGGTATCTGGCACAGATCTACGAGCAGCTCCCGGCAAAGAACCTGTGTGTGACCAACATTCAGAAAGACCAGGTGCAGCGAAACGGCGAACCGGATTTCATCTACAAGAAAATCGCCAAAGTGGTGAACAAGGATATGCGAATCTTCGTGAACAACGAAGAGCCGAGAGCCCTTTCCCTGGAGGACTATGCGGGGGAGGTTCGAACCTACAGCGTAGAGCGCCACAGCAAATCCTTTGAGAAAAACGGTTTCTACGATGTGACCATGGGCTGCCCGAAATGCAACAACAAGATTGCGTTTAACTATTACAACGTGGATAATGTGGGGGAATTCCGCTGTACATCCTGCGGATTTCATAGCCGGATCCAACCGGACGTTCAGGTGACGGATGTGGATTTCGAGAACCGCACCTTCCGCTGCGACGGTGCAGCCGTCCACATGCCGTACGATCAGCCGTTCTTCCTGTACAACTACGCGCTGGCCATTGCGGTTTGCAAAATGTTCGGTGTGGGTGCGGAAGCGGTAAGCAAATCCTTTGAGTCCTTCCGAAACATCGCCGGAAGATTGGAACTGATTCCGTACAAGACCAAGGAAATCAAATACATCCGAATTAAGCAGGAGAATCCGGAAACCCTGACCACCGCCTTTGACTTCATCTCGCAGGACAAGGAACGGAAGATTTTCCTCATTGGACTGGAGCAGTTGGAAGACTTCCAGCCGTTCTACACCAACACATTCTATGCCTTTGACTGCGACGTGGAATCCCTGCTCCATTCCAACATCGAGCACTGCATCAGCTTCTCCGAAGCGGTGGCATACGATACGGCCAACCGGCTGATCTACGGCGGATTCCCGGAAGACCGGATTACCGTCATCCCGTCGGATGAAAACGATGATATTTTTGCGGAACTGGACAAGTACGACTGCGACAACGTATATCTGATTACGTGGCTTCATAAATATGAGCAGATGATGGAGGATTTACCGAAGTATGAATAAGTTGAACATTACATGGTGCTGGCCGGACATCCTGAACCTCCACGGAGATCGGGGCAATGTGATGGCGCTGGTACGAATTGCGGAGAAAATGGGGTTGGAAGCGGAAGTGCACAAAGTGGTGAACTTCGGCGATGAAATCGATCTGGACAATACGGACATCCTGCTGCTGAACCCGGGAGAATTCAAATCCTGCGAGTACATCGTGAACGCTTTTTCGCGAATAAAAGAAGATTTGGACGACTACATCTACCGGGGAGGCGTGGTTCTCGCGGTGGGAACTACCGGTGCATCTTTCGGAAAGATCGTTCGCAAGCTGGATGGGACTGCCGTTACCGGTCTGGGATACCTGGATATGGAATGCCTGGAACGGGACAGTATTGTGGGAGACGACCTGATCTGCAAGATGCGGGAGACGGGCTTTGATTTGAACGGAAGCCAGATTCAGGTGATGGATACCTTCTTGAACAGCGATATTGCGCTGGGCGATGTGGAATACGGATACGGTAACTGCAGCTACGAAGACCGGCGAGAGGGAGCTCGTACCGAGAACCTGATTTTTACCAATATGCTGGGACCGGTTCTGGTGAAAAACCCATGGCTGGCACAGGAATTGATTCTTTGGGCCATGAGCAATAAGGGCGTTATGGATCTTCCGAAGTTGGAAGAAGGGGCGTTTGAACTGGAAAGAAAATCTCTGGAATGCATCCGCCGCTACAATCAGACGAAACAGAATAAGTAAAGAAAAAGGGCCGGGGGATTACGATCCCGGCCCTTTTGGATGGCATTTCTATTAAATTAGAAGAACTTGCTCATGCGGCGGAGCTTGGAATGCTCCATGTGAACCTGCATGGCTTCCCGGCCTTCATCCGGATTTTTGGTTTCAAAAGCATTGAAAATCGCCCGGTGTTCTGCCAAAATAGTGTTCAGATAGTCATCGGAGAATGTTTTTGGCGGTGCGGAATGCTTCAGATACGTCTGGTAGGTGTGCAGCGTCTGATAGAGCATCCGATTCTGCGTACCGTTGTAGATGATGTCGTGGAACTGAGAGTTAAAGCTCAATACTTTTTCTACATCGCCCTTCATGGTGTAGAACTCCATGAACTCGATGTTCTCTCTCAGCTTGTCGACGCCTTCTTCATCCATGCGCTGGATTGCCCACTCTACGGCTTTCATCTCAAACTGTGCCCGAAGATCGAAGAGGTCGGAGATATCCCTGCGGCTTAGACCGATGGCGAAAGCGCCTCGATGCGGAATATTCTCAATCAGACCGTCGGCTTCCAGCTGGCGAAGCGCCTCGCGAACCGGCGTACGGCTGACATCATACTGCTTGCAGATTCGCTGCTCGGTTAGTTTCTCGCCGGATTTAATTTTCCCGGAAAGGATATCTTTCTGAATCGCCGTGAAAAGCGTGTTGGAAAGAGGCTGGCTGATTTCTTCGGTTTTCTTATCCATATTTAGACCCCCTTGTAATACTTTGATCTCTATGTATACAATTATATAATCTGTGTACGATACATGTCAATACCAGAAAGGAAATAATTATGTCAAAATTGTTGGATTCCAAGCAAGCGGTCCGGGTCCTGGATCTTTTGGACCGTGCCTATCCGGAAGCGGGCTGCGCGCTCCATTTTGAAAATCATTTTGAACTGCTGTGTGCGGTGATGCTTTCCGCCCAGACTACGGATGTCAGCGTGAACCGGATTACCCCGGAACTGTTCCGCCAATATCCGGATGCTTTTGCCATGGCAAAGGCTGAACCGGCTTCTTTGGAAGAAATCCTTCATTCCATCGGCCTTTACAAAAACAAAAGCCGGAATCTGATCAACATGTCCCGGCAATTGTCGGAGGAGTTCGGGGGCGAAGTTCCGGGGGATTTCAATGCTCTGACCGGTTTGGCCGGAGTGGGGCGGAAGACCGCAAACGTCGTTCTGGCGGAAGGCTTCGGGATACCGAAGATTGCGGTGGATACCCACGTGTTCCGCGTCGCCAACCGAATCGGCCTGGCGGATTCGGACAAAGTGCTGGAGACGGAAAAGCAGCTGATGCAGATTCTTCCGGAAGAACGGTGGACTCGGGGACATCACCTTTTGATTTTTCACGGACGGAATTGTTGCCGCGCCCGAAAGCCGGATTGTGTCCGCTGTCCGGTAAAAGAAATCTGCCACAGTGCTTTAACGGTTGAAAAATAATTACAAAACTGTTAATATATGGTTGGAATTGACTTTAGTAAGGGAGTATCTATGTATCACGTTGTTCTGGTAGAACCGGAAATACCTCAAAACACCGGAAATATTGCAAGGACTTGCGCAGCCACAAATACCCGGCTGCATTTGGTTCGTCCTTTGGGATTTAACATCGACGATAAATCCGTACGGCGGGCGGGACTGGATTACTGGCAGTATGTGGATTTGGAAGTTCACGACAGTCTGGAAGCATTTATTCGGGATTATGGAGATTATCGCTGGTTCCTGGCAACAACGCACGGTGGAAAGAAGTACACCGATGTGGAATACAAGGATGGGGATATGATTCTTTTCGGAAGAGAGACGAAAGGTCTTCCAAAGGACTTCATTCAGGAACACCGCGAAGGAGCGGTCCGGATTCCCATGAGCGAGCAGACCCGTCTGCGGTCCCTGAATCTGTCGAATTCCGTGAACATCATTTTATTTGAAGCACTGCGGCAAAATGGTTTCCCGGAACTTCGGTAAATGGTGAATTAAAAAAAGTTATATTGCAGAAAGGCAATGCAAGGAGGAGAAAATGGTTAGAGTTGGAATCAGTGGCTTTGGAAGAATCTCTCGTGTGGTAATGAGAGCAGCGATGGACATGGAGGATGTGGAAATTGCCGGAATTAACTGGAGAAATTCGGATCTGGACTACATCGTATACATGCTGAAGTATGATTCTACATTTGGCAGATTCCCGGGAACTGTTGAGAAGTACGACAAGGGAATCGTGATTAACGGAAAGAAGATTCCGGTATTCATGGAAGGCGATGCACACGATATTCCGTGGGGAGATTGCGGTGCAGAGTACATCATGGAGGGAACCGGTGCGTACAACACCACCGAGAAGGCACAGGCTCATTTGGATGCCGGTGCAAAGAAGGTTATCATCTCCGCTCCGGCAAAGGACAAGGAGACCCCGACCTTCGTATACGGCGTAAACCACGAAGAGTACAAGCCGGAATACAACGTGGTATCCAATGCATCCTGCACAACGAACTGCCTGGCACCGCTTTGCAAGGTAATCAACGATAACTGGGGCATCGATCAGGGCCTGATGTCCACCATTCATGCGGCAACCGCAAAGCAGAAGGTAGTAGATGCTCGTTCCATGAAGGACTGGCGTACCGGCAGAAGCGTATTCGGTAACGTAATTCCGTCTTCCACCGGCGCAGCAAAAGCCGTTGGTCTGGTAATTCCGGAACTGCAGGGCAAGATGACCGGTATTTCTTACCGCGTACCGACATCCGACGTTTCCGTTATCGACCTGAACGTAATGCTGAAGAAACCGACCAGCTATGAAGAAATCTGCCAGAAGGTAAAGGAAGCTTCCGAAACAACCATGAAGGGCGTTCTGGAGTATGTAGATGACGAAGTGGTTTCCGGCGATTTCATCGGCGATGCACACACATCCATCTTCGATTCCAGAGAAGGTATCGAGCTGAACGATCGTTTCTTCAAGCTGATTGCATTCTATGATAACGAGTACGGCTACAGTGCAAAGATTCTGGAGCTGATTCGTCACATGTATCAGGTAGACCACAAGTAAGAAAATATGAATGATGAAGCCGCGCTGTTTTCGGCGCGGTTTCTGAATGTTATTCCTTGTACAACAGAAAGAAAGGTGTACTATGAAAAAAACTGTCAGAGACATTCAGTGGGCGGGAAAAACAGCGGTAATGCGTTGTGATTTCAACGTTCCGATGAAGGATGGCGTTATCACGGACGATACAAGAATCGTGGCTGCGCTGCCAACCATCCGTTACCTGCATGAAAACGGCGCAAAGATCGTTCTCATGTCGCACATGGGAAGACCGAAGGGGGAACCGAAGCCGGAATTCTCCCTGGAACCGGTATGCAAGAAGCTGTCCGAGTACCTGGAGATGGAGGTTCACTTCGTTGCGTCCGACCGCGTGGTAGATGAGGACGTGAAGGAACAGGTTCGTAATTTGAAGGCGGGAGATATCGCCCTTCTTCAGAACGTTCGTTACAGAAACGAAGAGACGAAGAACGATCCGGAATTCTCCAAGGAGCTGTCAGAGCTGGGCGATGTATTCGTTCAGGAAGCCTTCGGTACGGCACACCGTGCCCACGCATCCACAACCGGTATTGCATCCTATATCCCGGCAGTATCCGGCTTCCTGATTGAGAAGGAGCTGCAGTTCCTGGGACAGGCAGTCAACAATCCGGAAAGACCATTCGCCGCAATCATGGGCGGAGCAAAGGTTGGCGACAAGATTCCGGTAATTACCAATCTGCTGAACAAGGTAGACATCCTGATCATCGGCGGCGGAATGGTATATACATTCCTGAAGGCTCAGGGCTATTCCATCGGAACATCCCTGTTGGACGAAGAAGGTCTGGCACTGGTTCCGGAAATTCTGAAGAAGGCCGAAGAGAACAACGTTCAGCTGCTGCTTCCGGTGGATACCGTCGCAGCGGACAAGTTTGCAGAAGATGCGGCTTACGATTGCTATGATGCAGATCGGATTCCGGAAGACCGCATGGGTCTGGATATCGGACCAAAGACCATTGAGCTCTTTACCGATGCATTAAAGACCGCAAAGACCATCGTATGGAACGGACCGATGGGCGTATTCGAGATGGCGCCGTTCGCAGTAGGTACAAAAGCAATTGCGAAATGCCTGGCAGATTCCGATGCGACCACCATTATCGGTGGCGGAGATTCGGCCGCTGCGGTTCAGCAGTTCGGATACGGAGATTCCATGACACATATTTCCACCGGTGGTGGAGCCAGCCTGGAATTCCTGGAAGGAAAAGAGCTTCCGGGTATTGCCATTCTGGATGAGAAATAGGATAGGAGATTGCAAAGAATGAAAAGATTTTTAATTGCGGGAAACTGGAAAATGAACAAAACCACTGCGCAGGCAGTTCACTACGTACATGAGCTGAAAGCGCAGAAGCTGACCAATCCGGAATCGGTAGCAATTATTGCACCGTTCACCCAGCTGGAAGCGCTGAAGAAGGAACTGGAAGGAACCGGTATTTCCTTGGGTGCGCAGAACGTTCACTATGAGCATTCCGGTGCATTTACCGGAGAGATTTCCGTGGACATGCTGAAGGAAATCGGCGTGGATTATTGCGTTGTCGGACACTCTGAGAGAAGAGAATACTTTAACGAGACGGATGAAACGGTGAACCGTAAATTAAAGGTTCTTTTGGAAGAGGGCATCACCCCGATTCTTTGCGTCGGCGAGTCCCTGGAAGTTCGGGAAAAGAAGCAGGAGCAGGCGTTCGTCTGCGGCCAACTGGGCGCAGCTTTCGCCGGAATCCCGCAGGAATATGCGGAGAAGGTGGTTATCGCTTATGAACCGATCTGGGCCATCGGTACCGGACACACCGCAACGCCGGAGCAGGCGGAAGAGATGTGTGCATTCATTCGCGGAATGATGCAGGGACTGTATGATATGTCCATCGGCGATAAGCTCATCATTCAGTACGGCGGCAGCATGAAGCCGGGCAATGCGAAGGAGCTTCTGGAGAAGACGGACATCAACGGCGGCTTGATTGGCGGAGCCAGCCTGAAGGTAAAGGATTTCGCAGAAATCGCAAAGACCGCGGCCGAACTGGCAGAATAATAAAGAAGAATATGAGTAGAAAAAGTTCGAACCATTCGCAAGTGAGTGGTTCGAACTTTTTCTTATGAAGACTTTTGTTCGCAGATTTTATTGAATGTATCTCGCAATCCGGTCTCCGGTTTCCGCGGTTCCGGAAACGGCATCGTCTGTTCCGGCGATGTCGGCGGTGCGATACCCGTCGGCCAGGAAGCGACGGACCGCATCTTCCACCGCATCCGCTTCCTCGCCGAGGTTAAAGGTATATCTCAGCATCATGGCGGCGGACAGGATGGTGGCAATCGGGTTGGCTTTATCCGTGCCGGCAATATCCGGCGCGGATCCGTGAACCGGCTCGTACATTCCGAAGTTGCCGTCGGCCAGGCTGGCAGATGGCAGCATCCCGATGGAACCGGTAATCTGGCTGGCTTCATCGGAGAGGATATCTCCGAACATGTTGCTTGTAACGATGACATCGAAGTGCTTCGGATCCCGGATTAGCTGCATGGCGGCATTGTCCACGTACATGTTGTCCAGCTGAATATCGCCGTATTCACTGCTCATTTCGCCCACGATTTTTCTCCAAAGGCGAGAGCTGTCCAGCACGTTGGCTTTATCCACGCTGGTTACTCGGCCGTTTCTCTTGGATGCCATTTCAAAGGCCGTCCGGGCAATTCGCTGAATCTCATAATCCGAATATTTCTCCACATCGTAGGCGGTGACGGTGCCGTTTTCTTCGGTTTCCGTAACGTGCTCTCCGAAATAGATTCCGCCGGTGAGTTCCCGAACAATCAGGATGTCCAGGCCACCGTCCAGAATGGACGACTTCAATGGGGATGCATCCGCCAACTCTTGGAAAATCACGGCCGGTCTCAGGTTGGCATAGAGTCCCAGCGCTTTTCGCAAGCCCAGAAGGGCGCGCTCCGGACGCTGTGGACCGGGCACGTGATCCCATTTCGGGCCACCTACGGCACCCAGAAGAACGGCGTCGCTATTTTTGCACGTCTCCACGGTGGCTTCCGGCAGGCATTCGCCGTACTCGTCGATGGCGGCACCCCCGGCAAGTACGGTGGTGTAATTGAATTGATGATTGTATTTTTGGCCGATGGCATTCAGCACTTTGATGGCTTCGCCCACGACCTCCGGGCCGATTCCGTCACCCGGAACTACTGCTATATTGAATTTCAAGAATTTGCCTCCTGATTACATGAATTTCTTTTCCTTGTTCATACGGTTGATGGCGCTGACCAGAGCATTTACGGTAGCCAGAATGATGTCCGGCTGGGTGCCTACGCCCCAGAACTTCTTTCCGGTTTCATCGGCGATGCATACGTAAGATGCCGCTTTGGATTTGGAACCCACGGTGAGGGCGTTCTCTGCGTAAGTGATGAAATCGTACTGAATGTCGTATTTTGTTTTTGTCAGCGCGTCCCGAATGGCGTCCAGACGACCGTTGCCTTCTCCGTCCAGATGGAACACTTCTCCGTTGATTACGGCGCGGACCTTTACGTTGTACAGGTTTTCTTCCTTAGTAGAAGAGTAGTGGTTGAAGGTGGCATCCGTAATATCCAGCGGGGAGAAGTCGTTGATGTATTCCGCTGCAAAGTAGTCTAGAATCTCCTGCGGGGAGAGCTCTTCGTGATGCTTGTCGGAAATGTCCTTCATCATATAGCCAACCTCGGAGCGCATGTCCTTCGGCAGATCGAACCCGAAGTTCTGTTCCAGGATGT
The DNA here is from genome assembly GCA_016775335.1 of Mogibacterium sp. GTDB lineage: Bacteria > Bacillota > Clostridia > Peptostreptococcales > Anaerovoracaceae > Mogibacterium_A. Next base: position 69,052 of record JAEUGJ010000033.1, read on the forward strand.
ATGCCACGCCGCCTTTGCCGGACTGACTGTTGATTCGGATGACGTCGCCGTCGTATCTTCTGCCCACATCGTGGGGATCGATCGGCAGGTACGGAACCGTCCACTGGTGGAGATTCTTTTCCTTTCTCCAGTTCATGCCCTTGGAAATCGCATCCTGGTGGGAACCGGAGAATGCAGCGAATACCAGCTCGCCGGCATACGGCTGTCTCGGACCTACGGTCATGCCGGTGAATTCTTCGTAAGCTTCCACGATGGCCGGCATGTTGGAGAAGTCCAGTCCGGTTTCCACGCCGTGGGTGTACATGTTCATGGCGATGGTGATGATATCCGCATTTCCGGTTCTCTCACCGTTTCCGAAGAGGGTGCCTTCAATTCGGTCCGCACCGGCCAAAATGCCCAGCTCCGCATCGGCCACACCGGTTCCACGGTCGTTGTGAGGGTGGAGGGAGATGCGCACGCCGTCCCGATTATGGATGTTCTTGTGCATGTATTCTACCTGGTTGGCGTAGATGTGCGGCAAAGACATCTCCACGGTTGCCGGAAGGTTCAGAATCATCGGATGGTCCGGTGTCGGATTCCAAATGTCGATTACGGCGTTGCTCACTTCCAGCGCGTATTCCGGCTCGGTTCCGGTAAAGCTCTCCGGAGAATATTCAAAGACGAAATTGGTGCCCGGATATTTTGCTGCATATTCGTTCATGAGTTTGGCGCCGTCGATGGCAATCTGCTTAATCTCTTCCTTAGATTTCCGGAAAACCTGTTCCCGCTGCGCCACGGAAGTGGAGTTATACAGGTGCACCACCGCATTCTTTGCGCCCTGAAGTGCGGCAAAGGTTTTGTCGATGATATGGGCACGAGACTGGGTCAGCACCTGCACGGTAACGTCATCCGGAATCATGTCCTTTTCAATCAGCGTACGGAGGAATTCAAACTCGGTCTCCGATGCTGCCGGGAATCCCACCTCGATTTCCTTAAAGCCGATGTCCACCAGAACCTTAAAGAATGCCAATTTTTCTTCCAAAGACATGGGAACCACCAGCGCCTGATTGCCGTCTCGGAGATCCACGCTGCACCAGTACGGTGCTTTTTCGATATGATCCTTCTTCACCCAATCGTAGGTTGTTTCCGGTGGGTTATAGTAACCCGGCTGATACTTTTTTGCATTATCCATTTCAAATTCCTCCTAATAATGTAATCTCCCGATGAACAGTCCCATAAAAAAATCCCTTCGCTGTTCACCGTAACCGATGAAACGAAGAGACGAAATAATCCGCGGTACCACTCTTCTTGGCCGCGCCGCAATGAGGCAGCCCACTTGTAGAATGTCAGCTCAGGGGTGAGACACCTAACCGATCCTGCATCCTCACACCACCCGGATGCTCTCTGAAAGTCTCTGCGAAAGGTTTATTCCCGTCAACGCTAGTGCATATTCAGTTCTCGTATAGAATACATTACTTTTTGTGCAAAGTCAACTAAAATTATTCAGAAGTTTGAAAATTAATACATAACTTGTATTATTACACAAATTTATGTTGACAATTTATTTTCGGTAACTATAATTAAATTATTCAACTGCAAAATATGACGTAAGAAAGGGTGATATCTATGAAATTGACGGGATCTCAAATTGTGGCCGAAGTGCTGCTGGATCACGGAGTGGACACGATTTTCGGATATCCGGGCGGGACAGCGCTGAATATTTACGATGAACTGTACAAATACAGCGATCGAATCAAGCACGTTCTCACGGCGCATGAGCAAGGGGCCAGCCATGCGGCGGACGGATACGCCAGAGCCACCGGTAAAGTCGGGGTGGTAATGTCTACCAGCGGACCGGGGGCAACGAATCTGGTAACGGGCATTGCGACGGCATGTCTGGACAGCGTTCCGCTGCTGGCCATCACGTCCAACGTGCCGGATTCCTTAATCGGTAAGGACGCATTTCAGGAAATTGACATTGCCGGTGTAACTATGCCAATCACGAAGCATAATTTTTTCGTGAATCGAATTGAAGACCTGGCGGACACGCTGCGGGAGGCATTTGTCATCGCCCAGAGCGGACGGCCGGGGCCGGTTCTGGTGGACATCACAAAGGATGTGACGGCGGCCGCCTATGAGTACGAGAACAGAAGACCGCTTCCGCTACGTCCGGATCCGGAGATTCAGAAGGACGATATCCGCGCGGCGGTGAAGATGATTAACGCTGCCGAGAAGCCGGTAATGTATGTGGGCGGCGGCGTGATGCAGTCCTGTGCCGGCGAATTGGTTCAGGAGCTGGCGCGAAAAGCCAACATACCGGTGGTCAATACGCTGATGGCAACGGGCGTAATGGATACCGAGGACGACCTCTGCCTGGGCATGGTGGGAATGCACGGATCCGTTGCTGCCAATCGGGCGATTCAGCATTCGGACTTGATTATCGCTTTGGGTGCTCGTTTCAGCGACCGCGTGGCGCAGGATACCAAAACCTGGGGACGCAGTGCCCGCATCCTTCAGGTGGACATCGACAACAGCGAAATCAACAAGAACGTTCTGATTGACAAGTCGGTCATCGCCAACGTTCACGAATTCCTGGAGAAGGCCATTCCTTTTGTGGAGAAAGCAGACCATTCCGAATGGAGAGAGAGAACGGTTTCTTGGAAAAAGAAGGCGCCGTACGTAAAGGCGACCGACTGCCCATTGCATCCGAAGGACATCATGACCACCATTTCCGAATCCGTGAATGAAGATGCGTATTTCGTCACGGACGTGGGTCAGCACCAGATGTGGGCGGCACAGTACCTCCATCATCGGAAACCGCACCGCTTTATCACCAGCGGCGGGCTGGGCACCATGGGGTTTGGATACGGTGCGGCCATCGGCACGCAGATGGCCCATCCGGATAACCGGGTGGTACATATTACGGGAGATGCCTCTTTCCAAATGAACCTGAATGAAGTGGTTACCGCGGAGACGCAGCACCTGCCGATTATCACGGTGATTCTGAACAACTCCGTACTGGGTATGGTATACCAGTGGCAGACCATTTTCTACGATCAGCGGTATTCCAACACCACGCCCCATCGGAAGGTGGACTATGTGAAAGTAGCGGAAGGATTCAGCATTAAGGGATTCCGGGCAACCACGCCGGAAGAGTTTCAAGATGCATTCCGCCGGGCACTTCAAGAAGACGGTCCGGTATGGATTGAATGCGTTATTTCTCAGGACGAGCGCGTGCTGCCGATGATTCCGGGCGGCAAGAGCGTAGATGATATGATTGTCGGATAGGAGGGCGTCATGTATAAACCACTAAAACAAGAAATTGTCAGCGTCCTCGTTCAGAACCAGGCCAACGTTCTGACCCGCGTAATCAGCATGTTCGGCCGAAGAGGATTCAATATTGACTCGCTGACCGTATCGCCGACCAACAATCCGAAGCTGTCTCGGATTACCATCATGTTCAGCGCGACGGAGCAGTCCATGCAGCAGATTATCACCCAGACGGAAAAGCTGGAAGTGGTGGAGGAGGTCATCGTCCTCAGCCGGGAGAACAGCTTGTATCGGGAGTTGGTGTTGATGAGAATCCAATGTGAGCCGGATCAGCGCAGCTCCGTGAAGGAAATCGTGGATATTTTCAGAGGCAAGATTATCGACCTCTCTAGGCATAGTTTAGTAATTGAATTAACCGGAACTCCATCGAAAATTAATGGTTTCATGGAAGTGATGGAGGAGTATAATATCACTGACGTATGCCGTACCGGAATTACCGGTATCGAGGGTCTGAATCGCGGAGAAGACGACCCGGCACAGAAGTAATAACGTAAAGGAGTATTGGAGAATGACGAAAATAAGTGATAACGTCACAAAAGGAGTGGAGAAGGCCCCGATGCGGAGCCTTTTCTATGCGATGGGATATACCAAGGAAGAGCTGGAGCGCCCACTGATCGGCGTGGTTTCCGCTCACAGCGAGATTGTTCCGGGACATATTCATCTGGATAAGATTACGGAGGCGGTAAAAGCAGGTGTTCGCATGGCGGGAGGTACCCCGATTATGGTTCCGGCCATCGGCGTGTGCGACGGCATTGCCATGGGTCACGAAGGTATGAAGTACTCTCTGCCGAGCCGTGAACTCATTGCGGACAGCGTGGAAACCATGGCCAAAGCCCATCAGTTCGACGGACTGGTTCTGGTGCCGAACTGCGACAAAATCGTACCGGGAATGGTTATGGGTGCATGCCGCATCAATATTCCGTCCATCGTATGCTCCGGCGGACCGATGATGAGCGGTCTGGTAAACGGCGAAGAAACCTCCCTCTCCAAGATGTTCGAAGCGGTGGGTTCCCGCAAAGCCGGTCTGATTGATGACCGGGGACTCTGCGAGTTCGAGGAGAACGTGTGCCCGGGCTGCGGTTCCTGCTCCGGCATGTACACTGCCAACAGTATGAACTGCCTGTGCGAGGCCATCGGTATCGGCCTTCCGGGCAACGGAACCGTTCCGGCCGTCACCGGAAAGAGAGTGATGCTGGCAAAGCGTGCCGGCATGGCCATCATGGATCTGGTAGAAAAGAACATCTGCCCGAGAGACATCATCAACGAAAAATCCGTTCGAAATGCATTGACCTGCGACATGGCGCTGGGCTGTTCCTCCAATACGGTGCTTCACCTTCTGGCAATCGCCAACGAGGCGGGCGTGAAGGTGGATTTGAACATGTTCAACGAAGTCAGCTCCGTTACGCCGAACCTGTGCCATCTGGCACCTGCCGGCGGCACCCACATGCACGATTTGAACAATGCCGGCGGCATCCAAGCCGTGCTGGCAGAACTGAACAAAAAGAATCTGATTGACACGACTGTCATCTGCGCCAACGGCCACACGGTAGCGGAAAACATCGAAGGAAAGAAGATTCTGAACAACAACGCCATTCGAAGCATCGATAATCCGTACAGCGAAACCGGCGGATTGGCCATCCTCTTTGGAAACGTAGCACCGGAGGGCGCCGTGGTAAAAAGAAGTGCAGTTGCACCGGAGATGCTGAAGCATACCGGCCCGGCTCGCGTATTCGACAGCGAAGACGAAGCGATTCAGGCCATCTACAACGGCGACATCCACGACGGGGATGTGGTGGTCATTCGCTACGAAGGACCGAAAGGAGGCCCGGGCATGAGAGAGATGCTGAATCCGACCAGTGCTTTGGCGGGAATGAAGCTGGACAAAACCGTGGCTCTGATTACGGATGGACGTTTCAGCGGTGCCAGCAGAGGCGCTTCCATCGGACACGTGTGCCCGGAAGCGGCAGCCGGCGGAAACATCGGTCTGATTCAGGAAGGGGATATCATCGAAATCGATATCCCGGAATATCGAATCAACGTACAGCTCAGCGATGAGGAACTGGAAGCGAGAAGAGCGGCATGGAATGCGCCGGCGCCAAAGGTTACCAGCGGCTGGCTGGCAAGATATGCGAAACTGGTAGGTCCTTCGTCGAAGGGCGCAATCATGGAACTGTAGGAGGATGGCATGCTAGAACTAGAGGATTTTGAACAAGCAACGGAAATCGTCCAGAAGGTGGTTCGTCCCACCAATCTGGTATACAGCGATTACTTTTCGGAAATGTGCGGCAACAAGGTATATCTGAAACCGGAGAATATGCAGCTCACCGGTGCATACAAGATTCGCGGTGCATACTACAAGATCAGCACATTGACGGATGAGGAAAGAAGCCGAGGTCTGGTAGCGGCATCTGCGGGCAACCACGCCCAGGGCGTGGCGTATGCGGCAAAAGCCTATGGCTGCAAAGCCACCATTGTTATGCCGACCACCACGCCGCTGATTAAGGTAAACCGCACCGAAAGCTATGGGGCAACCGTCGTTCTGTACGGAAATGTTTATGACGAAGCGGCCGCATATGCAAAGAAGCTGGCGGAAGAAGAGGGCATGACCTTTATCCATCCGTTTGATGATTTTACCGTGGCTACCGGACAGGGAACCATCGCCATGGAGATCATCAAAGAACTCCCGCTGGTGGATGCCATCCTGATTCCGGTAGGCGGCGGTGGACTGGCCACCGGTGTATCCACTCTGGCAAAGCTGCTGAAACCGAATGTTCAGATTATCGCCGTAGAACCGGCCGGTGCCAACTCCCTCCAGTGTTCTCTGGAGGCCGGAGAAGTTCGCACCATGGAACACATTCAGACCATTGCGGACGGCACGGCGGTAAAAACTCCGGGAGAGAGTATCTTCCCGTATCTGCAGAAGAATGTGGACCGGGTAATCACCGTAGAGGATGATGAACTGGTGGTAGCATTCCTGGATATGGTGGAGAACCATAAGATGGTCGTGGAGAATTCCGGACTTCTTACCGTTGCGGCGCTGAAACATTTGGACTTCAAAGGCAAGAAGGTGGTATCCATTCTGAGCGGCGGAAATACGGATATCATCACCATCTCCAACATCATCCAGAACGGTCTGATTATGCGGGATCGTATTTTTACCGTATCGGTCATGCTGCCGGACAAGCCGGGCGAACTGGTTCGCGTAGCGCAGACCATTGCGGACGCGCAGGGCAACGTAGTCAAACTGGAGCACAATCAGTTCGTCAGCGTGGACCGAAACCACAAGGTGGAGCTGAAGGTGACCATCGAGGCCTTCGGTACGGAGCATAAGCAGAAGATCATCAATGCGCTGAAAGCTCACGGCTTTGATGAAACGGTGGAAACAGGCATCATGATGTAATGATTTCCCGCAATCGGAATGACGAGATAAGATACTTCAAAAGGCGAACCTTCGGGAACGCCTTTTGTATTGCTTCTTGTTTTGTTCTGAATTAAAAACATTATTGAATAATAACAAGAAAAATTTAATTTATTTATTCCCGAAAACAAATATCGATGTTGGAATTATTTTCAAAAACAAGGAATAGTGTGCTGTAAGCCTTGAAATATCAACATATGGATAATCTTATTGTTGACAAGCGTTCAATATAATGTTAGTATACATGAGTAATTTTTTAGCTAGTACATAGTGTTGAAGGGGGGTTCGAATATGCATACCGTGCTTATGGCAATTCTTTTGGTTGTAAGTGTGCTGATGATTATTGCAATTCTGCTGCAGTCCAGCAACAGCTCCGGCCTGTCCGGTTCGATTGCAGGCGGTGCAGAGCAGCTGTTCGGAAAGAGAAAGAGCAGAGGATACGATTCCATTCTGGCAAGAATCACCGTTGTGTTGGCAGTGGTTTATATCGTTGCGGCTTTGGCAATTGTGACATTGTTCAACTAGTTGACTTCGGATTCTCGCACTTTTTAACATGGCAGACATATTTGAGGCACTTTTAGAAGTGCCTCATAATATTGTTAAATATTATTACTATAAATTATTTTTTTAAGGAGGTTTAAGGCTATATGAATTTATGGATTGCTCCTGTCTGCGCCTTGGTGGGCCTGCTTGTTGCTTTTTGCCTGACATCTTGGGTAAGCAAAGCGGACGCCGGCAACGACAGAATGAAAGAAATAGCCGGATTTATTCATGAGGGTGCCATGGCATTCCTCAAGAGAGAATACAAGACCATGGTTGTGGTTATTGCGGTTCTCTTCGTTGTTATCGGATTCTGCATTAACTGGACATCCGCAGTGCTGTACGTATTCGGTGCGCTGCTGTCCGTACTGGCAGGATTCTTCGGAATGAACGTTGCCACAAAAGGAAACGTTCGTACGGCAAATGCTGCGATGACTCACGGTATGCCGCGTGCGCTTCAGATTGCGTTCCGCTCCGGTGCCGTTATGGGTCTCTGCGTATCCGGACTGGGTCTCCTGGGTCTGGGTATCGTATTCGTTGCTCTGGACATGGCAACCATTCAGGAATGTGTTACCAGTTTCGGTCTGGGTGCTTCCTCCATGGCGCTGTTCGGCCGTGTCGGCGGTGGTATCTATACCAAAGCTGCGGACGTTGGTGCGGACCTGGTTGGTAAGGTAGAAGCCGGCATCCCGGAAGACGATCCGAGAAACCCGGCAGTTATCGCCGACAACGTAGGTGACAACGTAGGTGACGTTGCCGGAATGGGTTCCGACCTGTTCGAATCCTATGTTGGATCCATCATCTCTGCCGTTACTCTGGCTGCTGTTGCCGTAAATGAGTCCGGTGAGATGTCCATTTTCAACGAAACAACTGCTGCGCTGTTCCCGATGCTGATTGCCGCAATCGGTCTGATTGCATCCGTACTGGGAATCATGGCAGTACGCGGCGGCGACAACGTGAACCCGGCAAAGGCTCTGAACATGGGAACCTATGTCAGCGGTATCATCGTAATTATCGCATCCGTATTCCTCAGCAAGAACATGCTGGGATCTCTGAACTATGCATGGGCAATTATTGCCGGTCTTCTGGTTGGTATTATCATCGGTCAGCTCACTGAGTTTTATACTTCTGATGCACACAAGTTCGTAAAGAGCATCGCAGAACAGTCTCAGACCGGTTCTGCTACCACTATCATTTCCGGACTGTCCGTTGGTATGATGTCCACCATTTGGCCGATTCTGTTCATCGCTGTTGGTATCATCGTGGCATACAACTTTGCCGGTCTGTACGGTATCGCACTGGCTGCCGTAGGTATGCTGTCCACCACCGGAATGACCGTTGCAGTTGATGCTTACGGTCCGGTTTCCGACAATGCCGGCGGAATCGCCGAGATGTCCGAGCTGCCGGAAGATGTACGTCACATCACCGATACGCTGGATTCCGTTGGAAACACCACCGCTGCAATCGGTAAGGGATTCGCAATCGGTTCCGCTGCGCTCACCGCACTGGCACTGTTTGCTTCCTTCGCAACCACCGCTAAGCTGCAGCAGATCAGCCTGCTGGATCCGATGGTAATCGTAGGTCTGTTCATCGGCGCAATGCTGCCGTTTGCATTCTCTGCAATGACCATGAGCTCCGTTGGTAAGGCTGCAAACCAGATGATTGAAGAGGTTAGAAGACAGTTCCGTGAGGACAAGGGAATCATGGAAGGAACTTCCAAGCCGAACTACGCACGCTGCGTAGATATCTCCACTTCTGCAGCACTCCACGAAATGATTGCTCCGGGAATCCTGGCAATCGTTGCACCGGTTGCAATCGGACTGCTTCTGGGAACCGAATCCCTGGGCGGACTGCTGGCAGGTGCACTGGCTTCCGGTGTACTCCTGGCAATCATGATGGCCAATGCCGGTGGTGCATGGGATAACGCAAAGAAATACATCGAGAGCGGTGTATACGGCGGAAAGGGCAGCGAGAGCCACAAGGCAGCTGTCGTTGGTGATACGGTCGGCGATCCGTTCAAGGATACATCCGGTCCGTCCATCAACATCCTGATCAAGCTGATGACCATCGTATCCCTGGTATTCGCACCGCTGTTCGTACAGTACGGTGGAATCCTGTTCAAGTAAAAATTGTTTTTATTTGAGTAATACGTATATAAGCCGGTGCATTTTGGCGTGCACCGGCTGTTTTTATTGGTGAAAATTGTTGATTTGAACAATTTTTAATGATAAAATACTACGGTAATTATATTAAGCAGACTACAAGGAGGGATTAAGTCATGCTAGAGAGACTAGAATCAATTAAAGAACTGGGTCTGAAGAAGATCAAAGAGACCGAAACTCTGGATCAGCTTCAGGAAGTTCGCCGGGAACTGACCGGAAAGAAGGGAGAACTGACGGCCGTACTGAAGAGCCTGGGTTCTCTGGAACCGGAAATGAGAAAAACCGTTGGAATGAGAGCGAATGAGATTAAGAATCACTTCGCAGAGAAAATTCAAGAAAGAGAAGATGAAATCGTTGAGAATCAGAGTGCACTTGACGAAGAAATCGATTTGACTTTGCCTGGAAACGCTGTAAGCCAGGGCGCACTCCATCCGATTACACAGATGCAGTATGACTTGAACGATGCCTTTCTCTCCTTGGGCTTTGAAATATTTAGCGAAGATGATATCAGCAGCGAATTGTTCGCTTTTGATAATCTGAATTTCCCACCGGATCATCCGGCAAGACAGTCGATGGATACCTACTGGATTGAAGGTACCGAAGATAAGCAGGGGGCAGAGAGACTTTGCCTCCGTCCGCACCTCACCGGCGGTTCCGTCCGCTACCTGAGAGAGCACGGCGCACCGGCTCGCTTCGTCTATCCGGGCCGCGTATACCGTAACGAGAATACGGATGCCCGTCACGAGAGAGCGTTCTATCAGTATGAGGCGCTGATCGTGGACAAGGATCTGTCCTTCTCCTCCGGCAAGGTTATGATTCAGGCACTGCTGGAGAAGGTATTCGGCCGGAAGGTGAATGTTCGTATGAGAGAAGGATTCTTCCCGTTCACGGAGCCGGGATATGAAATTGACATGGAATGCCAGGTATGCCACGGAAAGGGCTGCCGTGTCTGCAATCAGAACGGCTGGATTGAGGTGGCGCCGGGCGGTGTCATCAACCCGAACGTTGTCCGTGCCGCCGGTCTGGATCCGGACGTATACACCGGATTCTACACCAACATCGGCCTGGACCGTTTCGTTATGATGAGATATGGTATCGATGATGTTCGTTTCTTCCACAGCACCGATCTCAGATTCTTTGAGCAGTTCAAGTAGTAAAGGGAGGAAATTAGCATGAAAGTATCATTAAATTGGGTAAAAAAATATGTCGATCTGCCGGAAGATTTGACGCCGAAGCAGATTTCTTTCGACTTAACCATGAGAACCGTAGAGGTGGAGGATGTCATTGACACATCCGAGAAGTTCCACGATATCGTGGTGGGAAAAATTCTGGAAGTAAAAGAGCATCCGAATGCCGATCAGCTCCGAGTATGCATCGTGGAATGCGGTGAGGACGAGCCGAAGCAGATTGTCTGCGGTGGTTCCAACCTGTATGAAGGCGAGAAGGTCGTTGTATCCAAGCCGGGTGCGGAAGTATTCTGGCACGGAGAAGACTCTCTGGTAAAGATTAAGGAATCCAAGCTGAGGGGCGTTCCTTCCTACGGCATGATCTGCGGTGCGACGGAAGTGTATCTGGAATCCTACTTCCCGCTGGAAGACGAGCACATGATTGTGGACCTCAGTGATGTGGACTGCGAGGTGGGTCAGAACGTATCGGAAATCATCGGCATGAACGACGTTGTTTTCGATATCGACAACAAGTCCCTCACCAACCGTCCGGACCTGTGGGGTCATTACGGTATCGCAAGAGAGCTAGCGGCCATCTACAAGTGTCCGCTGAAACCGCTTCCGGAAGCAGAGCTGCCGAAGGACCTGCCGGAATACCGCATCGACATTGAATCCCCGGAGAAATGCCCGAGATACGCGGCATTGGAGATTGAGAATGTGTACGAAAAAACTTCGCCGATTTGGATGCAGACCGCACTTATCAACGGCGGAATGCGCCCAATCAATGCGATTGTGGATATTACCAACTACATCATGCTGTCTGTGGGACAGCCGACACACGGCTTTGACCGCACCCATGTAGACGGTTCCCATATCATCGTTCGCAACGCAAAGAAGGATGAGAAGCTGACACTGCTGGACCGTGCGCTGCTGGATCTTACGGAAGAAGACCTGGTCATCTGCGACGAACACGATCCGATGGCACTGGCCGGAATCCGCGGCGGCATTAAGGACTCCATTCTGCCGGAAACCACCGGCGTGGTAATCGAGGTAGCTACTTTTACCGCAGGAACGATTCGGCAGACCGGAAAGCGCTTCGATGAGAAGACCGATGCCTCCATCCGTTACGAGAAAGGCCTGGATACCCAACGCGTAGATCAGGGTATCGCCATGGCCGCACAGCTGTTCCGCGAAATTTTCCCGGAAAGCAAAATCGTCGCTTTCGGCGATGTGGATCCGACACCGACCACTCGAAACGAAATCGATGTCACACAGGAGTTTCTGGATGTTCGTCTGGGCAAGGCGCTTCCGTCGGAAGAGATTCTGGACATCCTCACCCGTCTGGGATACGATGTCACTCTGACCGACGGTACCTACCACTGCGTGGTTCCAACCTATCGTTCCACCGGTGATGTCAGCGTCAAGGATGACGTACTGGGAGATATTGCCAGAATTTACTGCTACGAGAATTTCGAAATGAAGCCTCTGCCGGTGAACTTCGAGCATGCGGTTCGCCAGCCAAAGGAGCAGCTGGACAGAAGAATTCGGGAATACCTGGCATTCCGGTGCGGTTTCAATGAGATTTTCACCTATCCGTGGATTGATGAAAAGTACATCCAGGCCGCAAAGATCGATACATCGGAAGCCATCCGTCTGGCAACTCCGCCGGCACCGGAACTGGCCATTCTGCGTCAGTCTCTGATTCCGGGAATGCTGGAAGCAGCGGTAAAGAACCTGAGATACTACGACGAATTCAGAGTATTCGAGATGGCACAGACATTCCACAAGGGCGAATATCACGAGTCCTGCGAGGAGGAAATCCTGCCGGTTCACAAGAAGTTGCTCTCGGGAATTATTGTGGGCAGAGATGCGAAGAAGGACTTCTTCGACGTGAAGGGCGTTCTGGAATCCATGTCCCGCTTCTGCCACATGGAGGATCTCACCTTCAAGCAGAAGGAGAAGCCGTCCTGGGCAGACGATAAGGTATATCTGAACGTATTCCACAAGGGCAAGAACATCGGTTCCCTGGGGCTGGTATCCGTTCAGGCCATGAACGCGGCCGGAATCAGCAGAACACAGGTCGCATTCTTCGAGCTGAACTTCGACGAGATGATTCCGCTGAACTCCAGAACCAACGAGTTCCAACATCTGCCGCAGTATCCGCTGGTAGAGCAGGATCTGTCCATTCTGGTAGATGAGTCCGTAAAATGGCACGATGTATCGGAAGCCATTCGACACATGGTGAAGAAGTACGAGTTCATTGAAGAGTACCGCGGAAAGCAGATTCCGGAAGGAAAGAAGTCCCTGGTATTCCGCGTATGGATCGGTAACGATGACAGCACTATGACCTCCAAGCAGATTGACAAGAAGATGGCGGCAGTCATGAAGTCTCTGCAGAAGAAGTGCGGTGCCGCGCTTCGGGAAGAGTAGGACGTGCGGAGAATTCCGGACAGGATGTCTTAGAATAATTCGGCAAAAACAAAATCGGATAATCATAGCGGCGTTGCTATGGTTATCCGATTTTTGAATTGAACTTCAGATATGGAAATTGCAAACGTTACCGGTCGGCGGAGCGAACGATCAGCAGGGTTCCTTTCTGAACGCAAATCTCCACTGTGTCTTCCTTGAATTCGTTACTCACCCCCAGGGTGGATGCCCGCTCCAGGGATGCTCCGGTCAATTCGTATTTGGCGCCCCGGATATCGATTCCGGAGGCTTCCGCATTCAAGGAGACGAGACCGAAATACTTATACCGCACATCTCTCTTCAACGTGCGGCCGGAATCCTTCAGCAGCTCCATTCTATTTTTGCCGTCGATGAATTCCATATGGTCGAAGGAACTGTAATATTTGTCCAAAAGGCCGATGTTTCCCATGGTATGGTCCAGCCGGCCGCCCATGCCGCCCAGGAGGATTACGTTCCGGCAGCCCTTTTCCAAGGCGTGAGTCAGCGCCGCCTCCGTATCGGTAAGGTCTTTCTCCGCCGGGTAGGTGATGTAGATGCAGTCGAAATCTTCGTTCAGGGTGGTGGAGTCGAAATCGCCGATGACGCAGTCCGGCTGCAATCCGAACTCCCGGGCGCGGTTCTGACCGCCATCCGCCGCGATGATGTAATCCGCCGTTTCCGCCAGTTCCTGGGCCATATCCGGGGTGACACATTCCATGTAAGATAATAGGATCAAGCAGGTATTTTGCATGATGTTCTCCTTTTCGCTTTTACTTGATATTTTATACCATTTATTATAAAATATCCGGTAGTCTATTTGCAAATGAAAGGAATTGAAATGAGCGAAGAACAGAAGCAATCTTATTTCAAAATTCGAACGAATCCCATGCGAATTCGGCAGGCCGCTTCCATGAACCTGAACGGCTACTGGTGGATTTATTTTATCGGGATTTTCGTATATTATTTTTTCTCGGATATATTGATTAACATTGTCAGCCGGTACTTCCCATCGGGATACATGGTTATTCCCATGTCCAACCTGCCGGAGGAAATTCAGAAGTCCGTCGCCATGCCGCAGATTCCCGTGGTGCTGTTTTTCTACGTGCTTCTGATGAGCGGCGCCTTCGAACTGGGACGGGCGATATATTCCCTGTCCGCACTGCGGAACCGGTTAGTGATTCCGCGTCTGATGTTTGAAGGGTTCTCCGCGTACTTCCGGGCAACCGCGATCTGCGTCATTCGGTACCTGCTGACCGCCCTGGGATTCATGTGCTTCTTTTTCCCGGGCATCGTGGTGAATTACGCCTATAGCCAGGCGTACTATCTCCTGGCGGAAGATGAGAAGCGAGGGGTCATCGACTGCCTGCGGGAAAGCCGCCGAATGATGGCGGGAAATAAGCTCAGCCTGTTCCGCCTGGACCTGACTTACTTCTTCCTGGTTTTCGCCAGCTACCTGCCGTCCTACATTTTGGTGGGCAACGGAACGGTCAGCGTGGACGGAATCAACGGAATGCTGACCTTCTACCTGCTGCAGATTCCGTACTTCATGGCCATGAGCAGCTTCTGTATGGGCCGGACGGTATTCTACGAGCTCCTTCGGTTCGGCAGCTTCAAGAATTTCAAATACAGAGGGGAAGACTTCTTCCGCGAGATCGGATTGCTGTAGGAGCTTTCATAAAAATAGAATTATTCCATATATGAGAAAACGAGCCCGATTACTGTTCGGACTCGTTTTTGATTTCCGCAATGCATTTTTGAATATCCTCCGGGAGTTCGGAGCGAATTTCCAAGGGCTCGTGGCTCATGGGATGGAGAAACTTCAAATAACAGGAGTGAAGCGCCTGCCGCTGAATATGAGAATCATCCCCGCCGTACAGCTGATCGCCGGCGATGGGGTGCCCGATGTGGGACAGGTGTACCCGAATCTGATGGGTCCGTCCCGTGTGAAGCGTCAGCTCCACCAGGGTATAACGGTCTCCGAAATGCTCCAGGACCTGCACGTCCGTCACCGCATCCTTTCCGCCTTCCGCCATGACGCTGCGCTGCACCTGATCCTCGAAGGGGCGGCCGATGGGCAGGTCAATGGTGAAAAAATCTTCTTTTACATCGCCCAGCACCACGGCTCTGTATTTCTTCACCGTGGTTTGATTCCGCATCTGGTGGGAAATATCGTTCTGAGAGTTGGCATTCTTCGCCACGATGACGATTCCGCTGGTATCCATATCCAGCCGGTTGGCAAAACGAATCTTGAAGGATTGATCCGTATCGTGCATGTATTTCATGATGCCGTTGGCCAATGTGTGGCTGGGATGTCCCTTGGTGGGGTGCACCGTTACACCCGGCTGCTTGTCGATAATCAGGATATCTTCATCCTCATATAGGGGAGAGACGGGGATATCTTCCATGGGGAAATCGCTGGTTTCCTCCGGAAGGCGGACCACGATTTCGTCGCCCGCTTTCGGTCTTAAATATCCGGGGGATTGCTCTCCGTTCAGATCCACCAGCTTCTGGAACTTGATCTTCGTCTTGAAGCGGCTGGAAAATGTAAAGTTGCGCCGGAGAATTTGATTGATGGTCAAATCCTCCCGTTCTTCTTCCTCGGTTACCCGATGACTGTAATTTGACATATTTTTATTCCTGTATAATTCCTTTGATGTTATAGAAGCTTGCTTTTCAGCTTCGTCCAATAGTTGTAATCGTGGAACCGAACCAGATGAAGGCCGGCGCCGGAACGATTGATGGTGATTTTCTGCACCTCCTCGTAGAGGTAATCGAAACCGTCTACGATGATTTCCAGCGTGTCGCCGCAGCTCCGCTTAATCGGCGTCATGCACATGGTCATGTTGGCCGGATAGAGGATGCTGGAACGGAAGCAGCGGTAGGCATTGGTGTTGGACGGTGCGATTGGCGTAATCTGCAGCGCGTCCAGCTGCGGTGGAATGATGGCGCCGCCCAAAGCATAGTTGTAGGCGGTGGATCCCATGGAAGTGGAAATCAGCAGTCCGTCTCCGTAGAATTCCTGCACCAGGGAGCCGTCGATTTCGATGCCCAGGTGGGTGAGGTGGGTGTGCGGTCCTCGAATGACGATTTCGTTCACGCCCCGCAGCTGATAGGTTCCGTCCATCGTATCGATGATCGCATCAATCGGCCAGATATTCTGGAGTGTGTATTCTTGTTTCTCGTAGGAATCCAGAAAGCCGGAAATGTCCTCCGGCAGAATTTCCTGAAAGAATCCCAGGTGTCCCGTATTGATGCCGATAATCGGGCTGGTGGGAAAATCGCAGGCGTGAACCAGCCGCAGGAAGGTTCCGTCTCCGCCGATGCAGGTGATCAGCCCTACGGTTTCGTCGTAGGAATCCACGATGGTGTACCCCCGCTTCGTCACCTCCTCGGTGAACCGGCGCCGCGCCTCGTAGGATTTCGGTACATCGTTTTGATAGATGTATATTTTCTTTCGATCAAGTTTCTTCATCCCGTTTTCTCCTTTTTATCCAATATATCCCTTTTATATCTCTCTTAAAGCTCCTGAACCAGTTCATCCACCAGCCGAGCGAAGGTGGTCAGCGCGCTTCGTACCGGTTCTTCCGTGCTCATGTCCACGCCGGCAATCTTCAGCAGGTCGATCGGATCCATGGAATCTCCCAAAGTGAGGAACTTTCGGTAATCCGCCACGGCCGGTGCGCCTTCTGTGAGAATCCGGTTGGCCAATGCGTTTGCGGCGGAATACCCGGTGGCGTATTGGAACACGTAGAAGGAGCGGAAGAAGTGAGGAATCCGCGACCATTCGTATTGAATGAACTCATCGGAATCCATATCCGGCCCGAAGTATTCCCGGTTCAATTTCTCGTAGGTGCTGTCCAAAAGCTCTGCTGTCAGCGGTTCGCCGGCCTCTGCCATCTGATGCGCTTTCCACTCAAATTCCGCGAACATGGTCTGGCGGAACAGGGTGGATTTAAACTCGTCGATGTAGAAGTTGATGAGGTATTTCCGCATCTCCGGGGAGTCCGTATTCTGCAGCAGGTAATGAATGAGCAGCGTCTCGTTCACCGTGCTGGCCACCTCCGCGGTAAAAATAGAATGTTCTCCGTAGATATACGGCTGCGTCTTCCGGGTATACCAGGAGTGCATGGAGTGTCCGCCTTCGTGCACCAGGGTGAAGATATCCTTCAGGGTGCCCTTGAAGTTCATGAGAATGTACGGATCGCTGTCATATACTCCGAAGCTGTAGGCCCCGGATGTCTTTCCCTTGTTCTCCATAATATCCACCCAGCGCTCTTCCAGAATTCCGTTTCGAAGGGCGGAGACATAATCTTCTCCCAGCGGCTTCAGTGCCTCGCAGGCGATATCCACCGCCTCTTCAAAGGTGTAATGCTTCTCCGGAAGGGACACCAGCGGCGTATACACATCGTACATGTGGAGGGAATCCAGCTTCAGCGCCTTCTTTCGAGCAGCGACGTACCGGTGCATTGCCGGAAGTGCCTCATGTACGGCATGAATCAGATTGTGATACACGCTTTCCGGGATGTTCTCCGGGGAAAGGGCGGCCGACAGGGCGGAAGAGTAATTCCGCAATCGGGACAGAATCACATCTTTTTTTACATTGTAGTTATACAGCGTGGAAATCGTATTGTTGTATTCCCGATACCGGCGGTACAGGGTCTCAAAGGCGTCCTTCCGTACCGACGGATTCTCCGATTCCATCAGGGTGATGAAGTTGCCGTGGGTCAGCGGAATTTCTTTTCCGTTGGCATCCGTTACGGTGCCGAAGGTCATATCCGCATCCGTCAGCATAGAATAGGCTTCGTCCGGTGCATCCAGCGCTTCGCTGAGGGTAGAAATAATCCGCTCCTCTGCCGCGGAAAGGGTATGGGGCTTGCCCCGAAGGATGGTCTCCAGCATATAGCGGTACAGCTGCAATTCCTCATTTGCATCCACGAATTCTTCGATTCGGCCTTCCGGTGCGGAGAGAATCTCCGGAATGATAAAAGCCGTTTCCGAAGACAGCTGTGCCAGCACCGACATGGCCTTGTTGTTCATGCCGGTGTATTTGGAATTTCCGTTGTCTTCATCGTGCTTCATTCGGGAATAGACGAAGGCGTATTCCGCTTTCCGGGTGGCAGCCGCATACAAATTCAGCACATGCAGCAGCTGTTCCGGGGACTCCGTCAGTTGTCCCTGTAGCTCTGCGATGGCATGTGCTTCCGCCAAAGCTTCTTTCAGGTCGGATTCCCACTTGGATTCATCCGGATACATCTTCTCAATATTCCATTTATAGGAAGGAGCAATGTCCTCCCGGTTTTTAATTTCCTGATTCATAGTAAATCCTTTCATTTCTATATAGTGATATCCCGTGGGATA
This sequence comes from Mogibacterium sp., assembly GCA_016775335.1. Classification (GTDB taxonomy): domain Bacteria; phylum Bacillota; class Clostridia; order Peptostreptococcales; family Anaerovoracaceae; genus Mogibacterium_A. The sequence goes on from JAEUGJ010000033.1 coordinate 87,450, forward strand.
TCCAGTTCAGTATATCATTTTTCCCGGGAAAAATTAATAGAAAATAAGAGAGAGAAAGACGGTATGTCATCTCACGCATTATGAAGTTCCCGTGAAGTGTTGTGCATTTTCGGCAATTCAGACCCAATCTGCACAACATTTTCGTCGAGACGGCAGTTCTTTGTCGGCAATTAGAGAAATCATCAATAGATAACGGATTATCCTATTAGAATCATCCCGGATTCCCCTGAAAAACCGTACTATTTTTAT
>JAEUGJ010000033.1:87708-144942 GCA_016775335.1 Mogibacterium sp.
ATTTTTATGCCGAGCCCGTCGGAAGCACAGCCGTCTCACATCAGTTTGCCGCTTCGCCTTTGAAATGTTATCGCAGAAAGCGGGTTCCGACGGCAATATGCATAACGTTTCACACCAACTTCACAATCCGCCCCAGCGGCCACTCTAATTTCTGCCTTTTTCGATGCTGCCCGGCGTCTGCGTTCCGATCATCGCAATCCTAGCTAAAGTTTGCGGACCTGCAAATATCAATTTTACTGGTAAAGGATTCATGAAGATGCTTGCAAAATATGGAAAAATGAATAGCCATATATTAAAATTAGAAGATAAGCTTCCAATGGAAAGATATGCAGGCCGAATCATGAAGGAGCGTAAGAAATGACAGATGCCGAACGATTAGAAAAATGGTATGCGGAACAAAACCTTCTACCTGGAGTAAAGAGTATTTTCAAGAATGTTTATGGTAATTACTATGTACAAGGCCATGAAAAACCGGCACTTTATGGTGTACCGGATGTGTACAAGGTTGAAGGAGACAACTTCATATTTGTCACCGGGAAAGAAAAAGAACATGTCTTATGGGTGTATGCAGGTTCACCAGAACCAATTAGACCGGAAGATGTACCGGACTTCTTGAAGTAGTCTCAAAACATATTCCATCGAAAGCTAATGAAAGAATGGCGATAAAATGGTTGATTTGACTAAAAATGCATATTCAGAGCTTGAATGGGAGGTAGGAGATGGCGAAAACTTTGAACAATTCAATTTCGTCAAGAAAGACGTTGACGATGTTGACCAAAAGAAGTGACAATGTTGTTTGTGATAGATGCGGCATTGGCATAATGATACCGGCAAATGAAAAGGCTGAACTAAATCATTGTTTTAAATGCAGTCATTGCGGTATGAGAGTTAATTTTGATACCGTAGTGGAGATAGAATAGGAACGAAATCATAGCGAAAGATGATATCAATGTAATCATGTATAAGATTCTCAGATAGAAGAAACTTGGCAGTTTGAGGGACAAAGTCTAAAAAGCACCGACAGGAGTTGTTTTCGATGAAATTGAAATTGATAAAAAAATATGATATGTCAATCGGCACAGTATTGATTATAAACTCAGATTTAATATTGCATATCGGAGATGTAATTGACGTTGAGAATAATAAATACCAGATAAAGAAAATACTTCAACCAACAGGGATATACGACGAAACGATGATTTCGATACTGGTCAACACCCTAGAGAAAGAATAACAAAATAGCACGATAATAGCACGGACTAAATTAAAAGCCCTTAGAACCATTGGATTCTAAGGGTTTAAATGGCGGAGAGAGGGGGATTTGAACCCCCGCACGGGAATTACCCGCCTGCTGGTATTCGAAGCCAGTCCCTTCAGCCTCTTGGGTACCTCTCCATATTTCAATCATAGCTTTATAATGTTAGCACAGGCGGAATCCTTTTGCAAGGAGTTTTTGATATAAAACAATGGGGTAGCAAATGGGTAGTTGTAAAAGCAAGTTCACGGAACCGAGCGCACGCGAAACCGCGGAAACCTTTTAAAATATAGGCGGGATTTCTTGAAAGTCTATTGTGAATATTATATAATGAAATGAATATTTATATATAGGAGAGATTCAATGGAAAATTTAGGTCTGAATGAAATACGAGATTTGTTCAGAGATTTCTTTGTCAGCAAGGGTCATTATGCCGGAAAGAGTGCTTCTTTGATTCCTCAGAATGACAAGAGTCTTCTGATTATCAACTCGGGAATGGCACCGCTGAAACCGTATTTTGCCGGAGTGGAAACCCCGCCTTCGAAGCGCATGACTACCTGTCAGAAGTGTATCCGTACCGGAGACATCGACAACGTCGGAAAGACGGCAAGACACGGTACGTTCTTCGAAATGCTGGGTAACTTCAGCTTCGGAGATTACTTTAAAGAGCAGAGTCTCACCTGGGGATGGGAATTCATTACGGAGTGGCTCAAGATGCCGAAGGATCGGGTATGGGCAACCGTATATCAGGACGATGACGAAGCCCACGATATCTGGATTAAGCTGGGCATGCCGGAAGATCACATCGTTCGTCTGGGCAAAGACGATAACTTCTGGGAAATCGGTCTGGGTCCTTGCGGTCCTTGCTCCGAAATCTTCTTTGACAGAGGCGAGAAGTACGGCTGCGGCAAACCGGACTGCAAACCGGGCTGCGACTGCGACCGTTATATTGAATTCTGGAACCACGTATTCTCCCAGTTTTCCAAAGAGGAAGACGGAAGTTATTCAGACCTGGCACATAAGAACATCGATACCGGAATGGGATTGGAGCGTATGGCCTGCATCATGCAGGGTGTGGACTCCATCTTCGATATCGACACCATCCGCCACATTCTGAACGCGGTAGCAGAAAAGGCCGGCGTGAAGTACGAGCAGGGCAGTGAGCAGAACGACATCAGCCTGCGAATCGTTACCGATCACCTGAGATCCATGGTATTCATGATTTCCGACGGTATCCTGCCGAGCAACGAAGGCCGCGGCTACGTGCTTCGGAGACTGATTCGCCGTGCGGCAAGAAACGGCATGATTCTCGGAATCGATCAGGATGACTTCCTGGCAGAACTGGCCGACAAGGTCATCGAGGTATCCGGCGGCGCGTATCCGGAACTGGTGGAGAAGCAGGAATACATCAAGAAAATCATCCGGAACGAAGAGTCCCAGTTCTCCAAAACCCTGGCGAACGGTCTCTCCATTCTGAACGACTATATGAGTGATATGGATGCCAAGGGCGAGAAGGTGTTGGCCGGAGATCTGGCATTCAAGCTGTACGACACCTACGGATTCCCGATTGAGCTCACCGAGGAAATCCTGGCAGAGAACGGCAAGACGCCGGATATGGAAGGCTTCCGTCAGAGCATGGCGAACCAGAAGGAAACCGCCAGAGCCGGCCAGAGAGACACCTCCGATGAAGCGTGGAAGGATGCGGGGGCGTATTCCCATCTTCCGGCAACGGAATTCCTGGGATACACCGAGACCGAGGCAGAGGCAGCAGTTCAGTTCTGCGGTTCCTATGACCGGGATCACAAATTCCTGATTTTCGACCGTACACCGTTCTACGCAACCAGCGGCGGCCAGCTCCACGATACGGGTATCGTGGCTGCAGGAGATGCGGAATATCACATCGTGGATGTGGTAAAAGAAAACGGCATTTTCCTCCACGTTGTGGACGCCGATGACAGCAAAAAAATGGATGCAGTATCCGAAGGCGACCGGGTAACCCTGAAGATTGACTCCGTAAAGCGGAATCGCATCTCCAGAGGACACAGTGCTACCCACCTGTTGCAGCAGGCACTCCGGGATGTATTGGGCGACCACGTCATGCAGGCCGGATCCTATGTGGATGAGAACTACTTGAGATTCGACTTCAACCACTTCGAGGCAATGACCGGTGAAGAAATTCAAAAGGTAGAAGATATCGTAAACGCTCACATCGACGAATTCCTGCCGATTCAGATGCAGGAGATGCCGATTGAGGAAGCGAAGAAGATGGGCGCAATGGCCCTGTTTGGCGAGAAATACGGCGACATCGTTCGGGTGGTCAGCATGGGCGACTACAGCGTTGAATTCTGCGGCGGTACCCATTTGGACAACACCGGAAAAATTGGCGCATTCAAGATTACCGCAGAGTACGGCGTGGCATCCGGCGTTCGACGGGTGGAAGCCGTTACCGGTTCTCAGGTGATTCAGTACCTGGATGCAAAGGCGGCCATCATCGAGGAAGCGGCATCGGTATTGAAAACCAATGAAAAGGATCTTCCAAAGAGAGCAGAACAGCTGCTTCAGGACAACCGGGATTTGGAAAAAGAGCTGAAGGCGTTGAAAGCAGATCAGATTGCCGGTTCCGTGGATTCCATCATTGCTTCGGCAAAGGATGTGAACGGCGTTAAATTGATTACCCGGCGTTTCGACGACACCGATGCGGACCAGCTTCGGGAGATGTCCGACGCGATTAAAGAACACACCGATAACGTTGTAATGGTATTCGCCGCAGTGAACGACGGCAAGATTATTCTGATTACATCGGTCAGTGAGGATCTGGTATCCAAGGGGTATCACGCCGGAAAAATCATCAAAGAAGTGGCAAAGGTTGCCGGCGGCGGCGGCGGCGGGAAAGCCGGAATGGCCCAGGCCGGCGCGAAAGATGCTTCAAAATTAGAAGACGCTTTTGCAAAAGCGGAAGAACTCATTGCGGTTCAGTAAGGAGGTATTGCTATGAGTAAAGATACAGTAGTTTTCGAGGGAATCAACGAACAGCAGATGACCAACCGTGAGATTCTGGAAACCATTTACAATGCGCTGCAGGAAAGAAATTACAATGCCATCGATCAGATGGTAGGATATCTTACATCCGGAGATCCTTCCTACATTACCAGCCATAATAACGCCAGAAATCTCATCCTCAAGGTGGATCGGGACGATCTTCTGGAGGAGATTCTCACCAGCTATCTGGGAGTTGAGAAGAAGTAATGCGAAAACTAGGACTGGATGTAGGGGATAAGACCATCGGCGTTGCGGTAAGCGACGAGCTGGATATCACTGCCCAGGGCGTAACTACCATAGACCGTGTCGGCATTCGAAAGGATGCCGGCAAGGTGATGGATTACGTTCGGGAATACGATTGTGACACCGTGGTAATGGGCCTGCCGATTAATCTGGATGGCTCCGACAGCGTACAGACCGAGAAGGTGCGCGAATTCCGGACCATGCTGGAGAACAAGATGCGCAGCTCCGGAATGGCTGACGTCAAGGTGGAATGGCAGGATGAGCGCTTTACCACCGTTATCGCCGAACGGGTGCTGATGGAAGCGAATATGAAGCGGAAATCCCGTAAAGAAGTTGTTGATAAGCAAGCTGCTATTATTATTTTACAGAGTTATATGGACAGGGTGAAAAATGGAAAGTAAAGTCAAAAATCATGATCTGAGTTTTCTCTCTTCCAATGATTACTGGGGCAGAGGCATAATGATCGGTACAAGCGGCCGTCGAATTGCTGTTGCCTATTTTATCATGGGAAGAAGTGAAAACAGCCGAAACCGTTACTTCTATCAGGAGGGGGACAAGGTGGCAATCGCACCGTACGATCCGGCAAAGCTGGAAGACCCGACCTTAATCATCTATTACCCGGTAAAAACCGTTGGAAATCAGCTGATTGTTACCAATGGGGACCAGACGGATACCGTAGAAGAACATCTGAATCAGGGAGGCACTTTCGAATCCGCTCTGCGCACTCGGGAGTTTGAGCCGGACGAACCTCATTTTACCCCTAGAATCAGCGGAATAGTGGATACGACGGACGGGGCGTTCAAAATGAGCATCTTGAAGAACATCGACGGTATCGGCAAGGAATGCGGCCGCTATTTCTACGAGTATGCACCGGTGGACGGAACCGCTCGTTTCATCCACACCTATGAGGGAAATGCCACTCCGCTGCCGACGTTCGAAGGAGAGCCTTGGAAGGTGGAGATTCCGGAGGATTTGGACGTATTCACCGAAACCATCTGGAAGAGTCTCAACGAGGACAACAAAATTTCGCTTTGCACAATGATGATTGATATGGACACCAACGAAAAGGACGTTCGTATTCTGAACAAGAGAATGGGAGACTAGCATGGATAATAAGATGGAATATAAATCGCCGCTTTCTTCAAGATATGCCAGCAAGGAGATGAAGTACATTTTCTCCGAGCAGAAGAAATTCACCACATGGCATGAACTGTGGATTGCTTTGGCAAAGGCCGAGAAGGAGCTGGGACTGAACATCACGCAGGAACAAATCGATGAGATGGTGGAAAATAAGGATATCGTGGACTTTGAGGTGGCGGAGGCCAGAGAAAAAGAAGTTCGTCACGATGTTATGAGCCACGTTTATGCATACGGTAAGCGTTGCCCGAAGGCAGAGCCGATTATCCATCTGGGTGCAACATCCTGCTACGTTGGCGACAACACCGACATCCTTCTCATGAGAGATGCGCTGAAGCTGATTCTGGAGAAGGCCATTCAGGTGGAACTGAACCTCACCCGTTTTGCCATCGAGTACAAGGATCTTCCGTGCCTGGGATATACCCACCTGCAGCCGGCACAGCTGACCACCGTGGGCAAGAGAGCGACCCTGTGGATGTACGAACTGGCAACGGATATCGTCGAGCTGGAGCGTCGTCTGGAAGACCTGCGGATGCTGGGCTCCAAGGGAACCACCGGTACTCAGGCAAGCTTTATGGACCTCTTCGAAAACGACGAAGAGAAGGTGAAGAAGCTGGATCAGCTGATTGCGGAAGATTTCGGATTTGCCGGATGCGTTCCGGTTTCCGGTCAGACATACTCCAGAAAGGTGGACTACAACGTGCTTTCCACACTTTCCGGCATCGCTCAGACCGCATCCAAGTTCTCCAACGACATGAGAATTCTTCAGTCCTTCGGAGAGATGGAGGAGCCGTTCGAAGAGCATCAGATCGGTTCATCGGCAATGCCGTACAAGAGAAACCCGATGCGTTCCGAGAGAATCACTTCTCTGGCGCGCTATGTCATGATTGATTCCCTGAACCCGGCAATCACCGCTGCAACTCAGTGGTTCGAAAGAACGCTGGATGATTCTGCCAACAAGAGAATTTCCGTACCGGAAGCATTCCTGGCAGTGGACGGTATTCTGAACCTGTTCATCAACATCAGCAGCGATATGGTGGTATATCCGAAGGTCATCGAATCCAGAGTGATGGAGAAGCTGCCGTTTATCGCCACCGAAAATATCATGATGGAAGCGGTAAAGAAGGGCGGAAACCGTCAGGAGCTCCACGAGAGAATCCGTGTTCACTCTCACGAAGCGACACTTCGCGTAAAGAGAGACGGACTCAGTAACAACCTCATCGAGCTGATTGCCAACGACCCGGACTTCGACCTTTCCGAAGAGGAAATTCGTGCCAGCCTGAACCCATCCCTGTATGTAGGAAGATGCCCTTCCCAGGTAACCGAGTTCGTTCAGGATGTAATCAATCCGATCGTTCGCAGACATCCGCATGAAAACATCAGCACGGAAATCAACCTGTAGGAATCATATAACACGGATGGAGGAACACAACCGATGAAACAAATCGAATTGAAATACGGATGCAATCCGAATCAGAAGCCGGCTTTCGTATCCATGAAGGATGACAGCGAACTGCCTTTTGAAGTTCTCAACGGAAGACCGGGATACATCAACCTGCTGGACGCTTTAAACGGCTGGCAGCTGGTAAAAGAAATTCACGAAGCGACCGGCAAAGCGGCCGCCACATCCTTCAAGCACGTCAGCCCGACTTCCGCCGCCATCGGCCGGAAGATGAGCGATCGGCTGAAGAAGGCGTGCTTCGTGGATGATATCGAAGGGCTGGACGATTCCGAAATCGCTACCGCATACGCCCGTGCCAGAGGTACGGACCGCATGAGTTCTTTCGGCGATTTCATCTCCCTCAGCGATGTCTGCGATGCAACCTGTGCACGGCTCATCAAGAGAGAGGTGTCTGACGGCGTTATTGCCCCGGGATATACGGAAGAAGCGCTGGAAATTTTGAAGCAGAAAAAGAAGGGAAACTACCTGATTCTGAAAATCAATCCGGCTTACGAGGCACCGGAGATGGAAGAGAAGCAGGTATTCGGTGTGACCTTTACGCAGAAACACAACGACTTGAAGATTGAGCCGTCTTGTCTCGAGAACATCGTAACCGAGAACAAGGAGCTGCCGGATGAGGCAAAGGAAGATATGCTGATTGCATTGATTGCACTGAAGTATACTCAGTCCAATTCCGTTGCCTTCGCTTACGACGGTCAGACCATCGGCATCGGTGCGGGACAGCAATCCAGAGTGCACTGCACCAGACTTGCCGGAAGCAAGGCGGATAACTGGCAGCTGCGCCTCACGGATAAGGTACTGAACCTCCCGTGGAAGGCCGGAACACGCCGTCCGAACAAAGATAATTTTATCGATCGATACATCGCAATGGAGGATACTCCGGAAGCAAATGTGGACATCGACTGGACGGAACTCTTCGAGACCAAGCCGGAACCGTTTACTTTGGAAGAGAAGCGCCAGCTCCTGGACAAGGTGGACGGCGTGACTTTGGCGTCGGATGCATTCTTCCCGTTTGCCGATAACATCGACCGGGCAAAGGCCAGCGGCACCAAATACATCGTACAGCCAGGCGGATCCACCCGAGACGACCTGGTTCTGGACGCATGCAACAAATACGGAATGGTTATGTGCTATAACGGATTCCGTCTGTTCCACCATTAATATCGAAGAAGACGAACTAAAAAAGCAGCTCTTTTGCAGCTGCTTTTTTCTTAGGGAGAAGAGGAGAATCGCTGATGAACGATTTACAGATTGACTATTTTATGGCAGTGGCAACCAATCTCAGCTTCACAAAAACATCCGAAGAACTTTTCGTGTCTCAACCGGCTATCTCCAAACAGATTTCCCTGATGGAGAAGGAACTGGGCGTAAAACTGTTCATTCGAAACAACAAGAAGACGACCCTCACGAAAGCAGGCGAACTGTATTACGAATTCTTCCGGGAATATAAAAAGGAACTTCGGGATACCATGTACAAGGCCGCGGCGCTGCAGCAACAGGACCCGGAAGTTATACATGTGGGTTTCATGGAAGGATGGGATTTGGCCGAAATTCTGCCGGAGGTGCTGCGACGGTTCCACGACAAGTATCCCAATACGAGATTGGCCATTGATTGCTGCGGTGTAAAAGAATTAACAACACTTCTTCTTACCGACAATATACAGGTTGCTCTTACAATGAAGAATTCGCTGACGGATTTTAATGAATTGTATCAAAATACGGTGGCGACAACTCAAAAGCTTCTGATTTATTCTCCGGCTAATGAGCATGCCGGAGCTCCGGACGTAAATCCATCGGATTTTCGCCACGAGAAGTTCTTTGCCCCTTGGGAGATTGTGGGAAAGATGATCACCCGAGTGCTTGCGACCTATTGTGAACCTTACGGATTCACTCCGGAAATTGAATTCGTTCACAACAGTGAATCCGTGATTACTTGCGTTCGTAACAACATGGGTGTAGCCATTGTGGACGATTGGGTGTGGTGCATCCACTCTCCAACCCTCCGATACATTGAATTGGAGGCTGTTGATGAGATATGTGTGACCCGAATGAAAGAAGGCGTGAATGAGCAAACATTGTTTCTCACAGAGCTGCTGGAAGACGTGGTAAAATCCCGTCATTCATAATCAAACGGTTATTCAATACATGATGAAATAAGCATTATACAAAACGTATTATTGTGGTTAGAATATAACCATGATAATACGTTTTGTTTTTAACAACCATACAAAATATTGGAGGACGAAAAAATGGTACATAAGAGCAAAAAACTGACCGCTGTGTATGCGCTGATTATGGATTTGCCGCTGAGCATTCTCATTACGCTGATTTCTCTCGTGTTGGCAGGAAATCTCGCCGCACCGATGTTCATCCGCATGGCAATCCTCGCCTATGTCATTACTTTCTTTGTGAACTTTCTCCCGGCACCGAAGTGGGGATTTGATTTCGCGATTAAGCATTCGGAACCGGGAACATTCAAGTTCGGTTTACTGCTGAACCTCGTCGTTGCAGCGGTATTCGTAGTAATTCTGGACCTGATTATGACCGCGGTGGGCGTGCTGGTATTCGGAGGCGGCACCTTCCAGATGTATATCGTTTCCGTTCTGGGAGGATTCGTTCCATGTTATGTTCCGACGCTGATTATCGCAATGCTGTGGAACGGACCGGCCGACAAAATGTCCCGTGCAATCGTGGGTGAACCGATGCCGGAAATCCCGACCAGCTTCTAGTGCAGCTTTAAAATATCATAAAAATATGATACGCTGATTACAGGATGTGCCCGAGGTGTGCATCCTGTATCGTATATGAAAGAGAGGATATTTAAAATGAAAAGACCTGATTTTTATCCGGTACGCAGCCTGATCTATGTAGATTTGGCAAAGGAAGATTACAGAATTCACCTGGAAAACTGGCTCTACAGATACCATATTCCGGACAGCATTTCTCAGTTCGGACCTTACGTATCCAAGTATGCGTTCTATCAAGCTCTGCCGGTTCCGGAAGGCGGCGAGCGTTTCGGTACGGTAAGAATGCAGATGACGGAGCATTACTGGCTGGCAAATCCGAACGATATTCACGAATTCGTACACCACAAGGCATTGACCGAGTATTTTCCGCCGGATGTACTGGTATGGCAGAACAACCTCCCGGACCCGGCAGATGGTAACGGCTCCGCAGACGAAATGAACTTCGAAGGAGACGATGCAAGAGCTACTAAGGGAAATGAAAACCTGGGCACCGTTCCGTTCATATTTGCCTTTATCCCGGTATGGTGGGAAGAGGACTTCAAGGGGGAAGGCAGAACCGTGGAAGACGGTCCGAACTACAGATGGCAGTTCATGGTTCGCTATCCGGATGGTGTCTCCATGGAAGAAGGGGATAAATGGCTGAAGGAAGAATTCATCCCGGCGTACACCGCTCAGGACGAAGTGACACGCTGCCTCTCCAGCAAAATCATCAAGTCCGTCAATGACTGCGAATTCGACCGCGTCGTAGAAATGTGGTTCCCAAGTCCAAGCGCTTGGCAGAAGGCCACAAAGGAAGCGGCTCAGAAGGTAGCAAAACCGGCTTGGGCGGAGACTGAGGATTTCCCATATCTGAAGAAGTCTTATGGAATCTCCGGAATCTTCCTCTCCGACATCGCTCGTTCAGACAATATGACTCAGTACCACGGCTACATCACGATGAGATAGTCCGAGGAGTCGTATGAAGAAAAAAGAAATATTAACACTGGCCCTGCTGGTAGCGATTCTGCCGCCGGCATGGGCCGTGGCTTCTCCTTATTTCGGGGTAAAAGTAGGTCCCATCGCGCTGATAGCGGCCGGAATCTACGGCACCAACGGAAATAATTTTAAGGATGCCTTCAAAATCGCAGCAGGTTACCTGGCGGGAGACCTTTGGGGAGTCATCAGCTCACTAATAATGGCTCGCACCACCTTAAACGGGGATCTGACTCTGTTCATGACACTGTTTGTCCTGGGCTTCCTGGTGGTACTCATTTCCCACCGGCTGCCGAATATTTTCTTTATGCCGTCCTGGCTGGCCGGATGGGCCATCGCCATGCTCACCTTTAATTTGGAGCCCTCGACTTCATTGTGGAGCCTGGCGCTTCAGGTTGGAATTTCCATGCTGGTGGGCGTATACTACGTGGGTGCGCTGATGGATAAGATTCAGCGCGTTATCTGCGTAACGAATACGAAAAATAACGATAGCCAACGATAATAATTTATCGATCGCTCCTTAATACATGAAAAACCGAAGAGCTGCAGTCGTCCGGGATGGATGAGCTGCAGTTTTTTCGTATGAAAAATATTATCTGTTTACCATAATTAATTATCGTCCAATACAAAGACAGCTTCTCGCAACTATTGTATTTTTGGTTATAACAACTGTTTTTATATATTTTTTTGTAATAGTGACATGATTTTGTGATATAATGTTTATTACTTTAAAGACGATAAAATGGTCGGAAACAATGATGGAGCAGGCCAAAATACACAATCAGGAGGAACAATTCATATGGAAATGACAGGTGCACAAGTCGTGGTAGAATGCCTGCTGGAGCAGGGCGTGGATACCGTGTTCGGGTATCCCGGCGGCACAATTCTGAATATTTACGATGAACTCTACAAATACCAAGACAAGATTACACATTATCTTACCGCGCACGAGCAGGGAGCGGCGCATGCGGCGGACGGCTACGCCAGATCCACCGGAAAAGTAGGCGTATGTCTGGCCACTTCCGGTCCGGGGGCAACCAACCTCACCACCGGAATCGCCACCGCATACATGGACTCGTCGCCGGTTGTTTTTATCTGCTGCAACGTAGGGCAGAAAATGCTGGGCAAGGATGCCTTCCAAGAGGTGGATATTACCGGTATTTCCATGCCGATTACAAAGACCAACTATCTCGTTCGGGATGTGGACAAGCTGGCGGATACGGTAAGAGAGGCTTTCGGCATTGCCAGAAGCGGCAGACCGGGACCGGTGCTCATCGATATTACAAAGGACGTCACCGCAGCGAAAGTGGATTATGAGCCGATTCCACAGGAGAAGCATTCCAGAACTGGGGCCTTGGGCAAGCTGATTCGTCGTTCCAGCACCAGCAGTTTGCTGCGGCCGGAACCGGATCAGAAGGACATCGATATCCTGGTGGACATGATTCAGGAATCCAGGAAGCCGATGCTGATCTGCGGTGGCGGCGTAACCCGGAGCCGGGCCCACGAGGAGTTCCGGGAATTCGCTCGGAAGGTGGACGCACCGGTAGCCATCACCCTGATGGGCGGCGGCGCCATGGATGGTGCGGATCCGCTGGCAACGGGAATGATTGGCATGCACGGATCTCAGGCATCCAACCGCGGAGTGGACGGCTGCGACCTGCTGATTGCCGTTGGCTGCCGCTTCTCGGACCGGGTGGCATTGAAGCCGGATTCTTTTGCCCGTAACGGAAAAATCGTTCATATCGACATCGACCGTGCCGAAATCAACAAGAACGTTCAGACGGATCATCATATCATCGGCGATGCGAAAATCGTGCTGGAACGATTGAACGAGAAGATCCCTCAGTACGACCACAGCGAGTGGAAGGATTACGTGTTCTCGTTCCCGACCGAGACCAAATACGATCTGGATGAGAACGGTGTGATGACGCCAAAGGAAATTCTGGCCACCATCGAGAACATGGTTCCGAAGGATACGGTGGTTTCCACCGACGTGGGCGAGCACCAAATGTGGGCGATTCAGCACTTCCACTTCAGCTATCCGGGACAGCTGCTGACTTCCGGCGGCTACGGCACCATGGGCTTCGGTCTGGGCGCGGCGCTGGGTGCAAAAGCCGGAAATCCGGAAAAGACGGTCATCCATATCACCGGAGACGGTTCCTTCCGGATGAACTGCAACGAGTTGGCCACCGAGGAGTTCTACAAACTGCCGGTAATTACTTTCATCTTCAACAACGGCGTGCTGGGCATGGTGCACCAGTGGCAGGATTTGATGTACGACAAGCGCTACAGCCAGACGATTCTGGACCGCGGACCGAATTTCGTCAAGCTGGCGGAGGCCTATGGCATGAAGGGGGCTCGGGTAACCAATATCGAAGAGCTTCAGGCCGCCATTACCGAAGCGCTGGAGGAACAGAAAGAGGGCAGAGGATACCTGGTGGATTGTGCGGTTGCAACGGATGAAATGGTTCGACCGATGGTTAACGGCGGCACCAACATTACTGAATTTCTGCTGAATTAGGGGGTAAAAATAGAATGAATACGACTCAGAATACCGAAGAAATCAGACGCACCTTTTCCGTTCTGGTAGAAAACCGTCCGGGCGTGCTTTCTATTATCAGCCGGCTGTTCTCCCGAAACGGGTTTAATATCGATTCTTTTTGCTCCGGTCCGACTACGGATCCCAATCTGACCCGAATCACCATCGAGGTGTACGCGGACGACAACCACGCGAACCTGCTTTTGGCACAGCTGAACAAGATGGTGCCGGTGTATTCCGCAAAGATGATGGAGCCGTCGAAAACCATTCGCCGGGAGTTCGTGCTGTTCAAATGCGAAGCGAAGAAATATGAGACGAGGAACGAAATCATCCAGATTGGCAATATTTTCCGAGCAACGGTAATTGACGTGTCTTCCGACACTTTGACGCTGGCCATGATTGGGGAGGAGAGCAAGATTAACGCCTTGCAGGAGCTGCTGGAGCCGTTCCACATCCTGGAGCTGGCACGTACCGGCAATCTGGCGATAGAGCGCGGCAAGTATACCATCGACGAGAAGACGAAAGAAAATATTGAGTTCAGTTACGGAAAAAATGTGACGGAATAGTACAACAGCAGAGCTCGAGTCAGTAATGGCTTGAGCTCTTTTGGCAATTAAAAGATAGGGGAACAACAACGCATGAATGTACTTTTGATCAACGGAAGTCCCAAGGGCAAAAACAGCAATTCATTAAAGCTTGCGTACCGCTTTTTGGAAGGACTAAAAAGTGAATATGCGAATGCCGGAAAAGAGATCTCGATGGAGGAACTTCATGTCGCTTCCATGGATATCAGTGCATGCAAAGGCTGCTTTTCATGTTGGAAGAAAACGCCCGGCGTCTGCTGTATGAAGGACGATATGCAGACGGTTATCGAAAAGCAGTTGGAAGCGGATATTATCCTCTGGTCTTTTCCGCTGTACTATTTCAACGTGCCGGGCATCTTAAAGAATCTAATCGATCGTCAGCTTCCCATGAGCCTTCCTTTTATGAGCTCCCGTGAGGACGGATACGGCAGCGGAAGCCACGATTCCCGCTATGACATGGAAGGCAAACGTCACGTGCTGATCTCAACCTGCGGATTTTACTCGGCAGAAGGCAACTATGATAGTGTGTTGCGGATGTTCGATCATTTCCTCGGCAAAGGGAATTATACAGCGATTTTTTGCGGCCAGGGAGAGTTGTTCCGGGTAAAAGAACTTTCCGCAAGGACAGAGGAATATCTTGCTGCAGTAAAAGTCGCCGGCGCAGAATATGCCGAAACCGGAATGATATCGACAAAAACGGATGCCGTTCTCCGCACTCTTTTATATCCGAGAAATGTGTTCGAAAAGATGGCAGACGCCAGCTGGGGCATCAGCCGGACGACCGGTGAAAGAGAGCCGGACGACCTTGTTTTTACTCGGCAAATGGCCGCACTCTATAACAAAAACGCTTACGACGGAAAAGATCGGGTACTGGAAATGCACTATACGGATTTGAGCCATACGTATCAGATTCGTCTGGGCAAGGAGGGGAGTGAGGTTATTCCGGATGGCGGTCTAATCTCAACCACACGCATCGATACGCCTTTTGAGGTGTGGTCGGCGATTTCTCGGGGAGAAATTGGCGGGGCCGAGGCATTGGGAAAGCAGATGTACACGGTGTCCGGGGATTTCTCGCTGATGATCGATTGGGATAAGTTCTTCGGAAGCGCCGCTGCAGTCAACGAAGCCGAAACGAAGCAATCGAACCCGACGGAGACGGAACAGAAGAAACCGACCATGGCAGCCATGCTGATTCCATGGATTACCTTTTGGATTGCGGTTTCAATCAATGCGACAACAGGAGCGGTGATTACGCTTATCGCAGCGGCCGCCGTTCCGCTTATGATGCGACATCACAAATTGGTCATCTGGGACCGACTCTCTATATTTACCGTTGCGGTTCTTTCTGCCGCAGCGAATATCACCGGAAACGGGGATATTCCCACAAATGCAGGATATTTGATATTTGGACTGTTCTGGTTGATTTCCTGCCTGACAAGAGAACCTTTATGCGCCGCATATGTAAAGTATAATTATGGCGGTGAAAATGCCCGTCAAAATCCGCTCTTTATGCGGACAAATTATATTCTGGCCGCAGCGTGGGGCTTGTTGTATGTGCTGACCGCCGTCTGGACGTTTCTGCTGCGAAGCGTCGGAGTTATAAATGTAATTATCATCGTAAACAATTTGATTCCGGTGTTGATGGGGCTGTTTACATTGTGGTTTCAGAAATGGTATCCGGCAAAGATGGCAAGAGGAAAGAGCAGCCGAAGAAGCCGAAGAAAATGACCTAAAAAAGAAGATGTACCGATATTGAAAACCAAAGAAGGGAGCATTGGTTTGAAGGGACGTAACTATTCCTAAAAACATAATTATGGGAATAGTTGTACCGGCGGTTATATCAAAACTCCGGAACACCATATCCAATATGGTCTGTTCCGGAGTTCTTTATTAATGATTAATGCGAAAGATTTCCTCCGCAGCTGCTGCCGTACCCGGCCGTGCAGCTGTAGCACAATGCGCAGGTATGAATCTTCCGAGGAGCAATCTCACCCGAAGCCAGTTCGGAAATGTGCTGTGCACCTTCCGGCTTTAATCCCAGTACGTGGTAATACTCGCAGTCATAGAGATGTCCATCGTAATCCACGTTAATCTGATCTCGGCACATCACGCCCGGAATATTGTCCTCATTAAAGTTATCGGACTGCATCCGGATATACGAACCTAATTTTCCCTGATTCCGGAGTTCCTGACCGAATCTTCCCAGCGGAACGTTTCCGATGGCAATGAGATTGGTAAATTCAATCCCGTGTTCCTCCCGAAGCACGTCCCGATACGTGTCTTCCAGCATGATTTCGTTCGGCGGAAGATACGGACCATCCGTATTATATACCAGGGTAAGCTTTCGATTTTCATCCTTGCCATAGCCCAAGTCGTTCAGCTTCCGCAGAATCCGAAGCGTCGGCTCGAAGACGTTGTTTCCCCGCTGCTTCTCCACCGTCTTTTTATTGTAATAAGGAAGAGAGCAAACAATCTGCACGTTGTTCTCTGCGTACACATCGATTAGCGGCGCATACTTTTCATCGTTGAGAATCACGATATTGGTACGTACCATAACCTGACCCGACTTCGAGGCTTCCTGAATCAAATAGTCCAGATTCGGATTCATTTCCGGAGAACCGCCGGTGATATCCATCACTTCAAACGAACCGTTTCGGAAGGCGTCCAGACATTGGTCCATGGTTTCCTTGCTCATCATCTCCGTGCGATTCGGACCGCATTCCAGGAAACAATGGGTGCAGGAAAGATTGCAGCCGTAGCCCACGTTCACCTGCATGGTGGTCAGCTTCTCCTTGGATTCCAGTTCATCGATACCACGCACCTGACTCATGATATCCGGAACATCGTAGCGTTCCTGTTCCTTCTCCAGATCCGAAAGAGTCACCGGAGCCTGACTTCCGGCAAACCGTTCCGGATTGACCTCCATGGCCAATTCATCGTACAGACCGTAGTGTACATCTCGGTTTCCGTCCACTTGGAAATATCGGCTAAAACGAGACTTGCGAAGAATTTCTGCTACGTTTCCGCTGATGCCCACGGACCGTTTCCGGAGGAAGCGTATTTTTTCGTCAAAATCCATGTAGCGGTTGTTTTCCTGCATGGTTCCCAGATAAGTGGCACTCTCACCGTAGTTTTCCTCCCGGTCTTCCAGCGTGGCACATTTAAAGGCCCGAACCGTGCAGGAATAGAACTGAGTATCGCCCACCAAACGAGCCACATCGAAATCGTGGGGCTGAATCGGGGTCTGTTCTACGATGTAGTACTTTTGGAATCCGCACTTTTCCATCAATCGACGGAAGTCTTCCAGATACATGGCTCCGCCCATGCATTCTCCCCGCATCACCGGATCGTCCTGTACTTCCTTCGGCACTCTCCGGTCGGAGAATACGTCGGAGAAGTACATTTCTCCCCCTTGCTTCAGAATCCGATATACCTCTCGGAATACCTCTTCCTTGAAAGGTGAAAGGTTGATAACGCAGTTGGAAGTCACCACATCCACGGATTCATCCTCGATTCCGATGGATTTCAAATCTTCGATATATCCCAGATGAAAGGATGTGTTCACCTTGGAATAGCCGAATTTTTCCGCCTGTTTTTCCTGATACTTACGGGCGACCGCCAGCTGAGACTCCGTCATGTCCACGCCGTGGACGTGTCCGTTTTCGCCCACCAGCTTGGACAGGATGAATACGTCCCGACCGGTGCCGCAGCCCAAGTCCAACGCGGTACAGCCCTCCAAACCCATGGGGATTGGAGAGCCGCATCCGTAGAACTGATTCAGAATATCCTCGTCGATTAAAGGAAGAATGTCTCGTACGTAACGGGGCGGCGCCGAACTGCAGCAGCAGGCGTTGGTCTTCAAATCATCGCTGCTGCCCAGGATGACTCCGTAATATTCTTTTATCTGTTCATGAATTTTGTTGTCCATAGCAATTAATTTCTACCTTCATCCATCATGCCGAAGCATTCGTTGAAGAACAGCTTAATCTTTACATTGTATTTTTCTGCAATGGCGTCAAAGGCGTCGTCCACGATATCCAGCAGCAGGTCCGATTCGCATACGGCACGGGCATTTACCACCAGACGGAGCTTGTCTGTCTTCTCCTGCAGTTCCTGGTCATGGATGATGTCGTAATCCACGCCAATCAGACTGAACTTTGCGTAATCCTGATCCTTTCCAACCGCGAAAGTCTTCAGGTGCGGTACGTTTCTCTTGTTAGCAATCAGGCCGTCACGAATTTCATCGATTAGATCGTCTACCAGCCGGTTTCCGTCAAACTCGCTGCCATCCTTCGAGGTAATGAACACGTTCCGGTTGAACCAAGACATGGTCTTCTCAGCGGAAATGAATTCCGGACCGCCGTAACCGATATCGGTGATATTTACGCGGCTCTCTGCACTCAGAAGATAATCAACCAGCGGTTCCAATCCCTTCTTCTCCTTTGCGGAAATCGCAAATACCGGAATCCCCGGGCAAGCTTCCTCCAGGAACTTCACGTAGCGGTCGACTTCCTCATCGGTCATCAGATCAATCTTGTTGAGAACGACGCAGTCCGCTTCCTTCAGCTGTGCCGCCAGCAAGAATTTCAGCTCTTCCGGAAGATGGATATCCGCCTTCTCCGGCATAATCATCCGCAGTCTTTCCGGATCCGTTACAACGGTGAACGGAGCCAGGGTAAATTCGTCTTTATGATTCTTGTCCAAGTTTCCGTATACGTGATCCAGCGCACCGATACCGCATCCCGGGATGTCCGACATTACGATGTCCCGCGGATTCTGCTTGTTCAGTCTTTCAATTCGCTCAATCAGTGTATCCGGAATATAGCAGATGCAGTTTCCACCGATGGGAGTTACTTCCACATTCTGACGGCCGGAATATTCCGCATCGATGATGTAATTTGCACCCAAATCGTTGGCGATAATTGCCGCGCTCTTGCCGGTGCTGTTGATATATTCCGTCAGCGCCACCATTGTGGTGGTCTTTCCGGCACCCAAGAAACCGCTTACTACCATGAACCTTTTCTTTTCCATTTTGTTTCTCCATTTCTACTATACTTATCATAATAAAAAACAGTAGCGTACGCTCTTATTATACCCTACTGTTTTTGTTTTTGTGCAGAAACAAAAATTATTAATATAAATACTATCTATATCATTTTCTTCATAAAAGAAAAAAATCAATAGTCCGAGGCTACCGGGACTTCAGATATTCCACCTCTTCCTTGCTGAGCTTGCGATAGGATCCGATGGCCAGTCGGCCGATTACCAGATTTCCCAAGCCGATGCGTTCCAGCTCCTGCACCGGATAGCCCAGCGCATCGAACATGCGGCGCACCTGACGATTCTTTCCTTCATGAATGGTCAAATCCACAATGGTGGAATTCTTATCGTGGCGCACCAGCTTCGCCTCTGCCTTGGACGTGATGAAGCCGCCGATATCCACGCCGTTTTCCAACTTGCGGATATCGTTCAAGGTAACGGTTCCCGCTGCCCGAACCCGGTAGGTTTTCGGAAATTCCTTGGACGGATGCATCAGGCGATTGGACAGGTCTCCGTCATTGGTGAGGATTAGGAGTCCGGAAGTATTGTAATCCAGCCGTCCCACCGGGAAAAGGCGAATTCCCTCTGCCTGAACCAGATCCAGTACCGTGGGACGTCCCTCCTTATCCACAGTTGTGGTGACATATCCAATCGGTTTATTCAAAAGATAATACACGCTCTTGGTTTCCGGCGTAATGACTCTGCCGAACAGGCGTACCTCATCCCCGTCCTGCACGTCATATCCCGGTTCTTGAAGCACCTTGCCGTTCACGGAAACCTTTCCCTTCTGAATCAATTCATCCGCCGCTCTTCGGCTGGCTTCTCCGCACCTCGCAATGTATTTATTAATTCTCATCTATTTTCTCTCCCTCTTCGTCATTTTCGTCGCTGTCAAAATGCATCTCAATTTGGCCGACATAGTCTTCATCCTCTTCATCGGCCTCCTCATCCTCGGCGGATTTGATTTTAAAGCCCTCGATATCCGGTAAATCCTTCAGGCTCTCAAACCCGAAGGTCTTGAGAAATTCATCCGTGGTTCCGTACAAATTCGGTCGGCCGATTCCATCGGATTTCCCGCAGACTTCCACCATCTTTCGGTTCATAAGGCCATCGATTACCCGCTCACTTTTGATACCTCGAATGGTATCAATCTCGCCCCGGGTAACCGGCTGACGGTACGCGATAATGGCCAGAACCTCCAGTGCCGCCTGAGACAGACGCTTTACCTTAACCGGGCGGCAAAGCTTTTCGATGAACTGTTCATTGTCCTTTAAAGTCACGAATTGGAAGGAATCGTTCACCTCCCGAATTCGGATGCCTCGGCCTTCCTGTTCATATTCATTTTTCAATTCCCGAAGAAGCTCTCGCACTTCCTTTCGGCCCGTTTCCAACACCGTCGCCCCGTCGTTAACGGACAGTGGTTCCCCCCAGACGAACATCATGGATTCCAGTGCGGACTTCATTTTCTTTCTACTGTACATTTGTTTGATCCTTCGTTCTCTTCGTGATTTCAATTTCGCCGTAGACCCGATCCTGGGTGGCATTGACTTCCTGCATCTTTATCATTTCCAGCAAGGACATAAAGGACAGCGTCCGGTCGTACCGATCCGCATTGGGTGCCAAAAGTTCCGAGAAGGATACGGAATCCTGATTTTTCCATTTCCGTTCCAGCACCGATGCCATGGTCGCAATTCGTTCCTCCACGGAGGAGCGATTCCGACGAATGCGTTCATATCGGTTCCGCACTTCCGCCAGCCGCTTCTTTTTCTCCAGAAAAGAAAGGAATGTCCGGACGAATTTGTCCGGATCTGTCTTCAGCAGTTCTTCCGGCGAATTGAGGTATTCCGAAATATCCTCTGCCGGCTTCGTGTAGATGCCGGAATACTCTTTCTCCCGGCGCTGCAGCATCTCCGCGATTTTCTTCGTCTGAAGGTATTCCGTAAGCCGCTCCGCCAGTTCCGTCCGGGGATCCTCTTCCACAATCATTTCATCCACTTCCGTCACCCGCGGCAAGAGCATCCGGGATTTCAGACGAATGAGTGCGGCGGCCAGCACGATGAACTCGCTGCCCACCTCCACGTTCAATTCATCCATTTCCTTCAGATAGCCGATATACTGTTCCGTAATCTCCGTCACCCGGATATCGTAGATGTCCATGCGGGCATTTTCCAGCAGATACAAGAGTAAGTCAAAAGGGCCCTCAAACTGATCGATTCGCACTTTATACATGGGAGCCCTCCATAATTTTCTGCAGGGATTCGCTGTACGGCGGGCGGGCAATCCCCTTCTCCGTCACGACGGCCGTGATGTATTTATGATCCGTCACATCAAACGCCGGGTTGTAAAAGGAGATATCGGCCGGTGCCATCGGCTCCCGATACCACATGGTCCGGATTTCTTCCCCGTCACGGCATTCAATCGGAATATCCTCACCCGTATGCGCATCCATATCAATCGTAGATGTAGGAACGAACATGTAGAACGGGATTCCGTATTCCTTGGCCAGAATTGCCAGTCCGGACGTGCCGATTTTATTGGCACCGTCACCGTTGGCCGCCATGCGGTCGCAGCCGGTAACGATTGCATCGATTCGACCTTCCTTCATCACCAGAGACGTCATATTATCGCAGATTACCGTAACATCCACACCCGATTGGTGCAGCTCCCAGGCAGTAAGACGCGCGCCCTGAAGAAGGGGGCGGGTTTCATCGGCGTACACATGAAAATCGTATCCCCGCTCCTGTCCCAGATGAATCGGGCCCAAAGCCGTTCCGTATCCGGTCGTCGCGAGACCGCCTGCATTGCAGTGGGTCAGAATGCCCATCTCCGGCTTCAGCAGAGACAACCCGTATTCCGCAATCTGCCGGCAGGATTCCAATTCTTTGTTGTGAATGGCGATGGCTTCCTCCAAAAGCTTCTGAAGAATCTCCGCTTCCGATGCGCCGGCATCTCGCAGTGTTTCATACAATTTCAGCTGACGCTTCACGGCATATGCCAAATTCACCGCTGTCGGTCTGGACTGCATAAGAAACTCACCGTCTTGCTCCAAGTGTCCGATGTGTCCGCTTTGATTCAGGTTGTTCTTCGCCGCGATAACCATTCCGTATCCGGCGGCAACCCCGATTGCCGGCGCGCCCCGGACCGCCAAGTCCTTGATGGCATCGTACACATCTTCCACCGTTGCGGCTTCCAGATATTCCATATGATTGGGCAGCTTCCGCTGATCCAGCAGAAACAGCCGATTGTCTTCCAGCCGAACCGGCTCGTAATTGTTGTTCATCATCTATTTAAAATAAATCTCCTTCAAATATAATCCCTGAGGGGGTGCGGTAAATCCTGCCAGCTGTCGGTCCCTTCCGTCCAGAATGCACCGAACTTCATCCGGTGTTCTTTTTCCCGTACCTACTTCCACCAGTGTGCCCACCATAATTCGCACCATATTGTACAAGAATCCGTCTCCCGTCACCTCGATGACGGTGCGTTCCCCGTCCTCCTCAATGGTCAGATTGGATATGGTTCGCACGGTGGTTTCCCGCGGATTCCCGCCGGAAGCCTCGAAGGATTTAAAATCGTGAGTTCCCACGATAAATTCCGCCCCTTCCCGCATCGCCGCATGGTCTAGCGAATCCGCCAGCTGAAAGGCCATGTTCCGCCGGAAAATATCTCCGTTTCGTTCGATAATATACCGATAGGTCTTTCCGCTGCAGGAAAAACGAGCATGAAAATCCGGCGGCATCTCCCGAGCCTCCAGGATTCGGATATCCCCCGGCGCACCGCTGCGGCCAATGCCTCCTGCCCCGAAACGCTTGTTCAGAATAAAGGGCAGTTTCTCCGTTGGCAGCGGAAAATCCCACACAAAAGAAGCACACTGCCCCAAAGCGTGTACTCCTCGATCGGTTCGGCTGGTCCCGTTGATTGAAATCTCCCGGCCTGCGAGGTACCGGAGAACGTGTTCGATTTCTCCCTGTACCGTTCGCTGCCCGGGCTGACGCTGCCAGCCACGGAAATTCGTTCCGTCGTATTGTATTTTTAATAGAATATTCTTTTCCATACGCTTATTATATCGTAAATCAGAAAATAATAAAAGAAATCACGTCCCACAAAAATAAAAAATAGACCGTCAATGCGGCGAATCCGTACGGAATCAGCGGAAGGGTCTGATTCTTTTCAAGACGCTTTCGAAGTGCGAGTATCAGCGCGTGGATGCCCATCAGAAGCTGCGTTCCGAGAAACAGAATTACAATGCCGCCGCTTCCGGCGATTAACCCCAGGGCAGCAAAGAATTTCAAATCCGCTCCGCCGATGATCTCTTTGTGATAAATTGCCTTTCCTAAGAAGTAGACCATCAGCACCAGAAGTCCGCCGGTAGCCGCCCCGGCAATGGGTTCCCACCAACGCTCCTGGAATCCCACAAACCCCAGCGCGGACACGGCCAGAAGGATGCTGAAGGTATCCGGTACGATTCGGTATTTTCCGTCGCAGACCGCCATTTCCAATACGATGGCCAGGACGAACAACACCGCAATCTCATATTGCAGGCTGAACCGAAGGGCCAGAAATATTCCGATAATCCCAAAATACCCCGTAAACACATATTTCCAAGGGGTGCTGGGCAGGCGCTGCCTCGTTCCGTCCCCCAAATCCTGAAGTTCCGGCGGCAGGGATTTCTGTCCGTCCTCTCCGATTTCCTCAAACCAGTGTGTCGGAATACGGTTGAACATCACCACGCTTCCGTTTCCGAATATTACGGCCAATACGATTGCCGTGAAAATTTTTATTCCCAATAAAATATACGTATTCATGCACTCCTTATAAAATTCGATTCTTTAGCCACGTTAATAAATAATTGTACACGTCTTCCCGATTTGTTTCGTTCAGGATTTCGTGCCGATCCTCTTCGTACAGTTTGATATGCACGTCGGCAGCGGAATTCTCCAGATAGACCATATACGCTTTGCGAACGCCGTCTCCGTAATTTCCCACCGGATCCTCTGCACCGGAAATGAACAGCATCGGGAACTTCTCCGGAAGCCGCTTCATCATCTGCCGGTCCTGACATTTTCGGATGCCCTTGAACATGTTGTAATAGGCGTTCACCGTGAAGTGAAACTGGCACAGCGGATTCTCTTCGTAAGCGTCTACAACATCCGTATCCTTGGAAAGCCAATCATCCTTGGTACGAGGATTCTTAATTTTTCGGTTGTTGGATCCCAGCGCCATCTTTTCAATTAGACGGCTGCGATGACGGTCTCCGCAAAACATTTCCGTAAAACCGCTGAGGGTGGTTCCCAGCTTCAGCGCAATGCCCGGCTGCCAGCCAGTTCCCATTACCACGGCACCGGAGAGACCTTCCGCATGCGGAGCTTCCTCCCCTTCCACCAAATACTGTCTCAGCAGGAAGGATCCCATGCTGTGTCCCAGCATAAAGTACGGAAGGTCCGGCCACCGCTCCGTGGTCATCTTTCGAAGCTGATGGATATCCTCCATCAAAAAACCGTTTCCGCCTTTCCCGAAATAACCCAAGTCTTCCTCGGATGTTGCCGACTCGCCGTGTCCCAAATGGTCTTCACCTACCACCACAAAGCCCTGCCGGGTCATGTACTCCGCAAAATCTTCATACCGAGCGATAAATTCCACCATTCCGTGAATAATCTGCAGTACGGCAATCGGTTCTCCCTCCGGAATCCATTGAATGCCGTGAATCATGTTTTTACCGTCGGAAGACGGATACGTAAAATCTTCCCTCATGATTATTCCTTCCCCGGTTTCACCGAGTGAAACTGGTAATACTGAGTTTCCAATCTGCCGTTATACAGCTTTCTCCGCCGGTCTGCCTTTCGCCCCAGGGCCTCTTCCAATTTCTTGTCCGTAGTGATCAGGAACAGGGACCAGGTCGGACGGTTCTCCAAAATATCCGCCAGCTTCCGGTAAATTCTCTGAATCTTCTCATCGTCACCGATTCGTTCTCCGTAAGGTGGGTTGGTGATAATGATTCCATGCTCCTCCTCGGCACGGAACTTTTTCATATCCATCTTGCTGATGCGAATATCGTCTCCTACGCCGGCTTCTTCGGCGTTTTCCCGAGCCGCTTCCACTGCCCGTTCGTCGATATCAAAACCTTTAATCAGCAGTTCTCCGTCGTAGTCTACCTCTTGGAATGCTTTTTTTCGTTCTTCCTTCCACAGGGATTCCGGAATCCAATCCCAATTCATGGAAGCAAAACTGCGATTCAATCCCGGGGCGATATTTCGAGCCATCATGGCCGCTTCAATCAGAATCGTTCCGGAACCGCAGCAGGTATCCACCAGCATTCTCGGCGGGTCGCTGCGATACTTCTCCGGCCTCATGGCTCCGTCTCTCCAGTAGCTGAGCTGAACCAACGCTGCCGCCAAAGTTTCCTTCATCGGTGCCGCCACATCCCGCACCCGGTATCCTCGCTTGTGAAGACCGCTTCCGCTGGTATCCATCATTACGGTAACGTGATCCTTTAGAATCGAAAAACGAACCCGGTACTCTGCACCGGATTCTTCGAAACGATCCACACAATAGAAATCCGAAAGCCGGGATACGATGGCTTTTTTGATGATGCTTTGACAGGACGGCACGCTGTGCAAGGTAGATTTCACCGAAGTTCCCACTACCGGAAAGGCCCCGTCCACCGGAATCCACTTTTCCCACGGGAATCCTTTAATCTGCTGAAAGAGTTCTTCAAACGTCTTCGCATCCAGTTCGCCAATTCGAAGATATACTCGGTCCGCCGTGCGAAGCCAGAGATTGGATCGGACGATGGCTCGTTCATCTCCTTGATACGTTACTCTTCCGTCTTCGGTTCGGATTACCGTATATCCCAGGTTCTGTATTTCTCTTTTTACTACTGCCTCTAAGCCGAATGTTGCGGTCGCAATTAATTCCAGTTTCATTCTTTCCTCTCACTTCTCATGCCGGCACCTTTAGGAGAACAGTTGTTCAAAGGTGCAGTCCAGCACGCCTTCAATCTGATGAATCAGAAGGCGGGTGCTTTCTCGGGCTTGATTAATTCTTTCTTTCTTCTGCTCGGTCATGTTTGGTTTCTTCAGGAGATAGTCCATTCGGATGTCAATGCCCACATAGTGGTTTTCTTTTACCGTTCGATCGGCCAAACACAGCACATCAATTTCTTCCAGGTCCTCCACCCGGTGAAAAGGCCCATAGGTCATGTGCCGGCGCACCAATTCCGCTTCCTTCGGAAACCCGAATCCTGCCAAAATCTTCCCGCCCTCAATGGCATGCTGATCCCAAGGGCGAACCACGTCGTGTACCAATGCGGCACCGTACACGAGTTTCACATCGATGTGGTATCCGTGCCGGTCCAACGCCGCTGCCAGAATTCGAGCCACTCGAGCCACCTCGTTGCAATGCCTTTGGACATGAAGGGGTGTGTTGTATTCGTCGAACAGCAGATGCTGTTCCCTCTCTGTAATGTACATATCTAACTCTCCTGCTTCTTTACAAAATAATGATACCACACAAAAACAGGGATGTCGAACAGATTCAGTCCACATCCCTGTTTCATCAGGATATTTTTAAACCAATTAAGTTGTGCTGCTATACCGGCATCGGAGAATTTCCGGCATGGTTCTCCAGCACCTTCTTCAACGCAGAGGCACTGCTGGAATGTGCCCATTCAATGGGAATGCAGTGCCGCTTCGCCTCTGCCGCAGCGCTGGTCATCATTTTGTGGGATACCGTACCGGTGAACATGATCAGGAGGTCCGGGCATCCCATTTTCCGAGCAACGCTTCCCCGCTCCTTCGTGAACACCTTTGCCTCATGGCCGTACTGCTTACAGATTTCCTTATACCGACATTCCATGCATTCGTTTCCGCCGACAATAACCACGCTCATGATGTTACCTCCTTAAAAGAATCAGTTAATCTTCTCTAACTTCTTATAGTGGTTAGTATAGTCTAACCCGTAGGCTTTGTCAACGTTTTTTTGTTTCTTTTCTCAATATTCTTCCGTCATTTCTTGTTCGGAAACGTGTTCTACGGCATCGTAATCCTCAATTTCCGCTTCCTTTCGGTGAAGCGCTTCCTGAAGTCCCTGCACCGCGCTGAAAGGCATAAACTGTTTTGCTCGTTTGGCCACCGGCATGGCACTCCGCCGGGATTCATTTTCGCAATGCGTTCTATGCGTTTCTTTTCGTTTACGCATCCGGTTCTTTGACTCCGTTTCCACTTTTGTGTCCTCCAATCTGATTATTCCGTTCCCGGGTCGTGGCGCATTCTTCCAAATCCATCCCTCGGAACATGGCATTTTTCCCGAACTTCTTACGAACGTCCAGCATCACCTGCTGGATTTGAACAGCCTTCTCCTCCTCTTCTTCCTGCAAATCTCCCCATGTCAATTGGGTACACGGGCCGGCGGACTGCAGGCGGTTGCAAGAAATATTGAATCGGCGAACGGGGATGGTCGGATTCACCACCCTTTCGTACACCCGAAGCATTTCCGGAATCCACCTTCCGGAAGAATTTGTCGCCACCGAAAGAGAAGCACTCCCTCGCACGGGCGCTTCCGACCACTTGTTGGAATACCCTATGTACATGGTCATGGATGCCGTCTTCTGACAATCCTTCGTCAGCTGCAGGCACAGCTGATCCACCATTTCTTTCAAGATTAACTTCCCTTCTTCGTAACTGTAATCCCGCATCAGAACCTGGCCACTGGTCCGGCTGGTCGTTTCGGCCCGATAAGCCTTGATATCCTGCATGGTAACCGGTTCTCTTCCCCAGGCATGATCGTACAGAAGCTCGGCATCGATTCCGAAGATGGAGTACAGATAGTTCACATCGGTATGGGCCAGTTTTCGCATGGTATCGATGCCGATGTTCTGCAGCTTCGACGCCGTCTTCCTCCCAATCCGCCAAAAATCCGTCAGCGGACGATGATTCCACAGCTGCCTTCGGTAGGATTCTTCATCCAGTTCACCGATGAAATCCGGCGCGTGCTTCGCCAAAATATCCAGTGCAATCTTTGTCAGGTAGAGGTTCGTTCCGATTCCGCAGGTCGCCCGGATTCCCAGTTCCTTTCGAATTTCCCTCATCAGCATCTTTCCGGTTTCCCGAGCCGTCATTCCGTAGGCAGACAGGTACGGCGTTACATCCAAAAACGCTTCATCCACCGAATAGACATGGATGTCGTCCTTGGAGATATACCGCAGGTAGATTCCATAGATTTCCGCAGAGTAATCGATATACTTCTGCATCCGAGGTTCTGCCATAATGTAATCGATTCCCGGTGGGATTTCAAATACACGGCACCGATTCTTCACGCCCATGGCTTTCAGTGCCGGCGATACCGCCAGGCAAATGGTTTTATCGCTCCGCTCCGGATCCGCTACCACCAATCGGGTTGTCATGGGATCCAAACCCCGCTCTACGCACTCCACCGAAGCGTAGAATGATTTAAGATCAATGCATAGATATTGCTGCTGTTTCATCGTATCGTCCTTTATAAAAATCTCTCTTCTCCATTGTTTGCATCTTCCTTGAATTATCCGAAGAGATAGGATAAAATCAGACTATAGAAGATAGAAATTCTGACAAGGAGGATGTACTATGGATAGAGAAAAAATTGATTATACCATCGCTGTTTCCCAGATTCAGGAACTGGCAAAAATAGATGCGCACTACATGCCGCTTCTGGCAAACGTTTCCGCACTTCTTAACGAAATGCTTTCCGACGTAAACTGGGTAGGCTTCTACATCATGAAAAACGACCAGCTGGTTCTGGGACCGTTCCAGGGAAAACCGGCTTGTGTCCACATTAAACCGGGTGAAGGCGTTTGCGGCACGGCCGTTCAAGACAAAAAGACCATCCGAGTGGATGATGTTCATCAATTCCCGGGTCACATCGCATGTGATACCGCCTCCCGTTCAGAACTGGTTATTCCGATGTTCAATCGGTACACCGATGTGAACGCATGTGAAATGCCGCCGGAATTCGCGGTTCGAAATGTAATCGGCGTATTGGATATCGACAGCCCAACCGTTGGGCGCTTCACCCAGGAGGATCAGGAAGCGCTGGAGAAAATTGTCCGGGCGCTAGAATCCGTTGTGGTGAAGTTCGACCGCAAGCGAGACAACAAGAATTAATGACACATCCGCTTGCCAACGTTTGGCAAGTTTACATCCGCATTCATCACCTTTCGGTGCGATAAAGGCAGGCTCACGGGAGCCTGCCTTTATCGTGATATAAATATATGTAGAGCTTTTGATAATTGCGCTTTAAAACCTTTACGCTTCCACCGGAACAATCAACACATCTCCCGGCTGAATCTCTCCCGGGTCCACATCATTAATCTCACAGATTTCCTTCACCTGTATTCTCGGATCGGTACCGCTTGGGCAGTTCTCCTCTGCAATTGTCCAAATGGTCTCATTTTCATGAACCACTACCTGACGATAGGTATCGGCAGCAGCGGCTTCCGTGGAGGGACCGAATACCGTAAACAGCAGAGTGGACAATCCCATCACCATAATCAAGATACATACAAAAAAGCGAACCGGCTTCACTACGCGATATCTTCCCATCAGTTTCATAATTATTCTCCCTTCTGTAAGCATTCTCCGGTACCCCAGTCCCGGATGTTTTCATAACCGGATAAGATTTCTAAGTACGAACATTTGTTCTTCTTTTGATATATGTATTATAATCTCTCGGAATTCGGAAGTCAACAATAAAAAGAACAAATGTTTGCATTTATTGAGAACAATTTTTCCCAATAAAAGACACCCCCGAAGAACGGTCCGTTCCCCGGGAGTGTCTTTTATGCATACTTTTCGGAAGCGTTCGCTTCCCTTCCGCTTCTGCACGATATTATTCTTTTACCAAATCGGCATACTGCGCCTCTGCGGCCCGAATCAAGTCATCCGGCGCCAAGATAATCTGCTCGCCTCTTTTTCCGGCGGAGATGTAGATCCGGTCGAAGAGCATGGCGGTTTCGTCCACGAAGGTCGGGAACAGCTTCTTCATGCCGATGGGCGAACAGCCGCCTCGCATGTAACCGGTAAGTCCCACCAGTTCCTTCACGTGAATCATTTCCACCTTCTTCTGTCCCGCGGCCATCGCAGCCTTCTTCAAATCCAGCTCACCGGAAACGGGAATGACGAATACGAAGAGTTCCTTCGTATTGCTTCGGGTCACCAATGTTTTGAAAATCTCGTCCTCCGATATTCCCAGAACCGCTGCCGCGTGATTTCCGGAAAGGTCGGACTCATCATATTCATATTGCCCCGTATCGTATTCAATCTGATTCTGATCCAAAATACGCATGGCATTTGTCTTTGTAATTTTTTGCTTTTTCACGATAATTAATCCTCGTATTCTTCAATTTTCTCAACGATTCGTTCTCGGTTTCGAATGCACCATCCAAACAAAAGGAGCATGATTACCGCGACGATACCGATACCGATATAATTCTTTCCGGCCCAAAAGTAGCCGATCAGAAGGCTGCCCAGGATTCCCGGCGACCGCCCCAGCGTGGACACCAGCAGGAACGGTTTCAGTTCGATGTTGGAAATCCCGGCGATGTAGCTCATCAAATCCTTCGGAATCCCCGGAACCAAATAAATCAGAAACACGATGGTCAGCGCCCTTCCGCTGTTCAGCTTCTTCATGTAATTCTGAACCTTCTCTTCCCCGAAGATGATATGCATGGCATCCACTCCCAGGAAATGAGCCAGCCGGTACGTAATCAGACAGCCGATAATCGCACCGATAATGGAAATACAGTATCCGCCGATTACCCCATACATATAACTGGAAGCCAGTTGAATCGGCTGTCCCGGGAGAATGCAGATGATAATCTGTATGGCCTGGAGCACAATCAGCACCAAAAAAGAAATCAGGGAATGACGCGCCAGCCGATCCGGAAGCTGCGACCAGAAATCGGTGCTCAGCAGCGTATTCCGATAGAACAAAATCAAAATCAGCGGTATCCCGATTAAGATGATTCCCAAAACAAACAGTTTTGCGAATGCGACGGTATTCCGTACCCATCGGATATCTTTTTTATCTTTCTTCCTCCACATCAATAAGGCCTTTCTTTACCATGGTATCCAGGCTCTTGATTATTCCGTAGCGGGCGTGTTCGTACGTCAATCCGCCCTGAAAATAAGCGATGTACGGTTCTCTCAGCGGTGCGTCCGCACTGAGTTCAATGGAAGAACCCTGTACAAAAGCGCCGGCCGCCATGATTACCTGATCCTCGTACCCCGGCATATCCCATGGAATCGGTGTTACATATGCGTCAATCGGAGAAGCGGACTGAATCGCCTGACAGAATGCAATGGTTTTGTCCGGATCCTTGAACTGGATGGCCTGCACGATATCGCTTCGCTTCGAATATGCCGGCGGCATCACCTCAAAGCCCAGGCCGTCGTACGCCGCACCGCAGAGCATTGCGCCCTTCACCGCTGCGTTTACCACTTTCGGTGCCAGGAACATGCCCTGCAGCACCGAACGGTTCTGTCCAAAGGTCAGGCCGCATTCCGCACCGATTCCCGGACAGGTCAGCCGATAAGAAATCCGCTCAATCAAATCGCTTCTTCCCACGATGTAACCGCCGGACAGAGCCAGTCCGCCGCCCGGATTCTTGATCAGCGATCCGGCCATGACGTCCACTCCGAAATCCGTTGGTTCCTGAACATCCACGAATTCTCCATAACAATTATCTACCATGACGATGATATCCGGACGGAGTCTGTGTACAGTTTCTGTGACGATTCGAATGCTCTCCAGCGGAATCGCCGGTCGCCAGTCGTATCCGGTGGATCGCTGCATGGCCACCACTTTGGTCTCCGGCTGAATCGCCTCCACGATGGCATCCAGATCCACATCCATATCTTCGCCCAGCGTAACTTCCCGGTATCGAATGCCGTAATCCATCAGCGTTCCGGTAAAAGCAGATTCCGGTGCGTCGTTTTTTCCGATGACGGTCTGCAGGGTATCATACGGCGTTCCCGTCACTTCCAGAAGTTCTTCCCCCGGTTTCAGAATTCCGAACAGGGTGGTGGCAATGGCGTGGGTCCCGTTTACAAGGTTTGGCCGAACCAATGCCGCCTCGGTATGGAAGATGGAAGCGTATACCTTCTCCACCGCTTCCCGGCCGGCATCATCGTATCCGTAGCCGGTATTCCATCCGAAATGCGTATCGTTGATGTTGTTGTCCTGGAACGCCTTCAGCACCTTCAGCTGATTGATGGCGCAGATTTCATCCATTTCATGGAAGGAATCCCCCAGCTTTTCCTCCATCCGATCCAGATAATCCAGTATTCCCCGATCAATGTCAAAATCACGAATTAAATGTTCCTTATATATTCTTTCTGCCACTTTCTATTGTTCCGTCCTTTCTTCTTCCCATTCCATGCCTTTTACCAGATCTCGTTTTACATTCATCTTGTGGGATGCGTACAGCTGCGTGGTGGTTACCTGTTCGTGGTCCAGAAGCGCCTGCACATCGTAAATCGAATTTCCGCGGCCGATCAAACTGGTGGCGGCGGTGGCCCGAAGCTTATGCGGGCTGTATCCCTCTTTTCGCCCGGCATGCAACGGAATGGATGTATATTTTTTTACCAGTTCCCGGATGGCCCGCTGCGTCATCCGTTTTCCCTGCAGGGAAAGGAAAAGCGCATCCTCGTCTCCCTCGTCCTGTACGGTAATTTGATTTCGTTCGTTCTCCAGATAATCCCGAACCACTGTCTCCACGGACCGGTTAATCGGCATCGTGGATTCTTTTCCCCGCTTCCGGTAGATTCGAAATTCCCCTCTGGAGAAATTAAAGGAAGACACGTTCAGCTGCTGCAGTTCCGACAAACGCAGGCCATAGGTCAGGAAAAGAATCAGAATCGCTTTGTCCCGAAGCTTCGTCTTCTCCCAATAGATGCGTTCCCGATCCGTCAGATGGGTTCCGCTGCTCACCGCGTCCAGCATCACCATCACCTCATCGTCCTGAAGCGCTTTGATTTCCTTCTCCCCGGGGCCCGGAACCCGAATGGGATCGAACCCGTCGGTGATATTCTTGTCCAGAAGTCCGTCGCGGTACAGCTGCTTGAACATCACGGAGATGGAGGATTTTTTCCGGGACAGAGTCTTGTTGTTGTTCTCGTAGATGACCGTCCCCTTTTCCGTTTCCACCTTGTACTTCCGGCAATAGGCCAGAAATATATTGATATCCATCGCCGTAATCTGATTCAATTCATCCAATGTGACCCGATCCGGCGTATCCGCCTCCGTCAGCGTGGTTTCCCGCACCAGATATTCAAAGAAAAAATGAATATCCCGCAGGTAGGCCAGACGGCTCTGGGGCAGCACGTTGCCTTTCAGGTAGATAAAATAAGTTCGAAGAGACCGAGGAAGCGTTTCTTCCAGCTTCTCGCACTCCAAAAAAATCTCATTTTCCTGTTCTACCACGTTGTCCGGCCGGTCGCTTTTGTTATGAATTCGATACTCTTTCATGAATTTCCTTCTTTACTCTGCCGAGAGAATCCGATCCACGACCGCGCCCACGGATTCATTCCGCTGAATTTCAATCCAATGGATCAATTCCTCATAGCGTTTCAGCCAGGTGAGCTGTCTCTTGGCATAATGGCGCGTATCCTTCATTACCGCCAGGATGGCGTCCTTCAGCTCCGGAATTTCTCCGTTGTAGTATGCGAAGAATTCCTTGTAGCCGATGGCTTTCAGCGCCGGTGCTGTTTCGTCGTATCCCATCTCCCGAAGGGTCTTGATTTCATCCAAAAGGCCGTTCTGAACCAACTTCAGTACCCGCCGGTTAATTCGGTCGTACAGCCACTCCCGGTCCATGGTGATTCCGAACAAGCGGAAGTCGTATCCTTCCCGCAGGCCGCACGCATTCAGGTCCTGTACGTTGGATCCGAATTCGTACGCCTCGATGGCACGAATCACCTTTCGGGTATTGTTGGGATGAATTCGTTCCGCCGATTTCGGGTCCACTGCCGACAGCACTTCGTACATGTATTCGCCGCCCATCTGCTCCGCCATATCTTCCAGCTCCCGGCGACGCTTTCCGCCGT
Organism: Mogibacterium sp.; assembly: GCA_016775335.1. GTDB lineage: Bacteria > Bacillota > Clostridia > Peptostreptococcales > Anaerovoracaceae > Mogibacterium_A. The sequence goes on from JAEUGJ010000033.1 coordinate 121,801, forward strand.
CCGCCGGTTCCGCCGCAAAATCCATATCGTACAGCACGGAATTCAGGTACAATCCGGTACCGCCACACAGAATCGGCGTCTTGCCCCTTGCCAGAATTTCATCGATGGTCTCCAGTGCCATTTTCTGATACCGCGCCACCGTCATATCCTCTTTCGGATCGATGACGCCGTACAGATGGTGCGGCACGGTGCTCATATCCGCCGGACTCGGCTTGGCGCTGCCGATATCCAGATATTTGTACAGCTGGATGGAATCGCAATTCACGATTTCACCGTGAATCCGCCGGGCAAGGTAATTGGCAATTACGCTCTTCCCAACCGCTGTCGGCCCGGCAATAATATAAACTGTTCTCTTCTGTGTTGTCATAATTCTTTCCTTGCTATTTTCTTCTAAAAGATCGTTCAATTTCGTACTTGGATATGCGGATAAAAGTAGGTCGTCCGTGAGGACAGCTGAACGGATTCACGCACTGGGAAAGCCGATCCAGCAGTTCCCGAATTTCCCGTTCCGACAGGTGATCGTTTCCCTTCACCGCCGCTTTGCAGGACCGCATGATTAACTTGTCCACCACCGGAGTGTTCTGATGCAGATGCACTTCATTTTCCTGCACATCCACCAGATTCCGGGCAAAAGCGTCAGCCTCGGACAGGGTCATATAGGCCGGAATTCCCCGGATGATAAAAGTATTGGTTCCGAAATCTTCGATGGCGTAACCGATTCGCCGAAGGACATCCATCCATTCCCGTTCCCCGAAATACACATCACCGGATACGTTCAGCAGAATCGGTGTTAAAACATCCTGCGGCAGGTGCGCCCGGGTATTGTACTGACGAACCAGCTTCTCGTACAGGATCCGCTCGTGGGCCGCATGCTGATCCAGAACAAACAGGTTGTCCCCCGCCTGCGTGATGATGTAGGTGTTAAAAACATATCCCGAAAGCGTCAGATTTTTGAAATCAAAGAGCCGTGTGGTGGCCGGTGCCAAAGGAATCCGGTCCGTCTCATCGGCGGCCTCCGGCTTCGCGTCGTCCTTTGACGGCGCCGCCGGTACTACCGGTACCTCGGACGCTTCCGGCTTTTTTTCGCCGTATTCCGATTTCGTCTCTTGAACTAAGTCCTTAAAGGCATCGCTCATGCTATCGCCCGGAACTTGGAACGTCATCTTCATATCATCTTCATGATACACCGTCTCTGTGTTCGGTTTGTGTTCTCGCTTCTTTGCCTGCAGGAATTCCCGGATGCCCATCTGCTCTCCGGAAGGTTTTTTTACCGGCTCCTTCGGCACCTCTTCCGGCGAATCCGAAGAAAGCGGCTCTTCCTTCAGCACTGCCCGGGGTACCGCCTCCTGAGAACGAATCACCTGCTGCACCGCTGCCGCGATATCTTTCTTAATCTCCCCGGCTTCCAGGAATTTGATTTCCTTCTTGTTGGGGTGAATGTTCACATCGATGGTTTCCAGCGGTACGGTAATGAACAGAAGCGCTACCGGATACCCGGAGAAAATTCGGTCTCCGTACCCATCCATTAACCCTTTTTCAATCACATCGCTTCGAACGTACCGGCCGTTCACGAAGAAAATCTGTCCGCTCCGGTTGTTCTTTGTGGTGCCGGGATCGGAAATAAAGCCATGCACGTATTCTCCCCGAATTTCAATCAGATTGCTGAATTCTTTTGTCGGATATACCCGTGAGATGGCATGGAGATAATTTCCGTCGCCGTTGGTGGTGAGTACGTTCCGCCCGTTATTAATCAGCTGAAATGCCACGTTCGCGTAGTACAGCGCCATCTTCTGAACGAAATCGATGATGGCGGAAGCCTCTGCCGCATCGCTTCGCATAAATTTCCGGCGCGCCGGAGTGTTGTAGAACACGTCCTCCACCACCATGGTGGTGCCGCCGTTCATACCGGAGGGTTCCTTGCCGCAAACGCGTCCGCCCTGGATTTCCAGTTTGATGCCCACCGGAGAATCGGTCGTTCGGGTATACAAGGTCATTCGGGAGATGGCACAAATGCTGGCCAGGGCTTCCCCTCGAAAGCCCAACGTATCGATGTGTCCCAGATCTTCCAGCGTCTGAATTTTTCCGGTGGCATGGCGCTCGAAAGCGATTTCCGCTTCTTCCGCCGGAATTCCACAGCCGTTGTCCGTCACCCGGATGTAGGATTTTCCGCCGTTTCGAATTTCTACCACGATGCTGTCGGCTCCGGCATCGATGGAGTTCTCCACCAATTCTTTTACGATGGAAAGAGGCCGTTCAATTACCTCGCCGGCGGCGATTTTATCCGATATAAAGCTGTCCAGTACTTGTATCATTCTTCTGAATCCTCGTCGATATCTTTGATTTCATTCTGTATTTCCTGCAGCCGCACCAATGCCTGAATCGGAGTCAGGGAGTTGATATCCACCCCGCGAATCTCCTTCAGCACATTCTCGTACGGCAGAGGCTCCTCGGAAACCCGTTCCGGCTCCGGAGCAATTTCATTGTCGAAGAAAGTGATCTGGGTAGTGGCCGGCATCGGTGCCGACTGGGCTTCCAATTCCTTCAATTTTCTCGATGCGCTCTGGCGAATTGCCTTCGGAATACCGGCAATCTTCGCCACGTGAATGCCGTAGCTCTTGCTGGCCGGTCCGTCGATAATCCGATGCAGGAACACCACATTGCTTCCGTCCTCGGAAACCGATACCGACAAATTGTGCACCGCCGGAAGTTGCTCCTCCAGCACCGTCAATTCGTGATAGTGGGTGGCAAACATGGTGCGCACCCGATGATCGTCCGACGCCAGGTATTCCGCCGTCGCCCAGGCAATGGACAGACCGTCGAAAGTACTGGTGCCCCGGCCGATTTCATCCAGAATAATCAAGCTGCGGCGAGTCGCATTCCGCAGGATGTTGGCCAGTTCGCTCATTTCGATGAAAAAAGTAGACTGCCCAGATGCCAGGTTGTCCGATGCGCCGATTCGGGTAAAAACACGATCGCATACGCCAATACGCGCCCGGCGGCAAGGAACAAAGGATCCCATCTGTGCCATCAGCACGATGATGGCGGTCTGACGCATATAGGTGGATTTACCGGACATATTCGGACCGGTAATCAGAAGAAGGCTCTCCTGTTCCGTATCCATGACGGTGTTGTTGGACACGAACATGCCGCTTCCGATCATCTGCTCCACCGCCGGATGGCGTCCTTCTTCAATTTCAATCAAGCTGGAATCGTCCACCTCCGGCCGGACATAGCCGTTGGCCGTCGCCACATCTCCGAAGGAAACCAGCACATCCAATAAAGCCACAGAGGCTGAAGCCTTCTGCAGGGAACCGATATACGGTTCAATGGATGTCCGGATTCTCCGGAAGATATCGTATTCCAACGCATTTATTTTTGCTTCCGCACTCAGAACCAAGCTCTCCTTCTCCTTCAGTTCCGGCGTAATGTATCTCTCGTTATTCACCAGAGTCTGCTTCCGCACGTAGTTCTCCGGCACCTTATCCGAAAAGGATTTGCTCACATCCAGATAGTAGCCGAACACCTTGTTGAATCCCACCTTGATGGTCTTGATTCCGGTGCGCTCCCGCTCGCTCTGCTCCAGTCCCGCGATCCACTCCTTGGCATCCCGAATGGATTCCTTCAGGTCATCCAGCTCCGAAGAGTACCCCGGCCGAATCAGATTACCCTCGGTGATGATGAACGGCGGTTCTTCCACGATGGATTCCGCAATCATCTGATAGAGATCGTCAAAATCATCGATGGAATCTCGGATTTCGGCAAGTAAAGCAGAGGAGGACAAATCCTCCAGGGTGCTCCGAATGTCCGGCAGTGCGCCCAGCGTATTCTTCAGCGCCACCAGATCCTTTCCGTTGGCGCGGCCACTGGCCACACGAGCGCTGAGGCGCTCGAAATCATAGATTTCCCGAAGGCCCGCCACCAGATTGTTCCGCTCCAGCGGATGGTTCACCACGGCATCCACCGCTTCCAACCGGGCATTGATCTGCGCCTGATTGTTCAGCGGCTCTTTAATAAACCGCTTCAGCAGTCTCCCGCCCATGGCGGTGTGCGTATGGTCCAGCACGCCCAGCAGGGAACCTTCCTTATTCTTGTCATATAACGTTTCCAAAAGTTCCAGGTTTCGAAGGGTGGAACGGTCCAGCTGCATGTAGTTGCTGGATTCTCGAATATCCAGATGCTTGAACTGCTCCATCCGCTGCTTCTGGGTATCCCCCAGATACAGCAACAGGGATCCGGAGGCCAGCACCAGGTCCGTTCGACCGTCCAAATCCAACGAGATCAAGGAAGATGCCCCGAATTGATTCATCAGTGTCTTTTCGCACAGCGCCTTTCGGTAATAGGAAGAATCCACCGGATTCAAATAGGTCTGAACCTGCGGATCCTGCAGTGCCGCCAGTACGTTCTCCGGCAGCGAAGACTCATCGTAAATAATCTCCTTCGGAGATATTTTTACCAGCTCGCTGATCAAGGAGTCCAAATCGTGGCGGTATTCCAAATGCATGCAGGCCAGCTCTCCGGTGGTGATATCCCCATAGGCAATGCCCACCTGCGTCTTTGTGGCGAACACCGATGCGATAAAAATATTCTCGTCGTTCTCGGTGGAACCGGCGATGTCAATGGTTCCCGGCGTGATGATTCGAACCACTTCCCGGCGAACCAACCCCTTTGCTTCCGCCGGGTCCTCCATCTGTTCGCAGATGGCCACCTTGTGGCCGCGCTCCACCAGTTTTGGAATGTAGGAATCCGCCGAGTGGAACGGAACCCCGCACATAGGGGCCCGTTCTTCCAGGCCGCAGGCTCGGCCGGTAAGGGTCAGCTCCAGTTCCCGGGAAACGGTCTTGGCATCATCGAAAAACAGCTCATAAAAATCCCCCAGTCGAAACAGAATCAGGCAATTCGGATTCTCTTCCTTAATCTGTAAGTATTGCTGCATCATTGGTGACAACGCCATAATAATCTCCTTTTTCATTCCTCTTTATTCTTTATTCCAATCAGTCCAGATCTGCGTGGGCTTCCCGGACCACATCCGAAATCCGGACGGTCCATTCTTCCGGAACGGATTCTTCGCCGTTGTCCGGAAACTCCCCTTCTGCCTTGCCGGCAAAAAGCAGATATTCGATATTTCCTTTTGTCCCCTTCACCGGAGAGAACGCCAGTCCCAGAGGTTCCAGACCGTTCTCCAGCGCATAACGGAGGACATTTTCGATGACCTGACGGTGCACCGCCGGATCCCGCACGATGCCGTTCTTGCCCACCTGTTCTCTTCCCGCTTCGAACTGCGGTTTAATGAGACAGACCATGTGCCCCGACGGAGCTAACACCTTCTGCACCACCGGGAACATGTGTTTTACCGAAATAAAAGAAACATCGATGGACACAAAATCCACCGGTTCCTCGATTAAATCGGTGTCCAGATACCGGATGTTGGTTTTCTCCATATTTACCACCCGAGGGTCTACCCGCAGCTTGTAATCCAGCTGTCCGTATCCCACATCCAGAGCATAAACCTTCCGGGCACCGTTCTGAAGCATGCAGTCGGTGAAACCGCCGGTGGAAGCGCCCATATCCATGCACACCCCATCCTTTAAATCGATGGGAAAGCAGTTCATGGCTTTCTCCAGCTTCAATCCGCCACGGCTCACATATGGGCAAAGCTTCTGCTTTACCGCGAATTCCAATTCCGGATCGAACTTCTGTCCGGCTTTATCTTCTATCCGACCATCGACGGTAACCAAACCGGCCATGATGGTTCTCTTTGCTTTATCTCTGGATTCCACCAGACCTTTCTGTACCAGAATGACATCAAGCCTTTCTTTTTTCAAAGTAATCCTCTACCCCTTTCACTACATCTTCCGGCGTCATGGCGCATTCCACTCTCAGTTCCGGAATGCTGCCCTGTTCGATAAACTGATCCGGAAGGGCAAAATTCAGAATTCCAAATGGCTTTTCCCGATTCAGTCGATCGAACTCATCGGAGAAACCGCCAATGATAGTGTTATCCTCCAGCGTAACCACCAGTTTCGTCTCCGGATTCGCTGCCGCGGCATCCATCGGTTTTACCACGTTGATTGCCGTAACACCGGCATCAAATCCGTGTTCCCGAAGGAGTCGCGCTGCCTCAATTCCGGTATCCAGCATCGCCCCAACCGCCAGAATCGTTACATCCTTTCCAATGGAGAGCACCGTATTCTCCCCGGTGAATGGCTTCAGTCTCAGGTGATTTCCCTGGGAAGTGCCTCTCGGATACCGAATGGCAATCGGTCCGTCGTATTGATGAACGGCATATTCCAACATCTCTTCCAGCTGATTGCCGTCCGCCGGACAGAGAATCTTCATGTTGGGAATCATATTCAAATAGGACAAATCAAACATGCCGTGATGGGTTTCTCCATCCGCACCCACCAGGCCGGCCCGGTCTACCGCAAAGACCACATGAAGGTTCTGCAGGCAAATATCTTCAATCAGCTGATCGAAAGCACGCTGCAAGAAGGAAGAATAGATGGCCACCACCGGTGTCATGCCGGCCTTCGCCATTCCTGCCGCAAAAACTACCGCATGGGCTTCCGCAATTCCCACATCGAAGAATCGAGGTTCAAACTCCTTGTAGAACGGACCCAGTCCGGTGGCCGTTCCCATCGCCGCAGAGATGGCAACGATGGAATCGTCCGCCCGTGCCAACTCCACCAGCTTGTCGCCGAACACTTTTGAGTAGCTCGGGCCGGTAGGCGACGATAATATATTACCGTTATCTGCATCAAATGGAGCGATGCCGTGGAATTTTCTCGGATACTTTTCCGACCAGTAGTATCCCTTTCCTTTCTTTGTAATGACGTGCACCAGCGTCGGTCCGTCGTACTGATTGGCGGCGGTGTAGGCTTCGACCAGAGCCGGAAGATCGTATCCGTCTACGGGACCGATATATTTTATTCCAAGATCTTCGAAAAGAACGCCCTGCTCATCCAACAGCGAGTACTTAATCTTATTTTTGGTATGGGAGATGGTGTCGCTGACCCGCTGACCCACCACCGGAATATTGTCCAGTGCCTCCCGGATGTTTTCCTTCATTCGGGTGTAATTTTTTGAGGTGCGCAGGTTGTTCAAATGGCGAGACATGGCACCTACATTTTTGGCGATGGACATTCCGTTGTCATTTAAAATAATTTTGATATTGGTTCCGGAAGCTCCGATATTGTTCAGTGCTTCGTATACCAAGCCGCCGGTCATGGCCCCGTCGCCGATTACCGCCACTACCTGGTAATCTTCATTTCGAAGATCCCGCGCGGTGGCATATCCCATGGCCGCACTGATGGACGTACTGCTGTGTCCCGTGTCATAGGCATCATGAATGCTTTCCCGGGACTTCGGAAAACCGGAAAGGCCTTTATACTTTCGAAGGGTATCGAAGGCTCCCGCCCTGCCGGTAATGATTTTATGAACGTAGGATTGGTGTCCCACATCGAAAATTACCCGGTCCACGGCGGTATCATATACCTTGTGCAGGGCAATGGTGGTTTCCACAATACCTAAATTGGATGCCAGGTGACCGCCGGTTTTCGAAACCTTCTCCACAAGGAAATCCCGCATTTCCTGAGCCAGGGCCTCCAAGTCTCCATAGTCGGAGTTCTTTATTATCGATATTAAATCTTCTTTTTCAAGATCGTACAGCATTAAGATTTCCTTCTTTCCAGCTTATGAGCAAGTTCGATGAAGAATTCTGCGGAGTCGCCGTATTTCTCCATAAGCGCAACGGCCTTTTCCGTTAGAGAATGCAGTTCGTCCTTGGCCGCCTCCAGCCCCAGGACGGTGGCGTAGTTGCATTTGCCGTGATCGGCATCCTTGCCCAGCTTTTTCCCCATCATTTTTTCATCGCCGATCACATCCAGGATATCGTCGGAAATTTGGAAGGCTCTTCCAACCAGTTCCGCATACTGTTCAAAGTCTGACCGAACCTCCTCCGGTGCATTGCCGATATAGAGACCGGCCAGGATCGGCGCCTTCAAGAGCGCACCGGTCTTATTGGAGTCGATGAAGTTCAGCATCTCTTCGCTGCATTCTTTTCCCTCGTTCTCCATATCCGCTACCTGACCCGCAATCATCCCGTGGATGCCGGCATTTTGGGATACTTCCAACGCCGCCATCACGTGGCGGTGGAGTTTTTCCGGATCGTCTTTCAGACCCGCTGCATCCTGCAGCATGATTTCGTGGGCGGTGTTCAGCAGTCCGTCTCCGGCCAGAATGGCCATGGCTTCCCCATACACCTTATGGTTAGTCGGGTTACCGCGGCGAAGATCGTCGTCATCCATCGCCGGGAGATCGTCGTGAATCAGCGAATAGGTGTGAATATACTCAATGGCGCATGCAAAAGGAAGGGCTTCTTCCGGGTTTCCCCCGGCGAAGTCCGCACAGGCCAGCAGCAAAACCGGGCGCAGACGCTTTCCGCCGCTTTTCACGCTGTAATTCATGGAATCCCACAGGACCTGGACCTGCGGCGCGACGGAAGGCAATTTCTCCGCTAGATTTTCTTCAATCATGTTTTTATAATAATCGTAATTATTCATGGGAAGAACCCTCCTGCTCATCAAATATTTCGATTTTCTGTTCCGCTTTTTCCAGTACGGAATTCAGATATTCCGACTCCTTCATTCCGGCATCGAACAGCGCCAGCGCTTCTTCCAAGGAAGTGGCCGGTCCGCCGATTCGATCTGCGGCACTCCGGAGATTCTTCATGGATTCGGAAAAACTCTTATCACTCATCGTGCTCCTCCTTGTTCTTACCGGTAACCTGCGCCTTGAAGCGGCCGTTTCGCAGGAGTACCGCATATTCTTCGCCCACCGACACATCATCGATATCGGAAACGATGGCTCCTGCTTCATCCAGAACCGCAGCAAAGCCTCGCTCCAGCACCCGCTTCGGATTTCCCTCCCGAAGCTTAATCAATGCCTGCTCCATCTCGTTCCGGGCCTTCTGTACCCGATTTTTCATATTGGAGCAGAGAAGCTGGGTCAACGATTCTACCATTCTCTTTTCGTTCATCAATTTGAAACGCAGAGACTCGCTCAGCGCACTGCGGCACTCCGCAATGCGTTTCTGAATTTCATGAATATCCGGCACCGCCATATCCGCCGCCTCGCTGGGCGTTGCCCCCCGGGCATCCGCCACGTAATCGGAAATGGACACATCCGGTTCATGGCCCACGGCGGAAATAATCGGAATCTCCGATTGAAAAATGGCTCTCGCAACGGATTCCTCGTTAAAGGCCGCCAAATCCTCCGGGGATCCGCCGCCTCGCCCCACGATTAATAGGTCAATATGGCGTTTTCCCGATTCGTTCACCCGGTTTGCCAAATGAATTCCCTGACAAATGCTTGCCGGCGCATTCACGCCTTGCACATACGTTGGAAAAATCAACAGGTTCACGTAATTGTTTTTCTTTAAAATAATTTTCTGTATGTCCCGAAGGGCATCCCCCTCCGTGGAGGTAACGACTCCCACACATTCCGGGAATTCCGGAAGCGGCTTCTTGTATTCCGGTCGGAACAGCCCTTCCGCTTCCAGTTTCTTTTTCAAGGCTTCAAAAGCCGTCTTCGCTTTTCCGACCCCGGCATCTTCCATATAGTGAATCTGGAAAGAATAGGTGCCGCCTTTTGCATACAGCCGAACGGATCCCACTGCAACGACATTGCGTCCGTCTTCCAGAAGTTCCGGATCGATCTTAGGAAGCTGACTTTTCCAGACCACACTGCGGATGACGCATTGTTCATCCTTCAAGGAAAAATACGCATGTCCTTTCCGGGTTAATCCGGAGATTTCCCCTTCAATGGCCACATTTCGGAGATTGAAATCGCTGTCAATTTTGTTGGCCAGATATTCATTTACCTGTGTCACGCTAACCGGCTTCATTCTTGACTCCTCCGTCCTCCCAACAGGGAAATTCCTACGGCGTTATCTCCGGAGAGTACCGGGTCTCCGAACAGAATGCGGCAGCCATCCTGCTCTTCCGACCACAAGGCCGCATATTTTCGAAGGGTTGCACTGGCAGAAACGCCTCCGGCCATGACCACCGTATCCACTTCGTACTTTCGGCTCAACTGTACTGCTGTGTCGTGAAGCAGCTGCTGAATCCGGTAGAAGATTCCCGGGACAATTTCATCGCCCTTCTCTTCAATGCTCTTCATCACCTGAGTCTCCGTCCCGGACAAGTTAAAGAACCCATCCTGAATCCGAATTTTTCCCGGAAAGACTGTAAACGACCGTTTCATGGCAATTCGGTCTAAATACTTTCCCGCCGGGAAATCGTAACCCAACTGCACGCCGGTCCGATCCAAAAGCTGACCCACGCTGATGTCCTTGGTTCCGCCCACAATTTCAACCGCGTATCCTTCCGAGGTGCGTTCGCACAGAAGGCACTCCGTCGTTCCACCGCTGAGATGGAACAGCAGAAAGGGTTTCTGCGACATTGGTGGCAGCGTGGACAGGATGGCTTCAATATGCCCTTCCTGATGAGAAAAACATTTCATCGGAACCTGCAGTGCAGAAGAAATCACCGTTCCGGTCTGAACGCCGGACAGGAATACCGGCATGTAGGATCCCTCCACATTCCGTGGGCGAGACGATACCGCCACTGATACAATTTCCTTTGGATCTACCGTCTGAAAAGCTTCCTCAATAAAGGAAGGTAGAACCTGGCAATGGTGAAAAAAGGCAACGGATTGCCTTAGACCTCTTTTTCCTTGTTCTACCTTTAGAAATTCGGAGCGCTGATATCGAATGCGTCCATTCTCATCCGTCAGCGCCACCGACGTCTTATAATTAGATGTATCGATTCCCAATACTACTTTAGCCATACTATTTATCCTTGGCAATCTTCCCTAAAACAGAATTGATAAATGCATACGAACGGTCTTCACCGTATTTCTTCGCCATCTTTACCGCCTCATCAATGGAAACGCTGTCCGGAATGGCATCCATATAGCAAATTTCTGCAACGGCAATACGGAAAATGGCCAAATCCGTCTTTCCCATTCGGTTCGTCTTCCAGCGATCGGAATGAGAATCAATCATTGCATCAATTTCTTCTCGGTGATCGCGAATAACGTCCAGGGTCTGAAGAGCCTGCTTTTCTTTTTGAATCTGCTCGTTTTCGGTAATCAGCGAGATGTTCCGGTAATCGAAATCCCCCATCACATTCATCTGATATACCACCTGCATCGTCATTTCTCTAATTTCTTCTCTTTTCATAGTACTCGTTACCTGCTCTTTTCAACTCCCTCAATACAGATATTAACTGCTTCGACGGAAATTCCCGTCTCCTTCTCGATAATCTTCTTCACCCGATTCTGGATGTCATACGAAAGCTGCGGTATGTTCACCCCATACGCTGCGATGATATGAATATCCACAGTAACCTTTCCATCCTCATCGTTTACGTGAACTCCTTGTGTTTCCGTAATCCTGCCCAGAATGTTCCGGGAGAAGCTTTCTGCAATTCCCGGCGCCATCCGGATAACTCCGGGAAGCTTCATGGTCTCCTGCGCAGCATACCCGGCAATCACGGAATCTTCAATTATATTCTTTTCTTTGAAGTCTTTTGATTTGCTCATGAGTTATTTTTTGCATCCTCTGTCGGTTCTTCCGGCAGAATTTCAATTTTCATCTTCTCGATTCGGCGATCCTTCACTTCCAAAATGGTAAAGGAGAGATTTCCGTACTGAATCGGCTTGTATTTCACTTCTTCCTTCGGAATTTCTCCCATCAAATCGATGATGAAACCGCCTACGGTCTCACTGTTCTCCGATTCCAAATCCACATGAAGCTCATCCGCCAAATCGTCCAAATACACATTGCCGTCAACGATAAACTCGGAATCGCTGATTTTTTCGATGACCCGGTCATCCTCGTCGAACTCATCCGCAATATCTCCCACAATCTGTTCGATAATATCCTCGATGGAAACGATACCGCTGAATCCGCCGTACTCATCAATCAGAATGGCCACGTGGTTCGTGCTTTTCTGAAGTTCGATGAACAGCGCATCGATGTTCTTCGTTTCGGGAACGAAATACGGTTCCCGAAGAATTTCCTCAAAATTCACGTTATCAAATCCGTGCTGACTGGCCTGGAACAGATAATCCTTAATATGCAGGATTCCGATGATGTTGTCCGGATCGTCCCGATATACCGGAATTCTGGAATACCGCAACTCCATCAGTTCATCGAAGTACTCTTCCCGGTCGTCATCAATGTCAATCATGAACACATCGGTTCGAGGTGTCATAATCTCATACGCCAGCAAATCGTCAAATTCGAAAATGCTGTCGATCATCCGATGGGCTTCTTCCTTGATATCTCCGGATTCCTGCCCCCGATCCAGCATGGACATGACCTTATCTTCCGAGAAGTAGATGTTGTCCACATCCGTGTTTTTCCGAAGTATCACCAGAAATACGTTGGCCAGACACACACATATTTTTACAAACGGCCAGGTAATGTAATACACCATCCGCTGAAAGCCCGCAAATCCGATGCCCGAAGTATTCCGGGACTGAGATGCCAGCTTTTTGGGCAGGATATCCGCCACGCCGATAAAAGCCACAAAATACAGAATATCCCACAAAATCATCCAGTGGTTATCCCCCATTTCCCGTTTCATCAGTGTATGGAAGAGGAAAAAGGACAAAATCAACGTCAAGTAGCTCAGAAACAAGTCCGCATAATGGTATTCCGATGGTTTCTGAATGAAACGCATCACCGCCTGAACTCTGCTGTCCTCCGGATCCGATTCGCTCAATTCTTTAATAGTGTTTCGGTCCGTATTGTCCAATGAACGTTTTGCTGCCGCCACCAGTGCATACACGATGCACAGCACAGCGATGGTTATGATATATGCATATATAGGTATTTCACTCGTGTCAGATGTCATATCTCTACTTCCTTTTTCTTAAGATTGAATGCTTCGCCGGAACTCTCCGGAACGGGATTCGCACTTCCTGTTTCGGATGCGGTGCGCTTTCAATTTCATTCCCCTCTTCGTCCTTTATAGAAGAAACCGTTTCCGTATAGAACGGTTCTCCCGGACTCATAATTTCGATTTCATCTCCAACGCAGAACTTGTTCCGCTGCTGGACGATGGTCTCGCCGGTCTCCTCATCCACGCCCAACACCACGCCGATAAAGCTGTACTCCCGAACATAGTCGCTGGTAAGGTAATTCTGATCCTTGCTGCTCGGCTTCTGATAAAAGAAGCCATGGGTGAATTCTCGGTGGCTGGCCTTGCACAGTTCATCGTACCATTCCTGTTTGAACTCGTAATTCTCCGGATCCTTCATATAGCTGTCCAATGCCGCCCGGTATGCGGAAACCACCGTTGCCACGTAATATGCCGACTTCATCCGGCCTTCAATTTTCAAGGATGTAACACCGGCGTTGATCATATCCGGCAGGCAATCCAGCATGCAAAGATCCCGAGAGTTCATAATGTAGCTTCCCCGGTCATCCTCTTCAATCGGGAAGTATTCCCCCGGCCTTTTCTCTTCCATCAGGTGATACTTCCACCGACACGGATGGGTGCACTGCCCCCGGTTCGCATCCCGGCCCACCATATAATTGCTCAGCAGGCATCGACCGGAGTACGAGATGCACATCGCACCGTGAAGAAATGCTTCGATTTCGATATCTTCCGAAAGGTGTTCCCGCATCTCTCGGATTTCTTTCAGGCTCATTTCCCGGGCCGCAACGATTCTCTTCACACCCTGGGTCACCCAGAAATTGGCGCTCAAATAGTTTGTAGTGTTGGCCTGAGTACTGAGATGAATCTCCGCATTCGGGATTCCTTCCTTCACCAGCTGCATGACACCCGGATCGGATACCAAGAACGCATCGATGGGAATCTCCCGTATCTGCTGAATATATTCTTGAAGCGGCTGAATATCCTCGTTATGAGGATAGATGTTGACGGTCAGATACCCTTTCGCCCCGTGAGCGTGAAGGAATTCCATGGCTTCCTTCATTTCATCCACGGTCAGGTTCCCGGCCCCGGCACGAAGGCTGAACACCTCTCCGCCGAAGTATACCGCATCGGCTCCGTACCGCACCGCTGTTTTTAACTTTTCCATATCTCCCGCAGGAGCTAACAATTCAATTTTCTGCATAAATTCTACTTTTTATTCTCTTTGACAAGCAACAATCCATCGCCACAGCTCAGCAAGGATACCTCTAAATCCTCCCGGCTGTGAACGTATTTCAAAAACTCATTCATTCTTTTTACGCTGGTTCGATGACGACGCTTCCGGTCTAAAGACGAATCCACCAGAAAGGCCTTCATCAGAATATTGTCGCAGACAATCAATGCATCCTTGCTACACAGCTTCTCTGCTTTTTCGAAGAATTCCATATAATGGCTCTTCGCTGCGTCGATAAAAATAAGATCGAAAGGTTCTGCGTTTCCGACTTCGGCGTCCTGAATCAGTTCATCCAGCACAACCGAACCGTCTCCGTGAATCACCTGAATTCGATTGGTCAGCCCTTGCTCCCATATGTTATCCGCCGCAACCTGATAATTGGTATCCGAAAGCTCCACCGTGGTGATATGGCTCTCCGGAAGGAGGTGCGCAAAAAATATGGAAGAATACCCGTACGCGGTGCCGATTTCCAGCAGTCGATGGACGGGTTTCAGGGGTAAAAGCGTGCGAAACAGCATCTCCGTTTCCTTTAGAATCAATGGAATCTGATCTGCCTCGCTCTGCGCTCGCAACTTTCTCATCGTGTCATTCCACGGTTGGTAGAATGACACGATGTAGTCCGTTACTTTTTCGTTGGTTATATTCATATGAAAGTTCGGCTCCTTCTATTTCTTGTTTTCCTTCGCCAGAGCCTTCTCATACGCCCGGGTATCTTTCTCAAATTTCGAGTAGGATTTACTGAAATTGTGGGAACCGTCCAGCTTCTCGCTTACCACGAAATACATGTAGTCTGTTTTTGCCGGGTACAAAGCCGCCTTAATAGATGCCTCCCCCGGGGAACAAATCGGTCCCTTTGGCAAGCCGGAATGAATATAGGTGTTGTACGGAGAATCAATCTTCGTGTCCGCCACGGACAGAACCGGTTTCGCTTTCCCCAGAATGTACTGCACGGTGGAGCACATCTGCAGATTCATGCCGTCATCCAATCGATTGTAGATGACGCTGGCAATCTTCGGCCGATCTTTGTCCACCTGTGCTTCCTTTTCAATGATGGAAGCGATGATGATAATTTGATTCTCGGTATACCCCAGCTTTTTCGCCCGGGCTTTATATTCGTCTGTAAAAACAGTGTCGAACTGATTCAGCATGGTCGTGATAATCTGCTGTTCATCTGCTTTTGGCGCAACCTGATAGGTGCTCGGGAAAAGATATCCTTCCAGATGATTCTTCCCCTTCTGGGCATCTTTCAGAAAATCGAAATCACTGTAGGCATCGGAATTCTGCGCGGCCTCCAGGAACTTCTTTTTATCCACCAATCCGTCCTTTGCCAGAGTCTCTGCCACCGTTTCGATGGTGGATCCCTCCGGGACCGTAAAGGAATTGGTGGTTTCTTTTCCGGATACGATGACCTTTGCAATGTCGCTGCACGTCATGCTCGGCGAAACGGAATATACCCCCGCCTTGTAGTTGGAATCGTAATGCCAGATTTTGGAGCAAATCTTATATCTGGTAGTACTGCGAATGACACCTGCATCTTTCAGTGCGTTGGCGATATCATCGGTTGTCGCCCCTTCTTCTACAGTAACGTCAATCAGCGTTGCGTTGCTGCGGTCCAGCGGCTTGTTCAAGGTGGACAAGAGCACGCTGGAGCCGATAATTAACGCAAATATAATTGCCAGTATTACCATTGCTTTTCTGATTGCTTTTTTCATAATAGCCCTTTGCTAATACCCGATATTCGGAAAATATAAACTATTTGGAACGTCCCAGATAATCACCGGTTCTGGTGTCGATCTGAATCTTCTCGCCTTCGTTGATGAAGATCGGAACCTGGATTACCGCACCGGTTTCAACGGTTGCAGCCTTTGTAACGTTGGTAGCGGTGTCGCCCTTAACGCCCGGCTCGGTCTCGGTTACTTCCAGGTCAACGAAGTTCGGAGCTTCTACCGTGAATGCGTTGTCCTTGTAGAACTTAACGGTAGCGGTATCGTTCTCGCGAATGTACTTGATGGCATCCTCCACCAGGTCATAGGTCAGCGGAATCTGGTCGTAAGTCTCCTGATCCATGAAGTAGTACAGCTCGCCGTCGTTGTACAGATACTGCATCTGCTTGGTCTCGATGTGAGCCTTCGGGAACTTGTCGTTCGGGTTGAACGCTTCTTCTCTGGTTGCTCCGGTCAGAATGTTCTTATACTTTGTACGAACAAATGCGGCACCCTTTCCCGGCTTAACGTGCTGGAAATCCACAACAACATGTGGTTCGCCATTCATTTCAAAAGTAACGCCTTTTCTGAATTCACCTGCGCTGATCATAATTGTTTCTCTCTTTCTTTAAATCTTTAAAAATAACTTATAACATTGACTTAATATTGATGGCATCTGCCAGAATCTCGCTCACGTCCTTCATCATGATGGAGAATCTCGCTTCCGCCTGCAGATACTGTGCTGCCTGAGGCTTTGCCGTAAGCATGGTGACCATGGACTGAATCTGTCCCATCAGTTCCGAATCCATCTTTCCCTCCGTCATCTGCTTTGTCTGGAGCTGAATCTGCTTCATCTGCAAGTCCTTCAGCATTGCGCTGAGCTGCGGATCCCGATCCACTTCCTTCTTCAGACGGTCGAACTCTTTGAATTCGTTGCTTTCCTTAATCGCCCGGGCAAGATTGTGGGCTTCTTCGTAAACGTTCATCGAAGCTCCTTTCTACACGTAGAGGATGACCGGAAGAATTACCGGACTTCGCCGTGTCTTTTTATAAATGTAACCCCGAAGGTCGTCCCGAATCGCCGACTTCAACGAACTCAAGTCCATAGAGTCTCGATTGCGGCAACGCTCGATGGTTTCATAGACCACTTCGGTGGCATCATTGATTAACGGACCGTTCTCCTTAACGTAGATAAAACCACGTGTAATCAATTCCGGGTTTGCCGCCAACTGCTTGGAATAGGTATCGATAGCCACCGATACCACAATCAATCCCGCTTCCGACAGCTGCTTTCGATCCCGAAGTACCACGTTTCCAACATCTCCGACGCCGTAACCATCCACCAGAACATCGTCCGCCGTAGCGTATCCGTTCTCCTGTTTCGCACGGCCGCCCTTGACCACCAACGAATCGCCGTTGGTCATGACGAAGATATTGCTTCGGCTCATTCCAAGGCTTTCTGCCAGCTTTGCGTGTTCGTTCAGGTGACGGTATTCGCCGTGGGCCGGAATGAAATATCTCGGCCGTACCAGAGTGTGAATCAATTTCAGCTCTTCCTGGCAGGCGTGGCCGGATACGTGAATATCCACAAAATCCGACAGATACACCCGAACCTTCTTCTCGTACAGCTTGTTGACCACATTGGTAATGGTCTTCTCGTTTCCCGGAATCGGCGAGGAGGAGAAGACGACCACATCGCCCTTCTTCAGCTTCACCGCCCGGTGATTGTCGTTGGCCATTCGAGTCAGTGCGGACATCGGTTCACCCTGGCTTCCCGTTGTAACGATGGTCAGGTTGCTGTCCGGGATGTTATTGATATTTCGGATGTCCACAAAAGCAGATTCCGGCAGGTCGATATATCCCAAATCCTTTGCAATCTGCATCACGTTCTCCATGGAACGGCCGGAAACCGCAATTTTACGGCCATGATGTATGGACGCTTCCATAAAGTGCTTAATTCGATGGATATTCGAAGAGAATGTAGCGATGATAATTCGCTTGTCCGTCTCCTCAAAGATTCGATTCATGGATTCTGCGACGATTCGCTCCGACGGCGTGAAGCCCGGACGGAGTACATTGGTGCTGTCGCAGAGAAGCACATCCACGCCCTCGTCGCCCAGCTTCGCAAAGCGAGCCAAATCGATTTGCTTTCCTTCCAGCGGAGTGTAATCCACCTTAAAGTCTCCCGTATGAACGATATGTCCTGCCGGACACTTGATGGAGAACGCAAAGGAATCCGCAATGCTGTGGGTGGTGTGAATCGCTTCCACGATGAAGCTTCCTATATGGATTATATCACCTGAAGATATGACATGCACGTCAGCAGTAAGATTCTTTTCCTTTAATTTGTGCTGAATCAATCCCGCCGCAAGGCCGGAAGCGTATACCGGGACGTTGATTTCTTTTACCAGGTACGGCACGCCGCCGATGTGGTCCTCGTGTCCATGGGTGATAATCAAGCCCTTAATCTTCTCCATGTTTTCCTTCAGGTAGGTGAAGTCCGGAATAACCACGTCGATTCCGAACATCTCATCTTCCGGGAAGGACATTCCGCAGTCCACAATCAGAATTTCATCCCGATACTCGATCAGCGTGATGTTCTTTCCGATTTCCTTCATGCCGCCCAACGGGATGATGCGGAAGGATTCCTTCGGACGAACCTGTTTCTGATTCTTTCCGTTGGACTTGTTCCGATTCTTTCCCTGATGGAACGGAATTGCCGGAAGGGTCTTCTTTGATTTTTCCGGCTTTGATGTCCCCTTCTGTTTGTGGGGTTTTGGATTCTGCGAAGCGTTGTTCCCCTTCTTTTTCGCCGTTCCGTCGGAAGGTTTGAACGCTTTTCTTACTTTTCCGGCAGCTGCCCCGGAATTTTTCTTCCGGGGGGCCGGATTCTTTTTCTTGTTATTCAGTTGCAAATCTTTTTCTTGTTTCATAGGCATTTCTATTTTACTACAAAGTTAATCAGCTTGTTTGGAACCACGATGGTTTTTACAACAGATTTACCTGCAATCGCATCCTGCACGCGTTCGCTTGCCAGCGCCGCTTCTTCGATTGCGCTCTTCTCCGCGTTCTTTTCGAAAGCCATCTTGTCCTTCAGTTTTCCGTTTACCTGAACGATAATCTCCACGTTTTCCAGTTCCAGTGCAGCCGGATCGAATGCCGGCCAAACCTGCTGATATACCCGATCTTCATGACCCAGGTCGTTCCACAGTTCTTCTGTAATATGCGGAACAAACGGGTTCAGAATCAGAATCAGCTTCTCAATGGCATCGTTCATCAGCGGAACGTTCACCTCACCCTGCTTGTATTTATACAGCGCGTTCACCAACTCCATGATAGAACTGATTGCAGTGTTGAAGCTGAACCGTCCGCCGGCATCTTCCGTTACCTTCTTCACGGTAGCATTCAGCTGGAAATTCAGCGCTTTGTCATCTGCGTTCTGAATAGTGATGGTTTCACTTCCACGGAAATCACCGCGGATTTCGTTCACATATTCCTGTACCAGACGATATACACGGTTCAGGAAACGGTAGCTTCCCTCTACACCGGCATCGCTCCAGTCCAGTTCTTTTTCCGGCGGTGCCGCAAAGAGGATGAACAGTCTGGCGGTATCCGCACCGTACTTCGCCTGGATTTCTTCCGGGCTGACGATGTTGCCCAGGGATTTGCTCATCTTCGCACCGTCTTTGATAACCATGCCCTGAGTCAGCAGATTATCGAACGGTTCTTCCGCATCTACCAGTCCCAGGTCGTGCATTACCATCTGGAAGAAACGTGCGTACAGCAGGTGCAGGATGGCATGTTCTACGCCGCCAATGTACTGGTCCACGTTCATCCAGTAGTCCGCCTTCTTCTTATCAAACGGCTTCTCGGAATTGCGGGCATCGCAATATCTCAGGAAGTACCAGGAAGAATCCACAAAGGTATCCATGGTATCGAATTCGCGAACCGCCTTCTTTCCGCAGCATGGGCAGGTGGTCTCTCCGAAGGTCTTGGAGGTCTTCAGCGGGGAATCTCCCTTGCCGGTGAATTCCACATCGGTCGGAAGCTTTACCGGAAGGTTCTCTTCCTTCTCCGGAACCCATCCGCACTCTTCGCAATAAACCATCGGAATCGGGCAGCCCCAATAACGCTGACGGGAAATCAGCCAGTCTCTCAACTTGTAGTTCACCTGAGCTTTGCCCAGTCCGTCCGCTTCCAGATCTTTGGTAATCTCCTCAATCGCTTCTTTGTTGTTCATTCCGGTGTACTTTCCGGAATTAATCATGGTGCCTTCCGCAACGAAAGCTTCTGTGAGGTTATTGATGTCGATTTCCGGATTCTGGGTGTCCACAACCGGAATGATATCCAGGTCAAATTTCTTTGCAAACTCAAAGTCACGCTGATCATGTGCCGGAACCGCCATGATTGCACCGGTTCCGTAATCCATCATAACGTAGTCGGAGATGAAAATCGGAACCTTTTTTCCGTTTACCGGGTTGATTCCGTAGCAGCCGGTGAATACGCCGGTCTTCTCCTTCGTCAGAGATGTTCTTTCGATTTCGGACTTGTGCTGGCATTCTTCCTGATATGCTTTTACCGCCGCTTCGTACTCCGTACCGTCAGTGAGTTCCGGTACATATGGATGTTCCGGGGCCAGAACCATATAAGTTACGCCGAACAACGTGTCCGGACGAGTGGTGTAAATCTGAAGCTTCTTTTCGAAGTTCTCAATCTCAAAGGTCACTTCCGCACCGGTGGAACGGCCAATCCAGTTCTTCTGCATCAGCTTTACCTTTTCCGGCCAGCCCGGCATATTGTCCAGGCCCTTCAGCAGACGATCCGCATAATCGGTAATCTTCAGATACCACTGAGACAGGCGTTTCTTTGTCACCGGTGTGTGGCAGCGCTCACAGCAGCCGTCCACTACCTGCTCGTTTGCCAATACGGTCTGGCAGCTCGGACACCAGTTTACCGGATTGTCCTTCTTGTATGCCAGTCCCTTGTTATAGAACTGGATGAAGATCCACTGCATCCACTTGTAATACTCTTCCTTGCAAGTGGCAACTTCCCGGTCCCAGTCGTAGCTGAAGCCCAGGCCCTGCAGCTGACGGTGCATTTCCGCAATGTTGCTGTCCGTCCAAATTGCCGGGTGAATGTCATGCTTAATGGCCGCATTTTCTGCCGGCAGTCCGAAGGAGTCCCAACCCATCGGATGCAGAACATTGTATCCCTTCAGTCTCTTGAAACGTGCAATTACGTCTCCGATGGAGTAGTTCCGCACATGTCCCATGTGCAGCTTACCGGAAGGATACGGAAACATTTCCAAAACGTAATACTTCTCTTTGTCGTAATCCTCCACGGTCTTGAACGCATCTTCTTTTTCCCATACGTCCTGCCACTTCTTTTCAATTTCTGTGAAATTGTACTTTTCCTTCATTTTCTCTAGTCCTCTATTCTTTCGATTTTGCAATCGCCCCAGATTTTATCCAGTGCATAACGCTCCCGCATTTCAGCGGTAAAAATATTTACAATAATGTCACCGTAGTCCACGAGAATCCAGCTGTTTCCGGACTTCCCCTCCAAGCCCTTCTGCTCCAGTCCCAGTTCGTACGCTTTCTCGTCGACACTATCCTGCAGCGCACCCAGCTGACGTTCCGAGCTTGCGGTGCAGTTGATGAAGTAGTCTGCAAAAGAAGATTTCTCTGCAATATCGATCAGCACTACATCCGAAGCTTTGCGCTGGGACAACACTTCTGCCAATTCTTTGGCTACTTTGTAATTATCCATTTATTTCTCCTTGTTTCCAATGATTTGACGTAAATAAGTATATGCTTCCAATGTGTCGGAATCTATTTCTCTGTGCGAAGATTTCAAGTCCTGAATACTGAACTCCAGAACCTCCAGGCATGCCGCATGAAGATCTTTCTCCGCCAAAGCGCGAAGCCTTGGTGCATCTTCGTAATCCCGTCCCGGTTCAATGGCGTCGGCCACGTAGATAATCTCTTCCAGCAGCGACATTCCTGCTTTTCCCGTCGTGTGAAAGGAAACCGCAGACAGCACCTCTTCATCGGTGACGCCAAACTCGTCCCGCAGGAGCGCCACCCCCAATTTGGAATGGGCCAGCGGCTGGTTGTTCCAATACTTCCAAGGAAGGCCGTAGAATCGCACCAACCGGTTGCTTTCCTCCGGCGTCAAGCACTTCGCAATATCGTGCACCAGCGCCGCCAGATGCGCCTTTTCCCGATTTGCTCCGTAGATTTCCGCAAGCTTGGTCGCCGTTTCCACCACGCCCAGCGAATGGGTGTAACGCCGCGGTTTCAAATTGCGCTTTAAGTATTCATTCATCAATTCCATCGAGATAGATTCCATTGTCCTTTATATATTCTTCCACTTCCGGAACTACCAGTCCCGAAATATCCTTTCCTTTCCGCACGTATTCTCGAATTTCCGTTGAGGAAGCATCGAAGGGGTTTAGATTTAATACGTGAAACCGGCTGTGATATTTCTTCCGAAAATATTCAATTTTCTCCAGTCCTTCCTCCGTGGAAACATGAGGGCGCACCCCGGTAATCAATGGGAATTCCCGTAGAATATCCGATCCACGATACCACTTTTCAATGGTCAGTACCGAATCGAACCCGATGATAAAAGAAATTTCCGCATCCGGCATCCGTTCCCGAAAATAGCGTAACGTATCGTAGGAATAGGAAGGTTCTTGTCGCTCCAATTCGTATTCCGAAATGGAAAATGCCGAATTTAAAGGAAGAATTCGCCGAATCATTTCCGCCCGCATCTCTCCCGGAGTCACCTTGCTGTCTCTTTTAAAGGGAGAGATGTAGTTGGGCAGAAAAATCAATTGATTCAAATCACATTCCCGAACCGCCTCCATCGCCAGGTTGATATGACCCCGGTGAATCGGATCGAAGGTTCCTCCGAATAATGCTGTCTTATTCATTTTCGGAAGCAACGACCTGAATGCCTAATTCTTCCAGTTGTTTCTCGTCCACCAGTCCCGGCGCTTCACTTACCAGACACTCTGCATTCTGGTTCTTCGGGAAAGCAATGACTTCGCGAATGCTCTTTTCACCCAGCAGCAGCATTACCATTCTGTCCAAACCATATGCCAGACCGGCATGCGGCGGTGCACCGTATTTGAAGGCATCGATCAGGAAGCCGAACTTTTCCCTGCACTCCTCATCACTGAGACCCAGAACACGGAACATCTTCGCCTGAAGTTCCTTGTCGTGGATACGGACGCTTCCGCCGCCAAGCTCTACAC
>JAEUGJ010000034.1 GCA_016775335.1 Mogibacterium sp.
TTTACATACTCGGCAGAGAATAATTTCTAAACAAAATTAGTTAGGAAAAGTCGAGATGGAATAATGACTTTAATTTTATTGGTGTTGGTGACGGAATATGGATTCCGTTATCAGCACCATTTTTAGAAAATAGTGAAGTGGATAATGGACTGATTTATGAGGAAGTCTTGAATGACCATTCTATGATTCGAAATGTAACCAAAACTAATTCTACAACTAAACGTAATTATTAAGTAAAGAGATTTAGTTGTAGAAATTGTGGAATAGCTTGATTTTGCTAAGATTAATGGGATGATTACGACGCAACAAGTGGTGGATATTACTCCATCTATAGGTACAGGTAGGCATATTTTCTATACATTGGTCGAGAAATAGATTAAGAAAAGTTGATGTATTGGGCTTTAAGTTGATGTATTAGTTTAGGAAGGAATCGAGATATGAAATTGCAGGATTATAAGAAGTTCATAACAGCGGATTTTGTAAACAATACAAGAAGAGGATTTGCTGACTGGCGTGACTGCGGCGGTCTTTGCACGGATGTGATTGAAAGTCTGGAAATAGCCAAAGAAGGGCTTTGTGCAGAGAACAGATATGCGGATCTTCTTGACCTCTGTAACTGGACATATGTAAAGTGGAGCAATACTGATAAAGATGATTCCAGCGGTGAAACGCAGGAATTTTGTGCATGTGTTTATGACATATGGGAAACCGTTTACACTGAGGGCGAACAGAGCCTTTCTCATAAACAAATGCTAGATGTATTATTGGAGCATTTGGATGGAAGGGTCTTTGATTATATGGAGGATGAAATCTATGATTTTATCCTTAAGCATTTTAAGAGTGAAGATGAGCTTGTAAAGAAGAAACAGTTCCTTTTGAAGGTCATGGATGATTTAAGACGTCAGATTCCCGGAAAGGAGATTCTACAGTATTCGCTTCATGAAAAAGAAGATTACTATGTAAGAGTTCTGGCTGATCAGAAGAGACCGATACAGGAAATCAGGGAGTTCTTGCAATCCGGAGACAGATATACCAATAAAGAACTGTTAGCGCAGATTGAGACAGAATATGGCAATTATGATGAAGCAATCAGACTTTACAGAGAACAGATAGACAGTCGCCCGGATTCTTACCGGTCTGATGGACCAAGAAAAGCCTTGATGGAAATATATAGGATACAAGGTGATACGGCAGCTTATAATGTAGAACTTTACAATATGATGACAGCTCATGCCGGAGACGAGAAATACTATATGGAATACAAGGCCCTATTCACCGCTGAAGAGTGGAAAGTCAGATGGGAAGAATTACTGGACGAATTCGCAGACAAATTGACGATGATCAATCTCTGGCTAAGAAGTGAAGACAGATATGACTTGATTATGGATAATGCGGAGCCTGATAATGAATATGTTATTGATGTCTATGGAGAGAAACTGTTTGATCTGTATCCGGACAGGTGTCTGAAGGTGCTGGCGAATGCAGCAGACAGTCAGGCACGGATTTCAAAGAACAGGCGCGACTACAAACGTATAGCCAGGACTTTGAAAAAGATAGCAATACATCCGGGCGGCAGAGTGCTTGCGGCTGAACTGGCAGCCAAGTATAGAGCGCAGTATCCGAGAAGAACTGCAATGATCGATGAACTGAAACGGTTTTAGGATGGGGGGATTGGATTATGGTGGAGATATCAAAGGCGGATTGGAAAATGTTTCGCGAAAGGGTTCCTGAATGGCAGGAGCATTATATGGAGCAATTGACAAAGAAGTATATCGAACTGCTGAGTTCTCCGGGAAATGCGTCTGATCACTTTTGGGAGCTTGAAAAGAGAATCAAAAATGATAAGAAGCATCCGGGCGTGATACTGGAAATGAAAAAGTCCGAGGCAATATGGGATATTGCCATATTCATAAAGAAGAAGGTCATTACCATAAAAGAGCTGGAAGGATTTAGTCAGGAACTGATTGATTCCGTAACGAAGATACTGAATCGATAGTTGGTAAAATAACTTAAAGAATTTATGGGACTTTACTTGACATGAGCTGATGGTAATGGCGAGAATCTACTGTTTTTATCGAGTTTACGCTGGCTCAAATTGACCAAATTCAAGGATATGAATTTGGTATGCGAATATTATTTGTATATTTTTTAAATGGAATTGCTCGCACCGGTGGCGGGAGTAATGGATTAGGAGTGAAAGAATGGTAGAAGATACTATGTTTTCCGGAGAATCGAAGAATATTGAGTACAAGGTATCCTTACCTGATAAAAGCGAAAAGTACATGAAGACAATCGTAGCTTTTGCCAATACACAAGGCGGCAAGCTGATTGTTGGTGTGGACGATAAAACACATCAGGTTGTCGGGATTGAAAATGATGTACTTTTTCCGTTGATGGACGGAATTGCCAATGCAGTTTCTGATTCATGTGAGCCACAAATCATTCCCGATATTGAGCCACAGACAGTAGATGGGAAAACCGTTATTGTTGTAACAGTGGAAGCAGGAAAGAACAGACCGTATTATCTGAAATCAAAAGGAAAAGATAATGGCACTTATATCCGTGTTGCAGGCACATCAAGACAGGCATTTCCGGAGAAGATAAAAGAACTGGAAATGGAAGGTGCCAGAATCTCATGGGATGAGCTTACATGCGTAGGTTATCCTGTTTCGGAAGACGCTACGGAGAAGCTTTGCCGGGATATCGAAAAATTCCGGAAAAAGGCAGGAATGTCAAAACACTCTGTGAAGAAAGAGCAGCTGATAAATTGGAAAATCTTAAAGCAGAGTGAGAGACAGCTTCTGGCAACGAATGCCTATGCATTGCTGACATCAGATTATTTTTCATTCTCTAAAACACAATGTGCAGTATTCAAGGGGACAGATCGTGCAGTATTTCTGGATAAGAGAGAATTTACAGGACCAATCTATATGCAAATCGAAGAAGCTGTAGATTTTGTATTGAGAAATATTCGGCTCGGAGCAACGATTGACGGATTGGTAAGAAAAGAAAAATATGAACTGCCGCCGGAAGCAATCAGAGAAATGATTATTAATGCCCATTGTCACCGCAACCTGTTGGATGAATCTTGTGTCCAGATTGCGATTTACGATGATAGGTTGGAAGTGACTTCTCCGGGAGGATTATATAACGGATTGACTTATGAGGAAGTCATGAATGGCCATTCTAAAATCCGAAATAAAGGAATTGCAAATATATTCAGCCAGATGGGACTTGTAGAAGCATGGGGGAGCGGAATTAAAAGAATCCTTAATGCGGCAGAAGAGTATGGACTTCCGAAACCGAGATTTCAAGAATTTGATAATATGTTTCGGGTAGAGTTGTTCCGAGTTTATCCAATAACTGACCAAGCTATCCAAGCTGCTGACCAAGCTATCCAAGCTCATGAGAGATTAGACCAATCGGAAAAGAAAAATGAACTGAGTGAGAAAGAGATAGAAATTCTGAATCTTATACATATGCAACCTTCAATTACTCAGAAGGAAATGGCTAATGCATTAGGTTGGAACCTATCTAGCGTGAAGTATTATATAACCAAGTTAAAGGAAAAGGAATATTTGACGAGACAAGGAAGCAGTCAAAAAGGAAAATGGGTGGTGTTGACAAAATGAAGAGCTTTTTTTCAAAAGTAACCCGGCAATTCATGGTGGTCGCAATAATATTTTTAGCGACGGGAATGTTGCTGGCGGGATGCGGACGCTCGGACGAACGGCCCGAGTTTTTGACGGCGCATGAGTGGGTTCACTACGATTCGGCGAGCGATGAAACAATTAGTTTTGGCGAGGACGGACACTTTGCGTTCTACGGTGACGAAGGGAATCCCGTGGGGAATTCCGACTTGTACGATCGGTATTCGTACGATTCGGAGAGCAAGGCGATTAAGCTTCAGCCGGAGGGCGATATGAAAATTAAAGTGCTTCGCCACGAGAAGTCGCGCCTTCTTCTGGATATTGACGGGGATGTGAAGGAATTTTTCGATGGGAAGGATGAGCGGATTGCCGGAGGTGCACCGCAGAATCTGGAATATGATCTGGACAATGTCGCAAGCGGCTTCGGGTCGTATCTGGCGATTATCGGTAAGGATGGATCCAAGATCATTACCGCACCGGCAAATTACGACGGAGATGACCCGGAATTTAAAGAATACGAACTTTCAGAAAAACTGGCGGATCATGCGACGTTCTATTCCTGGACGTACGATGTGGACGAGTCGGGGATGAATGTCCAGTCGGACTGCAGGAAGGTGACGGAAAAAGAAGCGGCGAAAATCATCCGAGACGGGGCCGCCGTGGGATTCGTGTGGTATAACGAAAATGCGGAGATTACGAAAATTATTTTCTGGGGAAGCACGGTTAAGCAGTAGTTTAAAAATATGGTATAATTCTCAAGGAAGGTGCCGGGGGAGCCGGACGCATTGTAATTCATCGGTAAAAGGGTATAGAACTTAGAGAAAGAACATGGGGTGAAAAATGAAACTGAAAAAAATGTTGACCATTGGGTTATCGCTAATCATGATTTTGGCGGCGGTATCCGGAACGTCAATTGTATTCGCAAGTGAAAAACAGTGGAATACAATTCAGGATACGAATGTTACGTGGTCTTACGATAACGGAACACTTGAAATTGAAGGAACCGGCGCGACACCGGACTGGTCGCCGTGGTTTGAATACAAGGAACAGATTACGAATGTAGTCATCGGGGATGGAATCACCGCACTGGGCGAGAGAAATTTTATGAAATACCCAAAGCTGAAGTCGGTTACCTTCAAGGGTTCCCTATCCCAAATCGGCAATTCCGCCTTTGAAGGATGCAAGGAACTTACGAGCATTACCGCATGCGGAGCAGCAAATGCGGCCGGCATGAAGGTTCTCAAGCTGGGGGAGTGTGCATTTAAAGATTGTACCGGATTGGAAAGTGCGGAATTTACCGGAAGCCTTGCGGTAGGAACAAATGCATTTGAAGGATGCACCGGCCTGAAACGCATCCAAGCAACCGAATCAAAGATGGCGATGCTTTCAAATTATGCGTTCCTGAACTGCAGTAACCTTGCAGAAGTGAATCTGCCCGGCCAGCTGCTGATACAGGAAAGCGTTTTTTTCGGATGCACCGGCTTGAAAAAGTTTGATTTTTCCGGAGTAAAAAGTATTGGAAAAACCGCGTTTTACGATTGCAGCAGCCTGGAAAGCGTGGAGCTTCCGGCGACCGTTACCGCAATCAATGACGGGACATTCCAGAACTGCAGCAGCCTGACATCACTGAAAATCCCGGAAACCGTAAAAACAATCGGTGCAAATGCTTTTACCGGGTGCAAAAATCTGAAAGAACTGGAAATCGCGGACGGAGTTACGAGCATCGGCACGAATGCGTTTACCGGATGCGAGAGCCTTGAAACCGTAACACTCCCGAAAACTGCAAAATACGGAGATTGTATTATTTCGGATTATAAACCAATCAAAACCATTCGTTACACCGGAACGAGAGATGAGTGGGGCGATACCGGCCTGAGTGCGGAGAAATTCTTCAATGCAACGATTTATTACGAATACAAGGCCGACCACGAGCATACCTTTGTGACTTACACGTATTCGTATCCGGATTCTTGCACGGAGGCCGGAGAGAAGGTGACCAAGTGCAAGTACTGCGGCTATGTGAAATCCGACGAAGTGATTCCGGCTTCGCATAAATTCTCGTCCTGGAAGAACACAAAGGCGGCAACCGTTTTTGAGCCGACAGAGCAGACAAGACGTTGCAACACGTGCGGACACGAAGAAACCCGAAGCATCGGAAAGAAGCTCACGGCAAAGATGAAAGTCAATGCGACAAAGTTGCCGCTGAAGGTAAAGCAGAAAACGAAGGTATTAAAAGTCAGCGGTCTGGCAAAAGGAGATTCGATTGTCTCCTGGAAATCCGGCAATACGAAGGTTGTGAAAGTGG
Source organism: Mogibacterium sp. (assembly GCA_016775335.1). Taxonomy (GTDB): domain Bacteria; phylum Bacillota; class Clostridia; order Peptostreptococcales; family Anaerovoracaceae; genus Mogibacterium_A. The sequence goes on from JAEUGJ010000034.1 coordinate 5,956, forward strand.
TCGGAAAATCAAACGGAACCTGCACGTTGACCGCCGGAAGCAAAGTGGGCAAAACGACGATTGCCGTGACCCTGAAGAGCGGCTTGCGAAAGAAAGTTACAATTGCCGTTCAGAAAAAGGCGGTGAAAACTTCAAAGATTACCGGCATTCCAAAAACTTTGAAATTAAAGAAGAATAAGACGGCAAAATTAAAGGCCGCCGTTGCACCGATGACCAGCCTTCAGAAAGTAACCTACAAATCCGGCAACAAAAAAGTCGTGACGGTTACATCGAAGGGAACTGTAAAGGCAAAAAAGAAAGGCAAAGCAGTAATATCCGTAAAATCCGGAAGCAAGACCGTGAAGTGCAAGGTGACCGTACAATAATTTGAAAGTAAAAAATCTCCGAGGACAGTGCCTTCGGAGATTTTTTAGTCTTTTCTTCTGCTCAAAGCGCAACTCTACCTGTGAGGGGTGGTCAATTGTGAGGGGATATTGTATGATTTTCCTATAAACGAAGGAGGAAGTCATGGATCAGAGTAAGATTGGCGCATATATCGCAGTAAAAAGAAAAGCGCAGGACCTGACGCAGGCGCAACTGGCGCAGAAGTTGGGGGTTTCCGATAAATCGGTTTCCAAATGGGAACGGGGCGTTTGCCTTCCGGATGTGAGCCTTTTTCAGGATATTTGCGGAATTCTTGGAATTTCCATTAACGAATTTTTCGCCGGCGAGGACATTGCACGGGAAGCGGTGGAAGAGCAATCGGAGAAGAATATTCTAGCGATTCTAAAGGACAGCGTTCACAGAAACAGCAAGCTGAAGAAAACTATCAAGTCGCTGGTAGTAATCCTGGTATTTGTGGTGATTGCCGGAGGCGCAATCATTGTAAAGAATTTGCGCGACAATGGGTATTTCGACAAAAACTATGTTCGTTCATTCGCGGGCACGGAAAATGAGAAAGTGATGAATTCTCTTTTTAGTTCCTTAAATAGGAACTACGGCGTGTTCGAATACTCGAATGATTCCGGTGCGAAGAAGGTTGAGATTGTTGCCAAGGAGTACATGAAAGGCAAGCTCCTTCGTTCGAAAGTGTGTTCTACGATGCAGATTCGCCGGGGAGAAGGGATGATTGGCGTGCTTCTGGATTCCGGTAAAGGGGAATACATGGTTTCGGTGGGCGACAGCGGGGGCGCCGGCGGAAAGAATCCTCGAAACGAATGGAAAATGCCTGTAGGAAAGCGGCGTTGACTATTGTTTGATTATTACCTGTGAGTTTAAGTAATTGGAAAATGATTATACTTTTTTTATGAGTTATGTAGTATAATTAAACCGTTAACGGTCCGCATACTACGTTTGAGATATCCGGACAAGCTTAGACAAAAGATGGAGGATTTTTTTATTATGGCTTTAGACAGACGTCCTGAAGATATGGTCAGAATTACAACGCCTGAGCTTGCACAGGCATTTATCGATGAGCAGATTGAAGTGATTCGGGAACAGGTGGGTGACAAAAAGGTTCTGCTGGCGCTTTCCGGCGGCGTGGATTCATCCGTCGTTGCGGCACTGCTGATTAAGGCAATCGGCAAGCAGCTGACATGCGTGCATGTGAATCACGGTCTTCTCCGAAAGGGTGAGCCGGAGCAGGTAATCGAGGTGTTCCGCAACCGGATGGATGCGAACCTCGTATATGTGGATGCGGTGGATCGATTCTTGGACAAACTTGCCGGGGTAGACGATCCGGAGAAAAAGAGAATGATCATCGGAAACGAGTTTATCGAGGTGTTTGCGGAAGAGGCGAGAAAACTGGACGGCATCGAGTTCCTGGCGCAGGGCACCATTTGGCCGGACATCCTCGAATCGGAGGAAGGCATCAAGGCACACCACAATGCGGGCGGACTGCCGGAAGATATGAATTTCGAGCTGGTGGAACCGGTTCGGATTCTGTTCAAGGATGAGGTACGCGTGGTGGGAGATCAGCTGGGGCTGCCGCACGAGATGAATTACCGTCAGCCGTTCCCGGGACCGGGTCTGGGCGTTCGCTGCCCGGGTGCGATTACACGGGATCGTCTGGAAGCTGTTCGCGAGTCCGACGCCATTCTTCGGGAAGAGTTTGCGAAGAACGGTCTGGAGGGCAAGGTATGGCAGTACTTTACCGTGGTTCCGGATTTCAAGTCCACGGGAATTAAGGACGGCAAAAGAGCGTTCGAGTGGTGCTGCATCGTCCGTGCAATCAACACGACGGACGTTATGACCTGTACCGTTGAGAATATTCCGTATGAGCTGATGTGCCATATCACCGATAGAATTACACACGAGGTTCCGGGCATTAACCGCGTGCTGTATGATTTTACGCCGAAGCCGACAGGGACGGTGGAATTCGAATAGACCGGGCAGGTCCCCTTCGCGGGAGTCCTCGCCGCAGGGCACAATAACATAGAAATTCAAGGACTTTGGGACAGCTGACAAAAAAGTGTCAGCTGTCATCCAAAGTCCTTTTTCATTTCCATGAATTGTGCCGGCTGCGTCTGCGGAAGACCCGCGGCGGGGACCTGCCCGGTCTTGGGGGGAGGAGGAGGAAGCTGTAAGGGCTCCGCCCGGACCCTGGGAGATAAAGCTGTAGGGGCTCCGCCAGACCTTGGGAGATAAAGCTGTAAGGGCTCCGCCCGCCGGAGGAGCGTTTGGGCCTGAGGATCTGAGGGCGTGGTGCTTCCGGACGAAGGAATAAGGGTTTGCGGGGAGTGAAGCACCACGCCGGCCGCGGCGATGGAGCGTTTTGATTCAGGGTCGTGGTGCCTGTGGACGAAGAAACAAGGGCTAGCGGGTGGCGAGGCACCACGCCGGCCTCGCTGAAGGCGGGATTTGACTCAGGGTCGTGGTGCCTGTGGACGAAGGAATAAGGGCTAGCGGGCGGCGAGGCACCACGCCGGCCGCGGCGATGTCGCCGTTTGTCTCGTGGTCGTGGTGCCTGTGGACGAAGGAACAAGGGCTAGCGGTCGGTGAGGCACCACGCTGGCCACGGCGACGGAGCGTTTTGACTCAGGGTCGTGGTGCCTGTGGACGAAGGAATAAGGGCTAGCGGGTGGTGAGGCACCACGCCGGCCTCGGCGATGGAGCGTTTTGACTCAGGGTCGTGGTGCCTGTGGACGAAGAAATAAGGGTTTGCGGGCGGTGAGGCACCACGTCCCGGCCGCCGAAGGCCCATTCGACCCGATAGGCGTGGTGCTTCCGGACGAAGAAACAAGGGCTAGCGGGTGGTGAGGCACCACGCCGGCCGCGGCGACGGAGCGTTTTGACTCAGGGTCGTGGTGCCTGTGGACGAAGAAACAAGGGCTAGCGGGCGGCGAGGCACCACGTCCCGGCCGCCGAAGGCCCATCGAGCCCGGAAAGCGTGGTGCCTGTGGACGAAGAAATAAGGGCTAGCGGGCGGTGAGGCACCACGTCCCGGCCGCCGAAGGCCCATTCGACTCGATAGGCGTGGTGCTTCCGGACGAAGGAATAAGGGCTCGAGGGCGGTGAGGCACCACGCCGGCCGCGTTGGCGGGGCGTTTTGACTCAGAGGCGTGGTGCTTCCGGACGAAGGAATAAGGGTTTGCGGGGAGTGAGGCACCATGCCGGTCCCGCCGGCGGAGCGTATTGGCTCAGGGGCGTGGTGCTTCCGGACGAAGGAATGTTCGCGGACGGTGAGGCACCACGCCGGCCCGGCCGACGGCGCCGTTTGCCACGTGGGCGTGGTGCTTCCGGACGAAAGAATAAGGGTTTGCAGGCGGTGAAGCACCACGCCGGCCGCCGCGCACGCCGCAGGCCACATCAGCCCACGCCGAATGCCCATCAGCCCCGCCGGAGGCGTCTTCAGTCCCGGCGGAGCCGATCATTTCGGCGGAGCCCAGTCCACATGAGGCCTTATTTTACATAGAAAAAAATCTCCGTAATGAATTCCCTTTCGTCGCCGGAGGAAAAGTAATCGTTGATGCAGAATTCGTAGGAATCCGAAAGAATTTCCAGGTCCTGTTCCCGGCAGAAGTCCAGCAGCTTCCGGTAGGACCGTTCCACGGACTCGTAGGTACCGTAGTGGTAAATGCCGGCCACCTTGCCTGCCGGCAGGATCTTGATGTTTTTGGCTTTCTTTGTTTTCTCGATGGGCAGGAAGGCTTCGGAGGCTTCCGTGTACCTTCCGTCCAGAATATTTTCATACGGGACAATGACGCCGGTTTGGAAGAAAATCGGGAGCTCATCCTGCAAAGCCTGGGAAAAACATTTCTTCGTGGCGATGCTGATTTCCCGGAAGGACTGTGGAGCCTCCACCGGGGCGAAGAGGATGCGGCTCTGTGGGATGTCCTTTACGGTCACCTCCTGATTGCCCTCGCGAAATTCTTTTACGTGCTCCATCTGTTCGCAGCGATGCGTCAGCCGGTGCTGAACCAGCTGCAGGCGTTTGATCTGCCGGTCGATGACGGAAAGCTGCTTCCGCAGGATGACCAGGGAGCTGTCGATGGTGTAGTTTTTCATGTGCTCCTGAATTTCGCTTAGAGAAAAACCCAGCTCTTTCATGATCAAAATGGTGTCCAGATAGTCGATTTGCTGGGCGGTGTAATAGCGGTATTTGTTGTTCGGATCCACGTAAGCGGGCTGAAACAGGCCGATTTTGTCGTAGAAAATCAAGGTTTGCTTGGAAATATTCTGGTATCCGGCAAGCTCCCCGATGGAAAACATATCTTTCATAAAAATCCCCCTTGACACTATAGTTACTATATCCTTTACTATATAGCCATCACAAGAAATAAGCAAGCAGGAGGATTTAAAAATGAAGTGTTTTGAAACAAAAATGACATATTTGCATTTTTTAAAATATCTGATACCATCCGTTTTGACCATGATTTTCCTGTCGTTCTACACGACCATCGACGGATATTTCGTATCGAAATACGCGGGTTCGGATGCGCTGGCGGGAATCAACATCGTGATTCCGGTGACCTGCGTCATCTTCGGAATCGCGGTGATGCTGGCCACGGGATCCGGGGCGATTATCGGAGAACGGCTGGGGCAGAAGCGGGAACGGGAGGCCGGTGAAATTTTTACTTTTATTGCCGTTGCGCTCCTAATATTCTCTATCGCATTTACGGCAGCCGGCATCCTGTTCCTGGAACCGATCTGTGTTTTTCTGGGAAGCAGCCCGCGGCTGATGGATCACGTGGTGCCGTACGCCTTCGTGATTTTCCTGGGCGCGGTGCCGATGTCCTTCAAGCTGTTCTTCGAGTACCTGGTGCGCACCGACGGCAAAGCCAACATCGGCATGGTGATGTCTCTCACCGGACTGGTCCTGAATGTGATTCTGGACTATATTTTCGTTGGACGTCTGGGCATGGGAACGCTGGGCGCGGCCTGGGGAACCTTCCTGTCCATCACGGTGAGCATGTTGATCGGCTTGGGATATTTCCTGAAATACAGCCACATCAGGTTCTGCCACCCGAAGTTGGATTGGAGTGTTCTCCTAAAATCCTGCACCAACGGCAGCAGTGAGATGCTCACGGAAATGTCCACGGGAATTACCACGTTTCTTTTTAACCTGATTATCATGCGGTTTTTCGGGGAAGACGGCATCGCGGCGGTGACGATTATCATGTACATCTACTACTTTTTTATCTCCATTTATATGGGAATCGCCGTGGCTACCGCCCCGATGGTGAGCTATAACGCGGGCGCCGGAAATCACGCCAAAATCCGGGAGACCACTCGCTACAGCTTCATCACCATCGCCGTCAGCTCCGTGCTGATCCTGGCCATTTCCCTTCTCTGCGGGCCGCGCATCATCGGCCTTTTCGTGGACGGCGGCAGCGTGTTCACCCTGACCTGGGACGGCCTCAAGCTCTTCAGCCCGGTATTCCTGTTCATCGGCCTGAACGTGTTCCTCTCCGGCTACTTCACGGCCCTGGGCAACGGCTTCATCTCGGCGCTGATCTCCTCGCTGCGGTCCCTCATCCTGGTGGTGGCCTTCATCCTGATTCTCCCCCAAATCCTGGGCGTGTCCGGGGTCTGGATCACCATGCCGCTGGCGGAGGCCGTGACGATTTTCGTCGCCGTCCACCTGTACCGTTCCTACGGAAAGTGCTTCGGATAAAAAAATTTTCGCATTTTTCTTAATTTCCTCCAAGAACATCACTATATATAAGTGACAGAGGTTCTACAGGAATGAATCCCCTATTTTCAGACCGGGGATTCAGAGGTGACATAAGGAGGAAATTATGCGTAGTTTCAACAGCAGACAAGAGTTTTACGATTGGCAGACCAAGCAAGAAGCAGAAGGTGCACTTGCGATGTTTGAAATGTTTATTTATTCGGCAAAGTTGTACGTAGCTCTCAGCATCTTCGTGATTTCTTTTGTATTCTTGAATACCCTTGCGCTCATTGGATTGGTGGGATTCATGATAGAATTTAATTGTAGAATAATAAAGGGCGAGATGATTCTGCCGAGAACATTCACAGAAGCAGTCCAATTTTCAAAAATGGCATGCATAGAAGGCTATAAGGGCATTATGTATGCATTTGAAGACATCTATAAAATTAAGTACGATTGGGTGTATCTCCTAGCGAGAATCCTTCCGCTGCCGATGTTTGTGCTGGCACCGTTCATTTCAATTGGCACGACATTCTGCTGCTGTGTCAGTGTCGCATTTGCAAAGCTCATCAAGTGCCTTTGCATAACGGCCTGGCGGCGCTTAAATCCGGCGGACTCGAATTCTGTGGCAGTGGAAATGGAGGGCAGAAATGGCAAATAAGAAAGACAAATCCGAAAAAGCAGTTCCAAGTGATAACTGGGAACGGAGTCCCCTTGAAAAGGTGGAACGAAATTACAATATCATCAACGAGGGTATCCTCACAAAAAAAGATTTCGCCCTGCTGTTCGCTTCCGGGGAGGAGAAGTATTTCATTCCGGCAGAAACGACGAAACGTCTGGATATCTATAACAACGTAACCCTTTCCGGAGGCTTTCTCACCTATGTGGCACAGCAGGGAATCGATGTGGCAATTTACGATCGGTTCGGAAATCCCTTGGGTGTGTACAGTGCCTGCCAGAATCACGGAAATGTGGAAACAATGATTAAACAGGTGAATCTGTATCAGAATCAGAATCGCCGATTGGAAATCGCTAAAATCATCGAGCTAGCCGCATTCACCAATATGAGAAAGACGGTAGCATATCACTTGCGCCGAACGGATTCAAAGGAAATTCGTGAAATTGGACAGGAGCTCAAAAGCACATGCTCTCAGATTCAGCACTGCATGGATATGGAGCACCTGATGCTGGTGGAAGCCCAGGGCCGGCAATGCTATTACCGCCTGTTCGACTGTGCTATAAGTGATGACTCCTTTGTCTTCGGCAAACGGAGCAAGCGTCCGCCGGAGAACGAAATCAATGCGATGATTAGCTTTGGAAACACCCTTCTGTATAATCGTCTGGCACTGGAAATCAGCAAAACATCGTTGGATGGGCGAATCGGCGTGATTCATTCTACAACGGCTTACCGAAACCAGACATTGAATCTGGATCTGGCGGAAATTTTCAAACCGCTTCTGGTCGATTCGGTAATATTTCGCCTGGTGAACAATCACATCTTGAGCCGCAGTTGGGATTTCGTTCCGGGAGGGGGCGGCATCTATTTAAGTGAAAGCGGTAAAACCAAATTTATCGAGGCTTTCAATTCCGCCTTATATCGAAAAGTTACGGTGGATGACAAGAAGCTTACGTATGCGCAGGTTCTTCGCCGGGAAGTGCGGAACTATCGTTCTCTTATTTTACATGAAACGCCGTATCGGCCGTACAGCTAAAGGAGGAAAAATGTTTGTTGTCTTGACATATGATATATCCGGAACGCATATTCAGAAGGTGATGAAAATCTGCCGTCGGTACCTTGTTCATGTTCAGAATTCTGTTTTCGAGGGAACGATTACGGAATCCGAGCTGAATCATTTGAAGGTGGACCTGGAAAAGGTGGCGAAGCCGGATGTGGACCGCATCTGCATCTACCGGATTGAGAATTTGAAGTATACCAGCAAGGAAACCTGGGGGATAAAAGCCTGGTCGGAGAACGGAATTCTGTGAAAAGGTGTTGAAATACAATCTCAAAAATTGTATACTGTGTGACAAGGAAAAGGCCAAAAATGAGGCATTTTTGAGACCCTCATTTCCTGAAACCGTTGAAAGTACGGTTGTTGCGACCCTTCCTATAAGGGATTGACACCCAAAGATGCTTATGACAAGGCGGTATCTGATGCGTTGCGACCCTTCCTATAAGGGATTGACACTAGAATTGACGACGAACGTGGAAAGAGGTGGCGTTCGTCGTCAATTCTTTCCTAATATAATAGTGGGAAGTGATGCACGGAGGCGGAAGCCTTCGTACATCACTTTTCGTCTGCGCTCAGGTTGCGACCCTTCCTATAAGGGATTGACACTATCAATCCCTCAAAACATCTAAATTCTTACAATGTGTTGCGACCCTTCCTATAAGGGATTGACACTGAACATTTCTAGAAATAACGTGTGTTGTAAATAGAGTTGCGACCCTTCCTATAAGGGATTGACACACTTTCTTGACTCCATAGTTGTTTTTGTTCTCGGGTTGCGACCCTTCCTATAAGGGATTGACACGCAACCTACCTGAGTCTCTGAGGACACACGCGCGATGCCCTGTTGCGACCCTTCCTATAAGGGATTGACACATAAACCCGTGAAATTCACAGATATCAAAGAGAGGACTTAGTTGTGACCCTTCCTATAAGGGAATGACACATTTTTCTCGCATGTATTCCTTGGTTTTCTTTGCAAGTTGCAATTCTACCTATAAGAACTCATTACAAAGATTCACCACATAAAAGTTCCTCCCATAATGGCACATCACAGCGGGTAAGCCTGTTTTGCGATTGTCAAGATTAGGAGGAACCGCATGAACAACGGATTATAAAAACTTGGAAGGCCAAATGGCAACATTGACCTTTCCAAGTCTGTTTTTTTTTGCCACATTTTGATGCAGGCTCCGGATGATTGATTGTTTTCTTAATTCCTGTAAATGATGTTTTGCAGAAGTGGAGAGTCTGGAAAAGGAATCATTAAACTATTTGACCATTGATCCTGGATTCCCGCGAATCCACACTAGCTTAACACTAACTATATAGCCTGAATCCC
>JAEUGJ010000035.1:0-131949 GCA_016775335.1 Mogibacterium sp.
AGATATTGTATTTCTGCATGATGGGAACATAGGGAGTCCATATAAAGGCACTGAACACGGGCCATTCCGGAAGCATTTCTACGGGTCACGGGAATTCCATTCGAGGCATGCTGAACCGGCTGGAGACCATGTACATGATGAGCGCCCAGGTGCCGGTGTACACGGTGCGGAACCAGATCGCCAATGCCATTGAGATTTTCGTGCACCTGAAGCGAGACGGCGATGGGAACCGGCGGGTGATGGAAGTGGCGGAGCTGGCGGGGTTCGACGGGAAGGAATACAACATCAATTATCTGTATCGTACCGATGGGTCGGGGTGCCTGGTTCGAACCGGGAACGCGCTGCTGCATCGGGACAACTTAAAAAGAGGTGGCATGAATGACCGACTTTAGAATTTATGAAATGTCCCAAAGAGAGAACACGTTGTTCTACGGGGTTTCCGGGGCCGTCGCCCTGCTCGTGGCCCTGCTGTTCTACCGAAATATCCTGTTCGGCGCGGTAATCGTCCCCTTCCTTCCCCGGCTGAAGAAATTCGCCGTGGAGATTCTAAAGGAACGAAGGCGGCGGGAGTACCTGATGCAGTTCAAGGATTTCCTGTTCATCGCCGCCACTTCCATCGGCGCCGGGCGGTCCATGAAAGATTCCATAGAAGAGGCGATCCCCCGGATGGCGGATATTTACGATGAAGATGCTCTTCTGGTGCGGGAAATGAAACTCGTTCATCAGCGAATCGAGCACGGAAACGAAGACGACGTAGATGTGCTGGCGGACCTGGCCGCCTTGAGCGGGCAGGAGGATGTGATCGATTTCGTGACCATTTACGCCACTTGCAAAATCACCGGGGCCAGCTTAATCCGGGCCATGAATCAGGCCGCCATGGTGATCATTGACAAGATGACCATCGAACGGGAGATTCGGGAGCTGATTCGGCGAAAGGAGCAGGAGGGGCTGATCATTCTCCTGGCGCCGATTGTGGTAATCTGCTTCTTGAACCTGGCCTCGCCGGACTACATCGCCCCCATGTACGAAACCATTCGAGGGCGGCTGATCATGACGGGAATGATCGGGGCGAATATTGGAATTTACGAGCTGGTGCAGCGGATTGTAAAGGTGAAGATATGAGTGAAAAAATAAAGCAAATGGCAGAATCGAAGGTCGTCCGGTGGGTCCGGGAGATGCTTCGGCGGATTCGGGCGGATCCGCCGCTGCTTCGGCAGCTTTACGGGATTACGCTGGTGTGCGCTCTGTTCCTGGCTTCTTTTGTGATTAAGAGCGGATTGGAATCGGGAAAATACATCGTGAACGGAGACGGAAACGTGACGGGCATTCAGCGTCGGTCCCTCAATTCGTATGAGGAGTACCCCTTGCGGGTGCGCATTCAGGGAGAAGACGAGGTGCTGGAGAAGGAGGTGATTATTTCCAAGCGCTCTCTGAAGGAGATGGAGGAAAGCCGGAACGCCGGGAAGAAAGACCGGCGAAAGGAGGCGAAGCAGAATCGGGAGATGGAGCTGGGGCGGATTCTTTCCGACATCGAATCGTCTGCGGGCAAAAAGATCGAGTTTCCGTCGGAGCTTTCCGATGGCAGTCCCATCACCTGGCAGAAGGGGGACCCGGGCCGCAGCGAAGAGCTGACCATTCTTGGAATGTACTGTCTGTTGGTTGGAATGGTGCTCTACAGCCGCCTGGCTCCCCGTAAGAAGAAAAAGGGCGACGACGGACTTCTTCGGGGCCTTCCCCGGTTCGTGAATCAGCTGGTGATGATGCTTTATGCCGGCGTGATTCTTAGCGATGCTTTTGACCGAATCTGCCAGAGCTATTCCATGATTCCGGCGGAGGCCCGAAGCGATTTCGAAAACGAGATGGTGGAGCTGTACCGCGCGCACCGGGATCACCGGGTGAGTACGGCCATGCTGCTGAATCATTTTGCGGGAATGCACAACGTAAAGGAAATGCTGCGAATTTCCACCATTCTGCTGGAGAACGAACGTCGGGGAAGCGACGTGGTGGAAAGTCTCAGCCGGGAGAGCCGATTCCTGTGGGAGGAGCGGAAAATCGTGGCGGCGGAGAAGGGCAAAGCCATCGATACCAAAATGGCCGGTCCTCTGGGCCTGCTGCTGATTCTGCTGATTGTGGTGACCATGGCGCCGGCGATTCTGGTGATGTGAGGAAATGATTTGTTTGAAAGGGAGGTAGTTGTGATGATGAAATTGTTGAAACAGAAGCGAGGAATGGAAATGGTGCAGGTGGCCATATTGGTGGCCATTGCGGTGGCCCTGGGAATTATTTTCAAATCCCAGATTACCGCGTTCGTCAACGAGGTGTTCTCCAAGCTGGACGCGGGCCAGTTCTGACCATGAAAGGGATTCTGAAAAGTCGCCGGGGAAATGAATTTGTGGAGGCGGCCGTGGCCATTCCCCTGATTACCGCAGCGGTATTGCTCATTCTAAATCTCTTTGTGTTCTATCTTAATATTTTGGCAACCGGGGTGAAAGGCCACAAGGAGGCTTGTCGGCGTTGGGATTCGGACCGGGAAGCGGTGATAAAAATATATCGGAAGAGCGAAAGCGTCCGGATGGCGTCGGCGGGCATTCTGCGGACGCGGCCGGAATGCCGGCTGGAAATTCGGTCCTATGAATTTAACGAGGATTTGTTGGTGAGAGCAAAGGAAGTGCTTCATGAAGAATAGAAAAGGCTCCGCCACCGTTCTGATGGCGATGATTTCGGTATCCCTTAGCATGGCGATTCTTTCTTCTATTATAATAATCCGGCAGATGACGCTGAACAGCATCTGCCGGAGCTACGGAAACGTGTGGACCCGGGGAATCCTGTCGGAATACGACCGGCACCTCCTCCGGGATTACGGCATCATGGGATTCTACGGAAACAATCCGGAGGTGGCAAAAAAGTTGGAATATTACATGCATTATTCCCTGGGGAACCGGCTTCAGGTGCGCAGCCTGTCCGCTACGGCGGATCTTAACGGATACGAGCTGTCGGAGCCGGAGAATTTCCGGAAGGCCATGGCCCACAGCTTCGGAACGGAGTCTCTGGAGCTTCTCTTAAAGAAGGAAAAAAGAAAGGACCGGGGGAACATTGCGGCCTCCGAGAAACCGGGGGATAAGGGAGATCAAAAGACTGAGAAAGATCCTCGGGAAATCAAGAATCCGGTGGTGCTCCACACCCTACCTTCGGTCCAAGGGGAAAGTTCCTTTTCCCCGGATTCGGTGATTGAAGCGCTGAAGTCCGGAAAATTCGTCCCGCCCGGCGGCGGGTCGGTAAAGAACGTCCCCATGGAAATTGTTTTTATGAGAAAGTACATGAACAGCTACCGCCGAACGGCGGACGGCAAGAAGCACTACTTTCGAAACGAATGGGAGTACGTCCTCAAGGGGGCGGCGAACGACGAGACCAACCTGAAAAGCGGCCGGCGGCGTCTTTTTCTGATTCGGAACGGGCTGAATCTGGCCTATTTGTACAAGGATCCGGAGAAGGTGCAGGTGGTGACGGCGATTGCGGAAATCATCTCGCCGGGACCCATGGGGGTGGTGACCAAGGGGATTCTCATGGAAGCTTGGGCGGCGCTGGAGTCGGAGAAGGACGTGAAGGATCTGCTGGCGGGCCGGCGGGTGCCGGTGATGAAAACCGCGGCCACCTGGAACACGGGCATCGAGGGAATTCTGAAGGACGAGGAGATGCAAAAAAAATTAGACGAGGATTCCCGGAAGCTGCTGAAGGAGAAAGGGGGTGAGGTGTCGGAGGCGGCCGGGAAGTCTGCCGGAAAAGCGGTGGAGGAAGGGCTGGATTACGAAGAGTACCTGATGATTATGATTCTGGTCCTGCCGGAGGAAACCCGGCTGCGCCGCCTCATGGACCTGGTGCAGATTAACATGAAATATCGGTACTACCGGGATTTCAATCTGGCGGAATACTACGGAGGGGTGAGTTTTACGATTCATGTTAACGGAAAAAAATATGCATACAGCAGAGAATATCGGTAAGGAACGGCGAAAACTCCGGAATCCTTTCGCCGGTCGCCGGCGGAGAGATTGCCGGCGGGGGAGCTATATCGTGGAGGCGGCCATCACCCTTCCCGTGCTCCTCATCGCCATGATTGTGCTGTCCTCCATCGTTCTGTACTATTCCTGTATCGAGGATGCGGCGTTCATCACCGCCACGGAATTTCGAAAGGGCAGCATCGAAGCGGCAGTCAGCGAGGGGCAGCCCCTGATTCCACCGGAGGTGGCCGAGCGAACCCGGGACAACCACCCCATCCTGGATTCCCATCGGATTCTGGATTACGGATTTCGCAAGAACCGAAACGGTCTGAACGAGCTGATTTATCTGAACCTGGAGCTGGACATGAAAACCCGGAATCCCCTGGGAATTCTCAGTCAATCCCGGTACGATTCCGCGCTGATGACCCGGGCCTATGTGGGGCAGATTCGAAACTGCAAAGCCATGACGGAGGCGGAATTCCGAAACGAGCTGGCGGACGGCGTCTTTATTTTCCCCCAGGACGGGGAGAAGTACCACAACAAGAATTGCACCTTCGTCCGGTCGGAAACCAAAGCCGTGGCCCTGACGGAATCGGTAAAAAGAAAATACACCGGGTGCCGAGTCTGCCGGAGCAAGGAGGCGGCGTCCGGAACCCGGGTGTACGTATTTCCGGAATACGGTTCCCGGTACCACCTGTCCGGATGCCGGGTGCTGGAGCGGCGGTGCATTGAAATCGAAAAGGACGTAGCGAAGGAGCGGAAATACACTCCTTGCAGCAAGTGCGGCGGGTAACGGGTCGTTTCGGGGGCGGATTGCTTCAGCTGCCCCTGCGGAAAATTCGAATTGCCGAAAAAGAAAGGGGGCAAAAATATGGAAGAGCGGCTCAGTCAGCGGATTGTGGGACATTCCATTCCGGAGTACATGATTGAGATTTTGATTCAGGATTATGCGAGGACGTTCCTCCGGATGGTGGTGTCCCGGAATGGGGGCGTCTACGACCTGTCCTACGAGCTGAACGGCTACCGGCGCTGCATGGCGCAGCGCCTTCCGTCCTCGGAAAAGTTCCGCCTGCTGGAGCTCCTGTACGATATAAATGAAGAGAACGAGAATCACCTGATTCCTGCGGAGCGATACATGCTGGAGCCGGAGTTGATCTATTGGAAGGACCACCGGATCAGTCGGACCACCCTGCGGTTGTTGTTTTACCCCGATGTGAAAGGGGAGCCCTTCCTGCGGAAGTGGCTGGCTCTGATTGAAAAAATACTAAATCCCGGCGTCCCGGAGGAGAAGGGACTGCTGGAGCAGATGCGGTACCTCCTTCAGAAGAGCAACGATCCGGAGAAGCTTCTGGAACTGATTCGGGCTGCCCGGATGCGGTGCGAAGGACCGGCGGAAGAATAATCGGCGAAAGAATAGCCACCGGCTTTGCAAAAATCAGTGGCAAAAAAGCCCTCCTTCATATATAATCAATCTATTATGGATGTAGGAGGAAATCGGAAATGGAAATCATCCGCGCGGATCGGTCGGGCTTCTGTTTTGGCGTGCAGCGAGCCATCGATTTGACCATGGAACAGATTGAGAAAAATGAGAAGGGGGAGAAGCGTCCCCTGTACACCTGCGGACCGCTGATTCACAATCGGCTGGTAACCGGCGCCCTGGAAGAGAAGGGCGTGGGAATGATTCAGAACATCGAGGAAGCGTCGGAAGGGGATGTGGTGATTATCCGCTCCCACGGAGAACCGGAATCGTTCTATCGCACGGCGGAGGCGAAGGGGGTTGCCCTGGTGGACTCCACCTGTGTTTTTGTGACAAAAATTCATGACATCGTCCACAAAGCCCATGCCGAGGAAAAGGGCATCATCATCGTGGGCAATCCGGAGCACCAGGAGGTCATTGCCACCAACGGCTGGTGCGATTACCGGGGGCACATTCTGCAGAGCCGGGAGGATGCAGAGGCGCTGACGCAGGACTGCCCGGAACTGTTTCAGGCGGGCCGGAAACCGGTGATTGTATGTCAGACTACTTTTAAGGTGGAAATCCTGGAAGAGATTCTGGATGTTTTTCGGCGCAAAAAATACGAATACGAGCTATACAACACCATTTGCAGCGCGACGAGAGAGCGTCAGGATGCGTGTCGGGATTTGGCCCAAAAAGTAGAATTGATGGTGGTCATCGGCGACCGGCACAGCTCCAACTCGCGGAAATTATTCGAAATCGCGAAAGAAAATTGTAAAAATTCGATTCTTATACAAGATATTTCAGATTTACAGTTGAAACAAGCCGCAAAATATAATAAAATAGGTGTAACCGCGGGTGCATCGACACCTGAATGGATAATTAAGGAGGTTATTGCTAGTATGAGCGAAAATGTCACAAACACCACAGAAAAGAATCCAATGCTGGATTTCATGGATGACATTGAGAATTCTTTGCGTCTGCCAAGACCGGGAGATGTTGTTGAAGGTAAGGTGCATCAGGTAACAGAAGATGAAGTCATTGTTAACATCGGATGCAAGAAGGACGGAATCCTGAAGAAGGCTGAAGTATCCCTGGAAGAGGGTCAGACTCTGAAGGACGTTTTCCAGGAGGGAGACACCGTTCAGGCCAAAGTCATGAAGACGGACGACAACGATGGCGGAATTCTTCTTTCCAAGAAGAAACTGGAAATTAATGAGAATTACAAAGAACTCAACGAAGCCATGGAGAACAAGGAGACGCTCTCCGTTAAACTGAGCAAGAAAGTTAATGGCGGCGTAATTGCAGTTTACAAGGAAGTTACCGGATTTGTACCGATGTCCCAGCTCGCGGACACCTTTGTTACAGAAGAGAACGTCGATGATTTCATCGGCCAGACTGTTGACATCAAGGTTCTGAGAGTTGACAACAAGCGGAACAGAGCGGTATTCTCCAGAAAAGCTGTACTAGTTGAAGAGAAGCATAAGCAGGTTGCTGAAGTATGGGCAAACCTGAATGTTGGCGACATCGTAGAAGGTAAGGTTATGAGATTTACCGATTACGGTGCATTCGTTGACATCGGTGGCGTTGATGGTCTGCTGCACATCTCTGAAATTTCTTGGGGCAAGCTGAAGAACCCTCAGGAAGTTCTGAGCATCGGAGACATCATCAATGTTAAGATTCTGTCCCTCAATGAAGAGAAGGGTAAGATTTCTCTGGGTCTGAAGCAGACAACACCGGAACCATGGTCTCAGGTTGGTACGAAATACCAGATCGGTGGAATCATCACCGGTAAGGTTGTACAGATCAAAGAGTATGGTGCTTTTGTTGAACTGGAAGCAGGTCTGGACGGACTGGTTCACATTTCGGAAATCGCAAACAAGAGAGTTGAGAACGTTTCCGACGAGCTGAGCCTGGGTCAGGAAATCACCGCAAAGATCATGGACATCGATTCCGACAGAAAGAGAATCAGCCTGAGCATCAAAGCTGCATTGAACAACGATGAAGCAGAGGAAGCACAGGACGAGGAATAGTCTGATTGTTCAAAAGGCCACCGTAATTGCACGGTGGTCTTTTTCCTGTTTTTTGAAAAACGGCATTTGCATGGGGACGCCGGGACTCTTTCCCTCGAATGCAAAAGCCGTATTGAAAGGAGAAAAGAAAGCGATATGGATATTCGTTTAGTTGCACTGGATCTGGACGGAACGACGATGAACAGCGACAACCGCCTTTCCGATTACAACCGAAAATCCCTGGAGGCAGCGGTACAGGCGGGGATTCAGGTAGTGGTGGCCTCCGGTCGAGCCTTCGACGCTCTGCCGAAAGAAGTCTTGGCGATTCCGGGCCTTCAGTACGCCATCTCCTCCAACGGCGCCCATATCACCGATCTGACCACCGGTAAATTCATCTATTCCAGCTATATCGCGCCCACCACGGTGGATCTGGCCATCGACTTGGCAATAAAAGAAAACCTGATGGTGGAGGCCTTTTGCCACGGGAAGCCGTACATTTCCGAAGCGCTCTATGAGGATATCCGGGTAAACGGCAGCGTGTACCGGAACAAGGAATATGTGATGACCACCCGCACCCCGATTCCGGATATTTTCGGGTTCATGCGGGAAAACCGGGACATTCTGGAAAACATCAATTTCTTTTTTTATGGGGATGACCGCCTAAAAGAAATGCGCCCGAGAATTCAAGCGCTTCCGGATTGCAATGTGGTGTCCTCCGTGAAAAACAACATTGAAATCGGCGGAATCAATTCCAGCAAGGCCCACGCTCTGGAAATTCTCTCCAAGAAACTGGAAATTCCTCGGGAAGGGATTATGAGCTTTGGGGATGCGGGAAATGATATTCCTATGATCCGCTATGCCGGCATGGGTGTGGCCGTTGGCAACGCCTGGGACGATGTGAAGGCGGCGGCGGATTATGTGGCGGAAAGCAATGACGAGGACGGAGTGGGTCGGACCATCCGCCGCTTCGCCCTGGGAGAGAAACTGTAAGTTTCTTCCTTATAAATAGGATGTAATTTGTAATGAAAAAACTTTGAATCGGCGGACGCTTCGGTCCACCGATTCAAAGTTTTTTGTTTTTGAAGGCCCGGCCGCCTTCCTCCCGGCCGCCCGGAATCTGCCCGGGTGACTTTCCCAGTTCGCGCTCGCTTCTCGTGAAAGCCAATGAACTCGGTTTCCGAGCGCGAACTTTAGCGACCCGGCCGCCTGGAATCTGCTCGGGTGACTTTCCCGGTTCGCGCTCGCCTCCCATGAAAGCCAATGAATTCGGTTTTCGAGCGCGAACTTTAGCGACCGGGCCGCCCGGAATCTGCCCGGGTGACTTCCCCGGTTCGCGCTCGCCTCTCGTGAAAGCCAATGAATTCGGTTTTCGAGCGCGAACTTAGGCAGCCGGCCGGCCCTTAATCTGCCGTGTGAGCCTCTCGGGTTCGCGCTTGCCTCCCGTGAAAGCCAATGAATTCGGTTTCCGAGCGCGAACTTAGGCAGCCGGCCGGTGCCCACTGACCCCGGCCTAAAGGGCGCCCGGGTTTGCGTACGCCTCCTCTGAAAGCCAATGAATTCGGTTTTCGTACGCAAACCAAAGCCGACCGGCGCCCATCGATCCCGGCCTGAGGGGCGCCCGGGTTTGCGTACGCCTCCCCTGAAAGCCAATGAATTCGGTTTTCGTACGCAAACCGAGCCGGGCCGGCCCCTTCCGCTCTCTGCCCGGCAGGCGCCCGGTTTACAAATGCCGCCTTTTGGTACTTTTTCCCGGGGAAAAAGTCCTTTTTGTCCGGAACGCAACATTGGCCACTTGTAATATGGTACAAAGGAAGAACCAACAGACGGCAAGAATCAAATTGCTAGCACATGCGGCAGCTCAACAAGACATGCGGCAGCCCAACAGGAGGAGAAAAATGATTGGCGGTAAAAAATTAGGAGATATTGGAGAACAGATGGCAGAAAGAGTGTATGCGGAAGATGGATTTCAGATTTTGGAAACCAATTTCCGATGCCGTTCCGGAGAAATTGACATTATTGCGGAAAAGGACTTTTGCTTTCATTTCGTTGAGGTAAAAACCCGGAGAGGGGATGATTTCGGATATCCTGCAGAGGCAGTGAATGAAATGAAGCAGCGCCGCATGCAGGCGGCGGCCCGATACTACATGCATATGAACCGATTGGAGAACGTACGGGTTCAATTTGATGTGGTGGAAATCGAAGTGAATCAGATTGCAAATTGCATATAATAGATAATTCAAGTAGAGCGCCCTGAATACTCATAGCACTCTAAATATTCAAATCACTCAAATCACTCAAGTCGCGCGGCGCGCCCGGATTGCAGTAGCGTTCAGATTGCGCAGGGCGCCCATACAGCGGAGCGCTCAAATCGCTCAAATCACTCAAATCGCGCGGAGCGTCCGAAATGCAGCAGCGCTCAAAGCACGCAGCGCGCTCAAATCATTCAAATAAACAAAGGAGGATAACATGATAAGTGTAGTACATACAGCAGTTTGCGAGGGCATCGAAGGAATTCCGGTACAGGTGGAGACGGACATCGGTCCGGGGCTTCCTCAGGTCAACATTGTGGGGCTGGCATCCACCACGGTGATGGAATCCCGGGAACGCATCAAGTCCGGCCTCCTGAACTCCGGTTTCGAGTATCCCCGGCGGCGGGTAACCGTGAATTTGATTCCGGCAGGCATCCGCAAGAACGGAAGTCATCTGGATCTGGCTATTGCTATGGGAATTTTGGGCGCCATGGGATACGCGGACGCCGATGCCCTTCGTCAAATTGGTTTTATTGGAGAGATATCCCTTCAGGGGGACGTGTGCCGCGTGGAAGGCGTGCTGCCCATGATTCTCGGAATGGAAAAAGCAGGAATTCGGCGGGTCGTACTGCCGGCGGAGAATTTGGCGGAAGCGGAGCTGGCGCGGGAAGGAGGCGGCGCCGGGCCGGAGCTTTGGGCGGTTCGAAACCTTCAAGAATGCCTGGATGTGGTTCAGGGTAAAAAAATCCCGTCACAGGGCGAACGCGTCCGGCCGGCAATCCGGAAAACGGAATATGCGGATTTCAGCGATATCAGCGGTCAGGAAAATGCCAAGCGGGCGGCCGTGATTGCGGTGGCCGGCCACCACGGCCTGCTGATGATGGGAAGTCCCGGATGCGGCAAAACCATGATTGCCCGGCGCATTCCCTCCATCCTCCCGTCGCTGACCCGGCAGCAGATTGTGGAAACCACCATGATTTATTCCATTGCGGGCAAGCTGGAGAAGGGACAGGAAATCATTTCGGCGCCGCCCTTCCGGCACCCCCACCATTCCATCGGCAAGGCCGGACTGCTGGGCGGTGGGAGCTACCCGGTGCCGGGAGAAATCACCCTGGCCCACAACGGGGTGCTTTTCCTGGACGAAGTGGGCGAATTCAAAAGGGAAAACATCGAGGCCCTGCGCATTCCCCTAGAGGAAGGGGAAATCACCCATTTCCGTCATGGAAGGGCGTACCGGTTCCCCAGCGATTTTCGGTTGGTTATGGCGGCGAATCCCTGTCCCTGCGGGTACCTGGGAGATCCGCAGCGGGAGTGCCGGTGCTCGCCGGGGGAGATTGAGAATTACCGGAAAAAACTCAGCGGCCCCATGCTGGAACGCACGGATATGCTGATTCAGATGGAAAAGGTGCAATACGAGGAGCTGGAGCGAAAACCCGAGGAGAACCTTTCCTCCCGGGAAATGCGGAAAATGGTGCTGCAAGCGATTGATTTTGCGGCGACGAGAGGTCAGACGAAGCCCAACGGGCTGCTGGAGGACCGGGAGGTGCAGCAGCTGGAGATTTCGGCGGAGGGCCGAAAAATCCTTCAAAGCGCCTACACCAACCTGAAGCTGTCGCCCCGCACCTGGATCAAGGTGCAGAAGGTGGCCCGCACCATCGCGGATGCAGAGCAGTCGGAATGCATTGACGGCGAGCATATTCTGGAAGCGCTGAGCTACCGGACGGCGCCGGATGATATTTATTGAAGGAGGCGTACCATGATAAAAAAAGATTTTGAAATCGACCGGGATTCCCGACTGTATCCGGAACTTCTGCGGCAGATTCCGAATCCCCCGAAAAAACTTTTTTGCAGAGGAAACCCGGAGCTGCTGGATTGTCGGAAGGTGGCGGTGGTGGGATCCCGCCGCTATTCCCTGTACGGAAAGCAGACCGCGCTGATGATCGGAAAGTATTTCGGAAAGACGGAGCTGGCGGTGGTGTCTGGATTGGCCAGCGGCATCGACACCTTTGCCCACACCGGGGTGCTGGAAGCGGGAGGCAGTACCATCGCCGTGCTGGGCACCGGATTGGATCGGAATTACCCGGTGAAAAACAAACCCCTGCAGGAGGAAATCGCAGAAAAAGGGTTGATTATTTCCGAATACGAGAATGATTTTAGCGGGAACCAATACTCCTTCCCGGCGCGAAACCGGATTATCAGCGGCCTCAGCGAAGGCGTTGTGGTGGTGGAAGCCGGTTCCTCCAGCGGATCCCTGATTACCGCTCAGTTCGCCGGCGAACAGGGACGGACGGTGTATGCGGTGCCGGGAAACATCAACAGCCAGTTCAGCATCGGGACGAATCTGCTGATTCGGGACGGCGCGGTGCCCTTGGTGGTGGTGAAGGATGTGCTTTTGGATATGGGCCTGGAGCTGCCGGAAGAGAACGAAAAGAAAATTGCATTAGGCGGCGACGAGATGGCGATATTGGAAATCGTGAAGCGGAATAATGGAATTCATGTGAACGAAATTGCACATATAATGAACAAAAACATTGGAAAAATCAGTGCTATAATAACCGTGCTTGAAATTAAAGGCATAGTCATCAGCCACGGAGGAAAAATACACCTTGCAAATTAGCCTTCTTGGGGGTATGCTATAAACTGTTGTAAAATATTTTTGAGGAGATAGTGAATGGCAACAGCTGCAAAGAAGAAAACAACCAAAAAGACAACAAAGAAAACAACCAAACCCAGAGCTCGAACGCTGCTGGTGGTGGAGTCTCCATCCAAGGCGAAGATTATCGGAAAGTATCTGGGATCCAGTTATAAAGTCATCGCGTCCGTGGGCCACGTTCGGGATCTGCCGAAGAGCCGGCTGGCGGTGGATGTGGACAACCATTTCGAGCCGGAGTACATCAACATCCGGGGCAAGGGCCCGACCATTCGGGAGCTGAAGAAGGAAGCCGCAAGTGCGAAGCGCGTCCTTCTGGCAACGGACCCGGACCGGGAAGGGGAGGCCATATCCTGGCATATCGCCCATCTTCTCGGTATGGATCCAACCTCGGAATGCAGAATTGAATTTAATGAAATCAACAAGGATGCGGTAAAAGAAGCTCTGAAACATCCGAGAGCCATCAACATGGGATTGGTGGATGCCCAGCAGGCCCGGCGAGTGCTGGATCGTCTGGTGGGCTATCAAATCAGCCCGCTGCTCTGGAAAAAGGTGCGCAGGGGTCTTTCCGCCGGCCGAGTGCAGTCGGCGGCCCTGAAGATTATCTGCGACCGGGAAACGGAGATTCTGAACTTCATCCCGGAAGAGTATTGGAACATCTTCGCAGATTTTGGCGGAGGCTTCAAGGCACAGGTGGCAAAGCGCAGCGGAAAGAAGATCCATATTCCGGACGGCGAAGCCGCCGCAAAGGTGAAGATTGAACTGCAGGAGAACCCGTACAATGTGGAGAAGGTGACCCGGAAGGACAAGAAGACCAACCCGTATCCTCCTTTTACCACCAGTACGTTACAGCAGGATGCATCCATTAAATTGAACTTCCCGACTCGCCGCACCATGCAGGTGGCACAGCAGCTCTATGAGGGCGTGGACATCAAAGGCATGGGCTCCCGAGGTCTGGTCACCTACATCCGTACCGACTCCGTTCGTGTGGCGGACGGTGCAAGAAGCCAGGCCCACGAGTTCATCGAAGCCAATATGGGAAAAGAATATATCGGTTCCGGAAAGTTCACCAATAAGAAAAACAAGGACATTCAGGATGCCCACGAGGCCATTCGTCCATCCGATGTGACGCTGGATCCGGAAACGCTGAAGGAATCCCTGACGCCGGAGCAGTACAAGCTGTATCGGCTGATCTGGCAGCGGTTCGTGGCATCCCAGATGGCACCGGCGGTAAGCGATACCGTTTCGGTGGCAATCAAAAACGGCAAGTACGAGCTGAAGGCCAGCGGTTCCACGCCGAAATTCGACGGATGGAAGAAAATCTATCCGGCATCCTCTAGCGAGAATGGCATGAACATTCCGGCGCTGGAAGAAGGCGAAGAGCTGCAGGCGCAGGACGTGATTACGGAACAGAAATTCACCACGCCGCCGCCGCGGTTCACGGAAGCCAGCCTGGTAAAAACCCTGGAAGAGCTGAACATCGGCCGGCCGAGTACGTACGCCACCATCATCACCACCCTGGGGACCCGGCGGTACATCAAGAAGGAGAAGAAATCCCTGATGCCGACCCAGCTGGGTTTTGATGTCACAAAAATTCTGTCGGAATACTTCTCCGATATCGTGGACGCTCAGTTCACCGCCCAGATGGAAGACAACCTGGACTCCGTGGAGCTCCGGAAGCTTCCGTGGAAAAACACCATCGATGGGTTCTACGGCAATTTCCGAAAGGAATTGGACCGGGCCGATGCGGAGGTGGAGCGAATCGAGCAGGAAGTGGTGCTCAGCGATGAGGTCTGCGAACTCTGCGGAAGACCGATGGCGATTAAGGAAGGCCGGTTCGGTCAGTTCTTGGCGTGCACCGGTTATCCGGAATGCACCAACACCAAAGCCATCGTGATTCCAACCGGTGTGAAATGTCCGAAATGCGGAAAGGAAATCGTGCAGAAGCGTTCCCGGAAGGGTCGGATTTTCTACGGCTGCAGCGGTTATCCGGATTGCGACGTGGTATTCTGGAACAAGCCGATCGACCGGACCTGCCCGAAGTGCGGCTCCCTGCTGATGGAAAACACCACGAAAAAGTATCGGTACAAGTGTTCCAACAGCGAATGCGACTACAGAGAAGAATAGTTTTAGGGGTATAGAAAGGATATAACAATGGGTAAAATCGAATTTCATGCCACCACCATTTGCGCGGTGCGTCGTCCCAACGGAGACATTTGCATCGGCGGAGACGGACAGGTGACCATGGGTGAAACCACCATCATGAAGAACAACGCCAAGAAGGTAAAAAAAATATACGGCGACCGCGTACTCACCGGTTTTGCCGGTTCTGTGGCGGATGCTTTTTCCCTTACGGATAAGTTCGAAAAAAAGCTGGAAGAACACAGCGGAAACCTGAAGCGGGCCGCAGTGGATCTGGCGCAGATTTGGCGTTCCGATAAAGGAGCTCGCAGCCTGGAAGCGCTGATGATCGTAATGGACCGAGACGATTTGCTGGTCATCTCCGGAAACGGTGAAGTAATCGTTCCGGATATGGATGTGGTTGCCATCGGATCCGGCGGAAATTTTGCGTACTCTGCCGCACGGGCTCTGTACGACAATACGGAACTGGATGCGGAATCCATCGTGCGGAAATCCCTGGAAATCGCGTCCTCCATTTGCGTATATACCAATGACCACATTTCCGTGGAGAAACTGTAAGGAGGCGTGCCCGGTACTATGAATATCAAGAATATGACACCGAAAGAAATTGTAGCGGAACTGGACAAATACATCATCGGACAGGATGAGGCCAAGAAGTCTGTTGCCATTGCGCTGCGGAACCGGTACCGCCGGAACCAGCTCAGCGATGAGATGCGGGAAGAGATTACGCCGAAGAACATCTTGATGATGGGACCGACCGGTGTGGGTAAGACGGAAATCGCCAGACGGTTAGCGCGGATTATGGAAGCTCCTTTTATTAAAGTGGAAGCGACCAAGTACACCGAAGTGGGCTATGTGGGTCGCGACGTGGAATCCATGATTCGGGATCTGGTGGAAGCCTCTGTTCGCATCACGAAGCAGAAGCACATCGACGAGAAATACGATATCGCGGACCAGCGTGCAGAGGATTTGATTCTGGAGGCCCTGGTTCCCGATGCAAAGAAAAAGAAGAAGTCCGGAGAGAGCAGCAATCCCTTCGATTTCATCCTCAACAGCGGCGGATATACCAGCCAGAAAGAGGAATATGAGAACAAGCAGAATGCGGAGAACGCCAAGCCGGCAGATGACATTGCCATGGCGAGGGAGCAAGTTCGCCGTGAGCTGAGAGACGGAAAGCTGGAGAACGAGCTGGTGGAAATCGACGTGGAAGTGACGCCGAACACCAACCAGCTGGATATGCAGAACGAGGGCATGGGCATCGCCATCGGAAATATTTTCGGGGATATGATGCCGAAGAAGACCAAGCACAAGAAGATGCCGGTAAAGGAAGCCAGAAAGATTCTGCGAGAGCAGGAGGCCCAGAGCATGCTGGATATGGATCAGGTAGTGGACGAGGCGCTGATGAATGCGGAGCAGAACGGTATCGTATTTATCGATGAGATCGACAAAATCGCCTCCGGAAGCTCCGTGACCAGCAGCGGTGAAGTATCCCGAGAAGGCGTACAGCGGGATATTCTGCCAATCGTGGAGGGTAGCGTGGTGAATACAAAGCACGGTCCGGTAAAGACGGATCACATGCTGTTCATCGGTGCGGGTGCGTTCCACGTATCCAAGCCGTCGGATCTGATTCCGGAGCTGCAGGGCCGCTTCCCGATTAAAGTGGAGCTGAAGAACCTGGACAAGGAAGCCTTCAAGCAGATTCTTACGGTGCCGGAAAACGCCGTGATCAAGCAGCAGAAGGCCCTCCTGGAGACCGAAGGGGTTCAGGTGGATTTCACCGATGATGCCATCGACGAAATCGCCGGAATGGCCTTCCTGATGAACGAGGAGACGGAGAACATCGGTGCCAGAAGACTGTACACCATCATGGAGACCCTTCTGGAGGACGTATCCTACGAACTTCCGAATCCGGACATCACCCACGTCCTGGTAGACCGGGAAATGGTACAGGAAAAGTTCAAAGAAAAAATCCGAGAAGTGGATGTAGATAAGTATATTTTGTAATTATGAGCTATAAAACCGTTTACAAAGAAGCAGAAGCGGAACAGGTAATCCAGCGTTCCCGCTTTATTACGCATGTGTCTCCCGTAGATTCCTACGAGGAGGCGCAGGCGTATGTTGCCATGATAAAAGAAGAATACAAGGATGCCACTCACAACGTCCCTGCCGTGGTAATCGGGGAAAAACAGGAGCTGCAGTGGATGAGCGACGACGGGGAGCCTCAGGGCACCTCAGGTTCGCCTATTCTTCGCATGCTGGTGGAAGAAGGCCTGACCAACCTGGTGGTTGTGGTGACCCGATATTTCGGCGGCGTAAAGCTGGGAACCGGCGGTCTGGTCCGGGCGTATTCCGGATCCGCCAAGCTGGGACTGGAGGCCGCCGGCATCTGTACCGTAACCGACGGATACGTAATGGAGTATCTGTTGGATTATTCCCATCTGGCAAAAATAAATAACGCGGAGCAGCAGGGGAACTTCCATATTATCCATACGGAATATATGGATAAAGTGAAGGTCACCGTAGGGTGCAAAACCGAGGCGGAAGGCCTGGTAATAAAGACTTTCAACGATATCACTTCGGGTACCTGCGAGCTGCTTTCGAAAAAAAGTGAAAAAATTTCCGAAAAAGTCGTTGACAGCAATTAGATGCTGTGGTAATATATTGCTTGTCGTCAGGAACGTAAAGAAAACGAAAAACTTTTCAAAAGTTTCTGAAAAAAAGAGTTGCACTCAGCAAGAAAGTTTGCTATAATGAGTGACAGACTGATGTATGGACGCTTAGCTCAGCTGGGAGAGCATCTGCCTTACAAGCAGAGGGTCATAGGTTCGAGCCCTATAGCGTCCACCACTTTTATGGCCGGGTAGTTCAGTTGGTTAGAATGCCAGCCTGTCACGCTGGAGGTCGACGGTTCGAGCCCGTTCCCGGTCGCCATTTTTTATGACAATAAGCTGATGTGGCTCAACGGTAGAGCAGCTGATTTGTAATCAGCAGGTTGGGGGTTCGATTCCCTCCATCAGCTCCAATAATTTTTATCGAGGGATTCCCGAGTGGCCAAAGGGGGCGGACTGTAAATCCGTTAGCTGTGCTTTCGATGGTTCGAATCCATCTCCCTCGACCAATATGCGGAAGTGGCTCAGGGGTAGAGCATCGCCTTGCCAAGGCGAGGGTCGCGAGTTCGAATCTCGTCTTCCGCTCCATCTTTTATGCGGATGTAGTTCAATGGTAGAACTTCAGCCTTCCAAGCTGATAGCGTGAGTTCGATTCTCATCATCCGCTCCATGTGGGTCCATAGCTCAGTTGGATAGAGCAACGGCCTTCTAAGCCGTGTGTCCGGGGTTCGAATCCCTGTGGGCTCACCACTATTTTTTTAAAAGAAACAGAGAGAGTATAGCAGACCGACTTGATTATGGGGTATAGCCAAGTGGCAAGGCAACGGACTTTGACTCCGTGATTCGTAGGTTCGAGTCCTGCTACCCCAGCCATTGCGACCCATTAGCTCAGGTGGTAGAGCACTTGACTTTTAATCAAGGTGTCCGGAGTTCGAGTCTCCGATGGGTCACCATTACTCTTAAAACATCCGGAGAGGTGTCCGAGTGGTTTAAGGAGCTGGTCTTGAAAACCAGTGATTCTGAAAGGGACCGTGGGTTCGAATCCCACCCTCTCCGCCAAGAATGCACATTTTCTGGAGAAGTACTCAAGAGGCTGAAGAGGACGGTTTGCTAAACCGTTAGGGTTCGTATTAGGGCCGCATGGGTTCGAATCCCATCTTCTCCGCCACATTTTTTAGGGGTATAGCTCAGTTGGTAGAGCAGTGGTCTCCAAAACCACGTGCCGTGGGTTCGAATCCTACTGCCCCTGCCAATTTACTAAGGACTGTACTAAATATCGGGGTGTAGCGCAGCTTGGTAGCGCAACTGGTTTGGGACCAGTGGGCCGCGGGTTCAAATCCTGCCACCCCGACCATTTACCCAACATATGGGCCATTAGCTCAGTTGGTCAGAGCATCCGGCTCATAACCGGCAGGTCCCGGGTTCAAGTCCCTGATGGCCCACCATTTATTGAATAAGGTAATATGCCCAGATAGCTCAGTTGGTAGAGCAAGGGACTGAAAATCCCTGTGTCCTTGGTTCGATTCCGAGTCTGGGCACCACGAACGGTATGCATCGCATACCGTTTTTCTTTTGTCCTTTTACAGTGGGGGCGGGCGGTGTATTGGTATAATCAATAGTTCCGCACCGGAAATAAAGCCGATTCCTATTTGTTATTTTTGTGAAGAACCGTTACAATTAAGCAGTGTGATTGTTTTTATGAGTTTAGGAGGAATAGAAAGATGAACGAGAAAGAAGTGAATGCTCCAAAGAAGAAGCATACCGGGAAAATCGTCCTGGTGGGACTTCTCATCGCCTGCGTTGTAATCTATTTCGCGGTACCGTCGGTACATGCTTGGATCAACAACGTGGTTGCCATGTTCAAGTCCGGTGACTTCGATCAGATGAGAAACTTTATTGCGAAGTACGGAAAATGGGCGATGCTGGTATCGGCTTTCCTGATGGTATTCCAGTCCATCGCAGCACCGCTTCCGGCATTCTTCATTACACTGACCAATGCCAATCTCTTCGGATGGTGGCAGGGATGTATCCTGTCCTGGGCTTCCGCCATGCTGGGTGCCGCAGTGTGCTTCTACATTGCAAGAATCCTGGGAAGAGACGTGGTGGAGAAGCTGTGTACGAAAGGTGCGCTTCTGTCCATCGAGAAATTCTTTGATAAATACGGCAAAAAGTGCATTTTGATTGCTAGACTGCTTCCGTTTATCTCTTTTGATATCGTCAGCTATGCGGCCGGTCTGACCGCAATGGACTTCGGCGGATTCATGCTGGCAACCGGTATCGGTCAGCTTCCGGCATGCATCGTGTACTCCTACGTGGGCGGAATGCTCACCGGCGGAGCGCAGAAGCTGTTTATCGGACTGCTGTGCCTCTTCGCATTGGCAATCCTGATTACCCTGGTTCGTCAGGTATGGGTGGCAAAGCACAAGGATATCAGCGGAAATGAGGAAACACCGCAGGCATAACAGGATTATCTGCATAGTTACCCTCCATGATGGATGTCGTGGAGAGTCTTTTTGAGAGTTGAAGTATAGGGAATATCAATAATGAAGCAATCGAATATAGATTGTTACTATACTGCACAAAAACAACCGGACTATAATTTATTTTTCAATGAAAAATAGTTATAATTATAGCGTACGGATTCCGTTTTTTGGAATGCCGTGAATTGGGGGAAAACCTTCAATTAATTGTATTGATGAAGAAGGAGGAATTTGAACATGAAGCGTTCGAAGAAAATGTTCACCGTCATGTTGGCACTGTGCGTGGCACTGTCTATGGCGATGGCATCTGTTACCGCAAATGCGGCAACAAAGAAGCCGAAGAAGATTTACCTCAAGGCCACTTCTACTACAGTGGATATCAAGGGTAAAGTAAAGGTATCTGTTTATAAGGTTAAACCTTCTAAGGCAAGCAAGTCCGTTAAATGGAAAACCAGCAACAAGAAGGTTGCTACCGTTTCCAGCTCCGGCTATGTAACCGGAAAGAAGAAGGGAACTGTAAAGATTACAGCAACCTCTAAGAAGAGCAAGAAGGTTAAGAAGACCATCAAGATTAAAGTAACGAATCTGAAGGCGAAATCCGTAAAAATGAGTAAGACTTCTGCAATTCTTTTCCCGAACGATAAGACTACGCTGAAGGCAACCGTGAAGGGCTCCGCAGGCTTCTACAACCAGGGAGTAACTTGGAAGTCTTCCAATACTTCTGTTGCAACTGTAGACAAAAAGGGTAATGTAATTGCAAAGAAGGCAGGCAAGGCTACTATTACTGCAACCGAGAAGGGTGGCAGCAAGAAGGCTACATGTGCAGTAACTGTATCCGGAATTAAAGTAGACAAAGCGAATAAGTCCGTTTCAGTAACTGCTACTGTAAATAATGCAGACGCAAAGAGCATGCACTACGTTGTATATAAGAACGGCGGTGCAGCAAAGACATCTTATTTTGTAACCGATGCAACCCCGGCAGAACTGAATGCAGCTCTCGGTAAGATTTCTGCAAAGGCTTGGAACACAAATCCAAACTTCAAGACGGATGCAAAAGTTGCACAGGCTGGCAACAAGACTATTGATGAACTGGCACAGTCCGGTATTGGTAACAAGAACTACACTAAGTTCGATATCAACATTCAGAATGGAAATAAGACCATCAAAATGGTTGATACTCTGACAGGTGCGAAGGATAACGATAATTTCAGCATGATTTATTCCAACGTTGCAAATAACCACAACGCTGGATCTGGATGCCTGACTTGCAACACATCCTGCTACGCAGGCGTTGTTACTAACGAGTTCAAGACATGGGCAGAACCATTCGTTCCACAGAACATGCCAGCAAAGGGTACGACTGTAACCATTACATATACTGCACAGACAGACAACTATATTTCTGCTAAGACTCTGAAGGACAATGCAGATAATTATGTTATCTTGGATGCAAGAAAAGCTGCAGATTTTGCAGAAGGACATATTGCCGGTGCAGTGTCCGCAGACATGGATGGATTTGTTGGTAAGTCCATTACAGAAGCACAGTCAAAGGCAAACGTGAAGGCTGTCGTTGACAAGTATGGAAAGAACAAGAAGTATGCAATAATCTGCTACTCCGGCAACAGATATGCACAGGCTGCTTCCGCCGAGCTTAGAAGCTTAGGCGTAAGCAATGACAACATCTTCACACTGGGTGGAGACAAGGCCAGAAAGTCTTCCGATGGTGGAATGAAGGCATGGAAAGCTGCCGGATATGAAGTAGTTGCTTACAACTACACAGATGTAGATGATGTGAAGGCAGCTCAGTCTGACGAAAAAAACTGTTATTCTTGATGCAAGAAAAGCAGACGACTACAAGGATGCACACATTGACGGAGCGGTATCTGCAGACATGGACGGATACGTATCCGGTACTATCAGCAAGGCCGAATCTGACAACAATATCAAGAGTGTTGTAGAGCAGAAAGGTGCAGACAAAAATTACATCATCATCTGCTATTCCGGTAACAGATATGCGAAAGCTGCGACAGAAGTTCTGGTTAAGAATGGCGTAAAGGTTTCCAACATTGCCATCCTGACCGGTGGTATGGGTGCATGGAGAAGTGCCGGTGAAGCGTTGGATCACTACAACTACACCAACGCCGACACAACTTCAGCAAGATGAAGGATTCTTCCTACGTAATTCTGGATGCCAGAAAGGCTGCAGACTATGAAAAAGGTCACATTGCCGGTGCGGTTTCCGCAGACGTAGGATACTACATTGATAACAAGTACAGCTCCAAGGACGCTGCAGCAGCAAACGTAAAGGCTGCAGTAGACAAGTACGGCAAGGATAAAAAGTACATCGTTATCTGCTACTCCGGCAACAGATATGCCAAGGTAGCAACCGGACTTCTGATGAACAACGGAATCAAGAATGCGAACATCCAGACTCTGGGCGGAGACGATTCTCAGCAGTCTAAAACCGGCGGCATGCAGGCCTGGAATGCAAAGTATGCAGGCTACGTTGTGGCAAAGCACAC
The DNA here is from genome assembly GCA_016775335.1 of Mogibacterium sp. Classification (GTDB taxonomy): domain Bacteria; phylum Bacillota; class Clostridia; order Peptostreptococcales; family Anaerovoracaceae; genus Mogibacterium_A. Next base: position 22,116 of record JAEUGJ010000035.1, read on the forward strand.
TTCTTCCAAGGGATTCAACTTCGCAAACGGAATCACACCGGAGAACCTGAAGGCCGATGTGGACGGTCAGAAGGTATTCACTGTTATGGACGTAAGAGCAAAAGATGACTTTGATAAAGGTCACATCTCCAACGCGGTATCCACTCCGTCCGGCGATGAAGCGGCAGTAATGAAAGCCGTAAACGACAACAAGAACGGTCTCTACGTACTGGTATGCTATTCCGGTAACGCCAAAGCTAATGAAGCTCGGAACACCATGGTAAAGAACGGTGTAGACGAAAGCAGAATCATCTGCCTGCAGGGTGGAATGGGTACTTGGAAGTAGTATCATAAATGATTATCTAAGCGGGGGTGCAGAGGCATTCCCGCTTTTCCTTTCGTCAAGAAATGAAGTTTTCATTCCGAAGCATTCGTGGTAAAATATTTGGATAATAATTGTGAGAAGGAGAGCGATATGGCGCAGCTGTATTATCGATATAGTACGATGAATGCGGGCAAGTCCCTGGAAATCATCAAGGTGGCCAACAACTACGAAGAGCTGGGCAAGCGCGTAATGTGCCTGGTTCCGAAGGTGGACGACCGCTACGAGCGGGACATGGTGACCTCCCGGGTGGGTCTGAGTCACAAGGCCTATACGGTGGATGACGATACGAACATCATGACGCTGTTCATCGAGAAGAACATGCGGCACCAGATTGACTGCGTGCTGGTGGATGAATGCCAGTTTTTCCGGAAGCATCACGTGCAGGAGCTGGCGGAAATCGTGGACAGCTTCGACGTGCCGGTGCTGGCCTACGGACTGAAAAATGATTTTAAGAATGAGCTGTTCGAAGGTTCCTACTATTTTCTGGTGTACGCAGACAAAATCGAAGAGATCAAGACCATCTGCTGGTGCGGCCGGAAAGCCACCATGGTGGCCCGAATTCAGGACGGAAAGATTATCAAGCAGGGAGATCAAATCGCAATCGGCGGCAACGATATGTACGCCTCCCTGTGCCGAAAGCATTACAATGACGGAAGGTTGTCGGCGGACGACTAAGGAGTTCAAGGAAGGAGACAGGCGGTGCGGCGAATCGCAGAACGCAGGGGTGGAATTCGAATGATGGTAATCGGCATGATGTTCCTGTGCCTGTGGATGGCGGGAACGATTTTTTCCCATGCCGCGGTAAAAGCAAAACCGGGAAATGCCACCGCGTCCATCAACGCGAAGGCGGGGACGGTGCTGCGGGAAAAGGCATCCACCTCTTCGAAAAAAATCCGAACCATTCGGAACAACACGAAAATAACTGTCTATTACGAGGTCTACACCCATCGAACCCGAACGGATTCCCGGTATCACTGGTACCGCATCGGTGTGGGAAAGAAGAAGGGCTACGTGCTGGCCAAGCGGGTGGACGGCATCCGCTATCAGGCGGTGCTGGGCCGGGCATCCCGAAAGGTGCCCGCACGAATCGGACCTAGGACATCCATGAAGGCAAAGGGGAAGCTGGCCAAAGGGGCGGTGGTGTCCGTGCGCCTTCGGTCCCGGTACAAGGGGGGCAAAACCTGGTGGGATAAGGTTTTGGTGAACGGAAAGTACCGCTATGTCATCGCGGATTCCCTGACGAAGGTGAGCACCTCCGATTACGACGCCTACCTGAAGTCTCAAGGGTTTCCGGCATCCTATCGGAAATCTCTGAAAAAGCTTCATAACGAGCATCCCAATTGGGTTTTTCGGGCGAAGAAGGTGAACCTGAGCTACAGCACGGTGCTGTCCCGGGAAACCCGGGACGGGGTCTCCCTGATCTACAAATCCTATCCGAAATCCTATCGAGATAAGGGCCGGAAGAGCTACCGGAACGGAAAGTACATCGCCAAGGACGGCTCCACCTGGTTCAACGCCAACAAAAAGGTGGTGTCCTATTACATGGATCCCCGGCATTTCCTGAACGACCGGAACATCTACATGTACCTGTCCTTGAATTACCATTCCTATCAGACGACGGGCACGGTGAACAAGGTCCTCAGCGGAACGGAGCTGCCGAAAAGGGGATTCTCTCCGTCATTGTTCATGGGCGCCGGAAAGAAGCACAAGGTGAGTCCGATTTTCCTGGCATCTCGGGCGCGGCAGGAAACCGGCGGCGGAAGCATCGCCATTCGGGGTTACCGGATAAAGGGAAAGACGGTGTACAATCCGTACAACATCGGTGCCACATCGGGATCCAATCCGGTGATGAAGGGCCTGAAATACGCATACCGAAAGGGCTGGACCTCCCGCAAAAAAGCGGTGTACGGCGGCGCCCGGGGGCTGTCGAAGGATTACATCAATCGGGGGCAGAATACCATTTACTACCAGCGGTTCAACGTGAAGAACGGATGGCTGCGGGCGGGTACCCATCAGTACATGACCAACATCACGGCACCGTACACGGAATCCAAGTCCATGGCAAAGGCCTACAAAGCCTACGGCCTCACCGGTGAGAAGCTGGTATTCGAGATTCCGGTGTACAAGAGTATGCCGTCTTCAACGAAGTTGCCGAAATAAAAAACAGGTTCGATTCTCCGGACGCTTCCGGGGAGCCGAACCTATTTTTGTGGCTGAAATTATCGATTGTCCGTGGCGGCTTTGGCGCCCTGACGGGTATTCCGTTCCTTTAGGCGAAGGTTGATGCGGTTCAGAATGGTGCGTTTTCGGTAGCTCCATTCCGGCGCCACCAGAAGGCCTCTCTGAGTGTCGGCGGTGAGGCGGTGCACCGTGATATCCGCCGGAATGATTTCCAGGAGGTCTACCACCAGCTCGCAGTACTCTTCGATGGATTGGAAGGGCACGTAGTCCGGCATCATGTCGTACAGCCGGGAGCCCCGGACGATGTTCAGCATGTGGAACTTGATGCCGAAAGGGTGGACCCGGGCCACGTAGGACACGGTATCGAACATGTCCTGCCGGCTTTCGCCCGGGAGCCCCAGGATGACGTGAACCACCGTGCGGATGCCCCGACGGTGAAGCTCGGTGATTGCCTCGTGGAAGGTGTCCAGGGAATAACCGATGCCCATGGCTTCGGAGGTTTTTGGGTGAATGGTCTGAAGTCCCAGTTCCACCCAGAGGAAGTGCTCCCGATTGATTTCTTCCAGCAGGTCCAGCACGTCTTCCCCCAGGCAGTCCGGCCGGGTGGCGATGGCGATGCCGTCGATTCGGGAATCCGAAAGAGCATCATAATAGTATTTTCGAAGAACCGACACCGGTGCGTAGGTGTTGGTGTGGTTCTGGAAGTAGGCGATGTGCCGGGCATTGGGCCATTTCTCGCTGAGGAGTTCAATTTGCTCCGAGATGGAGGAGGCGAACTCGCCGGAACCGGAAGAAGAGCAGAAGGCACAGCCTCCGGTGCCCAGGGTGCCGTCTCGGTTGGGGCAGGTGAATCCCGCATCCAGAGAGAGTTTGATGGTTTTTTCGCCAAAGGTTTGTTTGAAATAGTTGCTGATAGAAAAATATCGTTCTCCGCCTTGCATGTTTCCTCCAAAATCGTTGCTACACAAAGGGCAACGTGATATAATTATTTCTATTATTTGAAAGGGAAACAGATTCATGCCGGAAGAGAAACCAACGCTTCTTCTCCTCACATGCTGCGGCCCCTGTGCTACAGCCTGTGTCGAGCGAACCGCATTCGACTACGATGTAACCGTGTTCTATTATAATCCAAATATCACGGATTCGGAAGAGTATTATCTTCGAAAAGCGAATCTGGAGAAATTCCTCCGTCTCTTTAACGAAGAGTACAAGGACCGGACTTTGGTGCATTATTTGGAGGGACGGTACGAACCGGAGAAATATCTGGAACGAACGGCGATGCTGAAGGATGAACCGGAAGGCGGGCGGCGCTGCGAAGAGTGCTTCCGTCTCCGATATGAAGAGGCGGCTCGTGTGGCAAAAGCAAGAAACGCAGATTATTGGACATCCACCATGTCGGTGAGCCCGCACAAGAACTACGAACTTCTCACGAAGACGGGGGAAGAACTTGCTGCAGAGTCGGGTACCTGTTACCTGCCGATTGATTTTAAGAAGAAGAACGGTTTTGGCAGAAGTGTGGAACTTTCAAAGAAGTATGGTCTGTATCGGCAGCGATTCTGCGGATGCGACTATGCAAGGTACGCTAACGCTAAAGGGTTATAAAGAGGACAAGGAGAAAAACAACTATGAGTAACGTAATTATTCCGGAAGGCTATGAGCCGATTCTGGGTTTGAAGGAGACTCAGAGAGCCATCAAGAAGATTAAGGATTACTTCCAGCAGGAGCTGGCCTATGGACTGCAGCTTCGCCGTGTGAGCGCGCCGCTGTTCGTATTCCCGGAAACGGGTTTTAACGATACGCTGAACGGTGTGGAGCGCCGGGTGGATTTCAGCATTAAGGACATGAACGAGCGTCAGGTGGAAATCGTGCAGTCCCTAGCAAAGTGGAAGAGAATGGCATTGTATAAATACGATGTAGAGCCTGGGCACGGCATCTATACCGACATGAACGCCATTCGGAGAGATGAGGAATTGGACAACCTCCACTCCATCTACGTGGACCAGTGGGACTGGGAGAAGGTAATCACCAAAGAGCAGCGGACGGAAGAATATCTGGAAGAAACCGTGGTGACGATTTACCACGCACTGAAGAACCTGGGCGATTATGTAAACCGTCTCTACCGGGATATTCAGATTGAGCTTCCGAACGAGATTACATTCATCGATTCCCAAGAGCTGGAAGATCGTTATCCGGGCAAGAACCCGAAGGAACGGGAGGACCTGATTACTAAGGAATACGGTGCCGTATTTATCAAGAGAATCGGCGGCGTCCTGGCTTCCGGTGAGAAGCATGACGGAAGAGCACCGGACTACGACGATTGGGAACTGAACGGGGATATCCTGGTGTGGAACGATGTCCTGGACAGAGCGTTCGAGATTTCTTCCATGGGAATCCGTGTGGATGCAGAATCCATGAAGCGTCAGTTGAAGATTGACGGAAAAGAAGACCGTCTGGAGCAGCCATTCCATCAGGGTGTTATCACCGGAAAGTATCCGCTGTCCATCGGCGGCGGAATCGGTCAGAGCCGTCTGTGCATGTTCTTCTTGCAGAAAGCGCACATCGGAGAGGTACAGGCATCGGTATGGCCGGAAGATATGATTGAGGAGTGCGCAGAGCACAATATTTTCCTACTGTAAGAAATGCAATACATCAATGTTGTAATCGATAATAAAAGTGAATTAACAGATACCTACTTCACCTACCGCGCACCGGATTCGGTGGCGGTAGGTGATAAAGTCAGCGCCCTGTTCAGTAACAGAAAGAAGCCGGTGGATGCGTACGTATTCGAAACCGGCGTGGAAACCGATCTTCCGGAGAACAAAATTCGGGAAATCGAATCTGTGGACAAGAGGCGCTCTCTTTCCGAAGAGATGATTGATACCGCCATTTGGATGCGGCGGCGGTACGGCATCAAGTATATTGACGGGGTCAAGATGTTCACCGTGGGCGGAAAAAGGGAAAAGGAGAAGCTGGTGAAGGCGCCGGCACTCCGGGAAGAGCCCTGGGAGCTGACGGAGGAGCAGGAATCTGCGGTGAAGCAGATTAACGAGTCCCTGGATCGTCGAAAGGAAAACGTGTTCCTGCTGAAGGGGGTGACCGGAAGCGGGAAGACGGAGGTTTACATGCATGCGGTGGAGCATGCGCTGGCCCAAGGCAGAAGTGCCATCGTGCTGGTGCCGGAAATCGCTCTGGCCATGCAGATGGAGAAGCGGTTTCAGAACCGCTTCGGTGCGGAGAACGTGGCCATCCTGCACAGCAAGCTGACCACTTCGAAGCGGCTGGAGAACTGGCTTCGGATTCGAGAGGGTTCGGCCAAGGTGATTCTGGGTGCCCGGACGGCGATTTTTGCGCCGGTCACGGATCTGGGATTGGTGGTTATCGATGAGGAACACGAATCCACCTACAAATCCGACCACAACCCGAAATACGAGACCATGGACGTGGCGTATAAGAGAGCGGGAACTTTCGGAGCCACGGTGGTGCTCGGAAGCGCGACGCCCAGCGTGGTTTCTTTTTACCGTGCATCTGTCGGAATTTATCACTTGATTGAACTGAAGAACCGGGTGGGAAAAAGCCGTCTGCCGGATGTGGAAATCGAGGACATTCGAGGACAGGTGGTCCGGGGTCGGAATGAGATGATCAGCCTGCGGCTGCAGGAGGAGATGCGGTACTGCCTGGAGAAGGGGGAGCAGGTAATCCTGTTCCTGAACCGGCGGGGATATGCGCCTCAGATTCAGTGCGTGGAGTGCGGATACCGCTATCAGTGCGACGATTGCGGGATTTCCTTGACCTACCACAAGCGAGAGAATGCGGCGGTGTGTCACTACTGCGGGAAGAAATTTCCGCTGCCGAAGAAATGTCCGGAATGCGGAAGTCCTCATATTCGGTACGGGGGCGTGGGCACCGAGAAGGTGGAAGAAGTGGTGCAGGAAATGTTTCCGGAATACAAGGTGGCGCGGTTCGATCTGGATACGGCGAAGAACCAGAAGGAAATCGACCGCACCATGTCGGATTTTGTCCATCAGCGGACGAACGTTCTCATCGGCACTCAGATTCTGGCGAAGGGCCTGGATTTCCGAAATGTGGGACTGGTGGGCATCGTGAATGCGGATATCTCCCTGAACATCCCGGATTACCGGGCGTCGGAGCGCACCTATCAGCTGGTGACTCAGGTGTCCGGAAGAGCGGGACGAAGTTCGGAATCCAGCCGGGTGGTGATTCAGACTTACAACCCGGAGGCGGAGGCCATCGCTTTTGCCGCCAAGGGAGATTACGACGGATTCTATGAGTCGGAATTACTCCACCGAAATATCATGAATTATCCACCATACTCCGATTTAATTGCGGTATCCTTTACAGAAGGGGAAAAATACCGGCCGGGGGATCGGACCGCGATGGCGTATGCGGAGGATTTTAAAGGGAAATTGGAAAATATGCAGAATCTGCCGGATAAATCCATGATTTACCGGCCTCGGGAGGAAGTGCTCCGGGGGAATACGGAACGGAAGCGGGTGACCTTTCTGATCAAAGCGCCGAAAGGGTCCCGCAGTGGATTCATTCAGATGTACATGCGGTATCGGGACCGGATGATTCAGCAGAAGTCGACAATATATATTGAAATTGATGTCAATCCGTATGGCATCGTGTAGGAGGAACAATGGCTATTCGTAAAATCGTAGAGAAAGGGGACGAGATCCTCACAAAGAAATGCAAACCGGTGAAAGAGGTGACGAAGCACATTCAGACCCTGACCCGGGATATGATTGACACCATGGTCGAAGCCGACGGCGTGGGCCTGGCGGCACCCCAGATCGGAATCATGAAGCGGATGTTCGTATGCCGTCCGGACCTGGAAGATCCGGACCACAACTACGTATTCATCAATCCGGAAATCCTGGAGACGGAAGGGGAGCAGGACTCCATGGAAGGCTGCCTCAGCGTGCCGGGATACACCGGACACGTGATTCGTCCGGAGAAAGTTCGCATTCAGGGATTGGACGCGGAAGGCAAAATGCAGGATCTGGTCTTTGATGGTTTTGCGGCTACCTGCATCTGTCACGAATACGATCATCTGGACGGAATTCTCTATACTGACCGTTCGGACAACGTGATGACCAACGAGGAATATGCGGAAATCTTGAAGGCACAGGAAGAAGAGGAGCGGTAGATGAAGATTGTTTTTATGGGAACGCCGGAATTTGCAGTACCTTCATTGGAAAAGCTGATTGAATGCGGTTACGAAATTCCGATGGTGGTCACCCAGCCGGACCGCCGGGGCAATCGGGGCAAAATCACCTTCTCCCCGGTAAAAGAATGTGCGCTTCAGCACGGACTTCCGGTGGCACAGCCGCAGCAGATTCGCAAGGACGAGGAATTCATGCAGGAGCTGGAAGCTCTGGAACCGGATTTCATCGTGGTGGCGGCCTTCGGCCAGCTGCTTCCGGAGCGAGTGCTGAACGTACCGAAGTACGATTGCATCAACGTGCACGGTTCCCTGCTTCCGAAGCTTCGGGGCGCGGCGCCGATGCAGTATTCCATCCTTCAGGGAGACAAGACCACCGGCGTGACCATCATGAAGATGGCCAAAGGACTGGATACGGGAGACATGATTTCCAAAGCGGAAATGAACATTGAAGGCATGACCATCCATGAGCTGGCGGACAAGCTGTCGGTGCTGGGAGCGGAGCTTCTGGCGAAAACCATTCCGGAAATTGCCAACGGAACCGCTGTCTACACCCCGCAGAACGAGGAAGAGCATACCTACGCATCCATGATTCGAAAAGAAGACGGCTTGACGGATTTCAGCGGGGATGCGGCATCGGAGGAACGGAAAATCCGTGCTTACGATCCGTGGCCGGCGCTGTACAGTTTCCTTAATGGAAAGCAGATTAAATTCTTCCGGGCGGAAGTGTTGGAAGAAGAGGGTAGCCACGACGGCGGCGTGATCTCCGCGGTGGACAAGAAATCCTTTACAGTGGACTGCGGCAAAGGGAAACTTCGGATTCTGGAAGTCCAGCTGCAGGGAAAGAAACGAATGAGTGCAGGAGATTTTCTGCGGGGCGCGGGCGTGTCCGTGGGAGATCGACTGACGAAAGGAGAATAATTATGTACTACGGAGGAATGGGATATTACGGCTCGATGGTTGTACTGATTCCGGCGATGATTTTTACCATGATTGTCCAGGGCAGAATCAAGCGGGCTTATTCCAGATATTCTCAAGTGGAGAACAGCCACCGCCTGACCGGTGCTCAAGCGGCTCGGATGATGCTGGATGCCAATGGGCTGTCCGGCGTGCCAATCAACATCCTGAACGGCGGCGACGATTTGAACAACTATTTCGATCCGAGAAGCAACTCGGTGAACCTGTCTCAGGCGGTATACCACACGGATTCCATTGCGGCCATGTGCATCGCCTGCCACGAGGTGGGACACGCGATTCAGCATGCCACCAATTACGCGCCGGTACGGATTCGGAACGGAATCGTTCCGCTGGTGAACCTGACGTCCACCTTCTCCTGGCCGCTGATCATGCTGGGATTGATTTTCTCCACCTCCAGCCGGTACGGCTCCCTGCTGTTCAACCTGGGAGCGCTGTGCTTTGTCTTTGTAATCCTGTTCCACCTGGTGACACTGCCGGTAGAACTGAATGCCAGCAATCGGGCGCTGAAGCAGATGACATCCATCGGCATGGTGAGCGATTTCGATTACAGCGGAAGCCGCAAGGTGCTTCACGCTGCGGCGATGACCTACGTGGCCGCGCTGGCAACCGCCGTTGCATCTCTCATCCGGATCCTGCTGATCCGCGGAAGTAATGACAGATAGATGAACCAAGATTTTCGAGTGAGTTACAATGCGCTTCGGAAGATTTATTCTCAGGAAGCCTATTCGAATATTGCGATGAACGAAGCCCTGGAGGACGGAAAAAACTGTTCTCCCGGCTTTGTTCGTTATGTTGTGAAAGAAATCCTTCGTCGCTCCATGGCTCTGGATTACGTTATTGCCGGCCTTTGCCGGAACGGACTCCGGGGCATGAAAAGCCGGACGAAGGTTCTTCTTCGCATGGGAATTTTTCTCCTGAACGAAGTGGACAGCATCCCGGATGCGGTATGCGTCAACGAAATCGTGGAGCTGGCCGGCGCCGTGGACAGACCCAATCGTGGTTTTATCAACGGTGTCCTTCGAAGCTATCTCCGAGGCGGTAAAAAAATGAATTTGCCGGGCGGAAGCGACCGACACGCTTTGGCCGTTCGGTATTCCTGTCAGGAGAATTTGGTGAAGCTGATGCTGGATCAGTACGGACCGGAAGAGGGAATCCGAATTCTGGACGCCTTTAACCGGCCAGTGCCCGTGGCGCTTCGGAACAATCCGCTGAAGCAGGACCGGGAAGAACTTCTGCAGCGGCTCCGGGAACTGGAGATTGAGGGAACGCCTTCGGCGGAGTGCGATAACGGCATTCTGACGGAGGGGGGCGCCTTGATTCAAAACGATTTGTTTCGGAAGGGCCACTACTCGGTGCAGGGTATTTCCTCTCAGATGGCGATTCAGGCATTGGCGCCGGAAGCCGGTTCCAAGGTGCTGGATATGTGTGCGGCGCCCGGCGGGAAGACGACGGGAATCGCGGAACGGATGGGGGACTGCGGAACGGTGGAAGCCTGGGATATTCATCCTCATCGGACGGAGCTGATTCGGAGAAATGCAGAGCGGCTGGGCCTTCATTCCGTGAAGACCGAAGTGAAGGATGCGACCCTGTTCTATCCGGAGCTGGAAGGCTGTTACGATGCGGTGGTGGCGGATGTGCCCTGTTCCGGACTGGGAACCATCCCGGTGAAGCCGGAAATCAAGCTGCGGGACCATACCGGAGAGTACGCGGGCCTGGTGAAAATCCAGCGCCGGATCCTGGAAAACGCGTGGAAATATGTAAAGCCGGGCGGAAAAGTGATGTATTCCACCTGCACAATTAATAAAGAAGAGAATGAAAAAGTCGTGGAGGCATTCCAAAAACGCATGCCGGACAGTCGGGTTATTGAAAAAAGGCTGATTTTACCGTATAATAAAACTGGCTTTTTCTATACCGTAATGGAGAAGCCGGAGTAAATCGACGGGGAAAATAATGGAAATAGGATATTATACAGACAAAGGAAAAAAGCGAACCCAGAACGAGGATGCGATTCGCGTGCTGACGCGGCACAATGTTTTTATGCTGGCGGACGGCGTGGGCGGAAACCGGGCCGGAGAGATTGCCAGCAACAAGACGCTGGATATCGTGAGCGAATATTTTGAGAACAACCCCATTGAGAAGCAGGAAGGATCCGATCGGATTTTTCGGTATTTCGAGGATGCGGTGGATTACGTGAACGAAGCCATTAAGCAGATGGCCCATTCCATTCCGGAGTGCGCCGGAATGGCTACCACATTGGTCTTTGCCTATGTTCGAGACCGGATTCTGTACATCGCAAACGTGGGAGACAGCCGGGTGTACTTCATTCACGGAAATGAAATCCATCAGATTACGGTGGATCATACTTATGTGAATGACCTGGTTATGATGGGCGCAATTACCCGCAGCGAAGCGGAGCACCATCGAAAGAAGAACGTGATTACCCGAGCTATTGGAGCGAATTCTTACAACAATCCGGACTGCTTCAATATTTATATTGAACCCACGGATCGAATCCTGCTCTGCAGCGACGGATTGTACGACGAAGTATCGGAAGAGGAAATCCTGGAATTGATGACTTCTACCGATGATATGAAGGCCTGCGCCAAGGAATTGGTGGATCGGGCCAATGCAAACGGTGGAAACGACAACATCTCGGTTATTTGTGTAAGTATGGTGGAGGACAATTATGAGTAACAGATTGCTGGCGGGTCGCTATGAACTGCTGGAGAAAATCGGTGACGGCGGCATGGCCGTTGTGTACAAGGCAAAGGATAAACTGTTGAACCGATTTATCGCCATCAAGATTCTGCGGCCGGAATTTACGAAGGACCCGACGTTCGTAGAGAACTTCAAGCGGGAGTCTCAGGCAGCAGCGGGACTGGCTCATCAGAATATCGTCGGGGTATACGATGTAGGCAGAGAAGGAAACATCAACTACATCGTGATGGAACTGGTGGAAGGCCAGACCCTGAATGAGATTATCGCGAAAGAAGCGCCGATGGATTATCGCCGTGTCATTGAGATTACCAAACAGGTGGCGGCGGCACTTCGGGTGGCCCACCGGAACAAAATCATTCACCGCGACGTAAAGCCACACAACATCATGGTTACGACGGATGGAATCGTGAAGCTGGCGGACTTCGGAATCGCCAAAGCGGTGAACGATGCCACCATGTCCACCGGCAGCAAAATCATCGGTTCGGTACACTATTTCTCGCCGGAACAGGCGCGGGGAAATTACGTGGACGAACGTTCGGATATCTATTCCCTGGGAATCGTGATGTACGAGATGCTCACGGGACAGGTTCCCTTCGACGGAGATAATCCGGTGACCATTGCCCTCAAGCACATCAACGAAGAAATCACGCCGCCGAGCCAGCTGGTGGACGGCATTCCGCCGGCGCTGGAGCAGTGCGTGCTGAAGGCTACCAGCAAATTCCAGACGAACCGCTACAGCAGTGCGGACGAGTTGATCGAAGAGCTGAACAATATTGAATTCGTTACCCGTATGGTAGGAAATTCTATTTTTAACGAAGCCTCCGAGCAGGTGGAACAGAGCCGGAAGGGTCAGACCGACGAAGACGAGGATTACGAGGATGAGGACGACGATGAGTCCTACGACCGGAAATCCCGAAAGAAGAAGAAAAAACCGAAGAAGAAGCTGACCAAAGCGCAAAAGAAGCGCCGCATCCTGATTGCGGTTGCCGCCGTGCTGGCAGTGGGCCTGGGCGTTGCGGTTGCCGGATTCAACGGGTTCTTCTCCGGACAGAAGGAGGTTCCGGACCTTTACGGAATGACGGTAAAACAAGCCAAGAAGGAAGTGGAAGCGGCCGGCTTTAAGCTGAAGGAGGGCAAGGAGGTCTACTCCAACGACTACTCCAAGGGCCAGATTGCGGAGCAGGATCCGGAGTCCGGTTCGAAGGCGAAGAAGGGATCTTCCATCACCGTTCATGTGAGCAAGGGACCGCAGGCCGGAACGGTGCCGAACCTGGTGGGCCACAACGAAAGCGAAGCGGAAGAGATGCTGAAGTCTTCGGATTACGAGCTGGGCACGATTAAACAGCAGACATCTACCGAAGCTGCAGGCACCATCATTTCCCAGGATCCGAGCGGCGGCGAGGAAGCCGATCACGGCACTCAGGTGAACATCGTGGTCAGCGACGGAAAGGGTGTTCAGAAGTCCACCGTGCCGTCCATTACCGGACGAACCCTCACCGAGGCGAAGCAGGCGCTCCGAAGCGCGGGCTTCAAGGTGGGCAAGGTAACCTACGAGGAAAGCAATGCCTACGGCAGCGGCTACGTAATGTGGCAGCAGTATGCGGCAAACACCGAGCTGAACAAGGGCACCAAGATTGACATCGAGGTCAGCAAGGGCGCACCGAAGACCAACGACAACAAGAAGCCGAACAAGAAGCCGTCGGATACCGGCAGCGACGACAACGGCAGCAATTCGGTGGACGATTAGCATATGATTGGAAAAGTAGTAAAAGGAATCGGGGGCTTCTATTACGTCTCCGATGGAAAAGAAATCATCCAGGGAAATGCCCGTGGAAATCTGAAGCGCCGAAAGAAGGATACCATCTATGTGGGGGACGAGGTGGAATATGAAATCCGTGCGGAAGACGGGGAGTGCATTATCACAAAAGTACTTCCGCGCCGGAATATTCTGAAACGTCCGCCGGTATCCAATTTGGACACGCTGGTCATCGTTTCTTCGGCGGAAACACCGGAGATGATTCCCCTGGCGGTGGACAAGCTGACGGTGTACTGCGAACTCACCGGGATTCGGCCGATACTTGTTTTTACGAAAGCGGATTTGGCGTCGGAAGAGCGAATGCAGGAGCTGGAGAATATGTACCGGGATGTGTATCCCGTATATCCTATCAGCAGCGTTACCGGAGAGGGCGTGGACGACCTTCGCAAGGCCGTTGCGGGGCAGAGCGTGGCTCTGGCGGGACCCTCCGGCGTGGGCAAATCCACTCTGCTGAACGCCTTGATTGCGGATGCGGATGCGGAGACCGGAAACCTCAGCGAGAAGACCGGCCGGGGAAAGCACACCACGCGGCATGTGGAAATTTTTCCGCTGGATCACGCCACCTATGTGTACGACACGCCGGGATTCACGTCTCTGGATTTGCCGGAGATGGATTCCCGGGAGCTTCGAAACTTCTTTCCGGAATTCCGGGAACCCGGAGCTCATTGCCGCTACGGCGATTGCGTGCACATTAACGAGCCGGCATGCGGCGTGAAGGAAGCCCTGGCAGAGGGCGAAATCTGCCGGACGAGATACGACAGTTATTTGAAAATGTATGAAGAGGTTCAGAAATGGCAAAAGTAGCACCATCAATTCTATCGGCAGATTTCTCCAAGCTGGGAGCGGACGTACAGGAAATCGGTGATTTCGGCGCAGATTACATCCATGTGGACGTTATGGACGGCGCCTTCGTCCCAAACATCAGCTTTGGCGCAGGGGTGATGAAAAGTTTGAATTCGGTCGCAGCGATTCCTTATGATGTCCATCTGATGATCGAGGATCCGGACCGGTACATCGAGGACTTTGTGACACCGAACACGGAATTCATTACCGTTCATCAGGAGGCTTGCCGTCATCTGGACCGGACGATTCAGCATATTCACAGCACCGGCGTGAAAGCCGGCGTTGCCCTGAATCCGGCCACTCCAATCGTGATGGTGGAGGATGTGCTGGACAAAGTGGACATGATTCTGATTATGTCCGTAAACCCGGGTTTTGGCGGACAGAAGTTCATTCCGCGAGCACTGGACAAAATTCGCCGCCTGGATGAAATCCGGAAGGCAAACGGATACGATTTCGTCATCGAAGTGGATGGCGGAGTCAACCTTCAGAACTGCGAAGAGCTGAAATCCGTCGGCACCGACATCCTGGTTGCCGGCTCCGCCGTATTCAAGGCAGAGGACCGGAAGGAAGCCATCAAAGTGCTGGGAAAGTAATTCAGACTGTACCGGCGCGAAAGAAAGAAACGATAACAGGGAGTATCACACTAAGGTGTGCTGCTCCCGATTTTTTTTCACGAAGAAAGACAATAATCGAATTCGGACCCTTGTATGGAAATATGTACATATGGTAAACTTGGAGTAGAAAGACGTAGCCACTGAAGCCCCGAATGGAGACTCCACGATGACACATGCCTATTCCAGAAGATTAAAGTCTATTTCATTTTTCTTAATTTTTATTCTTGTTTTTGAAATTTTGTTCAGTTCAGCAGAGTGGTATGCCTATGGCGAGTCGAATGCAACTGAAACGAAAGAGTCTTCCGAACCGCTTCCAAACGATTTGTCAAAATCCGAAGTCCTGGAAAAAGGAACCGATTACACGATTTTCAAGAATCCCGATGGAACCCAAAGTATGGATGTCTATCAAGCAGATGTGCGTACGCAAGATGAAAATGGTGAACTTGAGGATATTGACAACTCCATTAAGAAAACGGATGAAGAGGGAAAAACAGTATATAGGAACCAGAATGGTTTTGCCAATATCACTCTCCCAGAGATTATTACGAAAGAAAATCCGGTACAACTAGAGGGAAAGAGAAATAAAGTTTCTTTTTACCCAGTTGGAAATGAAGAGAACACAATCTTGGAAATGGATAAAACAATCCAAGAGAAAACAGAGAATCTGTATTATAAAACGCAGGAAGAAACCACCGGCATTAGATATGTGGGAGGAGATGCTGCAGTCCAGTATGAATATTTTCCAACGGATTTCGGGCTGAAAGAAAATATCGTTTTAAAGAAGAAACCGGAAGTGAATCAGTTCCGGTTCATCTTACAGTGCAGAGGAAGGTACCTTGAAAAAGAACATCGTGCAATTCTGATTCGAGATAATGAAACGAAGAAAGTAAAAGGGGTGCTGTCGGAACCGTTTATGACAGATGCTTCGGATAGTGAGAACCAAGGATTTAGTGAGGATGCCGAGTATGACTATACGGTCATAGATTCTGATAAAGGAATTTATGAAGTGATATTAACTGTATCAGAAGACTATTTGAAAGATGATAACAGGGTATATCCCGTTACTGTAGATCCTACAATAACACTGAACGATTCTGCAACAATTAAGGATGTATATGTACTCAGCAAACATGCAAATTCAAATTATTACAGCAGTGGAATTATTAAGATGTGCATTGGATATGGACCCAAAGATGGTGTTTGCAGAACTTATGTAAAGTTTCCGAATCTACAGTCTAAGATTTCCAAAGCATATATTTCTAGTGCAACATTAAAACTAAATGAGCGGAATAACACCAAACCATATCCTACAGTAGGAGTTTACCGAGTTACCGGAAGTTGGGACTTGGGAAAAATAAAATACAGCAGTCAACCTTCATATAACGGAACAGCGGTGGCAACGGCGAAATTAACCGGAGGAACCGCAAGTCATACATTGAACGTCACTTCTCTGGTGCAGGGATGGGCGAAGGGAAGTTACAAGAATTATGGAATGCTTCTTAGAGCCACATCGGAGAGCAGTTCTTCCGCAACATTCTGTGAATTCTATGGAGGGCGGTATGGAACTGCCAGCAAACGGCCGAAACTGACCGTAAATTATACCGTACCTTCACCAGCAGTTCCAAGCAAGCCAACCGTATCGGTGGATCGGAATGCAATACCAAAGGGAACCAAGAACATTACAGTGAAGTGGAGCGGCCTGGAAAGCAACGTATTTGCCAATGCACAGGTCAAATTAGTAAAGTACAGTCAGCAGAATAATACCTATGCTTTAGCCAATGCGAATGGCAAGGTGTTTGCATACAAAGATATCAGCGGTTCCGGCAAAAGTGGTTCTTATTCGCTGGATACTTCCGGATTAGCCGAAGGAAAGTATGCGGTTGTTATTCGTGGAAAAGACAAAGTGGGGAATACCGGGGACGGAACGCTGGCATTGTTTTATGTGGACAGTACGTCTCCTGATGCACCGATACTGGGGAAACTTCAATCTTCCCGAATGGAAGCAACATCAGAAAACGCGAAAGTGGAAGTTGCTGTGCAGAAGGGAAAAGATTATCCGACCTATTATCCTTCCGGGATTACGAAAACTGAAGTAACTTTGTACAATGCGGACAACAATGAAAAAATTGGAGAAACTATATCCTTATCACCTTCAGAAAGTACAGCGACTTTTGAAAATGTGGAGTCCGGGATAGATGTGTACGCAAAGGCAATAAATGAGGATTTGGCCGGAAATCGGAGTGTGGAAGGAAAGTCGGAAACATTTACCGTGAAGCCTTTGAATCTTCCGGAATTTGTCGGGAAGGAGGACTTTAATAGTTCACTGAAGAAGAATCCTTGGATTTCGAAAAGGAACCACCATACGGATACATCATGGAAGGTGACATACGATGGGAACCTTAGCAAAATAACAGCGGAAATTACAAAGAAAGATGGAACGGTAGTAGCAGGATACGAGGAGAACAGTATTCTTTCTGATGAAGAGTATCCGAAGGTAGTGAAGAACTATAGTATCGAAAAAGATTTTGACATCGAATCGTTGGAAGATGGGGAGTATGAGGTTCACTGGAGATTCTATGCAGATGATGAAGATTCCGGTTATCGGGAGCAGACAGTATCTCTCAATATGGATAATCGGAAACCGGAGGTCACGGTAGTATCTCCAACAGATGACGAAGAAGTATCAGGTATGGTCCAGGTTGCCTTGACGATTGCTGATCAGCCGGAGAATCAAGGGGACCTTTCCAACTTAGAAGTTCGACTAATTGGAAAGAATGTGGATCGCGTTTTGTCTGAATCCAATGAGATTATTAATTTTAACAGTACGGAATATGAAGATGGAGAATATACGATTCAGGTTACTGCTACCGATAAGGCGGGAAACAAAAGTGAGACTGCACAGCGAGTGATTCACATTTCGAATCCGGTAAAAGCACCGAAAATATCGATGGATAAAGAAATCGGAACTTCTGAAAGTAACCTAAATCTAGAATGGAATTATCCATCGGGCGATGCAGCGGTAAAGAAAATTTCAGCCTTACAGTATGCCCTTGTTAGTAAGGGGGAAACCGTATCAGATTCCGATTATGAGACATTTGCGGAAGAAGAAACAGCACAGAAGGAAGGGTCTACTTCGATTCAAACCACAGATCTCCCCGATGGAGAATATACAATTTGTGTTAGAAGTCTGGATGCAAAAGGAAATCCGGGAAAAGAACGGACCTTGACGTATACTATAGATAATACGGATCCGGAAATCGAACTGGTTTCGCCTACAGAGAAATCTGTTGTATTCGGGATGCTGTTTGTTCGCGGTAACATAAAAGATAAGAATTTGAAGAAATATACGCTGGCAGTGGCAAACGGGGAAACGACGGACAAAGCGGCTTTTCAAGTTCAGAAAGCGGAGACGCTGAATGATGGTGCTACAAATGTAGGTCCGTATATTGGAATGCTCGATTTAAGTGACGAAATTGCATATCCACCGAATCAGACGTATACCCTTCGCATTCAAGGAGAAGACTGTGCCGGAAATAAAGAAACGAGGTATATAACGGTCGAAAAGAAGGATGCGCAGGAAGTTCCTGCGGATTTTGAAATTGATAAATCCGGAAAGAATAAGTTGACCATTTCAGCAGAAAAAACGAGATTTCTGTTGAAAAAGGAAGGCGAAACCTATGTGCCGGAAAATCCAATTTGGTATGTCGATGGAAAGCAAGTGGATGGATCAAATGGAATCGATTGCAGCAATCCAGAAATCTATCCGGAAGGATCCAAGCATTCATTAGTCGTATATGATAACAGGACAGATGGTGTTCTATACGGTGTAACTACCCTAAAATACGAACTTCTTTCCTCAGCAGAGAAAGAAATTACTTCGTCGATTACAGATACGCCGGAACTTTTGGCACTGAGCCTGGATGTGGAAAAGGATTCAGAAAACCATTACTATTTGTCTTACAATGGAGCGAAAGAACAGGAGATTATACCGGGCAGAGAAATTCTATTGGATACCCTAAGAAACAGTGAGGAGGTGAGTATTGGAAAAATTGAACTGTTTGCCCGGGATTCTGAGGGTAACCGGAAGTCACTTGAAGAAAGTGGAAGCTGGCAGCTAATTGGTAGATTTTCTCAAGGAGACGAATGTATCGTCGACATGATGGGAGACTATACACCGAAGAATGTTACGGCAATTCCATCTCTTAATTCAAAGGTGAAAATAACTTGGGAAACGGATAAAGATGCGGAGAATGTCAGCTATGAAATTGAGAGAAGTACATCACCGGATTTTGGTGAGAACGAGACAGAATGTGTTCAAAGTCAGGTAAAAGAACACTACTGGTGTGACAATTATGCCGTAGTAGATGCGGGAAACAACATGAATGATCATGAGGGCACTCGGGCAAGAATGCGGAAAATCCGAGATGCAGACTTGTATTACCGTGTACGTGCAGTGCATAATCAAGGAAAACATGTTCGAAAGAGCGGGTTTGATGAAGACTGGGTAAAACTTCCTGCGATGAACGAATATGCAAAAAGACTGGGGAAAAAAGATTATTTGGGTTACTCCAGTGTAGATATCGGTATGGGAGACGGATATGTTGAACAAAGTACCGGAAACCTTGTGTATCAGGAGACGGATGCCAATGTAAAAGGCAAAGTTCTGGATTTATCCATGGAAAGAACCTATAACAGTATGGCTGCCGGAATGACAGCATTGGGGTATGGTTGGGATTTTAGTTTTTCGCCGACTCTGTTATCGACCTATGACCGATATGGAGATGAAACGGGCATGTTATTCAAAGATGGTTCCGGGACCATCTATACGTTCCGGTCCATTGAAAATGCGACAGATTCGGAGAATGGAATTACGCATTATCAAAGCCCGATTGGTGTGTACATCCATTTGAAGAAAATAGAGAAAGATGGAGAAACAACCTACGAGATAGAGACTTTAGAAGGGGATACGTATGTATTCAATGGAAGCAGTCAGCTGAAAGAATTTCGGGATTCCAATGGAAACAAAGTGTTCTATGAGTACGATTCGGTTGGAAAATTGAAGTCGGTGGAGAATCCGAACACAGGAAACAGCGGGAAGGAAACGGAGGCAACCGGAAAGAGCCGAATTATATTTCACTACAAGGATAGTCAAGAAGAATTAGAAAGCGAACTGATTCAGAGTGTAGAACTTCCGGGCGGACAAACGGTGAAGTATGAGTATAACGAAGACAAAGTCTTGGTAAATAGCATATTGTACAAGAAAGATTCGAAAGATTCAGAGAAAATAGAAACAAAGTATCAATATACTTTCGACGGCACACTGTTAACTGGAATCCAAGATGCAAATGGAAACAAATCAAACATAGAATACGATATGGATTCGGTAAATCCAGGCCGATGCCGACTGGTAACTTATCCAAATGGAGACCGAGAAAAATTTGCATATATGAAATCAGAGGAAGAAAATGATGTGCTTCTCTACGATTCTATGGAACAAACCAGCTATCGTGCCGGTTTACTTAACGTACCGAAAGAAATTGGATCTTCCGAATATCGTTTTAATGCAGATGGAAATGTTATTTGGAGCCGAGATATTGAAGGCGGTGAAGTAGAATCCAAGTACTCTTTGGGTCTTGAAATTGAAACAACCGGAACTTCCTGTACCTATCGGATTGATGAATCGGGGGTTATTCAAAACGGAACTGCTGAAACCACCAGTGAGATTCAATATGATCGGATTCCGGATGGCAATACCATTGCTTCCAAAGTTAGCTCCACAAGGGGAAACGTAACTCAGGAAACAGATGAAGAGGGAAACGTTACGAAATATGAATATGGTGACAAGGCTGCTGCAAATGCAGGAAATCCAACCCGAATACAGACCATTGCTAAAGATGGAACGAATAGTGAAGAACGCTTTACGTATGATGACAACGGAAATATTCTGCGGGCAGAAGATGAAACCACAGGAGAAAGCATTTCATTCCAATATGACGCAGACGGTCAACTTCGGGAAGAACAAGAGTATCTGAAAGACGGAACAAAGGGTGAGAAAACAACGTATACTTATGACGCTGTTGGTGAAGAGCTCCAAGAAAAGGAAAGCTCAGAAGGAGATACCTCTTCTTCCTATGACACAATTAATGATGAATATGGAAAAGTGCGATTTGAAAGAAACGGAGAGAATTATGTAACGGAACATCGTTATGACGTGTTGAATCGTGAAACTATGACATTGTATTATCTCGAGAAGTGTGATGTGGACATTTCTGAAAAGAAATCTGCGTCTGAACGGCTTCAGGCTTTTGAAAACTGGTGCAAAGAAAAAAGCTCAGTGTCCGAAAGCCAAGAATACGACGCCAATGGAAATCTTACAAAAGAGACAGATCGAGAAGGTCGTGTGACGACTTATCAGTATGACTGCATGGACAGGGTGACTAAAAAAGAAGTTCGAAAAGATACAGAGCACATGTCTTGGAAGTATGTGTACACGGTAGAAGATATCGACCGCTATTTTGAAAGTGGAAATGAGCCAATCAAGAACGCACTTGTCACAACCGAAGTGAATGAAGAGGGCGTAGTCACTTCCATCAGCTGTCAGGATAAGGCTGGAAACATTGTAAAAACATTTAATAAGGGAATTATAACATCCTTCCGGTATAACCGAGACGGAAATATCACGGAGGTGTATTCTCTGGGGAAGGATGAAGAACAAAATGCAGGGATTGGAATCGGTATTACGGTGCTTGCGAATTACGACAAGTACGGAGAAAATACGGCGAATATTGTCGCACCGGGATATGACGAAGAGAAAAAAGCATATTTTGTTCGAGAGGATACTTCGGTATTGAAATATGAGTATGACTCCCTTGGAAACATTCGCAAAGAGATAGATCCGTCGGGGCATAAAACAGAGTATCGATATGATGTAAATGGAAGAACAACAAAGACGATAAATACCTCGGATACAACGGAGGCTTCAGACATATCCATTACTCGTGCTTCGTATGATATTCCGGGGGAAGATGGAAATACAATTACGAAGATTACGAATGCGCTGAATCAGGTGTCTGAGGAGGAGAAGGATGCTTCCGGAAATACCGTTCGCATTACAGACAAAGGAAAAAACACCGGAAAGAAAATAGAAATCCGGTATACTTATGATGCCAATGGAAATATGTTAACTGAGGAGAAAGCGAAAGGCATCATTTCCTATGAATATGATAGCATGGGGAATGTAACTCGAAAGATTACTCGGAAACAAGATGGAAAAGCACGAGATTACAGTGAGTATACTTATGATTATCTGGGAATGCAGACGGAGCGAAAGGATTATACAAATGGAGAACTTCAGAGAGTAGCCCAGTATCGATATGATGGAATGAAGAGGCTGGTTCAGTCTTATGAAGGGAAAGAAAAAGCGAATGAAACAGATGCTGCCTGGATTCATTATTCCTACGATATAGAAGGAAATCTGGTGAATATTCGCTATCCCGAAAGCACCGGAATAGAAAACGTAGAATACGAGTATGGAGTATATGACAGGCTTCTTAAAGTATCCTATACTGCGGATGGTGAAAAACGAACCGCTCGCGAGTACAGCTATCGAGCGGATAACAGAGTGCAATCCGTCAAGGATTACACATCGGCAAATCATTCTGTAACAAAAAAATTCGGTTACAATCGCCGTGGACAATCAACGGATATTGAAATAAGGGATAGCAAAACCGGTCTTCAAGAGAAATATGAGTACACCTATGATGTGTGTGGAAATGTTACATCTGAGGAAATCTTGAGGGGAATCGAGAAGAAAACCCCAGCGGAAGAGGCGCTTACGGATAAGGGAAGTTACCATATTCTCAGAAAGTATTCCTATAACGACTTGGATGAACTTCGAAATCTGAAGGAATACTGCATTGAAGGGGAAAATTCCGATGGTACCGGAACACTGACCCATGAAACATCCTATACATATGATGCCCTGGGGAACCGGAAATCAGAGACCAAAGATGGAATAAAGTATGTCTATGGATACGATGATTTGAATGAATTGCTATGGGTAGAGAAAGAAGGAGAATCCGAAAAGCAGAAAAAATATACGTATGATGAAGACGGTAATCAAGTATCTGAAATTAATGCTGAAGCCGGTACAGAAACTACTTATTCGTATGATTTGGAAGGAAACATGTTAAAGTCTGTTTCCAGAGCAAGAAAAAATGGCGAGACAGTGGAAACTGTTACAGAAAATCAATATAATGGAGATGGAGCAAGAGTGTCTCGTACTGTGAACGGTGAAACGACATATTTCCTCTACGCCAACGGAAATCTGATTGGTTCCTATACGATGGATTCGTCGAATCAGGAGATTGTCTCCAAGCATACCGCCAATGTTTTTGGCATTAACGGTGACATTATATTGACGATACGGACAGGAACGAAATCGTATGTCTATAACGCAGATATCCGTGGAAGCATCATGTCCATTACGGATGATAATGGTGATGTAGTGCAATCCTGTTACTACAGTGTATTCGGTGAGCCTTCTGTGGAGGGGACATTCTATAATGAGATTCTGTATACAGGGGCTGTGTATGACTCCAGTACCGGAATGTACTATCTGTCCACAAGGTTCTATGACTCTGAAAGTGGAAGGTTTGCGAGCCGGGATAGTGTTCGAGGAAGTGTGGATAATCCGCTAAGCCTGAATATTTATGCATACTGTGTCAATAATCCACTGAAATACACCGATGAGGAAGGCGAAATGCCAACCGTGGTTGCAGGTGCGATAATCGGTGGATCAATGGGGGCGATTTTTGAAATAGCCGATCAATGGTATAGTAAAGGCGCAAAGAATATTAATTGGAAGTCTGTTGCTGCACGAGCAGCTGGTGGAGCTATCACTGGAGCTTATGCTTCGATTTCAGGTATTGGTTTGCTTAAACCAATAGGTATGGATGCCGCTGTTGGAACTGTGGAGAATATGGTTGTAACCATGACAGAATCAGGAAAAATGTCAGACAATGATGTGTTGAAATCTGCGGAATATGCGGTGATAGATTCAGTAGGTGGTGCTGCTGTTATGAAATCGACAGGGGCTGCAGTCAAGTTAACTTCGAAAATGACAAAAGGAAAATGGAGTAAATTTGTTGGTTCTAAAAGCAAGAATCACGGAGGTGTTGTTGTAAAGAAGAAGACTTCTCAAAAACAAATTGGAAAAAGAATCAGAGCAATAAAGAAAAATATTAAATCTAAGGTAAAATCGGCGAAGAAAGCTGTAAAAAGACTCGCAAAAGCGACATTTACTAAGGCAAGAAAAGCCTATCATGCAGTGAAACGGAGAGTAAAAAGAATGGTTCGAACCTGCCGTGTTTTAAAGGCATATGCAAGCAAAAAAATATCTACAACAATTGATCGGTTCCATAGGAAATATATAAGGAAACAAAAAACTATGCGTGTAAATGGATTCCGACGTAAGTTGCATTGGATATTTTAAATATGGAGAAGAAGGGAGAATACTATGATATTAAAATGCATTTCTTTAATTAATCTGGTGCTGTCTATAATATGTTGCCTGAAAGGAATTCAAGTGAAAGATATATATGATGCGGAGCATTTTATTATACGATTACCGAAGTCATCATGTTTCGCAGGGGTTGGATGTGCTATAGTGACTACAATATTGCCATTCTTATTGAATAGTAATCCCCCAATGAAATTTTGTATTATGTTAATTCTGATGCAGGTATTGGCGATATATATGAGCGCGTCGCGAATTCCGGGGATGGAGCAGCTTGAGGTGGATGGTGATGTGATTCGCAAGACAAAACTCTTTGTTATTCAAAAAGAGTGGCGTTTCCAAGATATTGATCATTTCGAGAGTATACTGACGGTTGAAGACAAAGTACCCAATAAGGCAATAGCTGCATATCTCAAAGCAGGAAATCGAAAAGCGTTTAAAGTGTATTATGGTGTGAAAGGATATGATTTGTTTTGTCAGCGAATATCCGAAGAAAACATTCCAATCCTGGAACAAGAGGACGAGGATTAGGAAAGAAAAGAGGGCAAAAGCCCGGTCACCCAAGAGTTCCGCTTATCGGAAAAGAGAAGTTGGATGATTATTTTCTGAGAAGAGACATTTAAAGGTAATTCTTAAATCATAATTCAAAGAAAGGAAAAAACATTATGAAAAAAGGAAATGTACTGGCGGTTCTTTTGGCGACCGTAGGAATCATGGTTTTCGGTACTCTGGCGGTATCGGCGGATACACACGCCGGAATCCAATCCGCATCCGGAAAGAGCAGTGTGCCAACCGCGATTGCAGAGAATGAGTCCGGCGCAGTCACCTCCGCAAAAGCAAGTGCGGGGAAGTCCCGAAAGGCGAAAGCTTCCGCAAACACAGTGGCGGATTCCGGTCTGTACCAGGTGAAGATTGCGGGGGATATATGTCCAAGCGCCGGAAGCCGGGCAATGGATTTGATCAATCAGTACCGTAAAGCGAACGGAAAAAGCAGCATCGAACGGGATAATACTCGTGAGCTTATGGCAATTACCCGTGCGGAGAGATTTCGGTATACTACAATGCCATGCGTCCTTCCGGAACGGCCGGACCGGATCTTATCATTGGATTCTATGACGAAGATAAGAAGGCGACCATCGACACCTGGTTCAACAAATTGGATCCGGATTTGAAGAAATTACTTCTGGAGGATCAGTGGAAATCCGGATGGGTTGGCGTTTTCCGCAGCGAAGCCGGATATTGCTATGTTGCCGTGGATTTCTACCCGACGGCAACGCAGGGAAGCACGTACTCCAAATATTCGGAAGAAGAGTATACGCTGACATTCAATATGATGGACAAATGCCTGAACGTGAAGGGTCTGTTCTGCGACAAGAACGTTAACCTCTACAACAAGAACACCTTGACAAAGGGCGCCACCTACTATTACGTAGTGATGAACTACAACCAGGTGGAGGATGTGAGTCTGTTCCACTCTCAGACCACCAAATCCTCCAACACCAAGGTGATTTCCGCCACTCAGGATGGCATCCTGAAGGCGAAATACCCGGGAGTCGCGAAAGTAACCGTCAAGCCGGCAGCCGGTTCCGGACTGTCCATGTCCAAGACGCTGGTGGTTCTGCCGAGCAAGGTGACCGGCGTGAAGCTGACCGCGAAGAAAAAAGCCATGAAGGTTGCGTGGAAGAAGACGGCGGGAGCATCCGGATACAAGGTGTACCGGGCAACTTCCAAGAAGGGAAAGTACACATGCGTCAAAACCGCATCTTCCAAAACAACGTCCTTCACCAACAAGAAGCTGAAGAAGAACAAGAAATACTACTACAAGGTATGTGCTTTCGTGAAGTCCGGCAAGAAGACGTACAACGGAGCATATTCCACCGTGGTTATGAAGAAAGCAAAATAGCATACGTGAATCCACCGGGGGCAGCCGAAAGGCTGCTCCTTAATTTCATTTGGCTGAAGTTGCTTCATCGAGTGTCCAGTCGGTAATTAGAGATCTGCAATTGGAATGAATTAAATATGCCTAGAATTTCGGAACGACTTCACGCTAATCTTACAATTTCGGCGGATTAGCGTGAACAGATTTCTGACTCAGCACGATTTCGCCATTCAAGTTCCGGAGAGCAAAGAGGTTTCTTGAAAAAAGTTCACGCTTTTTGAAGGGGGATCCCCTTTATAGCGTGAACAAAAGGTCGCACTACCTTGAGGCAAAATTAGAATTCCGCAAATTCGGAGATTTTCGTTCACGCTAAATTCTCTTTTTATGCCAAAAAGCGTGAACTGCTCTCGAAATTCCAGGCACATGGGAATGCACGCGCAGAAAGCGGATAATGTAATTAGACCCACACCGTTTTTAGCTCTGAGGTTTAATGAGGGCGATGCAGGGAACCTTTTTTTTCTTTACATCGGGGCGAAATAATGGGAAAATAGTCAGCGGATGGTATTCTTTGTTGAAACTATACCGAAAGGAGAAAAAATGAATCACAAGATGACTAAAAGTGAAAAGGAGAAACAGATCCGGCGGGAGGCGAAAGCAACCATTATCCTCTTTCTGATCTGTTTTGTGTGGAATGTGGGATGCGCCTACGGCCTGTCCGGCTGCAGCGTCCGGGTACTGGGACTGCCACTGTGGTGGATGCTCAGCACGCTCGGCGTATTTGTGATCGCGGTGATAGGCGTGATTTTCTTGGTGCGTAAAGTCTTTGTGGACTTTGACCTGGATGAAGAATCGGAGGGAGGTGCCCATCATGCAGAGTAAGCATTTGATCGTGCTGGCGATTCTGAGCGCCTACCTTTTGATTAACCTGGGAATCGGAATATACATCAACCGAAAGACGGCGGGGGAAGAGAACTTCCTCAGCTCCTATTTCGTAGGCTCCCGGGGCATGGGCGGTCTGGTTCTGGCCATGACTTTAGTGGCTACCTACACCAGCGCCAGTTCCTTCCTGGGGGGACCGGGGCTGGCGTCCACCTTCGGCCTGTCCCAGTCCTGGATTGCCGGGGTGCAGATTGGCGCCACGTTCCTGACGCTGGGCGTGCTGGGAAAGAAATTTGCGCTGATTTCCAGACGGATTCAGGGGGTAACCATTTCCGATTACCTGCGGGCCCGGTATCAATCCGGGGCGGTGGTGGTCCTTTGCGGTCTGGCACTGGTGGTGTTCTTCATCACCCAGATGATCGGGCAGTTTATCGGCGGAGCCACCCTGATTCAGACGGTGACGGGCGTTCCATACTGGGTCGGACTCCTTCTGTTCGGCGCGGTAGTGGTTTTGTATACTGCTTTTGGGGGATTCCGGGCGGTGGTGCTGACGGATACCCTGCAGGGAATCGTGATGACATGCGGAACGTTTTTGATGCTGTTCTTTATTATTCGCCAATGCGGCGGCATGGAGGACATCGTGAATCAGCTGAACGTGTCCAATCCGGGCTGGGACCTGATGGGGAAGGGGGCCTACGGAAAGGACATTGCGGTCCTTCAGCCGGGGTATATGGTTTCCTACTGGGTGCTGGTGGGCATTGCGGTGCTGGGGCTTCCGCAGACGGCGGTGCGCTGCATGGGGTTCAAGGATACCCGTTCTATGCACCGGGCGATGATCTACGGAACGGTGGTGATTGGCATCCTGATAATCGGCATGCATTTGGCGGGAACGCTGGCGTATCCCCTGGTGGAGAACGCGAATCTGGCCAGCACGGATCAGGTGATTCCGTACGTGGTGATGAAATACATGCCGGGATGGGCCGCGGGATTTTTCCTGGCAGCACCCTTGGCGGCGGTGATGTCCACGGTGGACTCCCTGCTGATTCTGTCCTCGGCCACGATTCTGAAGGACTTGTATTTGAATTATATCGTGAAGCGGAAGGTGTGTCCGGAGGCAGAGGATGTTCGAGACGTTTCCTCGGATCTGATGAAGGCGCATCCGGCAGCGGCGGCCAACGTGCCGAAAATCAGCTTCGGCATTACGGCGGTAATCGGAATCCTTACCTGCTTGATTGCACTGAATCCGCCGGACGTAATTGCTTGGATCAACCTCTTCGCCTTCGGCGGGCTGGAGGCCACGTTCTTCTGGCCGATTATCGGCGGCTTGTACTGGCGGAAAGGAAACAGTAAAGCCTGCCTCGCGTCCACTACCGTTGGGTTGATTACGTTTGTCTTTTTCAACCGGGTAAAAATACTGCCGCTGGGTATCCACGAAATCGTGGCGGCTCTGGTGCTGGGCGGAATCGTGTATTTCGCGGTGGGCAGTGCGACTGCGCAGGAAGTGTCGGACGAGGAGATGCTGGAGAAGTGTTTTTGAGAATTAGAATAGGATTATATCGATGAGTTTAACACTGTTTATTCCATCCAAAGAATATGCGGCGGCGGGAGAGCGCTGGGCCGAAATGCTGCGGCTCCCGGTGGTTACGGATGCCGCTGAGATCCCGCCGGACCGGCTCCACCTGCAGGCGGACGATGGGGGTCTGTCCCTGGTGCAGGGAAAGCTGTCGGTGCGGGGGGATTTCACCCACATGATTCCGCGGCTTCGCCCTTCCAACCTGAACCGGGAGTTTCTGGTAAAAGCAGGCCGAATGAAGGGCATAGAGTGTCCGGTAGCCATCGACGCCACCGCCGGGCTGGGGGAGGACTCCCTGCTCCTGGCGGCGGCCGGATTCCGAGTACACCTCTTTGAGTATAACCCGGTAATCGCTGCTTTACTGCTGGATGCCATGGAGCGGGCCCGGGAAGTGCCGGAGCTTCGGGAGCCGGTTTCCCGCATGGAGCTTCACGTGGGGGACAGCATCGAGGCAATGAATCGGGCGGAGGATTCCATCGGGGGTATTCCGGACCTGGTGCTGCTGGATCCCATGTTCCCGGAACGGCAGAAGAGCGCCCTGGTGAAGAAGAAATTCCAGCTGATTCACCGGCTGGAGTCCCCTTGCATGGAGGAGGAGACCTTGCTGAACGTCGCAATTGCGGCCGGCCCGAGGAAAATCCTCATCAAGCGGCCGTTGAAGGGACCGTGGCTAGCGGGGCGCAAACCGGGGTACTCCATCTCCGGAAAAGCCGTGCGGTACGACTGCATTCTTTTACCTCGAGATTAGTCAGAATCGGAAAAATCAATAATTGTTATTTAGAAAATTATAGTAATCGACTTGTTTATTTGTATAAAAAATGTATAATATTGTTGATGATTTATTCCAAATGGAACAAGGAGGATTATGGTAATGAGTGATGTAAGTATGCTGGAGCCAAAAGTTGTATTCCAGTACTTTGATGAGATTAGCGCGGTTCCGCGTGCGTCCAAGTTCAACGCAAAGATCAGCGAATATCTGGTGAATTTTGCGAAGAAAAACAATCTGGAATACTACCAGGATGAGCTGGGCAACGTGATTATTTATAAAGGCGCGACTCCGGGATATGAGACCGCTGAACCGGTGATGCTGCAGGGCCACATGGATATGGTTGCCGCTGTTGCAGAAGGTTACGAACACGATTTCGAAACCCAGCCGCTGGAAATCTACGTAGACGGAGATTATGTGACCGCAGCAGGAACGACCCTGGGTGCGGATAACGGTATCGCAATCGCAATGGCACTGGCTGTACTGACTTCGGATCAGGTGAGCCACCCGGCATTGGAAGTATTGATTACCGTGGATGAAGAAATCGGTATGCTGGGCGCAGAAGACCTGGATCCTTCTAAGATTTCCGCTCGCAGAATTATCAACATCGATTCCGAGTCCGAAGGCGTTATCACCGTAGGCTGTGCCGGTGCGGTAGATTGCATTACAACATTTGAGACTCCGAGAGTAACAAAGTACGGCGTTTGTTACAAGTACGCACTGGACGGACTGCAGGGCGGTCACTCCGGAATGGATATCGATAAAGAGAGAGGCAATGCCATCGATCTGACCGGCCGTGTATTTCTGGACTGCCTGAAAGAAGCAAGAATGAATATCGTCCGCCTCACCGGCGGTGCGGTTACCAACGCAATTTGCAATAAGGTATCCGGTGAAGTTCTGGTGCATCCGGATGACTGCATCGCATTCGAGAAGGCAATGCGCGAAGTTGCGGCAGAGCTGAAGTCGGAATACGAAATCGCGGATCCGGGCCTGAAAATCACCATGGAGAGAGTCGGCGAGATGGAAACTGAAGTCGTTTCGGATGAATGTCAGATGAACCTGATGAAGTATCTCTTCGTGATTCCGACCGGCGTTCACCACATGAGCGTAGCGCTTCCAGGCATCGTAGAGACCTCCATGTCCATCGGATTTATCCGTCTGGAAGGCGACACCATGAAGACCGGTGCGATGATCCGTTCTTCCGTGGACAGCCGCAAGAAAAACCTGTGCCAGCGCGTAGAGATGGTTTCCGAAGCATACGGCGGCAAGTGCGAATTCTCCGGCGATTACGGTGCATGGGAGTTCAACAACCACTCCACACTGCTGGACATCTGCGTGGACACCTTCGACCTGCACTTCGGCAGAAAGCCGGAAGTGGGTGCGGTTCATGCCGGACTGGAATGCGGAAAGTGGGCTGAGAAGTGGGGTGCCATCGATGCGGTATCCATCGGACCGGAGATGAGGGAAGTTCACTCCCCGAACGAGAAGCTGTCCATCCCGTCCACCGCAAGAACATGGGAATACCTGAAGGCAATCCTGGCTGCTTGCAAATAGGATTCCGACAATACGAATCGGGTAAAATAATCGAGAGTGCATCTTCGTGATGCACTCTCGTTTCATGTCCTTTACAAGAGAAATGTAGGGTGAATACATGTCCATGCAAACCGTTTGAACCGCCCGACGCTAATAATTTTAAATGTGTTTAATTTGTTACCGCAAATTTTCAAAAAATGTAAATATTAAGAAATCTTAATAATTCAGTGTGTAAAATCTTAACATTTTTGTAATACTTTTCTGTATAATGATTATAGTAGAAACGAAGGTTCCTTCGGCCGGATGTACAGTGTGGGCGGCAAGAAGATTCGACCGCATTCATCTTCGAGGGTCCTATGTGAGTCCAGGATTTTGTCCGCACCCCCATTTTCAATTATATAAACACGAAAGGAGGATGTGATATTTTTTATCACAAATGATTATGAAAAGGATATTTTCGGTAACATTATTCATTATTATTCTTTGTTTGAATTGTTTCGCATCTTATGCAAGCAATGAGAATTGTTTTGAAAAAGAGTCACTCGATTCTAGTATAAATCAGGAAATTGTTTCAAATGAAAATGAAAAGGATATTAAAAAAAGTCAATATCATGGATACTATTATAGGAAGAAAGTTACTAGTAGAACAACAAAATGGACATCGTACAAAAGAGTATCTAACAATGTAAAGGTTCCTCCTAAAGGAGCAACGATTACACAATCTAAGCAATTAACATTTGGAGTGACAGTTTCTGGCAGTATTTATGGCTTAGGTCTTTCTACATCAGCATCAGTTTCGACAGAGAATTCGTATTCTTTGAATGGAACACCTAGAAAGACTCAGTACTTAGGATTTAGAGTTAAATACAAAGTAGAAAAGGGCGTTAGATATGTATACAATCAAAATACAAATAAAGTAGTAGATAAAAATAACTATACTTATAAAAAACCTATGTATGGTGAATACGCTTTAATTACAGTCTAATAATAGTCAAAGGTGCCGAGTATGTAAGGAGGTCATACAAATGAAAATCAAGAGATTAATTTGCATTACAATAATACTCATTGCAATGGTGCTTGTGTTATTAGGTTTGTTGGCTAAATCCTTCTATTACACAGAAAATGGATTTAAATTTAAGGGAACATATATCTGTTCTGATGATGGAAATAATGTTGGTTTTGATAATGTGGTATATCCAGATTACATTACTACAATAGAAGAGAATAAAGTATATATTATCTATCAGAGTAGGTATTATGTTATAGCTAAGCTTGTAAAGACAGATGATCCCAACATTTACTCACTAGATGTAATAAAGTTTAATGAATATAACGATGCCTTGCTTAAAAAAGGCCTTACAGATAAGCTCGACAGGAACTCTTTTGACGGACAGTACATTATTGTATCAAAAGAAGCTGTAACGCTTACAACTAATGCTAAAAAGGTTATTCGGTTTATATTGAATAGTAAAGATTCAGTAATAGCAAAAGAAGGAAGTGTAATAGTATTGTAGTTTGTTTATTAAGTGTGTTAAGAAGGCTGTATTTGTCAACCGAAAAATTCGGTCAATCGCTCATTGAAAACTAGGTCGCTATAGACCACGTTTGGCACCTGCAGCATTACTACCACAGGTGCAGTTACTATTTTACTACTGTTCAAATCTAAGGTTTGAAGTAATAATGGTTGATTTCTGGGATGCCCTTAAGGAAAGAACTGTAAATAGCTTCCCAATCAAAAGATATGTAACCAAGCGAGCATGCCCCAAAATGTCTGTAAATAAGAATCCTATGGTAGCTAACTAATATAACTGCGGTAAGGCTTGTTCTCTGTGGTATAGAGTACTGTATTTTAGAATTTTTATATGTCTAGAAGTGGGTGTGGCGCACGATGGTGTCCATGAAGACCTGCATGGCCTGGGTGAGGTACCGGCCCTTCTTCCAATAGAAGTACAGATTTCGGGTGATGTTCTCGCCCGCCAGCTTGTAATACACCAGGTTGGGATCCGGGGTGGCTCTGCCGATCAGGAGTTCCCCGGTGAACGCAATTCCCAGGCCGGAACCGGCCACGTTGTAGGCGGTGAGCTGCTGATCCAGTTCCAGTGCAATGCGAGGCTTAAATCCGTATTCCTGGCAGAGGAGCCGGGCGCGGTTTCCGGTATCGTTGAAGGAATGGAGCAGGATGAAAGGCTCCTTTTGGAAAAGAGCGAGATCCACGGCCGGATATTGTTCCTGACGAAAGGATCCGTCCTGAATGGCCTTCTGAGGAATTTGATAGTCCCGCAGTTCCATGTTGATAGCGAAATTTTTGGGCACCACCAGAACCAAATCTTCCCGGCCCACCTGGTGCCGGTCAAAGACCTTCAAGTCCAGCTCCTTGTTGTCCAGGATAAAGTCAATCTGGGAGTCCTGAAGCAGTTTCACCAGTTCCCGGGATTTTGCTTCCACCAGGGAAATCTCCAGGTCCGGATACTTGGCGGAGAATCGGGCGAGCAGGGGCGGGAGCACCCAGGAGGAGAAGAAGTTGCTCCCGCCGAAGTGCAGGGAGCCGGTGCGCAGCTCCCCAAAGTCGTTAATAAAGGTCTCGAATTCCGTGGTGGCGGTCATAATCTGGTGCACCGCGTGGATATACTGCTTGCCGCATTCGGTGAGCTCCAAGGGCTTGGTGCTGCGGTCGAAAAGAGGATAGCCCACCTTCTTCTCAATCCGTTTCACGTTGGCGCTCAGCGATGGCTGAGAGATGTACAGCTTGGCCGCCGCCTTGGAAAAACTCTTCTGCTTGTAAACTTCATATACGTATTCCATTCCCTGAAACATGATTTCTCCTTATATAACTTCAAAACTATAGTTTATATAAAAATATAAGTATTTGATTATAATACAATATTTACATATACTTTACAAGTGAGCCGGCACTGCGAATTCCTCGCATTGTCGGAAATGGTTGGAAGATATAAGGTTTTTTTATAGGAGAAGAGAGTTATGGAAATGTACGGAATCGATCAGCTGGGTATTCAGGCAAGTCAGGTGCACCACAATCTGTGCACGGCAAGACTGGTGAAGAAATCCCTGGAGCGGGGGGAAGCAACCCTGTCCGCGACAGGCGCCCTTTCGGTGGAAACGGGAAAGTATACCGGCCGATCTCCTTACGATAAATACATTGTAGACAGCCCGGCGGTGCACGACCGGATTCACTGGGGAAGTGTCAATCGTCCCATTGACCGGAGAGTTTTTAACCGGATTAAGGGGGATATGATCGAGTATCTGAATGGGAAAGAAGTGTTCGTTTTCGATGGTTTTGCCGGGGCAGACAGCAAGTACACCCGGAAAATTCGGGTCATCAACGAGAAAGCGTGGCAGAACCTGTTCATCCACAACCTGCTGATTCGTCCGACGGAGGAGCAGCTGGAGGAATACGGTGAGGCGGATTTCACTATCCTGGCGGTGCCGGGGTTCAAGTGCGATGCGAAGAAGTACGGTATTCATTCGGAAGCGGCGATTATCATCGATTACGAGGCGCACTTTGTCATCATTGCCGGAACCAGCTATGCGGGAGAGATTAAGAAATCCGTATTTTCTATCATGAATTACGTGCTGCCGGTGGAAGACAACGTGCTGCCGATGCACTGCTCGTCCAATATGGATCCGGAGACCGGGGAGACGGCGGTGTTCTTCGGATTGTCCGGAACCGGAAAGACGACCCTGTCGGCGGATCCGTCCCGGAAGCTGATTGGAGATGACGAGCACGGCTGGTCCGACGACGGCGTGTTCAATATTGAGGGGGGATGCTACGCGAAGTGCATCGACCTGGAAGAAGAGGAGCAGCCGGAAATCTATCACGCGATTCGATTCGGTTCCGTCGTGGAAAACGTGGTTCTGGATCACGAGACCCGAGAAGCGGATTACTCCGACCGGGAGCTGACGCCGAATACCCGCGTGGGATATCCGATTGATTTTATCGATAATGCGGAGATTCCGGGAAAGGGCGGAATCCCGAAGGTGGTAATCTTCCTGACGGCGGATTCCTTCGGCGTACTGCCGCCGATTTCCAGACTGTCCAAGAATGCAGCTATGTACCAGTTCGTTACCGGTTTTACCGCAAAGGTAGCCGGCACGGAGCGAGGCATCAAGGAGCCGCAGCCGACCTTCTCCACGCTGTTCGGGGAACCGTTCATGCCGCTGAGAGCAGAACGTTATGCGGAGATGCTGGGCGAGCGCTTGGAGAAATACGGCACAAAAGTATATTTGGTAAATACCGGCTGGACCGGTGGCGCGTACGGTACCGGTTCCAGAATGAAGCTGAAGTACACCCGGGCGATGATTCATGCGGCTCTGGAAGGAAAACTGGACGATGTGGAGTACGTTCACGACGCCCTCTTTAATCTGGACATTCCACAGAGCTGCCCGGATGTACCGGCAGAAATCATGAATCCGAGAGATACCTGGAAGGACAAGGAGGCGTACGATCTTCAGGCCAGAGAGCTGGCGAAAATGTTCCAGGACAACTTTGAAAAAAAGTATCCGGATATGAAGGAAGAAATCGCCGCTGCCGGACCGCATGTGGACAACATCGAGGATGAAGCGGCCGCAATATAATGAAAGAATAAATGGTGGATAAGGAAAGGGGAATCCGGTGCAAATCGGATTCCTTTTTCTGTTGGAGAATTACTCTTCGTCGATTGGGTAGTTTTCCTATGAAGAGTTGGTGAAGTCGTGGAATTACGGCAATCGATGTGTTATTATCAGTCTCATACGTAGAGTGCTAATTCGCACAGAAAATGAGGTAGATTATGAACGAGGTAAAAACACCGAAGAAACCGGTGATTAATTTCTGGATTGGTGCATTGATGGTACTTCTGTGTATCAATATTTTTCTGAGACCGTATATTCAGAAAATGCAGATTCAAGATGTGAAGTACAGCACCTTTATCTCCCAGACCGAAAAGAAGCAAGTGAAAGAGGTGGAGGTGCAGGAAAATAAAATCGTGTTCACTTTGAAGGATGACGACAAGATCTACGAAACCGCAAAGATGAACGATCCGGAGCTGATCGACCGGCTGTCGGAATCCGGCGCTAAGTTCTCCGGAGAGATTAACGAAACCATGTCTCCGATGGCAAGCTTCCTGTTGACGTGGATTTTACCAATCTTGTTCTTCATGTGGCTGGGCAAGCGGATGCAGAAGAGCCTGATGGATAAGTCCGGCGGCGGTGCCGGTTCCATGATGTTCGGAATGGGTAAGTCAAATGCGAAGATATACGTG
Source organism: Mogibacterium sp. (assembly GCA_016775335.1). Classification (GTDB taxonomy): domain Bacteria; phylum Bacillota; class Clostridia; order Peptostreptococcales; family Anaerovoracaceae; genus Mogibacterium_A. The sequence continues at coordinate 58,217 of JAEUGJ010000035.1, forward strand.
CAGTCCACCAACGGCATTAAGTTCTCTGATGTAGCCGGGGAAGATGAGGCCAAAGAGAATCTGCAGGAAATCGTGGATTATCTCCACGACCCGAACAAATACAAGACCATCGGTGCCTCTATGCCGAAGGGCGTGCTTCTGGTGGGCCCTCCGGGAACCGGTAAGACCATGCTGGCAAAAGCCGTAGCGGGGGAATCCAATGTGCCCTTCTTCTCCATTTCCGGATCGGAATTCGTGGAGATGTTCGTGGGCATGGGTGCCTCAAAGGTTCGGGATCTGTTCAAGCAGGCGAAGGAGAAGGCTCCGTGCATTGTTTTTATCGACGAGATTGATACAATCGGTAAAAAGAGAGACGGCCAGATCGGCGGCAACGATGAACGGGAGCAGACCCTGAATCAGCTGCTGACGGAGATGGACGGATTCGAAGGCAACAACGGCGTCATCATTCTGGCGGCCACCAACCGTCCGGATTCCCTGGATCCGGCATTGACGCGACCGGGACGGTTTGACCGGAGAGTACCGGTGGAACTTCCGGACCTGAAGGGACGAGAAGCGATTCTGCGGGTTCACGCGAAGAAGATTAAAGTGGAGCCGAATGTGGATTATGAGAAAATCGCTCGGATGGCCTCCGGTGCTTCCGGTGCCGAGCTGGCCAATATCGTGAACGAGGCAGCGCTGCGGGCGGTTCGGGACAAGCGACACTTTGCCACGGAAGCGGATCTGGAAGAAAGCATCGAAGTGGTTATCGCCGGATACCAGAAAAAGAATGCGATTCTGACGGATCGGGAGAAGTGGACCGTATCCTACCACGAAATCGGCCACGCCCTGGTAGCGGCAAAACAGAGCCACTCTGCACCGGTTCAGAAGATTACCATCATTCCGAGAACCTCCGGGGCACTGGGATATACCATGCAGGTGGAGGAAGGAAATCACTACCTGATGACAAAGAAGGAGATGGAGAACCGCATTGCCACCTTTACCGGCGGCCGTGCGGCAGAGGAAATCGTCTTCGGGGATGTGACCACCGGTGCCTCCAACGATATCGAGCAAGCCACCAAGATGGCCCGGGCCATGATTACCCGGTACGGAATGAGTTCGGACTTCGACATGGTGGCGTTGGAGACGGTGTCCAACCAGTACCTGGGCGGAGATGCTTCCCTGGCATGCTCGGCGGAGACCCAGAAGAAGATCGACGAGAAGGTGGTAGCGCTAGTGCGTCAGCAGCATGAAAAGGCCGCCGGAATACTTTTGGAAAATCGAGAGAAATTAGATGAGCTGGCACGGTACCTGTATCAGAAGGAGACCATTACCGGCGAGGAATTTATGAAGATTCTAAATGAAGACGGGGCTTCGTCCGTCGAAATTTAGAAATGCTTTCAAACCGAAAAGGGGCGGATTGTTTCGAAACGGAAACAATCCGCCCCTTTTTTGAAAAGAACAAAATGATGGTGGTAAAGCATTCCAAATCTGTGGAAAACTTTTCTTGACAAAAGAAAAAAAGTTGCTCAAAGAGGGACATCAAAGGGTATCGGCGTTTTTAGTTATCCACAATCAGTTGTTCACGAGATTGTATACAATTTTTCAAATTCTTGTGGAAAATTCCCAATCCGTTGGTAAAACTGACTTTGGGGAATGTTAATAAATTGTAAAGAACAGGTAAGGGCAAAAAAGAACAGCCGGGGTTTTTGACCCGGCTGTGAAAAAAACAATGGAAAACAATTTCCGTTGAAAAGCATTTTTTTGTAAATAATTTCTAGTCGTTCGGAGAGGCGTTTTTGGCGACGGAGCCCTTCCGGAACCCCATCACCAGTTCTAGGTATGTTAGAGGTTCGATGGCCGGACGGATAAATGACAGTTCAGAGAGAAATTCCCGAAGACGATTCTCCGTATTCGAGTCCGACCCCGTTTCTGTTTCCGGAAGGACAACCTCAATTTCCACATAGCTTCCCAGTCCGTCCAGTTCGTCCAGGCAGACGGTAAGGTCCTCTTTCTTATATTCTTTCCGTCGCTTCTTTACTTCCGCAACGGAGTGAAATCCAAGTGCTTGCAAAATCTGACGCATTTTCTGCTCATCTTTCACCCGGGTTTCCAGTTCCCGGCGGCTCTGACCGATGCCGGAAGCATTGGGGCCTTTGTAAGTGAGGCAGCAATGGACGGCATCGTCATGTTGTTCCCGGCGAAGCCGCAACGCTTCATCGGTGATGCGGAAATCCCGTTCCGGATGGTTGAAGTACTCGTCCTGCTGGGTGAAGCGGCGGACTTCCCGGAAGCCTTGCTCCTTCAAATATTGCTCCAGATCCGGCCGCTTCGAGCTGTCGTATTGTGCTTTTAGTTCGATTTCTTTCATTGAATGCAGAGTTTCCTTTCTTAAATCGCGGAGAATGCGGCGTCCCGCAAACCCGTCAACATATATAGGATAAACGGAAAACCCGGCGGATTCAATCTTTCTTTTATGGGAAATGGGTGAAATTACGGTAGAGATTGTATACTGTTCATACAATTTTTAAATTTCTTGTGTAGAATTATAGACAAACAAAAAAGATTAATGTAAAATAGATATGTTGTTTTTTACAATTTATTTCGAAATTATATGTGAAGGAGCATGACTTTATGGAAGCAATTAATAACGTGGTATTGGCGGTCAGCAATTTTCTGTACCAGCCATTTATTCTTCCGGTGATTCTGTTGGTGGGCGGATTGTATTTCACGATTCGTACCGGCGGCGTTCAGATTCGGATGTTCAAAGAATGTCTTCGGGTGGTTACCGAAAAACCGAAGACGGAGAACGGCATTTCATCCTTTGGGGCGCTGATGGTATCCACTGCATCCCGAGTTGGTACCGGTAATATTATCGGTGTGGCAACGGCGGTCATCTGCGGCGGATCCGGTGCGATTTTCTGGATGTGGGTCAGTGCGTTCTTAGGCGGCGCCTCTGCTTTCATTGAGTCCACGCTGGCACAGATTTATAAAAAGAAGAATGCGGACGGCTCCAGCTACGGCGGACCGGCGTTCTACATGAGAGACGCGCTGAATGCGAGATGGCTTGGCGTGATTTTCTCCGTACTGATTATCTTTACCTATGCGATTGGATATAACATGCTGGCGGCGTTCAACCTGCAATCCACCTTCCAGGTGTTCAGCTTCTACGGAGAACGCACACCGGCAATCATCGGGGTCATCCTGGCCGCACTGTTTGGTGCCGTTGTCATCGGCGGTGCACACCGTCTGGTAAAAGTAACCGGCGTTCTGGTTCCGGTGATGGGCATTGTCTATGTGGCAATTTCCCTGATTGTGCTGGTACTGAATATCGGAAACATTCCGGCAATGTTCGCCGGCATCTTCAAGAATGCCTTTGATTTCCACGCAATCTTCGGCGGTTTTGCGGGATCCTGCATCATGTTCGGAATCAAGAGAGGTCTCTACTCCAATGAGGCCGGTATGGGTTCCGCGCCGAATGCAGCGGCAACGGCGGACGTTTCCCACCCGGCAAAACAGGGTCTGGTTCAGATGCTGTCCGTATTCATCGATACCATGCTGATCTGCACCGCAACCGCATTCATGTGCCTCAGCACCAACATCATTCCGCAGAATTATCTGGGTGCAGATGGAACGGCAGACGCTGCGGGATACGTACAGGCGGCGACCGCATCCACCCTTGGTAAATTCGGACCGATTTTCATCGCATTTGCAATGTGCCTGTTCGCATTCACCACATTGATCGGAAACTATTCCTACTGTGAAGGATGCATCCGGTTCATCATTCAGAGAGACATCAAGCCGGGCGAACTGCTGGCATTCCGTCTCTTCGCTACCGCACTGGTATTCGTGGGTTCCATCGCTTCGGCGGGACTGGTATGGAACACCGCAGATATGATGCAGGGCCTGATGGTTATCACGAATATGCCGACCATCCTGTTGCTGGGCGGAACCGCGGTAAAATGCCTGCGGGATTACCAGAAGCAGAAGGCGGAAGGAAAAGATCCGCATTTCGTGGCTGCAGATATTGATTTGAAGCAGGATACGGATTTCTGGAAATAGGAATTCCGGATATCATAAAAGGAAAGACGGTTGCCCTCGGGTGACCGTCTTTTGCATATAGTTAGAATTGACGACGAAAGAGGGAAGACGGAGGGTTCGTCGTCAATTCTTTCCTTTTGAAATTATAGAAATGGGAAGAGCTGCACGAAGGCCGGCGGAGGCACTTCGTGCAGCTCTTTTCTTCGTCGCGGGGCACCACGCCCTTGATGCCGGATAGGGTTTCGACCGGTTGGACGTGGTGCCTCGCCGCCGGCAAACCCTTTGTTCTTCGTCACCGGGCACCACGCCAGCGTCTCCGAGCGGCCCCGAACGGGTATACGACTGTCCCCGCGCGGAAAATTCCGTCCCCGAGCAGGCATTCCGCACCACGCCGGCAATGGAGAACCAAAATGAACAGCGGGACCCTTTGAAAAGAATCCCGCTGTTTTGAATGGAGTGTAAATATATCGATGACTTAGTTGTTGATCAGCTTCTCATCATCCTTGTTCCAGCTGTACAGCTTCCGGATATCTTCACCCACCGATTCGCAAGGATGTTCCGATGCTCTCTGACGCATCATCTTGAAGTGAACCTGACCGCCGGCCATGTCGTCCAAGAAGCCTCTTGCGAAGGAACCGTCCTGAATGTCGTGAAGAATGTCCTTCATTGCCTTCTTGGTGTCCTCGGTGATGATCTTCGGACCTGTTACATAGTCTCCGAATTCAGCGGTGTTGGAAATGGAATAACGCATTCCGGCAAAACCGCTTTCGTAGATCAGGTCTACAATCAGCTTCATTTCGTGGATGCATTCGAAGTATGCATTCCGAGGGTCGTAACCGGCTTCGGTCAGTGTCTCGTAGCCGGCCTGCATCAGTGCGCATACGCCGCCGCAGAGAACTGCCTGCTCGCCGAAGAGGTCGGTCTCGGTTTCTGTTCTAAATGTGGTCTCCAGTACGCCGGCTCTTGCAACGCCCAGACCTGCCGCATATGCCAGCGCTCTGTCCAGTGCCTTTCCGGTAGCGTCCTGCTGAACGGCAACCAGTGCCGGTGTACCTCTGCCTGCCTGGAACTCAGAACGAACGGTGTGTCCCGGAGCCTTTGGCGCAATCATGGTAACATCCACGTCAGCCGGTGGATTGATCAGACCGTAATGAATATTAAATCCGTGAGCAAACATCAGCATATTGCCGGCTTCCAGATTCGGTGCGATGTCCTTTGCATACATTGCAGCCTGTGTCTCATCGTGGGTAAGAATCATAACGATATCTGCCCATTTAGCGGCTTCTGCGGTGGTGAGAACCTTCAGACCCTGAGCCTCTGCCTTTGCTTTGGACTTGGAACCTTCATACAGACCGACAACGACGTCGCATCCGGATTCCTTCAGATTCAGTGCATGGGCATGGCCCTGGCTTCCGTAACCGATAACGGCGATCTTCTGTCCGTCCAATACGCTCAGATCACAATCGGCTTCATAATAAATCTTGTGGTTTTCGTAACTGCTCATCTCTAATTTTCCTCCTAATATATTATCCCAATAATTAACCTGTGAACCATACCAAGTTGTATGTTGTATGACAACATAATAAACTTGTCTGACCGCGATGTCAATAGTTTTTTGTTGTTTTTCACATAAAAACAATATTTTTTTAGATTAACTGTTCCGTCCAAAGCGCACGGTGCAGGTGAATCGTCATGACGCTGCGCATGGCCTCCGCATCTCTTTTTCGCAGAAAGTCAATAATCATGAAGTTATCGTTGTAGGCTCCTTCCGCTACCGCATCCCATTTGTACTCCAGCTCAAAGGTCTTCTGAATGGTCTGATTCACCACCGGCAGAAAGTGATCGAAGAATTGGTTATGGGATGCCCGAATCAGGGCATCGTGAAAAGCAATTTCCCGCTGGATGATTTCTTCATTGTTGAAGTCATGGGTGAACTGTTCCTGGGTGGCTTTCACCAGGCGGACAATCTCTTCAATCTCTTCATCCGTCGCCCGTTGGCAGGCCAGAGCGGCAGCGGCGGGCTCAATGATCAGCCGTGCTTCGTAGAGGTCTTTCAGGGTGACCTTCTTCTCATCGAAAGAGGGCAGGGTATCCGCCAATTGGTCTTTTCGTTCCGTGACGAAGGTCCCTTTTCCGCGTTGAACCTGAAGCAGTCCTTCCGCGACCAGGATTCGGATGGCTTCCCGCAAAGTGGTTCGGCTGACCCCCAGCTCCAGTGAGAGATGGTTTTCGTTGGGCAGCTTACTGCCCGGCGCGTAATCCTCTCCGCTTCGAATCTGGGCCCGAAGGGTATCCGCCGTTCGCTGTGCTAAGTTGGTTTTATTCTGAGACATAGTGTTCTCCTAACTCTGTTCTGTAAAAATATTGCGATGTATGATGTTATACAAATATGACGAGTTGTCATACAATAATTTATCACCGAGAAAACAGATTGTAAATAGAAAATCCGGAAAAAGTCTCTAATTCCGGAATCGGCATCCATCGAAAAACAGTAGAAATAACTGGCTATAGGAAGAACCTAATTGAACACCCTTCCGGAATTATTTATACTAAAATGGATGGTGTTATAGAAGTTAAGAGATGAGGTTGAAATCATGAAGGAACAATTGATCATTCTGGACGGCGGCATGGGAACCGATCTGCAGCATTCCGGACTGAAGCCGGGAGAAAATCCGGCGGTGTACGGCATGACCCATGCGGCAGAAATTCGGGACATCCACATGAAATATATAAAGAAGGGCACAAACTGCATCTACACCAATACCTTCGGTGCCAGCGGCAACAAGCTGAAGGGCAGCGGGTATTCCGTGGATGAAGTGGTGCGGAAGAACGTGGAAACGGCCGTGGAAGCGGTGCGGTTGATGAAGGAACAGGGCCGGGAGTGCATGGTGGCGCTGGACGTGGGTCCTTTGGGAGAGCTGCTGGAACCGCTGGGCACACTTCCCTTTGAAGAGGCCTACCGGGCCTATGCGGAAATCGTCGAGGCCGGTGAGAAAGCCGGCGCAGATCTGGTAGTGTTCGAAACTTTTACGGATTTGTATGAAATGAAAGCGGCGGTGCTGGCGGCGAAAGAGCATTCCAATCTGCCGATTTGGTCCACCATGTCCTTCGAGGCCAACGGCCGTACATTCCTGGGAACTTCGGCGGCCGCCATGGCGCTGACATTGGAAGGACTGGGCGTTGCGGCGCTGGGCATCAATTGTTCGCTGGGGCCGAAGGAAATCCTTCCCATTGCGGAGTCCATGATGGAGTGGACGAACTTGCCGATAATCATTAAGCCCAATGCGGGGCTGCCGGATCCGCGAACCGGGGAATACGACATCACCGCGGAGGAATTTGCGGAGGAGATGGTGCCGTTTCTGGAGAAGGGCGTAGGCATTGTCGGGGGCTGCTGCGGAACGAATACGGATTTTATCCGAGCCCTATCCCATAAAAGCAACCACTACAACCCGGCGGGACGGATTCCGAAATCCCGGAATGGCGTGTGCTCCGCCGGGTCGGTGGCGGAATACGGAAAGCTGAACATCATCGGGGAACGAATCAATCCGACGGGAAAAAAGAAGCTACAGCAGGCGCTTCGGGCTGGCGACATGGATTACATCAAGAAGCTGGCGGTGGAGCAGTACGAGTCCGGCGCGCAGATTTTGGACGTCAATGTGGGCGCCCCGGGCGTAGACGAAGTGGCGCTGATGCCAAAGGTGATTCAGGCGGTGCAAAGCGTGACAGACATTCCGCTGCAGCTGGATTCCGTGGATCCGGAAGTGCTGCGGGCCGGCCTTCGGGTGGTGAACGGACGACCGATTGTGAATTCCGTGAACGGAGAACAGGAACGACTGGATTCCGTGCTTCCGCTGGTGGCGGATTACGGCACGGCAGTGCTGGGTCTGGCCATGGATGAGGATGGCATTCCGGAAAATGCGGAGGGCCGAATTCAGGTGGCGGAGCGGATTCTCCGGGAAGCGGATCGATATGGGATTCCTCGGGAAGACGTGATTGTGGACTGCCTGACATTGACGGTGTCGGCGCAACAGGAGCAGGCGCGGGAGACGCTTCGGGCGGTTCGGCGGATTCACGACGAGTTCGGTCTTCACTGTGCTTTGGGCGTCAGCAACATCTCCTTCGGCCTTCCGATGCGGCGGTACATCACCACCAGTTTTCTCACCCAGGCCATGGGGGCGGGACTGGATTTTCCGATTGTCAATATCAACGAGAAGGCGATTCGGGATGCCGTAGCGGCGTTCCGGGTGCTGAGCGGTGAGGATGCGGACAGCGGAAATTACATTCGGGATTACGCGGCGGAAGAGGCGGAGCGAAAAGCGAAGCTGAAGGCGGCAAAAGAAAATAAGAACGATGCCGGAGTTACCGGCAAGGGCGAAACGGAATCCGGCGTGTCCGGCGCCAAAAACGATGCCAAAGAAGACCCGCTGCAGGCGGCGGTCATCAAGGGACTGGAACAGGAAACCCGGGAGATCACTAAGAAACTTCTCCTGCAGGAAGAGGCCATGAATATCATCAGCGGCCGGATTATTCCGGCGCTGGATAAGGTGGGCGAGCTGTACGAAAGCGGGGAATTTTTCCTGCCTCAGCTCCTCAATGCGGCGACGGCGGCCTGTGCCGGACTGGACCTGATTAAAGAGGAAATCGCCGCCTCCGGCACCCAGCAGGTATCCAAAGGCCGGATTATTCTGGCTACGGTGGAAGGGGATATTCACGATATCGGAAAGAACATCGTGAAGGTGGTGCTGGAAAACTACGGCTACGACGTACTGGACCTGGGACGTGACGTGCCGGTGCAGACGGTGGTGGATGCCGCAGTGGAAAATGACGTGTACCTGATCGGATTGTCGGCGTTGATGACCACCACGGTACCGGCCATGAAGGCCACCATCGAGGCTCTTCGAGAAGCCGGTCACCCATGTAAAATCATGGTGGGCGGTGCGGTGATGACACCGGAATATGCGGAGGAAATCGGCGCGGATTACTATTCCAAAGATGCTCAGGGCGCCGTGGCAATTGCGAAGGAAGTACTGGGCTAGAGAAGGATGGGATGAGAGAAGATATGGAACAATTGACTTTTAGAGAGGAACTGTCTCGGGGGACGATGGTATTCGACGGAGGAATGGGCACCTATTTCTCCGCATCGGAGAAGCTGCCGGGGCAGGGCTGCGAGATGGCGAACATCGAGAAACCCTTGCTGATTTCCGCCATTCACCGGGAATATTTGGAAGCCGGTGCCCGCGCCATTAAGACCAATACCTTTTCCTCCAACCGGGTGGCGTATCCCGGCGGAAACGATGTGGTGCTCCGTCAGATTCGGGCAGGCTTTCGGCTGGCCGGACGGACAGCAGAAGCCTATGGCGCACATGTTTTTGCGGATATCGGTCCGGTGACCGGTCTGGATGAGGTGCGCACGAAGGAAGAATATCGGTATATTATCGATGCATTTCTGGAACAGGGGGCGAAAAATTTTCTGTTCGAGACCAATTCCAATACCATCGGACTCCTGGAGAGTGCCCGGTACATTCGAAGCCGGGTGCCGGATGCATATGTGATTATCTCCTACGCGGTACTGCCCGGCGGATACACCCGAGACGGACTCTTTGGAGAGGATTTGCTGCAGGAAACGGGCGCATCGCCTTTCGTGGATGCGGTGGGACTGAACTGCATCAGCGGCGTTCGGCAGCTGCAGTCCCTGTTGGAGCAGATGAATACGGAAGGACTGACCCTTTCCGTGATGCCGAATTCCGGAAGCCCGGTGGTCATTCAGCATCGCACCATATATCAGAGCGACCCGGAATACTTCGGCCGTGAATTGGCAGAACTGGCGGCGAAAGGCGTGGCCATCGTGGGCGGCTGCTGCGGAACCACGCCGAAGCACATTGCGGCGCTGACGGAAGCGCTGAAGGACGTTTCGGCGGAGGGAACACTGCGTTCGGTTCCGAGGGCGGCGGCACCGGAAATGAAGGAAAGTGCGTTCTTCCGAAAACTGCGGCAGGGGGAGAAGCCCATTGCCGTGGAATTCGACCCATCGGGATACGCGGACATAGGAAAATACATAGAAAATGCCAAGGGGCTCTGTGATGTGGGTGCCGATGTGATTACCATTGCGGACTGCCCGACGGCGAAAGCGCGGATGGATTCCAGTCTGGTGGCCTGCATGCTCCGGCAGGAAGGCATCGAGACACTTCCGCATATGACCTGCCGAGACCGAAATCTGAACGCCTCGCAGGCGCTCCTCGTGGGCCTCAGCGCCGCAGAGGTGCAAAACCTTCTGATTGTCACCGGAGATCCGATTCCAACCGCGGAGCGGGACGAGGTGAAGAGCGTCTACCAATTCAATTCCCGAAAGATGGCCCACTTTATTCGAGGTCTGGAAAAGAAGGGGGAGATTCATCCCTTCCACGTGTTCGGCGCACTGAATATCAATGCGATGAATTTCGATGCGGAGCTGGGCCGGGCGGAAAAGAAAATCGAAAAAGGCATGCAGGGCCTGCTGACGCAGCCGGTGCTGAGCCGCCGGGGATTGGAGAATCTGAGACGGGCCAAAGAATTCTTGGACTGCTACATTCTGGGCGGAATTATGCCGGTCATCAGCGAACGAAATGCTCGTTTTATGAACAGCGAAGTGAACGGCATCGATGTGGAAGAGGCTCTGATTCAGCGATATGTCGGGTTGAACCGGGAAGAGGCGGAAAATCTGGCCCTGGAGGTATCCGTGGAAATCGCGAAAGAGATTGCGGATTCGGCAGACGGATTCTACGTGATCACTCCTTTTAGCCGGGTGAGCCTGGTCAGCCGAATCGTGGAAGCGATTCGGGACGGTCATGTCATTTCCTAGACAATTATAGTGTTTTCCCATAGACCGTGTTATAATACAAATACTCAATTTGTACGTTATGATTATGTTAGGAGATATTTGTATGAAAAAGATTGGTGTACTGGGTGCCGGAACGATTGGTATGTCTCTGGCACGGATGCTGTATAACAGCGGTCACGATGTTTTGGTATGGTCCGCCGTGGAAGCGGAGCTGGTGGCTTGTGAGACGACCCGGAAGCATAAGAATCTGCCGGGAATGGTGATTCCGGACGGTGTTCGTTTTACCGGAAGCTTGGAAGAAGTATGCACGGATAAGGACGTGCTGATGTTCGCCATCCCATCTGTATTCATCCGTTCCACCGCTGCGAAGGCGCGGGACTACATCGTGGACGGACAGATCATCGCCGATGTGGGCAAGGGCGTGGAGGAAAGCACGTTCATGACCATGTCCCAGATTCTGGAGGATGAGCTGAACAAGGACGGAAAGCACGGAAACGTGAAGGTGGTGGCACTGTCCGGACCGACACATGCGGAAGAAATCGCTCTGGATATGCCTACCACAATCGTTGCTGCCAGCGAGGATATGGATGCGGCCAGATATGTACAGGACGTGTTCACCAACACCTGCATGAGAGTGTATACCAATGCAGACGTAATTGGCGTGGAGCTTTGCGGTGCCATGAAGAACGTCATCGCCCTGGCTTGCGGAATTGCCAACGGCATCGGCTGCGGCGACAATGCGAAGGCAGCGCTGATTACCCGCGGTATGGCGGAGATTTCCAGACTGGGTACGAAGATGGGTTGCATGGAGCAGACGTTTACCGGCCTGGCGGGAATCGGCGATTTGATCGTCACCGCTACCAGCATGCACAGCCGGAACAACCGCTGCGGCAACCTGATCGGACAGGGCAAGTCCGTGGAGGAAGCGGTAAAAGAAGTCGGTCAGGTCGTGGAAGGCCTGAATGCGCTTCCGGCAGCAATGGCTCTGTCGAAGAAGTATGACGTAGATATGCCGATTACCATGGCACTGGACAGCATCGTGAACCACGGCGCAAACCCAATTGATGTGGTAGAGAAGCTGATGAGCCGGGCGAAGAAATCGGAAGTATCCGAGGACGTTTTGGTTCAGTTCTTCGAAAAGAAGAAGGCGGAGCGGAAATAGAATCGGGGAAAACCGGATTTGATAATAACTCAATAGCAAAGAAACAGGACTGTCCTTGGACAGTCCTGTTTTGTTGTGTCATTTTTTGAAATATCGGTGAGTATCGAAGTCCTATTGACCGTCGTTGCCGGCATCGCCGCCACCGCCGCCGGTGTTGTCACCGCCGCCACCGCCGCCGGTATTGTCGCCGCCGCCACCGGTGTTTCCACCGCCGCCGGTGCTGCCGCCGCCACCGGTGTTTCCACCGCCGCCGGTACTGCCGCCGCCGGTGTTTCCGCCGCCACCGGTGCTTCCGCCGTTGTGGTTTCCGCCGGAGCTGCTGCCGCCGGAACCGCTGCCACCGCCGCTTCCGGAACCGCCGGTGGACGGGTTGTCCGCAGAGGAACCGGAATCCGGTTTCTTGGAATTGGTGTTCTTCTTGCCGGAACTTGTTCCGGAAGAATTGTTGTAGGAGGAGCCGGAGTTGGTTTCCGTTCCCTTGATGTAGTATTCGCTGCCTTTCTGAACCACATCGGCCGGCTTGCTCGGATAGGAGCCTTCTTTTGCCGCCGTGATATTGTTCATAATCCGTCCCCACAGTGCCGCTGCGCCGGAGGAATCGGAGGATAGTTGGATGTTGTAGTCCGTACCGATCCAAAGGGCTGCCGCGTAGTGCGGTGTGAAACCGTTGAACCAGATATCGTAGTTGTTGGATGTGGTTCCGGTCTTACCGCCGGCCTGAACGCCGGACAGCGCCGCACCGGTACCGGTACCCTGAGAAACAACGGATTTCATCATATCCGTCAGGATGTAGGCAACGCCTTCATCCAATACCTTTGTCTCCTTGGATTCCGAAGTCAGAAGGAGATTTCCGTTCCGATCCAGAACCTTTCGGTATGCGATGGAGGACTGGCGAGTTCCGCCGTTCGGAATGGCGGCATAAGCCTGTGCCATTTCAATCGGCTTTACACCGCTGGAGAGGCCGCCCAGCGCCAAAGCCGCTGCGTTCTCATCGTTGTTGTCGCCCTCTCGGTTCAGGGTGGTGATGCCGAACTTTTCCACCAGATTTGCGGAATACTCCGAACCAACCTGCAGCCATATTTTTACCGCACATACGTTGGAGGAGAGCTGCATGGCTCTTCTCATGGAAATCCGGCCCTTGTATCCGCCGTAGGAGTTGGACGGCCAGGTCCGACCTTCGAAGGTCAGCGGTTCGTCCACGATGGTGGATCCGGCGGTCATGTAATCGCCGTAATATTTCGTTCCCTGGGTGTCGTTGTTGTAATCCGTGTACTGATATTTCTCATCCTTCTGCAAGTAGTCGTAACTCTTCTGCAGTGCCGCGCCGTATACCGCCAGCGGCTTGATGGAGGATCCCGGCTGTCTCGGATTCAGCGCTCTGTTGAAGAGCCCGCTTCCGTGAGCGCCGCGGCCGCCGATCATGGCCTTAATCTCTCCGGTGCCCACTTCGGCGATAACCATGGCACCCTGCGGCTGAATGACTTTATCCGCCATGGTAATCAGCGCATCCTTCAGCACCAGCTTGCTTCCGGATTTCTTAATCATATCCGGGTTGCTCTTGATGTAATCCGCATCGATGGTGACGTTGCCGCTCTTATCCATGGTTTTGTTCGCCGCCGGAATGTTCACATAGCCGGTGGCGTAGATGTAGAATTCGCCGCCTTCGCTGGTGTAGGAAGGTTTCAGCTCCACGCTGTAATCCGTGCCGCTGTCCACTGTCGTCTTGTAGAAGTTCAGACGTTTTCCGGCCTTGAGGGTAACGGAGCCGTCGGAGTTCTCCTTGAATTCACTGCTTTTCAGCGTCATATCGCCCTTGCCGTTCACCAGGTTGCTGTGCTTGTACAGAGAAATCGCACCCTTGTCCGTGGTCACGTTTCCGTTGCTGTCCGTATGCAAGTTCAGCAGCGACGGGAAATTGCTCGGATTCTTGAAGGCCTCATCCACCGTCTTCTGGGCTTCCGAGTCCATGGTGGAATAAATCTTCAGACCGCCGCTGTATACCAGCTTCTGCGCGGTCTCCTCATCCATATCGTATTCCTTCTTCAGATCCTGAATGATTTCGTCGGCCATGTAATCCTTGAAGTAGGTGCTGATTTTATCATTATCCGTGGTAATCGTCGGATCGATAAAGTCTGTCAGCTTCTTATCCTTGTTCTCCCGATACTGCTTGTCGGAGATGTACCCCTGTTCCTTCATCAGGGACAGGCAGAGCTGCCGTCTGGACTTGGCAATATCGTTGGCGTAGTACTTCTCGCCGCCCACGGTAATCTTCGTCATATCCGAAGTGTCCGTGATACCCGACGGATCTTTAATCAGCGCGTAGGTGTCCGGGGACTGAGGCATGGTGGCCAGAGCCGCACATTGAACCAGGCTGAGGTCCTTTACATCCTTGGAAAAATAACATTCGGATGCCGCTTCGATACCGTAGTTGCCGTAGCCGTAGTAAATGCTGTTCAGGTAAGCGGTCACGATTTCTTCCTTGGAAAGGGCATGCTCAATCCGCGCTGCGTACCACATCTCGATGATCTTACGCCGCAGGCTTCGCTGGCTCATGATATCCGGTAGGTAGACGTTTCGCGCCAGCTGCTGGGTCAAGGTACTGGTACCGCTGATTCCGCCGCCGCCGGTAAAAGACTGGAGAACCGCTCCCACCATTCGCTTCCAGTTGAAACCGTGGTGGTCCCAGAAGGTTTTGTCTTCCAGTGCCACGATGGCGTTCACCATGTTCTTCGGCAGCTGCTTGTACTTAATAACAGTACGTTTCTGGCCGTTGCTGACGGAATCCACCGCATCCCCGTTATCGTCGTAGACGATGGAGTCCGTGGAAATCGCATCGTAGATGTTCTTCGGATCGATACTCGGCGCCGTGATGATGACCACCGCAGAGTACAGAATTCCCAGAGACACCAGTGTGGCAACGGTTCGTCTGCCGAACTTGAAAATCTTCTTTCTCCGGGAGAGGGGGTTGCCGTTCTTATCCACCCAATGGTTCGGGTTCAAATCGTAGATGAACGCATCGAACTTCGGGTGGGCATCCCGGAAATTATAAAACTTCTCCTTAAGGCTGCCCGCCTTCGCGTCCGGTCTCGGCCGTTTCGGTGCCGGCTTTTTGCTGCCGGAGTCCTTCTTTTTTCGGCTAAAAGAAAACTTCTTCTTTCCGTCGATTTCCGGCGAGGCTGAAGTTTCGGTGTCATGCTTGCTCTTTCCGCCGCTCATAAATTCCTGTTCGAAGGCGGCGATATCATCGAATTGTTCGACATCGCGCCTTGGACTGTTCCCGGACGGGGCCGGGCGGTTCGGCGCCGCCGGACGGCTGCCGGAATTTGCTCTTCGCAAATCGTCTTTTTGAATCACAGTGGTTTGGTCCGATGCGCTTCGGATGGAATCCGACGCTTGAGGCGGCGTGGCTTTTTCCGCCATTCGCCGGGCCGCTTTCTCCCGTTCCAGCCGTTCCTTCGCCATCTGGCGGGCCAGCTTCTGCATCAGTTCATAATCGGTTGGTTTTCTATCGCTCATAGTCTTTAATCCTTAATTCCTTTACATATAAATACATAAAAGTACATGTTATTTTACCATGGGAGAGGGGTGAAATAAACAAATCTATGGGATTTCCAGATAAACTTCAAAAAAATAGAACAAGGTTAGAAACAATCCTCCTAGCCGAATGGTAAATATTGTTCTAATTGAAAGAGGTGCGTTCGGATATACATTGAATCAATATCTGATGATAAAAAAACGGAAATGCGGCCTTGATTGAATTGCTTTTCGCCCTAGAGTATAATTATAATATCTGAGATTTTGAGAGGTATACAATTATGAGCAATTACGATTTAGCGACGAAGTGCATCCACTCCGGATACACTCCATCCAAGGGAGAGCCTTGCGCTCTGCCGATTTATCAGAGCACCACGTTTAAGTACGACACCACGGCGGAGATGGGCGACCTGTTCGACCTGAAGGCAGAAGGCTATTTTTACACTAGGCTGCAGAACCCGACCAACGATGCGGTGGCTGCAAAAATTGCCGATTTGGAAGGCGGCGTGGCGGCTCTTTTGACGTCTTCGGGACAGGCGGCCAACTTCTATGCTGTTTTTAACATCTGCGAGGCGGGCGACCACATCGTGGCGGCGTCCACCATCTACGGCGGAACCTTCAACCTGCTGGGCGTTACCTTCAAGAAGCTGGGCATCGACTGCACCTTTGTGGATACCGATGCATCGGAAGAGGAAATCGCTGCAGCATTCCGTCCGAATACCAAAGTGGTTCTGGCAGAGACCATCGCCAACCCGGCGCTGGTTGTTCTGGACATTGAAAA
Source organism: Mogibacterium sp. (assembly GCA_016775335.1). Lineage (GTDB taxonomy): Bacteria > Bacillota > Clostridia > Peptostreptococcales > Anaerovoracaceae > Mogibacterium_A. The sequence continues at coordinate 74,528 of JAEUGJ010000035.1, forward strand.
ATTTGCCAAGGTGGCACACGAGCACGGCGTTCCGCTGATTGTGGACAACACATTCCCGACACCGGTGAACTGCAGACCGATTGAATGGGGCGCGGATATCGTGACCCATTCCACCACCAAATACATGGACGGCCATGCGGTACAGGTAGGCGGTGCAATCGTGGACAGCGGAAACTTCGACTGGGAGAAGTACGGCCACAAGTATCACGGCCTGACGGAGCCGGATGAATCCTATCATGGCATCGTGTACACAAAACAGTTCGGAAAGAAGGCGTACATCACCAAAGCCACTTCCCAGCTGATGAGAGACCTGGGATCCATTCCGTCGCCGAACAACTGCTTCCTGCTGAACATGGGGCTGGAGACGCTGCCGCTTCGGGTGGAACGTCACTGTGAGAATGCCCAGGAAATTGCGGAATATCTGGATGCCCATGAGAAGGTTTCTCATGTAAGCTATGCGGGACTGCCGGGCGACAAGTATTATGAACTGGCGCAGAAGTACATGAGAGACGGAAAGACCTGCGGCGTCATTTCCTTCGAGCTGAAGGGCGGAAGAGAAGCGGCGGTGCGTTTCATGGACAGCCTGAAGCTGGCTCAGATTGCCACCCATGTAGCGGCAACCCGAACCATGGTTCTCCACCCGGCCAGCCACACCCACCGTCAGCTGAATGACGAACAACTGGCAGAGGCCGGAGTATCTCCGGGACTGATTCGTCTCTCCATCGGTATCGAGAGTGCAAAGGACATTATCGCCGATCTGGAGCAGGCGCTGCAGAATGCGTAGAGAATTATTAAACGATTGAAAAAGGAAGATCCTTGAGAAAGGTAGATTCTTGAGAAGAAGGTCTTGTGGCAACAGAGATGTTGCCACAAGACCATTTTTTGTGCCTGGGCGGTGCATCGGCGGGTTGGACATGGTGCTTTACCCCCGTGAAAGCCTTAATCCTTCGTCGCGGGGCACCACGTCACAGGGGCCGGCCGGTGCATCGGCGGGTAGGACGTGGTGCTTGACACCCCGCAAAGCTTTGATCCTTCGTCGCGGGGCACCACGCCCCCGGGGCAAGGAGATGATTAGAATTGACGACGAAAGGGTGATGAGGAGGTGTTCGTCGTCAATTCTTTCCTTTCGGAATTATAGAAATTGAAAGAGCTGCACGAAGGACCTCCGCCGGCCTTCGTACAGCTCTTGTAATCTTTAACAATTCTTAATACACAATATCCCCCAGTGCGGACTGAATCAGCTTGGAGGCCAGGATGCCGGTCTTGTTCCGCTCATCCAGAATCGGATTCACTTCCACCATGTCCATGGACAGCAGCTTGTGGGACTGGGCCAGAAGCTCAACGGCGATAAAGGATTCCCGGGCGGTGAGGCCGCTGTGCACCATCGTGCCGGTGCCCGGTGCTACTTCCGGGGTGACTGCATCGATATCGAAGCTCAGGTGGATGCCGGCGGTTTCGTCGGAGGCGATGTCGATGGCTTTGCGGATGACCGTCGGCATTCCCAGTTCGTCAATCATGTTGATTGGGAATACAGTGATTCCGGCCTTCTTCATCCGTTCCGCTTCCTTCGGGTCGATATCTCTTCCGGCAATCTGAACGCAGTTCTTTACTTTAATATATGCCGGATCCTGCCCGTAATTCACCATGCAGTCCGGACCGTATCCGCACACTGCGGAGAACGGCATGCCGTGCATGTTGCCGGTATTCGTGGTCTCCTCGTTGTTCCAGTCTCCGTGAGCGTCAATCCAGATGACGCCGATGCCGCCCTTATCCTGATACGCCTTGCTGACCGCGGAAATGCTGCCGGCAGCGATGCTGTGGTCACCGCCCAGCACCAGCGGGAACCGTCCCCGGGACAGGGAAGTGGTCACCTTATCGTACAGCTTGCGGTTCACATCGATGACCTGCTCGTAATTCCGCAGGGTCTCCGAGGTTTTACCCCGAAGAAGCGGGAGGATGTCTCCCTTGTCGTGAACGTCAAAACCCATCGTTTTCAAGTCATCCAGAAGTCCGGCATAGCGAATGGCAGCCGGACCCATGGCAACGCCTCTCTTGGAAGCCCCAAAATCCATCTGAACACCGATCACATCAATTGATTTATTCATAGGAATCTCCTTTCCGATAAAACAAGATTACGGCGAGTCGGAAACGTCCGGCGTTCCCCTCGCTCTTTTTATGGCTATTATTATAGCTCAATCCGTATCAATAATACAGAGAAAAGTGGTAAAATATGGAGCAGCGAAAATTAAGAATATCTTAAGAAAATACATCGGCATTTCTTAAGATGCCGTAAATATAATGGATGCAAGAAAGAGAGGAACGGATATGAACATTTTGGTGTGTGATGACGATAAGGAAATCGTGCGTGCCATCGGCATCTATTTGAAGAATGAGGGATATCGGGTGCTGGAGGCCTATGACGGCATTGAGGCGCTGGATATTCTGCGGAAGGAAGAGGTTCACCTGATCATCATGGACATCATGATGCCGCGGATGGACGGGATGCAGGCCACGGTTCGGATTCGGGAGGAAAAGAACATTCCGATCATCATGCTTTCGGCGAAATCGGAGGATTACGACAAAATCGGCGGTCTGGGGGCCGGAGCGGATGATTACGTGACGAAGCCGTTCAATCCCATGGAGCTGATTGCCCGGGTGAAGTCCCAGCTTCGCCGATATACCACTTTGGGAAGCATGAATCAGCCACGGAATGAGAAAACCTTCCAAAGCGGCGGACTGATTCTCAACGACGATACCAAGGAAGTGACGGTGGACGGGACGGAAGTGCGGCTGACGCCGACGGAGTATCGAATCCTGGCACTGCTCACGGCGAACGCCGGCCGGGTCTATACGATCTACCAGATCTACGATGCGGTGTGGGAAGAGCCGGCTTTCAATCCGGAGAACACGGTGGCGGTTCATATTCGGCACATCCGGGAGAAAATCGAAATTAATCCCAAAGAGCCTCGCTATCTGAAAGTGGTCTGGGGAACCGGATACAAGATTGAAAAGTACTAGGAGGAACAGATGGACGAAAATAAGAAAAAATTGATTTTTTACGCGGGTTTGGCGGGCTGCTTCCTGTGGTCCGCGGTCTTGATGGTAACGGCGCCCATGACCCCAATCATGGCAGGAATTCGGGATTTGCAGGGAAAGCTGAAATTCAGCAAAAGCGAATTTGCGTCGAAGGAAATGGTGCTGTGGGGCATCGTCATATTTGCGGCCGTTTTGCTGGCCATCAGTATTGGATTGGCGGTTGCGGGAAGCGGGCGCCGGGAAGCGGACGGATCCATCCATCGGAATTGGTTCGACCGGTGGCTGCCGGAACTGCACATCTGCATCGGCATTTTCTGCGGGGTGTTGTTCATACCGATTTCCATCGGCATGTATTCGGCGTACTTCAATTGGGAAGTTCCCATGAAAATCTTTGCCGGGGACGGTTCCAAAACCCTGAACGCCTGCATGATTCTGGAAGGATACCATATGGATCTCCTGGGAGATGCCGCCTGGGTTTCCGCCGGAGCAATCGTGGCGCTGATGATTCTGGCCACGGTTCTGGTGGCGGGCGTCGGAATGGCCTGCCTTCTCGCTTTGGTTCGAAACCTGAAGAACAAAACCCTGTTCTCCGGCTCCATCCTGGGACGACTGTACCCAAGGCTGGTGATGCTGACGGAGCGCAGTGAGAACTTCTACCGAAAGCTGCTCATTGCTTTAATTCTGCTGATCTTCCTTTCCTGCACGCCGCCGGGACTGGTGGTCGCGCTTCTACTGGTAATCTTCCTCTTCCCGAAATACTATCGAAAGTACGATGAGGTGAAGAAGGGCATCCATGCGGCGGCAGCGGGGGATTTCTCCTACCGGATTCACCTGGAAGGAAACGGCGAATTTGAACGGCTGGCGCAGGAGGTGAATGCCATTTCCGAAGCGAAGGAAAAAGCGGTGGAGTCGGAAATGCGCAGCCAGCGAATGAAGACGGAACTGATCACCAACGTGTCCCACGACATTCGGACACCGCTTACATCCATCATCACTTACGTGGACCTGCTGAAGAAGGCGGAACCGGGCAACGAAGAGGCGGCGGAATACCTGGAGGTGCTGGAAGCGAAATCCAAGCGGCTGAACCATCTGGTGAACAGCCTTTTTGATGCGGCCAAAGCTAGCAGCGGAGATATCCCGGTGGAGTGGATGAACGTGGATATGAAGACTCTGGTGGAGCAAGCGCTGGGGGAATTCTCCGATGACTTCGATAAAAACAATTTGACGCCGGTGTTCCACGGGACCGAAGAATCCACAATGGTGTATGCCGACGGAAAGCTGATGTTCCGGATTATGGAAAATCTCCTGGGCAACGTGAAGAAGTACGCCATGGCGGGAAGCCGGGTGTACGTGGATTTGGTGACGGAAGGCAGCCGGGTGACGCTGACGGTGAAAAACATCTCCGCGGCACCGCTGAACATCACCGCATCGGATCTGCTGGAACGATCGGTTCGCGGAGACGATTCGCGAAACACGGAGGGAAGCGGATTGGGCCTTTCCATCGCGGGAGATCTGGCGGAACTGATGAAGGGAGAATTCCATGTGGAAATCGACGGCGACCTGTTCAAGGCCGTGCTCACCATGCCGCGAATTTTCTGCGAGACCGAGTCGGCGAAGCCGCAGGACAATAAAGTCGATGAAACCGCAAACTTAAATGTTACCACAGCGTCGGATTCGCCGGACATCTTAGAACTATAAAAAGTTTGTAAAATAAATTCTTTTTACCGGGATAAAAGTAGTGTGCAACAGCCCCAAAAATGATACAATAACTACGTATGTAAAATTAAGTAATTTACGATTAGGAGATGTATTATGACCTTACTTGATGCGTTTTCGCTGCTTGGAGGTGTGGGGCTGTTCCTTTACGGTATGACTGTCATGTCGGCGGGCCTGAAGGATGCGGCCGGAGACAATCTCCAGGCGATTCTGGAGAAAGCGACGTCCAATAAGTTAACCGCGGTGTTCGTGGGAATGGTGATGACCATTCTGGTGCAGAGTTCTTCGGCGACGGACATCATGGTAATCGGGTTCGTTAACTCGGGCATGATGACCCTGTTCCAGGCATTGGGCGTTATCATGGGTGCCAACATCGGTACCACGGTGACGGCACAGATTACGGCCTTCAACCTGGCGGCTTACGCACCGGTGATTATGTTCCTCGGCGTGGTGGCATTCCTGTTTGTCAAGAACAACACGGTGAAGTATGTAGGCGAGGTAATCATGGGTTTCGGAATGCTCTTCGTGGGCATTTCTATCATGAAGACGGCGATTGCCCCTCTGTCCCAGAGCGAATCCTTTATCCGGGTAATTTCCGGACTGGATAATCCGTTCCTGGCGGTGCTCTTCGGTGTGGCCTTCACGGCGCTGCTGCAGAGTTCCTCCTCTTCGACGGTTATCTTCCAGGCCTTTGCGGTGCAGGGGCTGCTGAGCTATCATACAGCGGTGTATCTGGTAATCGGTGCGGCCATCGGCTCCGTAACGCCGAACCTGATTGCATCCCTGACGGTGAACCGGAACGGAAAGCGTTCGGCTCTCCTGAATCTGGTGTTCAATTTGATTCGTGCCGTGGTGCTGATGATTCTGATCGGGATCTTCCCACAGATTCTCACCGCAATTCAATCCCTGTCCCCGAACGACATCGGAAGACAGATTGCGAACACCCACACGATGTTCGCCATTATCGCGGTAATCATCGAGCTGCCGTTCATGAAGTATCTGGTAAAAATAGTAGAACGTATCATTCCGGTGCTGCCGGAAGAGAACGAACGGATGATGGATCGTTCGCTGCAGTACATGATCAATGTGAAGAAGATGCCAACCAGTATCGCCCTTCGTCAGACCCAGCTGGAAATTGCCAGAATGGGACGCATTGCGGCAAAGAATCTGCGCGAATCGGTGGAATGCTTCTTCGACTACGATACGTCCAAAGCGGAACGGATTCGGATTCGGGAAGACAGCGTGGATATTCTCAACGATTTGATTGATGAAGGAATGGCGGACCTTCGAGATTTCGCCTTCGGTTCGGAAGGCTTAAAGCATATGTCGGAGTTCTCCATTACCGTAACGGATTTCGAGCGTCTCTCGGATCATGCGGTGAACATCGTGGAGTATGCGGAGCAGATGCTGGCAAAACACAGCGTGATGTCGCCGGATGCCCGGGACGAACTGTACATGATGGCCAGAGATGCGGTGGAAATCGTGGAATTGGCCGTGGATGTATTCGAATCCGGCGAGACCATTCCGCTGCAGCGGATTGAGAAGCTGGAGAATCGGCTGGACCGTCAGGAGAAGGAATTGGTGGATCACCATATCGTTCGTCTGATGGGAAATACCTGCGATCCGTTGGCAGGCGTCATCTTCACCAATCTGGTAACGGACCTGGAGCGCTGCGGCGACCATGCGTATAACGTTGCATACGCGCTTTCGGACATCAATCCGAAGGAGATGGAAATGCCGGATGTGACGGTGGTTCCGACAGAAGATGAAGCGGTGAACGAATAGAATAATGAGCATACGAAAATGCGGCTCCGATTGGGGCCGCATTTTTCCGTATGACGAATATCGAATCGTCCGTTGTACTGTCGTTATTCTTAGTTATCCTTGGTGGAATTTATCCTTGTGACTGGTCGGGTAGAGCCAGTGTCCGAATATGGTGTAGAGAATCATCAGCACGACGCCCACCACCCAGGAAATCGGATAGAGCACGAAGATTCCGTCAATCGTGGTGTAGTGAGGCAAAATCAGCTGGATCCAGAAAATTCGGAAGAGGCAGAGGGAAATCAGCAGTACCGCCATCGGCGGAATGCTTTTTCCCGTTCCTCGGATGGTTCCTGCCAGTCCGTGAAGGATGCTCAGCAGCCAGTAGAACGGACAGAAGTAGTGCATGGCTTGCTTCCCGTAGGCCACAACCCCCGGATCGTCGGTGAAGAGGCGCATAATCGGGTCGGCGAAGAGAAGAATCAGGGCTCCGGTGACGACGGTGTAGATGATGCCAATCCACAGAGTCTTGTTCATCCCCTTCTTCACCCGATCCAGCTTTCCGGCACCGAAATTCTGACCGGTGAAGGTGGTAACCGCCATGCTGATGCTCATCACCGGAAGAATGTTGAATCCGTCTACCTTCAGGTAAGCTCCGAAGCCGGCCATCGACGTTGCCCCGAAGCCGTTGACGCTGGCCTGTACCAACACGTTGGAGATGGCGATGACCGTGTTCTGAATTCCCGCCGGAAGGCCCACCTTGATAATCCGGATGCATACCATTTTGTGAAAACGGATTTTCTTCAGGGAAACCTGATAGGACTCATTCGTCTTCAGCAGGAAGCGCATGGAGAACACGCAGGACATGAACTGGCTGAATACCGTGGCGATGGCCGCGCCGGCGATGCCCATCCGCAGGAGGGCTACCAGGACGATGTCCAGAACGATGTTGGTGACAGAAGCAACTGCCAGATAAATCAGCGAACGCTTGGAGTTTCCCACGGCGTTCAGTATGCCGGAAACCATGTTATACAGCACGGTGAAAATCGTTCCCGCAAAATAAATCTTCAGGTAGACGATGGATTCCGGCAAGACTTCTTTCGGCGTGTCCATCCACAGGAGCAGCGGCCGGCTGACCAGCACCCCCAGGACGCTCATGACAACGCCCAGAAAAAGAGCGATGGCGATAGAGGTATGAACCGTTTTCTGCACTCCGTTTCGATTCTGTCCCCCCAGGTATTGGGAGACGATGACTCCGGCACCCACGGCCGCACCCTGGGCGAAGGAGATGATCAGGAAAATCATGGAACCGCTGGATCCCACGGCTGCCAGTGCATTGGCGCCGACGAATTTTCCCACGATGATGGAGTCAAAGGTATTGTAAAATTGCTGCAGCAGGTTTCCCAGAATCAATGGGACGGAAAACAGCAGAATTTCCTTGAGAATATTTCCTTCCGTCATGAGATGGGTACTGCTTGAATTCGTACTCATGAAAGACCACCCTTTCTGTTTTTTATCTATAATGGAATTCTATAACGTAAACTCAAACGATACAATAGTGATTTTAAAAGTCTAAACGGAATCTTCGGATTTGTCAAATGTACTCTTTTGAGTGCTGTGGAAAATAACCGAATAGTTTAAAATGACAGTACGAAGCACTGCGCAATAGGGCGGCCGACGGATTCAAGGTCGGAGAGCAAGCCCGATGATGAACAGAAAGGAGGTTTGTCATGAAGAAGAAATTTTTTGCCATTCTTGTGGCAGGAGCGGTATTTTTCTCGATGCTTCCGATGGTGGCATTCGGTGATACCGGAAATGGAAGCGAACCCCCGAACGGGGCTCCGCAAACCGAAATGGAAGAGTCGGATGCTGAGGAGGATGTATACGCCGAGTCCGGAGACATGAGCAAGACGTCGGCGAAGATGAAGGCCGGCGCGAAAATGCAACTGTCGGTAATCAATGAAAATCCGGCAGGATCCTTCATCGACGTGTATTGGGAAACCACCAATAAGAAGGTGGCAACGGTGGACCAGGATGGCAAAGTGACTGCCCTGAAGGCCGGTAAGTGCACCATTTCCGCAACCTTCCCAAACGGAAAGGTAATTACCTGTAAGGTAACGGTTGTTCCGCACCTTAAGTACACAAAGGTGACGCTGTGGAAGCAGAGTTCCCAGACCAACAAGCTGCTGGGTGCGACATCCAAGGTTACGTGGAAGACTTCTTCCAAGAAGATTGCAACGGTATCTTCCAAGGGAAAGATTAAAGGAAAGAAAGCCGGAAAGTGCAAAGTAACCGCGGTTCACAAGGGTAAGAAGTATGTGTGCACCGTATACGTACGGAATCCGAAGCTCAGAAGCAAGAAAGAGACCATTCATAATACGGCGTATTATCAGCAGAGAGTTATCGGCGGCTCCGGAAAGATTAAGTGGACCACCTCCAACAAGAAGGTGGCAACGGTGAATTCCAAGGGCAAGATTACGGCTCGAAAAGCCGGCAAGTGCACTGTCACCGCTGTAAGAAACGGTGTGAAGATGCGCTGTAAGGTAACGGTTCCGTCCAAGTATCAAGGAACGAAGGTTCCGGACTTTGGCGCAAAATTCGGCAAACTCCGTTACGATACCGAACATTGGGGTGAGGATCCGGATGTTCACATCTACTACAAGAAGGTGAGCAAGGATCAGGTAAAAAAATACTTGGCCGCGGTAAAGAAGGCCGGTTTGAAAAAGCAGAAAATGAGTGACGGCCGGACCTGCTACCAGCATGCAAACGGCGACGGCATCACCTACAGCCTGAAAAAGGGCGAGCTGCATATCAACCTGTACAACATTCACGACTTCGACAACAGCGGAGCCGATGAAGAGTAAGGCGAGTCGATTGATTCAAAAGCGGGTTTAAAAGATTCCCGATGAAAGTAAACGTGTACTGAAGGGGAAAAATTCCTGCAGTATAATGTTCCCATGGATCGCAGAAAATTGATGATATACACGGGAATGCTGATTGCAGGAATTACCGCAGGGTACATATGTCTGGAGCGGCACCGGCCGGTGGAAGGCATCCTCCTTCTTGCCGGGATTGCCGGGAGCTTCGCCGCAATTTCGGAACAGATGGGTAAAGAGTATGGCATGACGCGAAAACAGCTTCGCGTCATGCTTCTTTTTCTGATGGTGGGATTTTTCAATTTCGCACTGAACTACAACCGCTGTTACACCGACGAGACCTTGCTGAAGCGGGACCAAACCGCCTTCAAAGAAATGAAAATTCTCCACGTCCGGGAACAGGCGAAATACATCGCCTACGAGGGCACCGCCGACATTCCTTCCGGGCGCCGCCGGATCCTGTGCCGAGACTATTCGGAGAACCGAACCCCTTTGTCCATCGGAACCGTTGTTCGGGTGTCCGGGGAACTGACTCTTTCGGAAGAGGCCCGAAATCCGGGATGCTTTAACTACCGTCTGCACCTAAAGGGAAAAGGGATTGTGTACACCGTAAACGCGCAAGGAATCCGAGCGCACCGCATCTCCCGCCATCCGGCGGATGTTTTCCACCGGAAGCTGCAGCAGCGGCGAAACGATTTTCTGGACAAGTTTCGCCATCGGCCGGCGGTGCGGGGGTTTCTGAAGGGAATTCTCTTCGGCGACCGAGGCGAACTGGATGAGGAGACCTACCGGGAATTCACGGAAAACGGAACCGCCCACATCCTGGCGGTCAGCGGGCTTCACGTGGGTTTCTTGATTGCGCTCTTAAACGCCCTGGCTCGGAAGCGAAAGTATTGGAAGATTACGATGGGAATTTTTCTGGTGCTGATTCTCTACGGCGAGCTCACGGAGTGGAGCCCGTCTACCCTGCGGGCGGTGCTGATTGCCATCCTCTCCATGAGCGGGATGTATCTCAATCGCGCCTTCGACCTCACCACGGGCACCGCCGCTGCGGCCCTTGGGGTGCTGATGGTGCAGCCGTATCAGCTGTTTCAGACCGGTTTCATCATGTCCTACCTGGCAATTCTGGGAATGGCCTTTCTCACCCGGCCGCTGAGCCATTTTCTGGGCGAGGGGCTTGCCTCTCTGATGTCGCTCCAGATCATGATGATTCCCTTTCAAATATACGCCTTCAATCGGTTCAATCCGCTGACGATAGTAATCAACCTGCCCATTATTTTTCTGGCATCGGTGCTGGTTCCCTGTGGGGTCATCCTGTTTCTGTTCAGCGGCCTTCTTTCATCCGGCGGTATTCCGGCAGAAAGCATAAGCCGGCTCACCGAACTTCTGGTGGGGCTGAACCGGATGCTCCACATGAACGGAAGTCTTAGCGGGAGCTTCACCTCCGCGGGGACGGCGGAGCTCATCCTGTTCAATCTGATACTCCTGTTCCTGAGTTCCGAATTGTTTCGGGTGATGGTTCTCCGGCGGGATGGAAGGAATCTTCGGTGTCTCTTTTTGATTCTGGCGATTCCCGCCCTGCTGCTGGTTTTGGGATTTCGGAATCCTCTGGTCGGGGCCGAGGTTGTTTTTATCGACGTGGGGCAGGGGGATGCCATTCATCTGCGGAGCGGCGGCAAGAACGTGCTCATCGACGGGGGCGGCGATTCCAAGCGGAACGTGGGCACGGGAACGCTGCAGCCCTATTTGCTGAAAAACGGGGCGCGGACGCTGGATCTGTCTATTTGCACGCACCTTCATATGGACCATTTTCGCGGGGTGCAGGAGTTATCGGAGGTTTTGCCGGTAAAAGCATTTGCGCTGCCGGGAGTGTACCGGGGACTTCCGGAGACGCCCAAGGGGGCGCGGCTGCTGCGGCGGGGGGAGGTGATTCGAATCTCCGATGAAATGTCCGTGAAAGTCCTGTGGCCGGAATCCGAAGAGCTGCCGGGCGGGATGACAGAGGCGGAGAGCAGCGACGAAAATCTCCTGAACGGGGTCTATCGAATCGATTACCGGGGCATCCGCATTCTGGTGACGGGCGATCTCCTTGAGGAAGGCGAGGCGGATATGGTAAAATACTACGCGGGTACGGAGGAACTTCGGTGCGATGTGCTGAAGGTGGCCCATCACGGAAGTCACAGCAGCAGCAGCGAGGCGTTTCTGGATGCGGTGCGCCCGAAGGCGGCGGTGATTCAGGTGGGGAAAAAGAACCGGTACGGGCATCCTCACGGGGAGACGCTGGAGAAGCTGAAGCGGCGGAATATTCCGGTGTATCGAAATGACCGGCACGGAGCCATCGGGCTGCGGGTGCGCCGGAACAAGATTTTAATAGATAGGATGATAAATTAGATGTCATATAAGGATTTTCGAAAAGATTTGCGGAGCGGCATGTTCAAAAATGTGGTGATGCTCACGGGAAAGGAAAACTTCCTGGTGCACTGGGCGGTGAACCAGCTGAAGAAAAAATACGGCGGGAAGGAGTTCCAGGTGCAGAACGTCCGTGAATTCGACGGTGCCCAGACGGATATCGATGAGGTAATCGGCATGGCCCGGACCCCGTCCATGTTCCCCGGCCACCGGGTACTGATTGTTCGGAATTATCCGTGGCTCTTCCAGAAGAAGGGGAAGGAAGAGATGGAAGAATTCCGGGAAGGACCCGGCGCCCGGCTGCTGGAATACGCAGCCGGGGCGGATCACAGCGAGTACGCGTCCATGATCATCATGACGGTGGATGCGCAGTACTACAAGGATTCCAGCCCTCGAAACTGCGGTCTGACGGCTTACGGAAAGAAGCTCCTGCAGAAATCCTCCGGATACGAGATGAATACCCTGAACCGGGCGGAGCTGGAAGGTTTTATCGGGAAGCGGATTAAGGCGGCGGGAAAGCAGATGACCCGGAATCAGCTGAACTACCTGATTGACCTGTCCGGTTATCTTAACGAAGAGAGCGTCTATCGCCTGGACGACTTGGAAAACGACCTCCACAAAATCCTCTATTCCACGGAGGGAGAAGCGATTACCAATGCGGAAATCGAGGATTTGATGGCGGGAGATGCGGACAAATTCGTGTTTCACCTCATCGATGCACTTATGAGCGGCAATCGGAAGGCCGCCATCACCCTGACGGAGAACATCCTGTACGAGGACCCCAAAGCCTCGTTCCAGATCATCGGCCTTCTCATCAGCCAGTTCGAAATGATGTACGATGCCCACCTGGCCATTGAGAAGGGGGTGGACCTGAAGCGGATGGCAAAGGAAACCGGCGTCAACGAGTTCCGGTTCAAGAAGGCCTACGGCGCCGCGAAGAAATTCCGCAAAAACAGAATTCGCAATCTGCTGATCCAGCTGTACAACGCGGACCGGGACATCAAGCGGGGAAATCTAAGCGACCGGGCCGCCCTGGAAGCGTTTATTCTGCATGTGTAGAGGGGAGAAAAAAAGTTAAATTAAATTTAAAAAACCTGGGATGTAAAAAATATAATTTAATATACATAAGAGCGTAAAGCCTTTATAATGTAAGAACAGGGATAGAGATGGCACGTAAAACTGTTCTAAAACAACGAGGTGAAGAATATGAATACATTAATGCAACTTGCGATTCTGGTAATAAACATCTTCATTTACGCAGGCATGTTTTACCTATTGTACCGCTTTCTTCGGAAAATACCGGGAATTGATCTGTACTTAAGTCAATTTAGAAAACAAAAACACAATACAGATAATGATAAAAACAATGAAGAAACTGATGCGGATAGCTAGAAGAAACGTATAGAACTAAACCTGTGGGTTGCGTGTGTTGCAGCCCACAGGTTTTTGAATGCTGTAAAATTCGATTCCCCGGTAATTTGATAAAAGCCGATTCTTATTTTACCGCGGCAGAGGCGTTCAGTTCCCGCGCGGCATCCAGTGCGCTGGTGCTGTCCGGATCTCCGCTGATCATGCCCGCCAGCATGTGGATTTTGCCGTCCTCATCCAACCGGAGGATATCCGTGTGGGTGGAATTCTCCGACAGGCTCTTCTGAATCTGGAAGTTGGAATTTCCGTAAGCCGCAATCTGAGGCAGGTGGGTGATGCAGAGAATCTGGTGATGTTCCGAAATCTCCCGCATTTTTTTGCCCACTACCAGGGCGGTTTTTCCGCTGATACCCGTGTCGATTTCGTCGAAAATCATGGTTTCCACCGAATCGTTGTCGCCGATGATGTGCTTGAAAGCCAACATGATTCGGGAAATTTCACCGCCGGAAGCGATGCGGGAAAGAGGCCGCAGAGGCTCTCCCGGGTTGGTGGAAATCATGTACTCCATGGCATCGTAGCCGTTTGGTCCGATTTCCGGAAGGCGCGTGGTGTGGATGGCAAATTCGGAATTGGCGAAAGCCAAATCCTTCAGTTCTCGCGTCAACGCCCGGGTGAGTTGTTCTCCGTTTTTCTTTCGGAGGTCGCTGACCCGGTCGGCTTGTTTTTCCAGCCGGGCGTAGGCTTCATCCATATCCTTCCGCCGCTGTTCGATTTCGGCATCGAAATTGTCGATGATATTTAGTTTTCCCGCCAGCTCTTCGCCGTATGCGATGATTTCCGGTATGCTCATGCGGTATTTTCGCTTGGCGTCTTCGATGATGCTGAGGCGTTCCGAGGCCTGGTCGATGTCCGCATCAGAGTAGTTCAGGGAAGACCGCATGTCCCGAAGGGCATCGGAGATGTCCACGATGCTGTAGTAGTTCTCATCCAGAGTCTGGGCGAAGCTCTCAAAATCTCCGCTGAGGGAGGCGATGGTCTGCAGTCCGTCGATGGCTTTTCGAAGACCGGAAAGCACGGAGTCGTCCTTTTCATAAAGGTTGTCGTACGCTCCGTTCACCGCGGAATATATTTTTTCACTGTTCTTCATGAGCTCCAACTGTTCCTTGAGCTCCTCATCCTCGCCGTCGTAAAGGTTCAGGTTTCGGATGTAGTCCGATTCAAACCGGTAGAAGTCCTGCTGCCGCAGCGCTTCCGCTTCTTCGGAGCGAAGGGAGTCGTAGGATTTCTTCCGTTCCGAATACTGCCGGTAGAGGTCGTGCAGTGTGTCCAGCTCGCCGGAAAGTTCCTTGTGGCGGTAGCGGTCCGTAATCTCCAGATGGTTCTGTGGGTCCAGAATCACCTGGTTGTCGTATTGGCCGTGGATATCCACAAAGGTGCTGCAGAATTTCCGAAGCTGAGCCAGGGTCACCATTTCTCCGTTGAGTTTGGAGATACTCTTTCCGGAAGCCATCAATTCTCGGACGATGATGACGTCTTCCCCCTCTAAAGTTCCGGCAATCTGAATGCGGGCCTTGGCAGTTCCGGTTCGAACCATGGAAATGTCCGCCCGGCCACCCAAAGCAGTACTGATGGCTTCCACCAGTACGGATTTGCCGGCACCGGTTTCACCGGTGATAATGTTCAGTCCTTCCGTCAAATCGAAGGAAAGGTGTTCTATGGTTGCAAAATTATCGATGATAATTCGATTAATCATTTCTATCCCTCTTGGAAATCATGTTTTCGAACAGGCTGATAATCTCGGCGACATTCTCTTCTTTGTCTACGATTATCAGCATGGTATTATCGCCGGCAATAGAACCCACCACGTGGTCCAATTCCAGACAGTCGATGGCTTCCGCAGCCGCATTTCCGCAGCCGGAAAGGGTTTTGATGACAATCAGATTTCCGGCATGTGCGGTGGAAATGATGGTTTCGCGGAAAATCTTAATGAACCGGTCGGAAATCGGCTGTTCATCGTATTTCCCGGCTGTATATTTATACTTTCCGTTTCCGGCCAATGCTTTGACCAGCTGAAGTTCCTTGATGTCTCTGGAAATTGTCGCCTGGGTCACTTTGAAACCGGCCTGGTTCAGCAAATCCTGAAGCTGATCCTGGGTCTCTACTACATTGTTGGCGATAATCTCAAGTATCTTGTTCTGTCTCGAATAACGCATGGGGTCCTCCTGAAATGCCGCATGGGTCTGCGCCCATCTTATGATTAGTTTGATTATATCACAGGCATTCACAAAAACGGATAAAAATTTATTATCATGAATATTATATAATTCGATAAAAATTGTTCCTATCCAGCTATCCGCGCCGCTGCCTGTGCCTGCATTTGCTGTTTCAGAAATTCCTCGGGATTGACGCCCGTTGTTTTTTTCTGGACAGTCGGACTCGTAAAGAATTCTCGTTGGATCATTTTATCTATTTTTTCTGTATCGATGGTACCGCCGCCGTCTTCGAAGGTTGTGAGGATGTTTTTGCCCAAAACAAAACCGAGAGAGGCGAGCTCGACGGTTTTGATGCAAAAATTGTTGCGGTACCCGGCACCTTTCGCATCATGATACCAGTAACCGAGATGTTCCAGAATATACAGCTTTCCGGTCAGCGGATGCAGAATCAGAAAATCCGGATAGATGATGCGACCTTCGATGATAATCGGAAATTCATAAATCACAAGCAGTCCCGCAGTAACCAGGTGGTCGTAGATAATCGCTTCAATCCGGCTGCGCACCAGCGTTCCGTCAATGGTGGAAACGGTGCACTTTTCGGGATATTTCACAGGCACAGATTCCTTTATTTCCAAGAGTTTCTGATACCATTTCTGAGCTGTATCTAATGACAATTCCGCTTCGCGAAGGTTCGCCGGAACGTAACATTTCGGGAGCCTCTTTCGTATTTCTTCCGTGGTGATATCGATGTAATTATCCTGAAAATGCTTGAGCGCAGCGATGTTGCTTTCTAGCATCGAAATCAGAACTTTTGCCGCGCGAAGATTCTGAATTCGTTGTACTGTAGTGTGCTTCTCATTTCCGATATATTTCGGCTTCTTGCCGGGCCGGTGGCCGGCGAAATAGGTTCGTCCGCCGGTTGTGCGAGCGTTGAGAAAGATTCCATCGTATTCCTTTAGCTTCAGTGTCTTCTGCTTATATTTCCGAAGCAGTTCTTCGTGCTGCTGAAGAATGCCGGAAATTACTTTTAAAAATACAGTAGTCATATTGTGTACCTCCTTATGCTGATTATGCCATAAAAAAATTCCCCTTCAGTACACATTTATCGAGAAAAATCGAGATTTTGCAGTATCCGGACGCATGCGGTGCCGGCTGACGTGTTTGAGTCGCCTGACGTGGTGCCTGAGGACGAAGAAACAAGGGGTAGCGGGTGATGAGGCACCACGTCCCCGGACCCGGTCGGGAAAATGGGGAGCCGGACGTGGTGCATGCCGACGAAGGAATAAGGGCTAGCGGGTGATGAGGCACCACGTCCCCGGGGCTGCCCGGCAATTTGGAGCGGTGGACGTGGTGCGTGCCGACGAAGGAACAAGGGCTAGCGGGAGATGAAGCACCACGCCCCCGGGGCCGGTCGGAATTTTGAGGGGGCGGACGTGGTGCGTGCCGACGAAGAAACAAGGGCTGGAGGGCAGTGAGGCACCACGTCCCCGGGGCTGCCCGGCACTTTGAATCGGCGGAGCCGGCTTTTCGATGATTCGCCGGATCATTGTCCGGCCGTCGGCCGGGCTATTAGACAAAGGAAGCGTTTTTTGGTAAAATAGCCCGAGGAGTTTTAGAAGAATGAGAATACTTGGAATCGATCCGGGGTATGCCATCATGGGATACGGAATCCTGGATTATAACGGAAATCGTTTTCGAACCGTAGATTACGGATCCATTGAGACGGAGGCGCATACACCGATGCCGCAGCGGCTGAATCAGTTGTTTGACGGGCTGAATGAAGTGATTCAGAAATATCAGCCGGAAGAGGCGTCCATTGAGGAACTTTTTTTTAACAGCAACACAACTACGGCGATTAAAGTGGGCGAGGCCAGGGGCGTTGCCCTTTTGGCGTGTGAGCGGAACGGACTTCGGGTTTCGGAGTACACGCCGCTGCAGATTAAGCAGGCGCTGGTTGGCTACGGCCGGGCAGAGAAGAAACAGGTGCAGAACATGGTCAAGGTAATTCTGAATTTGAAGGAAGTACCGAAGCCGGATGACACGGCGGATGCGGTGGCGGCGGCTATTTGCCATGCGCATTCCAGAAATAACAGGGTGATAGGATGATTAGACATATTACGGGAAAATATCTTTTTTATGAGAAAGGATCCATCGTGGTGGAGACACAGGGCGGAATCGGTTTCCGGATTCACGTGGCGGATACATCGCCGGTACTGAATGCTCGGGAGGGAGATGTGGTTCAACTGTATACGTATATGCAGGTGAAGGACGACGGCATGTCCCTGTTCGGTTTTAACGACCGGGATGCGCTGACTCTTTTCGAGCAACTGCTGACGGTGAACGGCGTGGGACCGAAAGCCGGTCTGGCCATCATGTCCATCGGCACGGTGAACCAGATTAAAGCATTTATCATGCATAAAGATGCCAAATCCATTGCGAAGGCGCAGGGCGTTGGAAAGAAAACGGCGGAACGGGTGATTTTGGAACTGGCGGACAAGGTGAGTGCCGTTCCGATTCAGGATGCGGAAATCGCGGCGGAACCGGCGGTACTGTTCTCCGACGAACGGAACAACGCGGTGGTGGCTCTGACCACTTTGGGATACAGTAAAGCAGAGGCGGAAGAAGCCATCGGTCACGTGCCGGAGGATGATCTGACCATCGAAGAATACATCAAGAAGTCCCTGAAATTCCTGATGTAGGAAAGGAAGTTACCATATTTATGGAAGAACAGATTACATCAAGACAGATGCAGCCCTCGGATTTGGAGGGGGAGTATACCCTTCGTCCTCAATATCTCAGCGAGTACTGCGGGCAGTCGGGAAATAAAGAGAATTTGTCCATATACATCGAGGCGGCAAAGATGCGGGGCGAGTCCCTAGATCACGTGCTTTTCTACGGACCGCCGGGACTGGGAAAAACAACATTGGCGGGAATCATTTCCAACGAGCTGGGCGTGGATATCAAAATCACATCCGGCCCGGCCATCGGAAGAGCCGGAGATCTGGCTGCCATTCTGACCAATTTGAATGAAAACGATGTGCTTTTCATCGACGAGATTCACCGGCTGAATCGATCGGTGGAAGAGGTGCTGTATTCCGCCATGGAAGACTATGCGCTGGATATCGTCATCGGAAAAGGCCCATCGGCTCGGTCCCTTCGGATTGACCTGTCTCATTTTACCCTGATCGGCGCCACTACGCGGGCGGGAAGCCTTTCGGCACCGCTGCGGGATCGGTTCGGAATCATTTGCAAATTCGATTTCTATACCGTGGAGGAACTGAAGGAAATCCTTCGCCGGTCGGCGCGGGTGATGAACGTGCACATCGATGAAGAGTCCTTGACGGAGCTGGCGAAACGTTCCCGAGGGACGCCGCGAATCGCCAACCGCATGCTGAAGCGGGTGCGGGATTTTTCGGAGGTCATTCAGGACGGAAACGTGGATATCGATATCACCCGGAAAGCGCTGGATGCTTTGGGGGTCGATGACCTGGGTCTGGAGAAGCTGGATCGAGAGATTCTCACCACGATTATCAAGGGCTTCAACGGCGGCCCAGTGGGAATCGAGACCATCGCTTCCGCAATCGGCGAAGAGCGAGTGACGCTGGAGGATGTGAACGAACCGTACCTGATTCAGTCCGAGCTGATGTATCGGACGCAGAAGGGGCGGATGGCATCCCGGAAGGCCTACGAGCATCTGGGGCTGATGGCGCTCTATTCGGAAAAGTAAAAACAAGATTCGGGAAAGCCGAATGAAACAAAAAATCATATTATATAAATAAAGAAGGGAACACATGAAATTAGAAGATTTTGATTATCACCTGCCGGAGGAGCTGATTGCTCAGACCCCGGCACAACAAAGAGATTCCTGCCGGCTGATGGTTCTGAACCGGGAGAAGAACAGCATTGAGCACCGTCATTTTCACGATATTTTGGACTATCTGAAACCGGGAGACTGCATGGTTCTGAACGATTCCAGGGTAATTCCCGCCAGACTGTTCGGACGAAAGGCGGTGACGGGAGCCCACATTGAATTCCTGCTGATTAAGCGGCTGGAAGGGGATGTGTGGGAAACCATGGTTCGCCCGGGAAAGAGACTGAAGGAAGGAGACACGGTGGTGTTCGATTCCGAGCACCTGTTCCAGGCACATATTCTGGGGTTCCAGGATCCGGATCAGGGAACCCGGAAAGTTCGTTTTGAGTATGAAGGCATTTTCATGGAGCGGCTGGAAGAGCTGGGAAGCATGCCGCTTCCGCCCTACATCGAACGACCGGCGGAGGACTCGGACAAAGAAACCTATCAGACGGTATACAGCCGTATTGACGGATCGGTAGCCGCACCGACAGCCGGACTTCATTTTACCAAAGAGCTACTGAAGGAGATCGAAGAGAAGGGCGTGAAAATCGCCTATGTCACTCTGCACGTGGGCATCGGCACCTTCCGTCCGGTAAAATGCGAGAACATCGAGGAACACCACATGCATTTCGAGGAATATTCGGTGACGGAGGAGAATGCGAAGATCATCAACGATGCCATCGATGCGGGCCAGCGGATCATCTCCGTGGGCACCACGTCCACCCGAACTTTAGAGAGTGCGGCGGTGGAGACGCCGGAGGGCTTCCGGATTCAGGCCGGCCACAACAGCACCGGAATTTTCATCTATCCGGGATATGAATTTAAGATTGTAAAAGCATTGATCACCAATTTTCATCTTCCGAAGTCCACACTTCTGATGCTGATTTCCGCATTATACGATCGGGAACACATTCTGGAAGCGTACGAAGAAGCGGTTCGGGAAAAATATCGCTTCTTCAGCTACGGAGATGCGATGCTGATTGAATAATCCCCGAGAGATTGCAATATTAATCAAGAAACAAAGAGGTACTATGAGCAACGCAGTAACATATGAATTAATTCATCAGGATACCAGAACCCGCGCCCGCCGCGGCCGAATTACCACTCCCCACGGCACCATCGAAACCCCGGTATTTATGCCGGTGGGCACTCAGGCTACGGTGAAAGCCATGAAACCGGAAGATGTGGAGGCCACCGGCGCCGAAATCATTCTGGGAAACACTTATCATCTCTATTTGAGACCCGGCGAGGATATCGTTCGAGAGGCCGGCGGACTTCATAAGTTCATGAACTGGAATCGCCCGATTCTCACGGATAGCGGCGGTTTTCAGGTTTTTTCCCTGGGCAAATTCCGTAAAATCACAGAGGAAGGAGTTACCTTCAAATCCTACATTGACGGATCCAAGCACATGATGAGACCGGAGACGTCCATCGATATCCAGAATGCGCTGGGGGCGGATATCATCATGGCTTTCGACGAATGCGTGGAGTACGAGGCGGAGAAGCCGTACGTGGCGCGTTCCCTGGAGCGGACCACCCGCTGGCTCAAGCGATGCAAGGACCACCACCAAAACACGGAGCAGCAGTCCCTCTTTGGAATCATGCAGGGCGGAATGTTCAAGGATCTTCGGAGAATCAGCGCGGAGCAGATTGTGGATCTGGACCTGCCGGGCTATGCCATCGGCGGACTGTCCGTCGGAGAGCCGAAGGACATCATGCTGGATGTGCTGAACGATTGTGTGGATTATCTGCCAAAAGAAAAACCGCGCTACCTCATGGGGGTTGGCACCGTGGATTACTTATTCGAAGGCGTCGAGCGCGGCGTGGATATGTTCGACTGTGTACTGCCGACCCGTCTGGCGAGACACGGCGTAGCCATGACCTCCCACGGAAATGTGAACATCAAAAACGCCGTGCATCAGAGAGATTTCAGCACACTGGATCCGGAATGCGACTGCTACGTATGCCGAAATTATTCCAGAGCGTACCTGAGACATCTTTTCAAATCCAACGAGATTCTCAGCTCCATGCTGCTCTCGGAGCACAACATTCACTTCCTGGTGAACATGATGAAGAATATTCGAAAATCCATAGAGGAAGACCGTTTCGTCGAATACAAGAAGGAGTTCTATGACAAATATGGAGAATTTTAAAGAATGTAAGCTGAACGGCCTTTGCGGCGGCTGCCTGCACCAGGGCGTTCCCTATGAAGAGCAGCATCGACTGAAAAATCAGCAGGTGCTGGACCTTTTCGACCGATTCCACGTGGATGCCTCCGTGTATCAGGGAATGGTTCCGGCGGAGACCCCGTACCGCTACCGAAACAAGATGGAATATACCTTCGGAGATGTGGAAATCGGCGGACCTCTGGAGCTGGGCATGCATCAGAAGGGACGTTTCATGTCCATCGTTACCTGCGATGAATGTCAGCTGGTACCGGAAGATTTCAATCGGATTCTGTCGGCCACCTTGAACTTCTGCAGGGAGAGAGAATATTCTTTTTACCATAAAAAAACTCATACGGGCTTGCTGCGGAATCTGGTGGTGCGCCATGGCGTTCGCTCCAATGAGGTGTTGGTGAACATCATCACCAGCAGCGAGGAAGGCTTTGACGAAGCCGGATACGTGGAGCTGCTTCAGGGGCTGGAGCTGGATAACACGCTGGTGGGCATCATTCGCACGTTCAACGACAGCCTGGCGGATGCGGTAATCGATGAGGGTACGAAAATCCTTTACGGCCGGGATTTCTACTATGAAGAAATTTTGGGCTTGAAATTCCAGGTGAAAGCTTTCGCCTTCTTCCAGACCAACATCAACGCGGTGGAGCGGCTGTATTCCGACGCGCTGAACCTGCTGCCGGACATTCATGAAAAAACAGTATACGATCTGTACTGCGGCACCGGCACAATCACGCAGCTGATGGCTCTGAAGGCGAAAAAAGTATACGGCGTGGAAATCGTGGAGGATTCCGTGGAAGCCGCTCGGCACAATGCGGAGCTGAACGGGATTACCAACTGTGAATTCCTGTGCGGCGATGTGCGGAAAAAGCTGGACGAGCTGACGGAAAAACCGGACATGATCGTAGTAGATCCGCCGAGAGCCGGCATGCACGACAAAGTGGTGCACATGCTGTGCCGGTACGACATCCCGGAAATCCTGTACATCTCATGCAACCCGAAAACCATGTGCATGAACCTGGAACTCTTCAAAATGAACGGCTACGAACCCGTATACATGAAATCCTACGACAACTTCCCGATGACCAAGCACGTAGAGACATGCTGTCTCCTGCGAAGACGAGTGTAAGCGAAGTCTGAGCAGATGAGACGCAGTCCGCCAGAGAAACCCCGCGACTGCCGAGCGGCAGCGAAGGCAGAGCGGCCGGTTTCGGGACGGCGACATGCTGTCTCCTGCGAAGACGAGCGTAAGCGAAGTCTGAGCAGATGAGACGCAGTCCGCAAGGGACGCCCAAGAAGCCGAGCCGGAGGCGAAGGGTGATTGGGAGCGACATGTCGGAGCCCGTTTTACGTAGTTATTTTTGCCATTGAGGCTTAAATAGAAATATTAATTTTAAGGAGAGTGCTTTTTGATCAAGTACAACACAATGGAGATTGTAGCGTAACCGGGAGGTTGCGGATACAGTCAAACACAACCTCCCGCAGGAATGCAGTTGAAGTTAACAACATTCAGGAGGAAATAAAGAATGAATAAAAATGACATTACAATACGTTTGGAGAAAAAAGAAGAATACCATGAAGTAGAAAACCTAGTAAGAGAATCATTTTGGAATGTGTACCGCCCCGGTTGTCTGGAGCATTTTGTTCTGAATCAGTTGCGAAATAATCCGGACTTCATTGCAGAACTGGATTATGTGATGGAGCTTAATGGAAAGCTGATTGGACAGACCATTTTCATGAAAGCGGTGATTAAGGCGGATGACGGGAGCGATATTCCAATCGTGACCATGGGACCGATCTGCATCACACCGGAGTTTAAGAGGAAGGGATATGGCAAGGTATTGCTGGACTATTCTCTTAATCAGGCTGCAAAGATGGGATTCGGTGCAGTATGCTTTGAAGGTAACATTGACTTCTATGGAAAGAGCGGATTCACTTATGCCGGCGAATTCGGTATTCGTTATCATGGACTTCCGGAGGGTGAAGATGCATCGTTCTTCCTTTGCAAGGAGTTGATTCCGGGTTATTTAGATGGCATAACCGGAGAGTATGAAACACCTGCAGGATATTTTGTAGATGAAGCAAAAGCTGACGAATTTGATAAGGGTTTTCCATACAAAGAGAAACTTACGCAACCGGGACAACTTTTCTAAACGAAAAAGATTTATGATGGCGGGGAGATAAAATCTCCCTGCCTGAAATCGGTAGAATTAGAGTAGTCACCGGGACGGATTGTGAAGTTGGTGTGAAACGTTATGCATATTGTCGTCGGAACCGGCTTTTTGCGCTAACGCTTCTAAGGCGATGCAGTGAGTTGATGTGCATCTGACCCGATTCGGCATAAAAATAGTACGGTTTTTCGAGGAAATTCGGGACAATTCTAATGGGACAATCCGTTAGTTGTTTGTGTTTTCTCTAATTCCAGACAAAGAACTGCTTCCTCGGCAAAAATGTTGTGCAGATTAGGGTTGAATTGCCGGAAATGCACAACACTTCACGGAAACTTCATAATGCACTTTTCTGTAGATAACCATGGAAGACTGGGCACGGCGACTGGATCTATTTTTGATAGCAGATGGCAGAGCGGTTCTTCAGGATACAGGTAAGATTACAGCAGAGACTGCCCAGGCAAAAGCTGAGACCGAATTTGGAAGAAGGTTAAACGATAATGAAATGTTTAAATTGTGGAAATGAAATAACAAGCCATCGACAGTCTGGAGGACATATTGCATGAAAGTATTAGTAATAGATGCTCAAGGCGGCGGAATCGGAAAACAAGTAGTCGCCGCGATTAAGCACAAACAGCCACATATAGAAATTACGGCAGTTGGAACAAACAGTACAGCCACAACAGCGATGCTGAAAGCCGGCGCCGATCATGCGGCGACCGGAGAAAATGCAGTTGTTGTTGGATGCCGGACCGCCGACGTAATCATTGGTCCGATTGGTATTGTTATTGCCGATGCCATGTTTGGCGAAGTGACACCCACTATGGCAGTCGCTGTAGGTCAAAGCAGAGCAAAACGGCTGCTGATTCCTGTGAATCATTGCGATAATACCATTGTCGGTGTTTCACACCTGTCTGTCGGAAACTTAATAGAAGAAGTTCTGAAGGAAATAAAATAATATTCTAACCGCAGATTCTTGCGCTTCTTGTTATGCAGTGGTAAAATTATCACATACTCATACAGGAAGTTGAGTAATGATGCAGAAGCATCCGATGATAAAACATTCAAAGCGAATAACAAATAACAGATGACGATAATGTATACACAAGAAGGTATACGGCTCCTCTGAAGGGGGGCGGTACGCCTTCTTTTTTTGTTTGGCGTAGAAACATCTGTGAAAATTAGGAGGTATAATTATGGCATGTTTTCTTGTTCCGGCTACGGAAGCTATTATCACAACGGTTGCTGCAAAGGTAATCAAGTCCAAGGAAAAAGAAGAATCGATAAAGTTCTCTCTTCCGGACGGCTCCGTTCAGGAAGCAACGAGAATTAAGTTTTCTACGAAGCTTGGCTGGCTGAACAAGCTACTCTGGGGTGGTTCTGCGCTGCTGGCGTTTGAGCATCTGTGGCATGGCGAAGTGGTTCCTTTTTTTCCATTCCTAACGGCAGTTGAAAATGGTGAAACCGCTGATATGCTGGCAGAAATGGGCAGTGCAGGCGTTATGATGGCAGTACTTGTTACGGCCGTGTGGTGTGGCATGCTTGCTGTTTCTTTTTTTATGGAAAAGAGAGCACTTCAGGATTGCAATCTCGCAAAGGAGGGAATGTAGAGTATGACATTACTGACAACGGTTTTTGCGGCAATAATTGCTACGGTCATCTGGTATAAAGGTGCGCCCCAAAGTGAAATGAAAGTTGGGACTCTTTGCTGGATGTACTGGGGTGCATCTCTGATGTGGCTGGTGGATGCAATTTTCGAGTATGCAGAACTTGGGGCGGAGTATTTTACCCCTGCTCCTGTGGATATGCTGAATGATTTTTACCTGGGTCTGTCTGTTGTAGCTCTGGGGCTCATCATCTGGCTGGTTATTCTGTTAGTGAAAGATCCGAAGGGCGTTGTGAAAGCAGCGTTATTCAAGAAGAAATAAGTGATATGGTCGAGCGGTTCTGTTTGAAATGCAGAACCGCTATTGTCGTATTTGGGGTTGAAACGGAATGCACTTGAATCTTCATATATTACTCACATAAGTTCGATTGACTTCTAAGTCCTGAAACATTAAAGTTAAGGGAATAAAGAAATCGGAATTTGGCGAAGGAGTGTGAATGGATGAAAAAGAAAATAATTCTATCAATAGCGTTTCTGATCAGTTTATTACCAATGTTATTTAACCAATATGGCGGATTAAAAGGTGTACAGGAAATTACTGGCTTGATAAATCTACTCAATCCTATTGGAATAGTGTCTGTCATTTTGTTTGTTTTAGGAGTATGGTTTCCCTTCAAGAAACGAGTTGTTAGTAAAAGTTTAGGCGCATTAGGCGTGATTGGGATTGTGGTCTCCGAAATATATAAATTCCTCACCTGGCATACATTGACTGTCACCGGTGAAGTCAGTTTACAGAATAGCATTCGATTAGCATTCCCCGAGTTTTATATAGGATTGACCATTTCTTTGGTAATGGTGATTGCTTATTTTGTGATTAACAAGTAAACCTGGCATAAGGACAACTTCAAGTTTATTAAAACCTTATATACGAACATACATAAGCTATCTGCAAGCGAAATTAGAAAGGTATTAATTGATAGTGCAAAAGAGAATAAAAACCTTAACGGTCTATGCGCGTCAAGAGGTACACTGAATGTTTATAGATCATATCTACTATGTAGGAGGCATTTATGAAAAAGTCAATTATCTATGCCACAACGGCTATTATATGTAGTATTGTTGCCTGTTTTCTTGATGAATATACAGGGGCTATGTGTATGCTTGGATGGTGTGTTGCCCCGATATTTGCTGTAATGGCTATTGTTAATTGCTTTATAAAAGATCAAAGCAAGATATTCGAATATTCAATTATATGGGTAGGGGTATATGTTGTTATTGGAGGAATTATTATGGTGTTTTACAACATGTGGATAATTAGCAAGATGTAGAGATTCCAATTTCTACATCTGCATGAACTGAATGTTATAATCCTCTTGCGATGAGTATTGTATACCTTGATGGCTCTATTCTGGAATGACGACTTTTACTATGTTGTGGGATACTCGGAGAAACATGACAATATCTCGTCTTTCCGTGCGGACCGTATCTGTCATGTACAGTTTCTGGTGGAAAAAGCAGTAAAACGACCAAAGAATTTTTCTCTTGATCGATATTCTCGTCAGATATTTGAAATGTATGATGGTGATACTGTAAGAGTAACACTTGAGTGCAAGAATCATCTTATGAAATATGTGATTGATCGTTTCGGTGAACGTGTAAAAACTGAAATTGCAACTGACGAGACTTTCTATGCATATCCAGAAGTGGCTCTTAGCCCCAATTTCTACAGTTGGCTATTTAAGTTTGCGGGTGAAATAATACTTATATCACCAGAGCGAGCAAGAAAGGAATATATCGAAAAAGCACCATATCAGTTTGGCTCTATAAACTTTTTAGGGGTTTTGTAATTGATGATGTGTGATGTGTACCCCTTGTCAAGGCCAACATTGATTTTTAGGGGTGTCTGATAACACCACCTATGATATACTTCGTTTACTTTGCTGATATGGAGGATAGTGCAATGCAGGGGTGCAACATGAGTGCCATATCAGTTTTGCAGGAGGCAGTGCGTGATGTGCTGCCTTTTATCTTGTCTGTAAGGAACTGCCTCCTGGAAATCAAAGCAATAACCCCCGGGGTCTGGGGCAGAGCCCCAGTACCACTATTTCTTATTCGGCGAATATACTGGGAGCGGATAAATTCCAGTATATAAAATAACAGAGAACTTTCTATGCAGCAGAAATAACAGACGTATAGGATGAATGTACAAGCACCTGACTATAATGTTACCGGAAAAGACGATATCGAACACCACTTGGAGGGTGAAGAGAAATATGGGAGACAAAAACGAATTAGTATTATTTGAAACGGAAGATAACGCTGTCAAACTTGAAGTACCTTTTGATAGTGAAACGGTGTGGCTGAGTGCAAATCAAATGGCCGTACTATTTGATAGAGACGAGAAAACCATTAGAAAACATGTAAATAATGTTTTTTCTGAGGAGGAAGTCGATAAAGGCAACAACACGCAAAAAATGCGTGTTGTTGGTGTGAAGCAAAAGGTGCCATTTTACACCCTCGATGTAATCATCTCCGTCGGATATCGAGTTAAATCTAAGAGAGGTGTTGAATTCAGAAAATGGGCAAATTCAGTTCTTAAACAATATATATACAGGGTTATGCTGTAAATAATAATCGTATTGCGCAACTCGGTGAAGTAATACAGATTATGAAAAGAACTCAGAATGCGCTTGACTCGAAACAAGTGCTTAATGTAATTCAGAAATACAGCAAAGCATTGGAATTGCTTGATTCATATGATCACCAGAATATGGAACGCCCTAAGGGAAATACTGCAACATATGAACTCACTTACGAAGAATGCATGGATGTTATAGCACAGATGCGATTTGGAGCAGAATCAGATTTGTTCGGCAAAGAGAAAGATGATTCTTTCAAAGGCAGTATTGGAAACATATACCAATCTTTTGCCGGACAGGAACTGTATCCGACATTAGAAGAGAAGGCCGCACATCTTTTGTACTTTAGAAAAGAAAGAAATGATGATTACCGTTATTATGAATTGTTTAAGGCCATAGATGGAGGTAAACAAAAATGAAAAAGGAACAACGATTTGAGGTAATTTATTCACAGGGGTCCGTTAATGTTACAGAAATATGGGTAGATAAAGAGACCGGAGTAAACTATTTATATCATGCCAGTGGTTACTCCGGAGGGCTGACCCCATTATTAGACAGTGAAGGGAAGCCTGTTATTTCAACAATTCGTAATAGTTATGATGACAGCTGTATCGTAGTTTAAGCAAAGAGGAAACAATATGATAAGCAAAAGAATGTGAGAGTATCAAAGAAGGACGAAGAAGTAAATGAGAGTATTCATACAAGCAAAAAACGGAACTCCAACAGACCAGGACCACTTTAACGCATACATTGGATTCCGGGAAATGGGTTTTGAAACAGTATTTTTTGAAACATTTGAGGAATTGTCAGAAAGCAAAATGGACGATGTGGTGGTGGGATACATCGGTACCGTTGCTGCTCGTTTAAGAGATTTTAACAGAGAAATTGAGGATATGGATTATCCGGAGGTTTTGCGCAAATACCTCAAACGTCGCCTATGGAAGAGTACGGCAAATATGGTAAACTCCAACCCGGAGATGTGGCCTGTTTTTATGAAACCGATTCACAACAAAAAATTCAAAGGCCGAATTATTCGAGAACCGGCGGATTTGATCGGATGCGGAAGTTACTATGAGGACTATCCGGTATACTGCAGCGAGGTAAAAGAAATTATCGCTGAATTCCGGGTGTTCGTTCTGTATGGAGAGATTATCGACGTGCGAAGATACGGCGGCCGGTGGGATGTTGCGTGCGATGCGGATGTCGTGGAATCCTGCGTGAAGGATTTTGAGGGGGCACCGAAGGCATATGCACTGGATTTTGGCGTGACCAAAGATGGTGAAACCATTCTGGTGGAAGTAAACAATACCTGCTCAATCGGGAGCTATGGGTTGGAACCGGTTCTTTATGCGCGATTCCTGTCCGCAAGGTGGGCGGAATTGACCGGAACGACGGACGAGTGCAGGTTCTGAGTGGTGAACTGCTAAACATTTCGATATATTGCTCAATTTTGGATATTATGTGACAACTACTCTATGTTAAAAAATGCGGAAACCATACAAAATGCTATATAAAAAAATGCGGAAACATGCTAAAATAACAATAATAAAAATGCGGAAAGGAGAAGGTAGGCATGTTTAAACGTAAAATATACACAAAAATGCAAGAATGGAAAAAGGAGTCAAACGGAAGAACAGCGCTCTTGATTGAGGGAGCAAGACGAATCGGTAAATCAACAGTAGTTGAAGAATTCGCAAAAAACGAATATGAGAGCTATATATTGATAGATTTTTCAAATGCATCAAGGGAAACTAAAGAACTTTTTGATGATGTATCCGATTTGAATTTCTTATTTCTGCAGTTGCAGCTACAATATAGGGTAGATTTAAAGGAAAGAAAATCACTAATTATATTCGATGAAATTCAACTTTGCCCGACAGCACGACAAGCAATCAAATCCCTGGTTGCCGACCATCGATATGATTATATTGAAACAGGATCACTTATTTCCATTAAGAAAAACGTGAAAGATATCCTAATCCCCAGTGAGGAAAGAAAAATCAGTATGTATCCGATGGATTATGAAGAATTTTTGTGGGCGATTGGAGACGATGTAACATTTTCATTATTAAGAAAGTGTTTTGATATGAATCAGGGCTTAGGAGATGCGATTAACCGCAGGCAGTTGCGACAATTTCGTCTGTATATGCTGATTGGTGGAATGCCGCAGGCGATATCTACCTATATTGAAACGAACAATTTCAGAAAAGTAGATGAAATAAAAAGAGATATCTTGAATCTGTATGAAAGTGATTTTGCCAAAATTGATTCGACAGGGCGGTTAGCAATGCTGTTTGATGCAATCCCGGCTCAGTTAAATAAAAATTCGGCCAGATATCAGGCCGGTAGTGTGTTGAATGGTGAGAAACAGGATAAAATATTAGAACTGATCGCAGAACTAAAAGATTCAAAGACCGTATTGGTCGCATATAATACAAATGATCCGGATGCCGGTATGGCGAGCACAAAGGATTTGTCGAGATTTAAAATGTTTTTAGGCGACACAGGTTTATTTGTAACCTTAATGTTTAAAGATAAAGATTTTACGGAAAATGAGATTTACGAGAAACTGTTAAATGATAAATTGAGTGTGAATCTAGGCTATCTGTATGAAAATGTTGTTGCTCAGTGTTTGGCATCGAATGGAAATGAATTGTTCTATCATACAATCATGAATAATAAATCTAAACACAATTATGAAATTGATTTTATTTTAGCAAGAAAGAATAAAATAATTCCCATAGAGGTAAAATCATCGGGCTATAAAACGCACAAATCACTTGATGTGTTTACGGAAAAATATTCAAGAAGAATATGTAAAAGATATCTGGTTTATACAAAAGATGTGAGTAAAGATCAGGATATTTTTTGTATACCGGTTTATATGACACCATTTTTATAAATTCTTGCGTGAAGAATTTCGAGGGGGCACCGAAGGCATATGCCCGGAACAACGGACGAGTGCTTTTAACCGTGCGTTTAATACACTATTTGCATGTGCATATACACAAGCGGCAGAAGACGGAGCAACAGCATTGCACATATCAGAATGATTCCCGCTAAGACGTTTTTCTTTGATTTGTCTATCGCTCCTACGATTACTATTCCGGCTGAAATCAATACCCCTGCCGTAGGCAAGAACGCATAGCATGCAGCACCGATTACTGAAAAAACGGTTAGGAACGCAGATATATTTTCGGCAAAAACATCGCCGTTAAGTGAGTACATTCCGTAGAGGATTGCCCAAATAATGAAATGCAGAATACAAATTCCGAATATTGTGCAAACGATGATTTTTAGTGTTTTAGAAATATCCTTGCGTTTCTTCACGTTGCCGCTATTATCTGATGTTTCTTGCGTAAACGCATCCAAAGAAACATCGAAAAGTTCTGCCAAACATATTAGATTACCGGTGTTGGGTTTTGATACGCCGCTTTCCCACTTCGATACAGATTGTCTGCTCACGCCGATTTGCTCAGCAACGTATTCTTGGCTAAGGTGACGCTCATTTCTAAGATTCTTAATTCTGTTCCCTAGATTCGTGTTCATCATAAACCTCCTTCGTCGTCTGTATCAACAGATTACTATATCCTTCAATATCCTGCAATCAACTTTATGTCAACTATTGAGTGCATATTTAAAAGATTCCCGTTTGTTGAATTTCTACCTTTATGCAGGAGTGTCCGGGTTCAATTTTTGAAATATGATATTTCCTTTTACTACATCCCATTCTATAATACCAGTATAGGCGGGGGAGCGATTCCGTGAATTGGTGATGGATTGTTACGGTCGGTAATTTTAGAGAAACGATATCGAACCGAATCCGAAAGTCTCGTCGGTGAGGGCCGGTGCCTCCCGATTCTCGATGTCTTCCGGACCTTAGGTCTGAAGAGCCGCCTGTCGGAAATCGAAATCGATGACAGCAATTTCGATGTGATGGCAGCGAAGGCGGTTCGTCTGGGTAATCTGGGAAATGCTTTTGTGCCGCTTGATAAAGACGATGTTGTAAATATTTCAAGATGTGCCTGTAAGATGCCCGAAAAAGAAAAACGCGGAGGGACAGATAATGAAAGTAATTGACTTAACGCATACGATTCGTGAAAATATGCCGGTATATCCCGGGACAGAGCCGCCGAAGTTAATTCCGGCCAGCTCGTACGAGAACGACGGGTTCAAAGAAACGCTGCTGCAGATGTACACACACACGGGGACGCACATGGATCCGCCGGCACATATTTTCTCGGGGAGAACCACGCTGGATGAATTTCCGGTGGATCAGTTCATCGGGAAGGCGCTGGTCATCGACTGCAGAGAACTGAAAGAAGGTCAGGCCATTACCATGGATTGCATTCGCCGAGCCGGAGAGAAAGCCGAGCAGGCGGATTTTCTGCTGTTCAATCTGGGGTGGGACTGCCGATGGGGGACTGCAGAATACTTTGGGGAGTATCCGTGCATTGATGAGGAGGTAATGGAATACATCCTGTCCGGAAATTACAAGGGAATAGGATTTGACGTAATCGGGTTGGATCCCATCTCGGATGAAAAATTGATTCGCCATCATCGACTTTTTGAAGAGAAGGATATTGTAAATATTGAGAACCTCAAGAACCTGAATCTGTGCGGAACGGATTTGTTTTGGTTCAGTTGCTTTCCGTTGAAGGTGGAGAATTGCGACGGTTCACCGATTCGCGCTGTTGCCTGGTTTGAGCAGTAATCGCTGAAAAATGTCGAATATCAACCGCCGGTATGTGTGAATGAGTATTCGCTTGCGGTAGATTGAAGGCGGAAAGGAGGTTGCTCTCATGGATCAAACCAAAATCGGAAAGTTTATCGCAGAATGCCGAAAAGAGAAATCCCTCACCCAGGCTGCCTTGGCCGAACAGCTTGGAATCACTGACCGAGCCGTATCAAAGTGGGAACGGGGAAAAAACATGCCGGACCTTTCGATAATGCCGGACCTGTGTGAATTGCTGGGAATCAGTATCAATGAATTGCTGACCGGAGAGCACATCGAGATGGAAGATTACAGAAACACCGCGGAGCAGAACCTGTTGGAGCTGACAAAACAGGAAATGCTGAGCAACAAGAAGCTGCTTTCGTTGGAAAAGGTCATCGGATACACGAGCACCGTTTCCTTTATGCTGTTGATTTTCTCGGCATCCTTTGCGGTAGATGACGTAAAGTGGCGAGTGGGAATGATTCTGACGGGAAGCATCATCTTTGCGACGGGGATGGTATCCTGCCTTCGGATTGAGCACGATGCCGGATACTATCAATGCCCGAACTGCGGATGGAAATACGTGCCATCCATGAAAACGGTGTTTATGGCTCCCCATATGGGACTGAGCCGAAAAATGACCTGCCCCCATTGCGGAAAACGCGGATACCACAAGAAAGTTCTGACGAAATAATTTGGTTCTTCACTTTTTAGTGTAGGACTATGATAAAACGAAAACAAAATCGACAAGCCGGCAGCTTCCGAGTTGCCGGTGTTTTTTTATGGGGAAAAGGATTCCGAATATGAGATATAACGAAATTCGATGGATTTTCATGTATACTTTTCAATGCAATTGTGCTAGAATATAAAAAGTGATGAAAATTAATTGTTTCTGCTAACAATTTTCGAAGGAGGAAACGGAGTATCATGAATGGGGATCCATCCAACAAGAAAAATCAATTTATCTATACCTTGTTCTATTCGGTTCTGGTAGTGCTGACGGCGCAGATTAATGTGCATTTGTTCACCCGGAACTTTGTTGCATCAGCGGGTGTTATCGTGTTTGCACTGCTGATGCTGCTCTTAGATGAGTTCGCCGCGATGCCGGTGATGTTCCTGTCCGCCACCGGCGTAATGGTGACCCGTTCCATCGCCGGCGCGGGAAAGGTGCTCACGTCGGCGGAAATCTGGAAAACCGGAATGCCGGAATTTGTATTCTACATCGTGTTCGGCGTGGTGATTTACCTTCTGTACAACTACGTATATTCGGAAGAGCGGAGCTGGACCCTGTTCATCGTCCTGTTTGTTCCGGATTTTGCAGCCAACCTGGCGGAGCTGTACATTCGAATCGGCAGCGAGATGGGGAATGCCTCCACGATTTGCGCATTGCTGCTGATTGCCTTGGTGAGAACCGCAATTGTTTTGGTGATCTATCGAATCATCATTCGTTACGGAATTCGAATTACCCGGATGCCGCGAAGCGGAGTGGAAGTTCTGGACGGAAAGGTCTGCAAGGTGAATGCGGAAGTCGGCGATGTGGATGAAGGCTTGGCGGATGCGGCCGAAATGGCAAGGGGGCTGTACCGTAAGCTGTCGGCAAGCAAAGCACCGTCGGAGCTGACGGAAAGAGCGCGGGCTTTGGCCGAGGATTTGGATGGTATTTCCATGAAGTAGCGTTATGAAGTAGCATTGGTAAGGTTTTGGAGGATATGAATGGTTACGATTATTTCCGGAATTGCACTGCTTTTGATTACATTAGCGGCTTTTTCCCTGTTTAGTTTGAAGATGCCCAAGGGGCAGGCCGCGATGTCCGGCATGGCAAATGCGGCCGTGGCAACTTTCTTGGTGGAAGCGATTATGAGTTATATTGCCGGAGACTTATTCGGTATTTCGTTCTTTAAAGATGTGGGCTCCATTGCCGGCGGAATGGGCGGCGTAGCGGCAGCGGCTCTGGTGCCAATGGGCATGGGAGCCAGTCCGGTGCTGTCCATGTGTGCCGGAGTTGCGGTGGGAGGATATGGAATTCTTCCGGGCTTCATTGCCGGATATATAGTGGGCCTGATCGGACCGGCCATCGAGAAAAAACTTCCGGAAGGGCTGGACGTCATTGTGGGCGCTCTGGCTGTTGCTTCGGTGGCAAGAGCCATTGCGGCATTCGTGAATCCGGGTGTGACGATGGTGCTTTCGATTATCGGAAAAACAATTACGGAGGCGACCCTCACATCCCCGATCATCATGGGATTCCTCCTGGGCGGAATTATCAAGATGATCTGTACCTCTCCACTGAGTTCCATGGCTCTTACCGCTATGCTGGGACTGACCGGACTTCCGATGGGAATTGCCGCCGTGGCTTGCTTCGGCGGATCCTTCACCAACGGAACGATTTTCAAAAGACTTCACTTCGGAAATAACGGAAACGTGATTGCGGTCATGCTGGAGCCGCTGACTCAGGCGGATATCGTCACCACCCATCCGATTCCGATCTACGGTTCCAACTTCTTCGGCGGCGGAATTGCCGGAGTGGGCGCCGCGATGCTGGGCATTGTGAACAACGCACCGGGCACCGCCTCCCCGATTCCGGGAATGCTGGCCCCATTTGCCTTTAATGCACCGGGCAAGGTGGTAATGGCATTGGCCATCGCGGCCGTCGGCGGCAGTATCGCCGGATTTATCGGAAGCATCGTGTTCAAGAAATTTGACGAAGGCGTGGAAGCCGTCGACTAAAGACTTCTCGGAAACTGTGACATCAAAAAACTCTCCCCCGCATGATCAGCAGGGGAGAGACTTTTTTTACCGGAAATCGGTGAGAATCTAGATGTTGAAGTAGAACCGAAGCAGCCCCAGAATGAGCAGATGCACCGGATAGAACAGGTAGTTCAGCAATTTGGACTGCTTTCCCCGCTCGCCGTTGTAGGTCAGGGTGAGGCCGAGACCCAGCAGCGCCCACGGTTCTTTTACCACGGAGAGGTATCCGAAGAGGATTCGCGGGAACGGATGGTTCCGGAACAGGTAGAAGAAGTAGGCCATCAGGATGCCGTTGTAATCGTAGTCCAGGCTGCAGAACATGGCCAGGAGGCACATGAGGGCGACCACCGGAATGGAAATGAGGAACCATAGCCACTTCTTCTCGTCGCCGATTTTTTCTCGGATGACATCCACAATCCAGATGGTCACCAGCATGAAGGCCAGGGTGAACATCACGTTGTTCCAGCGCCAGTTCATAAGTTCCTTTGTGGTGAAGAGGTCGAACGGAACCTCGGAAATGACGCCGAACAGCAGGAGGTTCCCCAGGTAATGCCAGCGGCTGTGGGTGCGGTAGAATCCTTCCACCAGCATAAAAGCAAACAGCGGGAAGGCAATGCGTCCCAGGATGTCAAAGAAGTTGCTGAGGTACAGCAGCTTTCCGCCGTCCAGATTCGGGTAGATCATGCTCTTGTTGAAATGGTCGATGAACATGGAAATAAATGCGATGTATTTCAGCTGCGCGTTGGACAGCTTTTTAATTCTTTCCAAGACCGGTCGCTGAGCAGGGGTTGTGCCTGCCTGTGGCAGGTTGTTCTGAGTCATATTTTTTCTCCTTATACTTTTTTTTCGTGTGAACGAAACTCTATTGAAAAATTTCACGTATGTAATAGTATATAATATAAGCGAAACTTTTGCTACCTCCGGGGTGTTGGGTATATGTTTTTTATATGGAGTTTGTTTCCCGGAAATGAAATGATTCCGGATAGAAATTGTATGGGAGAAGAACTGTGAGAAAAACCACTGTGAGAAAAACAACGAAAAAGCGCAGACGCCGGACCGTGCTCCTGCTGATTCTTTTGATAACCGGGATTGCGGTCCTCCTGAAGTCCGGCATTGTGACGAAGAGGATTCAGCGGGAAGAGACGAAGAAGGCGGTGGCAGCGGAAGTGGAGGCGCTTCACGAAAAAGCGAACCGGGACGGAATCGTGGAGAAAACACCGGATCCTTATTTTATCCGCAAACAGCCCGGCTATTCGTATCCGAAGCCGAAGCTGATTCAGTACGATTCCGGGATCACCCACACCCGCCGACATGCGATGGTCTTCCTCCCGGCGGACTACGATGCGGCGAAAACCTATCCGGTGCTGTACCTGCTCCATGGCTGGGGCGGAAGCCACCGGACCTGGGCGAACAAAAAAGCGAATATCATCCTGCAGAACCTGCATTACTTCGAGGACGTTCCGGAAATGATTGTGGTGTGCCCCAACAGCAACGTAAATGAGGCGGAAAGCGTGGAGGGGCTGTCCTTTGCGGAAAGCCTGGAGCCTTTTGACGCCACGCCGGAAGAGGTGGTGAAATATCTGAAGCCCTACATCGAACGTCATTTTTCGGTAAAAAAAGGTCGGAAGAATGCGGCGGTGGCCGGCAATTCTCTGGGGGGACGAAATGCGCTGGCGTTGGCGTACAAATATCCGAAGCAGTTCGGTTCGGTAGGCAGCTTTTCTCCCTCCGTTTCCGTGGAAGCGGCGAACGGAACCGGACTCAAAGCACCCCTGCGAGATTTAAATCTGCCGGGAGACAAGCATCATCCTTTTGATGTGCTGATGCTGATGGTGGGGCGTTCCGACAAGGTCTGCGGAAATGTTTCCTATGAACTGGACCGATACATGAAGGCGCAGAACATTTCCCACGATTTCTACGACACGGCGGGCGGACACGAGACCTCCGTGTGGCAGAACGGGCTGTACAATTTCGCCAGAAAATTGTATAGAAAATAATAATGAAGAAGATGAAGACCAAATAGGCAGCGGTCAAAAAACAAAAAAACAAGAATTCAACACGATTCTCCGATACACAAATTGTTTCGGATGTGGTATACTTAAGCGATATATTTTAACACAGAAGATAACGAATACCGGGGAGGATTCATGAAGCGAATTCTGAAAACGAAACATAAGTTAATAGGCTTCATTGGTATCATACTGGTGTTGGATTTGGTATTGGTCGGGGCACTGATTAAGCCGGTCAATGCGGATCGCAAGACGGAGGATTATGATGCGGCAGCGGAGCTCTCCACGTCCTTGAATGTGGCGGCTATGCAAGCAAAGCTGACCGTGGAGGATGAGAGCAAGGCGGTTATCAAATCCGGAAAGGCGGAACGGACCAAGACCCAGGGAACCGAGAAGTGGCTGGATACTCTGGAGACTTTGGAAGGTCAGATTTTCGCCCACGGAATTACCTACAGCTGGTATCATCCGGCATCTTCGTATGAATCCGCAGTAAACGGAAATCATCACGTGAACTGTGCGGCTTATATTTCATGGGGCCTTCAGAGAATGGGCCTGCTGCCTCACGGCACTACGTTCTACATTTCCGATACCCTTCACGGAAAGGGTGCTTCCTACATCAAGAACTCGGAGTATTTCACCGTGAAGTACAACTTGGGTCATCCGGGAAGTGCCGGACTGGAGCCGGGGGATATCGTCGGGTGGAAGACACACACCTGTGTCTATGCCGGGAAGGATTCCAACGGAAACATGCTGTGGTACACCGCCGGCGGTTCGGATGTGAGCAGCAAGAACCTGGGACCGAGAACGAAGAAGTATGCCAACAAGAATATCACCGTGCTGATTCGGATTAATTATGATAAGATTCCGAAGAACTAGAACAGTCGCATGTACGGTGCGGAAAATATTGAATTGCTGATACGAGGAGGAATCCGATGCGAACGCGCCGGATTCCTCCTTTCGGGTGTAATCACTTGATTCTGCCGCATAAAAATATTAGAATATGTAAGTATTAACAACGAAAAGAGGAACATGTATGTCTTATTCATTTGTCATTCCCTGTTATTGCTCGTCTCACACCATCCGAGAAGTGGTGGAGAGCACCATACAGGAAATGGAGCGAATCGATCGGAAGCCCTACGAATTCATTCTGGTGGACGATCATTCACCGGACGAAGGGGCAACCCTTCAGGAGCTGAAGGCATTGGCCAATGAATATTCTTGCGTAAAGGCCATCGAGCTGGCGAAGAATTCCGGCCAGCACAATGCGTCGATTGCGGGAATGAATTACGCCAAAGGGGATTACATCATCTCCATGGACGACGACCTGCAGACCAGACCGTCCCAATTGCCGAAACTCTTTGAGGAAATTGAAAAAGGCTATGATGTGGTCTATGGATACTATCCGGAAAAGAAGCACAGTCGTTTCCGGAATTTCGGAAGCTGGGTTCACTTCGAATCCGTTCGAATCCTGATCGGGAAACCGAAGGGGATGAAGACATCCAGCTTCTTTGTGATGAGAAAATTCGTTCGGGATTACATCATCCAGTACAAAGAGCCGTACACCCATCTGCAGGGACTGGTGCTCCGCACCACCCGCAACATCTCCTGCATTCCGGTGGAGCACTTCGATCGAGCCTACGGACAGTCCGGATATACTTTTAAGAAATTGATCAAGCTTTGGTCCAACATCGTGGGATACTCTGTCGTTCCTCTTCGCATGGCCACCTGCCTGGGAATGGTCTTTTCCATGCTGGGACTGATTGGCGCCATCGTAGTGATTGTGCGGAAAATCATGAATCCGGCCATGATGATGGGCTGGGCATCCCTGATGGCAGCCATCTTCTTCTTCTCCGGATTGATTCTGTTTTCTTTGGGACTGATTGGGGAATACATCGGACGAATGTTCCTGGGAATGGGCAACAATCCGCAGTTCGTGGTGAGAGAAATTTATACTAAAGATTCGGACTCGTCCGTGAATTTCGAAGACCTGGGGAAACAATAGCCTTCCGGGCCTGTACGGGACAGTCTGATAGAAGTTCGTATTTTTTTATGGGATCTAGAATATGAAAGGGAGTAATTATGATACGATTCAATGTTCCACCTTATGTGGGAAAAGAAACCGAATACATGAAAGAGGCCATCGACAGCCATAAGATCTGTGGAGATGGGGAATTCACCAAGCGCTGCAATGCCTGGATTGAGGAACATACCGGAACGGCGAAGGCCCTTCTGACCACCTCCGGCACGCAGGCTTTGGAGATGGCGGCGCTGCTCAGCGACATTCAGCCGGGGGACGAAGTGATTCTTCCGTCCTACACCTTTGTATCCACCGCGAACGCGTTTGTGCTGCGCGGGGCAAAGCTGGTTTTCGTGGACATCCGTCCGGATACCATGAACATCGATGAGAAGCTGATTGAGGATGCCATCACGGACAAAACCAGAGCCATCGTCCCGGTGCACTATGCCGGCGTGGGCTGCGAGATGGACACCATCATGGATATTGCAAAGAGACACAACCTGGTGGTTGTGGAGGATGCGGCGCAGGGCGTGAATGCGTTCTACAAGGGCCGGGCGCTGGGCAGCATCGGCGATTACGGCTGCTTCAGCTTCCACGAGACAAAGAACTACAGCATGGGCGAAGGCGGCGCCATCCTGATCAACCGGCCGGAACAGATTGAGGATGCGGAAATCATCCGGGAGAAGGGAACGGATCGGAGCCGGTTCTTCCGGGGTCAGGTGGACAAATACACCTGGGTGAACATCGGGTCTTCCTTCCTGCCAAGCGATATCAACGCGGCGTACTTGATGGCGCAGCTGGAGATGGCGAATGAGATTAACGAGAACCGCCTTCAGAGCTGGGCGCGCTACAACGAAGGCCTGCAGGATTTGGCGCAGGAGGGTGTCATCGAACTTCCGTACATTCCGGAAGAATGCGCCCACAACGCCCACATGTTCTACATCAAGACAAAGGATATGGAAGAGCGGAAAGCCCTGATTTCCTACCTGAAGGAGCGGGACATCGCAGCAGTATTCCATTACGTGCCGCTTCATTCCGCACCGGCGGGCCTGCGGTTCGGACGGTTCCACGGAGAGGATCGATATACCACAAAAGAAAGTGAACGCCTGCTGAGACTGCCGATGTACTACAATCTGTCGGAAAGCGATCAGCAGAAGATCATCGACGCGGTTCACGGTTTTTACCACAAATAGGTGATATATGCTGAAAAGAATTCGAAATCGTCTGGAAAAAACCGACAATATCGAGCGGAGCAGCTACCTGTGGAATATGATTAACGCCATGCTCAGCGCCGGGGAATCTCCGGTAATGACATTGGTGCTGACCCGGAGCCAGGGTGTCTACGATGCGGGGGTGTTCAGCATTGCCTATGCGGTGGCGGCCCTGATGCTGTACGTGGGACAGTACGGATTCCGAAAGTTCCAGTCCTCGGACATTCGGGAAAAATATTCCTTCGCGGAGTACTACGGAATTCGGATTATCACCTGCGTGGTGATGATGCTGGCGGCGCTGGGATATTGCCTGTATGGCACCGTATGTCTGGGGTACGATTCCCAGAAGTTCATTGTCATTCTTCTGGTGAATGCGCTGAAGTGCGTTCAGGCCTTTACGGATGTGGTTCACGGACGGATGCAGCAGATGGGAAGACTGGATGTAGCGACGAAGTCATCCTCCTTCCGCTATCTGATGGAGATGGTATCCTTCTCCGCAACGTATTTGGTGACTCGGAATCTGGTGAGCGCGATTCTGATGTGCGTGATTGTCTCCGTCGTGGTGGCCGGTTTCACTTCCATGAATGTGGCGACGGATTTCTGTGCCCTTCGGCCGGAATTCAACATGCGGCGGATGTGGATGATGATGGTGGAAGGATTTCCGCTGTTTCTCAGCCTGTTCCTGAACATGTATCTGAGCAACGCACCGAAGTATGCCATCGATGCCTATCTCACGGAAGAAATCCAGGCCATGTATAACATCATCTTTATGCCGGCCTTTGTGGTACAGCTGGTGGTGCATTTCATCTTCAACCCGATTCTCACCTCCTATGCGGAGATTTGGGCGAAAGGGGAAATCGAGCGGTTCAAGAAAGCCATCCGGAAGCAGATGGTTCTGGTGCTGGGACTCACGGTGCTGGGACTGGCGGTGGCAGCTACCATCGGAATACCGGTGCTGAGCTGGATCTTCGGAATGAACCTGGCCGGACACCGGAAGGAACTGATCATCGTGATGCTGGGCGGCGGAATGCTGGCTTACTCCGTATTCTTCAATACGGTCATCACCATTGTGCGGATGCACCGGACGCTGATCTACAGCTACGGAGCCGCGGCGCTGGCTGCTTTTACCCTGTCGGGAGTATTTGTGCGAAACTACGGCATGCTGGGCGCGACGGTGCTGTACACCACAATTATGACGATATTAACCATTATATTAGGAGTGATTCTGTTCATTAGAATCAGAAAAGAAAGTAGGAGAATTGTATGAAGGGAATTGTTTTAGCCGGGGGAAAGGGAACGAGACTCTATCCGATGACAAAGGCGGTATCGAAGCAGCTGCTGCCGATTTACGATAAGCCGCTGGTGTACTATCCGATTTCGGTGCTGCTTCTGGCGGGCATCCGGGACATCTTGATTATTTCTTCGCCGGAGGCCATCGACGGTTATGAAGAGCTGCTGGGCGACGGAAGCAGCCTGGGCGTCCATTTCGAATACAAGGTCCAGGATCAGCCGAGAGGATTGGCGGACGCATTTATTCTGGGCGAAGAATTTATCGGCGACGATAACGTATGTCTGGTTCTGGGCGACAACATCTTCTACGGTCAGGATCTGAGCGGAATCCTCAAGAGAGCCATTTCCCATGAGACGGGGGCGACGGTGTTCGGATATCCGGTAAAGGATCCGACGGCCTTCGGCGTGGTGGAATTCGATTCGGAAAAGAACGTGGTTTCCATCGAGGAGAAACCGAAGCAGCCGAAGTCCAATTTCGCGGTGCCGGGACTGTATTTCTATGATAACGATGTCATCGAAATCGCCAAGAGCGTGAAGCCGTCGGCGCGGGGAGAGATTGAAATTACCGCGGTGAACAACGAATACCTGCGGAGAGGCACGCTGAAGGTGGAGCTGATGGGCAGAGGTATGGCATGGCTGGATACCGGTACGCCGGAGGGCATGCTGAACGCATCGGAATACGTATCCACCATTCAGGCCAGACAGGGATTCTACATCGCTTGCCTGGAGGAGATTGCCTGGAGAAAGGGTTTCATCGACGACGCACAGCTTCGCGAGGTGGGCGAGTCCTTGAAGATGACCCAGTATGGACAGTACATCCTTTCCCTGCTCTAATCGGGATTGAAGAAGAAAAGGAGATTGAACGATGAAAATTCTAGTAACCGGTGCGGCCGGATTTATCGGAAGTAATTTTGTTTTTCATATGAGAAAGGCCCATCCGGAGTACGATATTATCGCGCTGGATTCCCTGACCTATGCCGGAAACCTGGAGACCCTG
The DNA here is from genome assembly GCA_016775335.1 of Mogibacterium sp. Classification (GTDB taxonomy): domain Bacteria; phylum Bacillota; class Clostridia; order Peptostreptococcales; family Anaerovoracaceae; genus Mogibacterium_A. The sequence goes on from JAEUGJ010000035.1 coordinate 117,336, forward strand.
GCACCGGTAATGGAGGAGGATTATTTTACTTTTGTGCGCTGCGATATCACAGATCGAGACGGGGTTCGCAAGGTCTTTGAAGAGCATCATCCGGACGTGGTGGTGAATTTCGCGGCGGAATCCCACGTGGACCGTTCCATTGAGGATCCGGGCGTTTTCCTGCGCACCAACATTCTGGGCACTCAGGTGCTGATGGATGCGTGCCGGGAGTTCGGCATCCGGCGTTTCCACCAGGTGGGAACCGATGAAGTCTACGGAGATCTGCCGCTGGACCGGCCGGATCTGTTCTTCACGGAAGACCTGCCGCTGCAGGCGTCCAGCCCGTATTCCGCTTCCAAAGCATCGGCGGATTTGCTGGCCATGGCGTATCACAGAACCTACGGACTTCCGGTAACGATTTCCAGATGTTCCAATAATTACGGACCGTACCAGTTCCCGGAGAAGCTGATTCCGCTGATGATTGCCAATGCGCTGGCCGACAAGCCGCTGCCGGTATACGGTACCGGTGAGAACGTGCGGGACTGGCTCTACGTGGAAGATCACTGCCGGGCCATCGACATGATTCTGGAGAACGGAAAGGTGGGCGAGGTCTACAACATCGGTGGACACAACGAGCGCTCCAATCTGGATGTGGTAAAAACAATTCTGAAGCAGCTGGGCAAACCGGAAAGCCTGATTACCTTTGTGGGCGACCGAAAGGGTCACGATCTTCGTTATGCCATCGATCCGTCCAAGATTCACGGTGAACTGGGCTGGCTGCCGGAGACGAAGTTCGACGACGGAATTCGTCAGACCATCGACTGGTATTTGAACAACGAAAGCTGGTGGAAGAATATCATTTCCGGCGACTATATGGAATATTACGAGAAGATGTACGGAAATCGGTAGATTTTCGGTGAAGTAAGGAGAGTGAAATGAGAGGGACGTCCCGGCATTATGCAGAACCGGAACTGAGCAGAGAGTGGAACTGGAAGAAACAGTGGCTGGTGTACACCGGTCTGTTTGTCGTAACCGCACTTCTGGTCTTTGCGGCATTCTTCGTGTATCAGAAAACCCTCCTGAAGGGAAGCGGAAACGTCGACGGATTGATGCAGCATTATCCCTCCTACACCAAATTGAAGCGTGTTCTGGCGCAAGGCGGCGAAGGATGGTCCTGGGACGTGGGACTGGGAGCCGGCTTCTTTGATACCTTCAAAGGAAAGCTGACCAATCCGCTGACATACCTGCTGCTGGCATTTCCTCAGAAATATTTAGATCTGGCCTACGATTTCGTCACGATTCTTCGGCAGTATCTGGCTGGCGTGGCATTCCTGATTTTCGGTCGGGAAGTAAAGCTGACCACCGAACAGAACGTTCTGGGCGCATTTGCCTACGCCTTCTCCGGATGGGCGATTATCGCCACTTTGACTCAGGGAACCTTCAACAACTCCATGATGCTGTTCCCGATTCTCATTATGGGTGCGGAACGGATTCTAAAGGGAAAATCACCGCTGGTGTTCATCGTGGCGGAAGTGCTGTTTCTGGCTTCCACCGTCCTGTGGGCATACATCGCCGGAATTTTCGTAATCCTGTACTTTATCGTGAGATATTTCCACTTCTACGGAAAGAACGGAGTCCTTCGTACCACCCTGCCGCCGGAGAAGCCGGCGTGGAAGTCCTTTGCGGGGCGCTTTGGTGGTTTTATCGGAGATGGGCTGATTGGACTGATGATTTCCGCAATTTTCGTGGAATCCATCATTTACACCACCACATCGGCGGTAATCAATTCCGATTACGATGCGAACCAGGGCGTGTTCTATTCCCTAAAAACATATTTCGCCATGCCGACGGCGCTGGTTTCACTGAATGAGGTGCATGAGGCGTACAGTGCGGTTTTTGCCGGATTGCTGGTGACGGCACTGATGCCGATGATTATTTGGACCGTACGAAAGAAGAAGAGCACTGCCGGAATCTTTGCGATTTTCTGCCTGATTATCGGATTGTTCCCGGTGACGGGCAAAATTCTGAACGGATTCAGCTATTCCGTGGGCAGATGGTATTTCGTCCTGACCTTTTTCCTGGTGTGGGCAGCCATGGAGTGCCTGGATCATGAAGTGCTGGGCAGCCGAAAGCGAATGATGGTGCTGCTGGGCTGGTGGTTCTTCCTTTGCGTCTGGGTGGTGCTGCTTTGCATTTTCTACTTGAAGATGCTGAAGCACAATATCGCCTGGGAATCCTTGCTTTCCCTGTGCATGATGTTCCCAGTGATTGTGGCGTTGGCCGTTCGGGAACTTCGGGTTCCGAAGCCGGGGCAGCGCAAAGCAAAGGTGTACCGAGGGATGACTGCCGTAATTACCGCAATACTGGTGGCAAATGTGGGACTCAATTCCTGGATTATGATGACGGGAGCCGGTGATGGCGGATCCCAGCGGATTAAGACGTATATCGATAAAGGCGCAATGCCGGAATTGTATGACCAATACGTTCAGCGGGTGGTGCCGGACATTCAGGCGGAAGATACTTCTTTTTATCGCACGGACCAGTTGGATGACGGTTTTGAGAAATCTAACGTCAACATCGTATTTGGCGGAAGATCTATCTATGAGTATTTCTCCTCCATCAGCAGCGACTGGCTGTATTTCAACAAAATGCTGGGGAATAACGCAGGGTATAACCGGCGGATTGTCAGCCTTTCCAACGACAACCGTCCGGGAATGGACTATTTGCTGGGCGTAAAGTATTTCCTTCGGGACAAGAACTATAAAGAGGCGGAGAAGCCGGGATACGTGCCGTACGGATATGAGTATCAGAAAACCATCGATGGGGTGGAGGTGTACCGAAACAAGCACTGCATGGGAATCGGGACCGGTTACTCGCAGTATATTACGGAATCGGAGCTGAAGAAATTCGCACCTCTTGAGCGAGAGCAGGTGATGCTTCAGGCGGCGGTGGTGCCGGACAAAGAGGCGACAAAGGTTGCCGGACTGAAGCACGCGAAAATTTCGGAACTGCATACGGATGTGCAGTCGCTGGAATGCTCTGTCACGTCCCCGTATAACGTGAAGCTGAAGGGCGTAAAGAAGGGGGAAATGACGGTTCAGAAGGGGGACGACAGTGAAGAGGACAATTACTTCAACATTCACGTTCCGAAGACCTGGAAGAACATGCAGATTGTGGTTTCCTTCCAGGGGCTGGACCGAGAACCGATTACCTGGGATCAGCATATTCATTTGAAGGATGAGACGGTAGCGGATCAGGGATACAATCGGCTGAAGGAGTATCTGTACCGGAACGATTACACCGGAGGCACCAGTTTCATCATTACAGCCACGAAGGGAGACCGGAGCAAAACCGGAGAGTGTTACAAGTACGGAAACACCGGCCTCAACGATATCAGCGATTACAATATCAACCTGGGATATTACGACTCCTTTAGCGGGGATATCCGCATTCATTTCGATAAGGCGGGATTCTATAAATATGATGCCATCAAAGTGTACGGAATCCCGATGGAAAGCTACGATCAGGACGCATCTGTACTGGACGAAAACAGCTTAAAGGATGTTTCCTTTGATGACAAAACCGTTCGAGGAACGGTGAATAACGATTCGGAGCGGATTATGTACTTCTCCATCATCGACAATGCAGGATGGACCGCATACGTGGATGGGGAGAAGGCGGATAAAATCAGCCGGACGAATCTGGGCTTTACCGGCATCAAAGTGCCGGCGGGAAAGCATGAGATTACTCTTCGATATTGCTATCCGGGCCTAAAGGCCGGAATTGCGGTGACGATTGTCGGTCTGGGCTTGCTTGCTCTGATTCTGCGCAAAGGGAAGAGAAAGAATCAATTAGAAGAATAAGGCAGAAAAAAACCTGCACCGGGCAGCAACCGCTTGACATTGCTCTCCGGATGCAGGTTTTTTCGTCCCCCCTGGCGTTGGCGCAACCGAACGGCAGAAAAAGTAAATTTAAATTTCAGGTTTAATGTTTTGATGCGGTGCCGAAAAGTCAATAAAAAAGATGTGAAAAAATGTGCTGCATTTGTGACAGATGAACGAATATTGCCGCGGTGAACTTGAAAAAAATATCATGACACGTTATAATTAAATGAATTTTTGTGTATATAATTATTCGAGGGACAGAATGGTAGAATTTTTTCAGAATGTATTTGTAGGATTTCGGTTAATTGATGTGCTGGATATCGTTATTGTGGCATATCTGGTCTATAAGATTCTGGGATTTATCCAAGAAACCCGTGCACAGCAATTGGTTCGTGGACTGGTGGTTTTGGGTATCGTGTTCTTTCTGTCCGATTTTCTGAAACTGTATCTGCTGAATTGGTTGCTTCGCAATTTCGTGACCATGGGACTCTTCGCCTTGATCGTCCTGTTCCAGCCGGAACTGCGTCGAGGACTGGAGCAACTGGGACGTCGGAACATCGTTTCCGGTCAATTCCGAAGTCTGGACAAGGAAAATGCTATTGAAGTAGTAAAGGAAATAGTGGCAGCAGTGGATGATTTTTCGGCTACCCGAACCGGAGCACTGATTGTTTTTGAACGGGAAACCATGCTGAATGATATTATTGAAACCGGGACCATTGTGGATGCTCGGATTTCTGTGCGCCTTCTGGGAAATTTGTTTTACGAAGGATCGCCGCTGCATGACGGTGCCGTAATCATTCGCGGAGATCGGATTCATGCAGCCAGCTGCGTTCTCCCTCTTACGGAAAAAAAGAATATCGGCCGAAACCTGGGCACGCGGCATCGAGCGGGCCTGGGCGTGTCAGAGGTGTCCGATGCGCTGGTAATCGTTGTATCGGAGGAGACCGGCGTGATTTCTGTAGCGGAAAACGGAAACTTCCGTCGATTCATGGATTTGAAATCGGTAGAGAAAATACTCCTGGGGGTATGTATGCCGCAGGAGGAGACTTTCCGGGAGCGGATGACTCGGACGCTGAAGCATCGTCGGAAGGAGGAAACGCGGGATGGAGAATAATCGGAAAATTAACATCATCCTTTCATTGATTATCGCTTTCTGTGGATGGCTCTATGTAATGTACAATGTGGATCCCACCACGACGCGAACCTTCCGAAACGTTTCCATTACCTATTCTAATGAGAAGGATTTGGAGGCGAAGGGAATTGCATTGAAGTCCGCCGACAAGAAGTCCGTCGAGATTGAAGTGGAAGGTCATCGAAGTGAATTGAACAAGATGGATGACAGCGATATTAAGGTGCGGGCGGATTTGTCCGATGCCGGCAAAGGAGAAAATACCCTTTCGCTTCACGTTCAGACTCCGCCTAAGGTCAGCATCGTATCCAAGAGCGACGAAACGGTTACGGTCAACACGGAGGCTATGGATACCCGGTCGGTGCCGGGGCGAGTGGAGTACCGAACGGAAAGCACTTCCGGCACAGAACCGATTGTAGAGGAACAGAGCAGCGACTATTTCTCGGTAACCGGTGCCAAGAGCAAGGTAAAGGACGTGGAATATGTGCGTATTCCGGTGGAAGAGCAGAAGCTCACGGGAAAGACACACACCTATAGTGTTTCCGTCATTCCGGTGGATCGCAGCGGGGACGAAATCACTCATGTCAAAGTAAATCCGGCCAAGGCGTCGGTGGCGGTGTTCAAGGGTTCGATGAAAAGTGTTCCGCTGAATATCGAGGTAAATAATCCGGCGAACGACGAGTACCTGCGCACCTATAGTGCTCCGAAAAAAATAGAAATTAAAGGGAAGAAGGAAGTCCTTGAAAAGGTGGAATCCATTTCCGCGGAACCGGCAGATTTGGAGAAGATGACGGAATCCGGACGACTCGCGTTAAAGTATAAGTTGCCGGATGGCGTGTTTGTTGCCAACCGTTCCCTGAATCTTGGAATTACCGTAAACGTGACGGAATACCGGACGAAGGAAATCGAAATATCAACCAAAGGCGTTACGGTGAAAAATCTTAACAGCAAATATAAGCCGACTTTTGAGGATAAAACCATTACGGTAGAGGTGACGGACACCGGCAGCATGTTGGAAAGTCTGACCGCTAAGGATTTCGATGTCAGCGTAGATGCAAGGGGGCTCCGAAGCGGGCCTCACTCTTTGAAAGGAACCGTGAATTCCACAAAGAAATTACACAAAGTGGAATTAGAAAGTGAAAATATTAATATATATCTAAGCAAGAAGGACTGATTAAATGGGTAGATTATTTGGAACAGATGGCGTTCGCGGAGTGGCGAACAAAGAACTAACCGCAACTTTGGCATATGAAATCGGCAGAGCCGCTTCTTATGTACTGGGGAATGGAAATCATCGTCCGGTGTTTCTGATTGGCAGGGACACTCGAATTTCCGGTGAATTGTTGGAAAACGCATTGGCGGCGGGCATCATGTCCGTTGGCGGAGACGTGATCAAGCTGGGCGTCCTGCCGACCCCGGCAGTGGCACGTCTAGTGCGGCACTACGAGGCAGATGCCGGAGTGGTAATCTCTGCATCGCATAATTCCTTTGAGTACAACGGAATTAAGATTTTCAACGGAAAGGGCTTCAAGCTGGACGATCGAATCGAAGAAAAAATCGAAGACATCATCCTGGCCAAGGAATTTCAGCATCCGGAATACGTGGGCGAGCACGTGGGCCGCTGCAGACCGGTGGAAGATGCTTTTAGCATATATGAGCAGGATCTGCTGAATACCATCGATACGCGTCTGGATGGAATGAAAATTGTACTGGACACCGCAAACGGCGCGTCCTATCAGATTGCACCGGCGGTGTACAAGACGCTGGGTGCGGATGTGACCGTGCTTTCCAATACACCGGACGGAATCAATATCAACGAGCATTGCGGTTCCACCCATCCGGAAAACCTTCAGAAGAAGGTGGTAGAAGTGGGTGCCGATGTGGGATTTGCCTACGACGGTGACGCCGATCGTTTGATTGTTGTGGATGATAAGGGTCAGGTGTTGAACGGCGACCACGTTCTCTGCATCTGCGGAAAAATGCTGAAGTCACAGGGCAAGTTGTACGACAACAAGATTACGGCTACGGTAATGAGCAACCTGGGGGTTCACAAATACATGGAAAAACAGGGCATTTCCGTTGACGTGACCGGAGTGGGCGACCGGTACGTGCTGGAATCCATGCTGAAGACCGGATCCGTTCTGGGAGGAGAACAGTCGGGACATATGATTTTCCTGGATTATACCACCACCGGTGACGGCGTGCTGTCCTCCCTGCAGTTCATCAAAGCCATTCAGGCTTCCGGAAAGAAAGTCAGCGAGATGGGAGAGGAAATCGTCATCTATCCGCAGGCATTGGTAAATGCAAAAGTCAATCCGGAGTACAAGAAAGAAGCCATGGATGATTCGGACGTACAGGCACGGATTGCGGAAGTAGAAAAGAAACTGGAAGGCGTTGGCCGAGTTCTGATTCGTCCATCCGGAACAGAACCGCTGATTCGCGTAATGCTGGAAGGGGAAGATACGGAAGAATTGAAGGCGGATGCGGAATACATCGCACAGCTGATTATAGAAAAATTTGGGGAGAAGTAGTACATGAACACAGTAGAATTAAGCAATCGTATTTATCCGGACATCACCCGGACGCCGGAAGATTATGAAGCAATGTATCCGAAGAGAAATCTGCCGGAAGGAGCGAAAGTTACCCGTCTGGGACCGAGTCCGACCGGTTTTATCCACCTGGGAAATCTGTACGGTGCATTTGTGGATGAACGGCTGGCCCATCAGAGTGAAGGCGTTTTCTACCTTCGTATTGAAGATACGGACGACAAGAGATATGTAGAGAATGCCGTGGAAACCATCATTTCCTCCTTGGCGTTCTTCGGAATTCAGTTCGATGAAGGGGTTACCGCGCATGGTGATGTGGGGGATTACGGCGATTATACCCAGAGCCACAGAGGGGAAATCTATCGCTGCTACGCAAAGAAATTGATTGCGGAGGGAAAAGCATATCCATGCTTCCTTTCCGAAGAGGAGATTTCCGAGATTCGGGAGAAACAGGAAGAGCTGAAAATCGCTCCGGGAATCTATGGCGAATGGTCCCGCTACAGAGATTGGGAGACCGATGAGGTGCTCCAAAAGGAAGTCGCTGAACGGCTGGAGCGTGGCGATGACTTCGTCATCCGACTGAAATCCTCCGGCGTACCGAATGCTTCCGGCGATGACATTCGCAGAACCAAGGTGGTGGATGCTATCCGCGGTGAGCTGGACGTTCCGGAAAACTTCCAGGATATCGTAATCATCAAGACCACCGGCATTCCGACTTATCACTTTGCCCATGCGGTGGACGATCACCTGATGAGAACCACCCATGTAGTCCGGGGTGAGGAATGGCTTCCGTCCCTGCCGATTCACGTAGAGCTGTTTGACAAGCTGGGCTTCGAGCTCCCAACCTATTGTCATACCGCCCAGCTGATGAAAATCGGAGAAGACGGAAACAAGAGAAAGCTCTCTAAGAGAAAGGATCCGGAATTATCACTGGATTATTACCGCAGTCAGGGGTATCATCCGGCGGCAGTAAGGGAATATCTGCTGACCATCCTGAACTCCAATTACGAGGAGTGGAGAATGGCTAATCCGGATGCGGATATTGATGAGTTTGCTTTTACCACGGAAAAGATGAGCAACTCCGGCGCGTTGTTCGATTTGAATAAACTGAACGATGTGAGCAAGGACACCTTGCTGCGCATCCCGGCGACGGAGCTGGCAGAGTGGCTGCATTCTTGGTCGCAGGAATTTGCGCCGGAATATGAATACGTGTTCCGTGATATGGATCTTCTGACACAGATTCTGGATCTGGGCAGAGAAGACCGGAAGCCGCGGAAGGATTTGATTTACGCTCGTCAGATTATGACGTTTATTGGATATTTCTTCGACGAATCTTTTGAGATTGAAGATGAGTATCCGGAAGAAGCGGCCGCCGATCGAAAGAATATTCTGCAGGCATATCTGGACAGTTACGATCACAACGACGATCAGGAAAACTGGTTCAACAAGATTCGTGAAATCGCCGTGGATCAGGGTTATGCAGCAAAACCGAAGGATTACAAGAAGAATCCGGAGGAATATAAAGGACATGTAGGACATGTTAGTACCGTTATTCGAATCGCGCTGATGGGACGTTCCCAGTCCCCGGATGTGTGGACGATACAGCAAATTATGGGGGAAGATAAGGTTCGCGCTCGAATCGAAGCAGAGCTGAACCGATAGCTGGAAGGAGAAGACATGCAACCGTTACTAGTTATTATGGCCGCCGGGATGGGAAGCCGGTACGGCGGCAGCAAACAAATTGACCCAATTAGCAAAGAAGGGGACATCATCATGGATTTTTCCCTGTTCGATGCGTATCGGGCCGGTTTCCGAAGAGTTGTATTTATTATTAAAGAGGATTTTGAAGAAACATTTCGTCAACATGTGGGTGAACGGGCCGGAAAGGTGTACGAAACTCATTTTGTCCATCAAGAATTGACGGATTTGCCGGCAGGTTATGCCGTTCCGGAAGGACGGACCAAACCGTGGGGGACCGCACACGCGGTGCTGGCTGCGAGAGATGTCATCGATGCACCTTTTGCGGTGCTGAATGCTGACGACTACTACGGACCGGAAGCATTCCGCTTGATTTACGAGTATCTCACGTCGAAAGCAGATGCCACTCATCACTGCATGGTGGGTTTTTCCATCGAGAATACCTTATCCGATAACGGAACGGTTTCCCGTGGAATCTGCCGGGCGGCAGAAGGTATGCTGACCGACATCGAGGAGCATACGGAAGTGGGATACCGGGAAGATGGGAAAATTCACGGAAAAGACATCAGCGGAACGGATCGGGTGATTCCGGAAGGATCGCCGGTATCCATGAATCTGCTGGGATTTGGTACTGCGTTTGTACAGGTAATGAAGGAACGGTTTGCGGAATCGCTGGACCGGGTGCTGGAAGAAAACCCGATGAAGGGTGAAATCTATCTGCCGTCTATGCTAAATGACGAACTTCAGAACAACAGAGCTTCCATGCAGGTTCTCCATTCCGGAGATAAGTGGTATGGCGTAACCTATCGGGAAGACCGGGAGAGCGTGGTAAATGCTCTTGCGGAAATGAAACAGCAGGGAATCTATCCGCAGGATTTATGGAATAAAGGAGAATAATATGTGTGGCATTGTAGGATATATCGGAACAAAAGAACCACAGGATATCATCATTAACGGCTTGAAGAAGCTGGAGTATCGTGGATACGATTCGGCCGGAATCGCCGTGGTGAATCATGGAAAGATTGAACTGAGAAAGCATGTAGGTGCCATCAGCAACCTGGAAAAACTGATTGGCGAGGAGCGTCTGGGCGGACATGTTGGAATCGGTCATACTCGCTGGGCAACTCACGGTGCACCGTCGGATTTGAACTCCCATCCGCACATGGATATGGACGGAACCATCGCTGTGGTTCACAACGGAACGGTAGAGAACTATGTAGAGCTGAAGGCGGAGCTGGAAAAAGAAGGTGTGGTTTTCCGTACGGAGACCGATACAGAAGTGGCAACCATGCTGATTAGCAAGTACTATCACCGGAATCACGATTTGAAAAAGGCGCTGGATCAGGCGATTTCGGAGATGAGGGGAACTTATGCCATTGCTGTAGTGGCAAAAGACCAGCCGGATCAGTTCGTGGCATATCGAAAGAATGCACCGTTGATTGTAGGCGTAGGAAACAATTGTAATTTTGTGGCATCGGACTTCTCCGCATTGCTGGCATACACCAAAGACGTATATCTTCTGGAAAATGGGGATACCGTTGTATTGACAAAGGATTCCGTTAACATCTATGATGAAGAAGATCGTTTGATTGAACGTCCGATGATGCATGTGGATTGGGATGTCAGTGCGGCTGAAAAGGGCGGATACGAACACTTCATGCTAAAAGAAATTTACGAGCAGCCGACGGCAATTCGAGAAACCCTGAGCCGGAACCTGGGCGATAACGGTCGCGTGCACCTGCAGGAGACCGTACAGCTCACCAAGGAGGACTTCGAGAAGATTAATAAAATCGTAATCGTTGCCTGCGGAACCGCATACCATGCCGGTCTGGTGGGAAGATACGTAATCGAGAAGCTGGCTCGAATTCCGGTAGAAGTGGATATCGCTTCCGAATTCCGTTATCGGGATCCGTTCGTGGATGAGCATACCCTGTTCATCGCTGTCAGCCAGTCCGGAGAGACGGCTGACACTTTGGAAGCCATGAGAGAAGCGAAACGGAAAGGCGCTCGCGTGCTGTCCGTTGTCAATGTAGTGGGCAGCACCGTAGCAAGAGAAAGTGACGATGTGTTCTACACACAGGCCGGACCGGAGATTGCTGTAGCATCCACAAAGGCATACACGACACAGCTGGTGTGCATGTACCTGCTGGCACTGTTCTTTGCAGATTTGAACGATGCCATTTCAGCGGAAGAATATGAGAATTTCGTACAGGATTTGGAAGCAATTTCGGGTAAGCTGGAGGATGTTCTGAAAATGGCACCGGAAATTGAGAAACTGGCAAATCGTCTGTATGACCGGGATCAGGTGTTCTACATCGGTCGAGGGGTGGATTCCAGTGTTGCTTATGAGGGCTCCCTCAAATTGAAGGAGATTTCCTATATCAACTCCTTTGCGATTGCCGCAGGAGAGTTGAAGCACGGTACAATTGCCTTGATGGAACCTCGTACCATCGTATGGGCGTTGGCTACTCAGGAGAGATTGTTTGATAAGATGGTTTCCAATATTCAGGAAGTCAAAGCGAGAAACGCTCATATCATCTCTCTGGCGCAGGAAGGAAACAGCGGAATTGAAGCGCATTCCGATACGGTATTCTATATTCCGAGAACGCAAGACGAGTTAACACCTCTTCTCAGCGTAGTGCCGCTGCAGTTGTACGCATATTACGTTGCCAAAGCGAAGGGCTGCGAAATTGACAAACCGAGAAATTTGGCGAAGAGCGTTACGGTAGAGTAAACAAAAAAATCACGCCTTAGAAAGGATGATACTATGGAAGAGAGCAGAGCAGTTCAGAAATACACCGCATGGATAAATGCGAAGAATGTGGACCCGCTGATTCGCCGGGAACTACTGAATATTATAAGCTCGCCGGAAGATATTACGGAACGATTCAGCGAAAATCTTACTTTTGGTACGGCAGGCCTTCGCGCAGTGATGGGTGCCGGTACCAATCGAATCAACATCTACACCGTTGCGTCCGCCGCTAAAGGACTGGCGGCATGCCTTCAGGCTTCGGATGCTTCCGAAGAAGGGGTTATCGTGTGTTACGATTCGCGAAATCATTCCAAAGATTTTGCTGAAATTACGGCCAGGGTGTTGGCGTGCGAAGGGATAAAAGTATACCTCTCCGATCGGCTGCGCCCGGTTCCGATGCTCTCTTTCGGAATCCGCCATTACCGAACTGCCGGCGGTGTAATGATTACCGCTTCCCACAATCCGCGGGAATACAACGGATTCAAGGTGTATGGAAATGACGGCGGACAGTTGAGTCCGGCCGGAGCGAATGCGGTTCAGGAACGCATGCCGGAATTCGAGGACGTGGTGGACTATCTGGCAGAAATGCTGCCGCTGGAAGATTATGTTCAGAAGGAACAGGTAACATATCTTGGAAAGAATTGGGATGATGCCTATATGGAAATGCTTCACGGTATGAAGATTTCCCAGAAATTGTCTCAGGATTCCAAGGCACGCCTGCGAATTGTGTATACCCCGTTAAACGGTGCCGGTGCGAAACCGGTTCTTCGAGTTTTGAACGAAAACGGATTCCGCCGCGTATTTATGGTATCGGAGCAGGAAAAACCGGACGGTAATTTTCCAACGCTTCGGGTGCCGAATCCGGAACGAGAGGACAGTTTTGCTCTCGCGAAGAAATATGCGAGAGCAGTGGCCGCAGATGTTATCATTGCAACGGATCCGGATTCCGATCGATTGGGTGTTGCGGTGCTGGACGATGACGGCGGATATCAGATGCTCAGCGGCAATCAAATCGGCCTCTTGCTGATGGAGTACATTTTGGCAACAAAGAGTGCAAGAGGGGAACTTTCGGAAAACGATTACTGTATTACTTCTGTCGTTTCTTCAAATCTGGCACGGGTGATTGCAAAGCGATACAATGTGAAGTTGATTGAAACCTTAACGGGTTCCAGACATTTCGCAGAGTGCATTCGAAATCATGAAGCGGAGGAGTCCGGAACCTTCCGGTTTGGTTTTGAAGAAGGAAATGGCTTTATGTTCCATTCCGAAGTGAGAGATAAGGATGCGGTAGCGGCTTGCTTGGCCATTGCGGAGATGGCGGCGGTTTCCAAATCCTATGGCTTGCGTCTGATGGATCAGCTGAAGGCGATTTATCGTCTGTACGGATATGCGGCGGAGAAAAATTTCTCCATCGATTGTTCCGGACCGGAAGGGGCAGAGAAAATCCGACGCTGCATGGATCATTATCGCCTGCTCAACGGAAAGCTGGGGGCGATGGGGAAAGATCTCTATTACCGGGATGTAAAGACATTTATCGATCGGATGCCGGAGTCCAACCTGCTCATCTACGAGCTGAACGATATGGATTGGATTGCGATTCGTCCATCCGGTACGGAACCGAAACTGAAGGTTTATTTCGGTTTCTACGGCGAAAAAACAGCGGCGGAAAGTCGGCTGAATACGGTATCCGAACAATTGATTCAGGATATCCGGGAGATATTGGATCAGAAATAGAAACAGACAACGAGGCATTTGTCTCGTTGTTTTTTTGCAGGAAACCGAGAGTTAACCAATAATTATTTTGATTTTATCTTGAATCGGTTTACCGATAATGTTACAATGCTTTTATCGGTAAACTGATTAAGGCGGTATAATTATGAATAAGAGAAGACAATTGGGAAAAAGAATAGTAAGCCTGGCTTTGGCAACAGTACTGCTCCTATTCACTGTTGTTCCGGCAAATGCAGCAACAACCGGAGCGCTGAACAGCGATGCAGCGGCCATCAACAGCGATGGAAACATTAACAGCGATGGGGCGATTAACAGCGACGGAAATGCCGGAATGCGGACTTTTTCGGTAAGAGGCCGTTCAATGATTGCATCGTCCAAAGCCAAGAACATGTCAAAGGGTTGGCATTCCATCGGCGGATATCGCTATTATTTCTATAAAACCGGAAAGTATTATAAGGATGAGATCAAATCCATTTCCGGAAAGAAATATTGCTTTGATAAAAGCGGACATCTGCTGTACGGAGTAAATAAATACGACGGAAGTCATTACTATTCCGACTCGAAGGGTGTGATTCGTGAGTCGGCCGGATTTGTGACCAGCGATGGATATCGATATTATGTTACAAAGGGTGGAAAGATTATGACCGGTCGAACCTTTAAGGTGTCCGGAAAGACCTATAAAGCTTACGGCAACGGAAAGCTGGGCACCGGTGTGTTCAAATACGGCACGGTGGCTCGTTTCTATGCGGACAAAAACGGCGTGGTTCGTATGAAGGCCGGATTTATCACCTGGAATGGAAATCGTTATTACATCACAAAGAACAAAGGCCGAATCGAATGCGGTCGAACCTTTAAGGTGTCCGGAAAGACCTATAAAGCTTACGGCAACGGAAAG
>JAEUGJ010000035.1:132049-144087 GCA_016775335.1 Mogibacterium sp.
CTGGGCACCGGCGTATTCAAATATGGAAAGACTGCCCATTTCTACGCAGATAAGAACGGCGTAGTACGTACCAAGGCCGGGTTTATTATCTGGAACGGGTACCGTTACTACATTACAAAGAATGCGGGAAGACTGGAGTGTGGACGAACCTTTAAGGTAAAAGGAAAAACCTATAAGGCATATTCCACCGGAAAGCTGGGAACCGGTGTGTTCAAGTATGGAACCACCGCCCGTTTCTATGCGGATAAGTACGGTGTGGTAAAGACCTCCGCCGGTTTCGTAGAGTATTCGGGTAACCGCTACTATGTGCAGAAGGGCGGAAAAATTGAATTAGGACATACTTTTACCGTGAATGGCAGAAAGTATAAAGCCTTTGCAGATGGTCGCCTGGGAATCGGAATTTTCAAGTATGGCAGCAAGTATTATTATGCGGATGAAGATGGCGCAATTGCATCCAAGGCCGGTGTGGTAAGCTTCAAGAAGAAGTACTATTACGTGAACAAGAACGGCAGCGTGGCGATGAACGGACTGATTACCGCCGGATCAAAGAAATACATGGCAAATGCAGACGGAACTTTGAAAACAGGATTTTTTGAAGATTCCGGAACCAAGTACTATGCCGGCAAGAAGGGCGAAATCGTGACGAAGGAAGGTTTCCTGGTAGTAGATGGAGGCACCTACTACATCCAGAAGGGCGGAGCCATTTTCTGGGGGCATACTTTCACGAAAAATGGCAAGACTTATAAAGCATATGCCAGCGGAAAGCTGGGCACCGGACTGTTTAAGTACGGTTCCTCATATTACTATGCTGACGGCACTGGAGCGGTGAAGACCACGGCGGGATTGATTACCGTAAGCGGCAAGAAGTATTACGTGAAGAAGGGCGGAAAAATCGCCGTTTCCACCACAATCACCACCGGGGGAACCACCTATAAGGCGGACAGCAAGGGCATTCTGACGGCGCAGAAGTCCACTACCGGAACCGAGCTGATGAAGATTGCACAGAAGGAAGTGGGAACCAAGACCGGAAAGAAGTACTGGGAAGCGTATTTCGGCACGAAATTCCGGAATGGAGACTCTACTCCATGGTGCGGAACGTTCGTCACCTGGTGCTTCAAGAAGGCGGGCCTGTACAGCTTGATTAAGGATATTGAGGACTACGGCAATCTGGGTTATGTTCCTTCCTATTCTGCTTATGCGAACAAGAAGAAGATCTGGGTAAGTGCCAATAAGGCGAAAGCCGGAGATATCATCATATTCGGATCCAGTTCTCACGTGGGCTTGGTAAAATCCGTATCCGGAAATGTCATCACCACCATTGAGGGAAATACGGGCAGTACCCGGAACGGAGAGGTAAAGCAGAAAACCTATTCCTTGACAAATAGTTGGATTAAGGGCGTTATGCGCGTCATCCGATAATGGAAAAGTCAGCTGAAATTATAATGAATGGCTTCGGGGAACTTCCACAATTCCCGAAGCCATTTTCTGTTTTAGCAGCGGTGAGAACGGTCGCCTCTTGTATTTCATCGGAAAATTGTTATAATAATACAATAGAATAAAATTTTTTGAGTGAAAGCTGAATATGAATAAAAAAAATAAGATTAAAGATAACTCATATGTTAATGATGTGGTAGATAAGCTGGAGTGCATCGCAGAAATCGCCGTTCTATCGGTGATTTATTTCTATTTCTGGCGTTTCCAGTACGATGCGGCACTGTTTCCGCCGCTGCAGCACCGGGGGAGATTTGTAATTGCCGGTGTATATGCACTTCTGTTGATTATCGGATTTGTGTGGACGGAAGGTTTCCGTTGGGGATATTTGAAGCGGCTGGACGTGGTCATTTCCCAAGGCGTTTCTATTTTCGTGGTCAATTTCATTTCCTATTGGCAGCTGTCGTTGATTGGAAACGGGATGATTCCGGTAATGCCGATGGTGATGCTGACGGGAGTGCAGCTGCTGACATCCATTGTTGCTTGTTTCTTATTTACGAAGATATATTTCCATCTTCATTCCAAGAAAAACATGGTGATGATTTACGGTACGGAAAACGCATTGAAGCTGCAATTCAAGGCCAACAATCGATTGTCCCAGTATCATGTTTCCAAGGCGATATCGGCAGATACGGATTTCATCGATATCCTATCGGAGATTAATCGATATGATGGAGTCATCATCAACGATCTTCCGGGAAAGAAGAGAAATAATATCTTGAAATACTGCTATTTTAACGGGATTGACGCTTACGTGGTTCCGAAGATTTCTGATATTATCATTCGCGGAGCAGACGACTTTAACCTGTTGGATACACCAATCGTAGTCACACACGGAAAGGGATTAACCTTAACTCAGAGGATGACAAAACGCATCATGGACGTGGTACTTTGTCTTATTGCCATGGTTCCGGCATCGGTGATTATGCTGATTACAGCGATATTCATTAAGCTGGATGATGGCGGTCCGGTATTTTTCCGACAGGAACGGGTTACCCGCAACGGAAAGCATTTCAATGTAATCAAGTTCCGCAGCATGATTGTTGATGCGGAGAAATACAATAAGCCGATTCCTGCGGTGGATCAGGATCCGAGAATCACAAAGGTGGGAAGAATTATTCGTGCCACACGAATCGACGAGCTCCCACAGCTCTTTAACATTCTGAAGGGCGATATGAGCATTGTCGGACCTCGGCCGGAACGGGTGGAACACGTGGAGAAGTACTCTCGTGAAATCCCGGAATTCATTTACCGCGAAAAGGTAAAGGGCGGATTGACCGGATACGCACAGATTTACGGCAGGTATAATACATCGGCTTACGATAAACTGCGATTGGACTTGATGTACATCGAAGATTATTCTTTGGTGCTGGATATCAAGATGATTTTCCGAACCATTCGAATTCTCTTCCAGAAGGACAGTACCGAAGGCTTTGACAAGGCGGAGGAACTGGAACAGTTGAAGGAAGATGAAGTGGAGAAGATTCGTAAGGCGTTGGATGATGACGAGTAGTGCAGGTTATATTTGCAATAAAAGCAAGCTTGTTATATAATATACGGTAGTTTTTGATTATTCAGACTTCTGAGAGGAGATTTTATGGCAAAGAAGTTAAGCCCAAGAGCGCGCAGAAGGAGACGTGGAAGACGAATCGTCAATACCCTGTTGATTGTTCTGATTATTGCGTTGATTGGCGCAATCGCTGCTGTAATGGCCGGTACAAAGATTCTGAATACCGTGAATCGTGCAGATTTAAAGAGTTCCGCAGATCTTTACCGACATGAAGTAAATGGATATACCAATATTTTGCTTTTAGGTGTAGATACCCGTGACTTGAGTGAAGTAAAGAATTCTCGTACGGATATGATTATGATTGCATCCATTAACAATTCTACAGATGAAATTACGTTAACATCGGTGTATCGTGATACCTATCTTCAGATGGGAGATACTTCTACATACGACAAGATTACTCATGCTCACTATTACGGAAGCACCGAGATGTCCATCGCATCCCTGAACCGGGCGATGGATCTGGACATCGATCAGTATGCGCTGGTAAACTTCAAGGGCGTTGCCGATGCGGTAGATGAAATGGGCGGTCTGGAGATTAACGTAGAAGACTACGAAATCGATGAATTGAACAAATATACCAAGGAAACGGCGAAGATTGTCGGAAAGAAATCCTACACAATCGTAAAGAAACCGGGCAAGCAGGTTTTGGATGGCTGTGCATCGGTTTCCTATGGTCGAATTCGAAAGGGTGTGGGAGACGACTACAAACGTACCGACCGTATGAGAATCGTATTTAAGAAGATTCTGTCCAAGGCAAAGAGCATGGACGTAAAGACCCTGTATCAGGTGGCCGGTGCAATTCTGCCGGAGGTTCAGACGAACCTGTCCAACAAGGATATGATGAGCCTGGCGTTGAAACTGAAGAAACTGAATGTGGGCGACAGCAAGGGCTTCCCGTACAATAAGACGGCCGGAATGGTGGATGGCGTGTCCTACGTGCAGGCGACGGATTTGGCGAGCGATGTAAAAAAATTCCATCAGAAGGTATTCAATGAATCGGACTACGAACCGAGCGCTACCGTGCAGGAAATCAGCCGAATTGCCAGCAGATATTAGCGCAGCGGCGGTAAAAAAAGAATAGCATAAAGAACAGGACATCCGCAGTGAATTGCTGTGGGTGTCCGTTTTGTATTCTGAAGGGAACGGAGCAAATCGAATCCGTGCTATCTATTGAAGGCTTCATATGGTATAATAATATGAATTATTCTGTGAAGGAAAAAAGAGTATGACGGTGCTGAAATATTTATTTGCGTTTCTGGTGACCTTACCGATTCTATTTTTAGGAGTGTTCTTAATGAAAAGATACTCCATAGAACTTCGCAAGACAAATAAAAATGTTGAGAGAAAAGCGGAAGCAAATCGGAAAGGAAACAGAAAATAATCATGAGCAGAGGAATTTTTATCACATTGGAAGGCCCGGACGGCGCCGGAAAAACAACGCAGATTCAGATGATGAAGGAATACTTGGAAGGCCTAGGGAAAATCGTTCTTCTTACGAGAGAACCCGGCGGAACCGGTATATCCGAAAAACTTCGCGAAATTCTTTTAGACAAAGAAAATGCGGAAATGTCCGATACCACCGAGATGATGATTTACGCAGCGGCCAGAGCGCAGCACGTGGCGGAGCGGATTCGCCCGGCACTGGAGCGTGGCGAGGTGGTGATTTGCGATCGTTTCGTGGATTCCAGCGTAGCGTATCAGGGATACGGAAGAGGCCTGGGCGATGCGGTTCAGGAAGTGAATCGGTATGCCACGGATGGGCTGGAACCGGACAGAACCTTTTTCATGGATTTGGATCCGGCAATAGGGCGAGGACGAATCGGGAAAGATGTGCAGGATCGTATGGAGCGGGAGAAGTTGGATTTTCACTACAGAGTCTATGAAGGATATCTGAAAATCTGGCAGGCCAATCCCCATCGCGTGATTCGTCTGGATGCATCCCGAAGCATTGATACCATACAGTCCGAAATTCGAAAACACTTGCAGCAGATGCTGGATGAGGAGGAACAGTAGCGGATGAATGTCCTGGGGGAAATTAAGAAGAGTCTGTGGAACGGCCGAATGGCGCACGCATACATACTGGAAGCGCCGGCGGGAGAAACTCGGGATCGGCTGATGACCAACATTCTTCAGGAAATTCTGTGCCGGAATCCCGATTTGGAGCAACGTCCCTGCGGTCTCTGTGAGGCCTGTCGGAGGGTAGCTGCCGGAAGCCATGAGGATGTCATCTACATGAAGAAATCCAAACTGGAAGAGGGAAAAACAAAAACAAACAAAGTGACCTATGTGATGAAGGATACCGAACCGTTCATGGATCGGTTGCGACTGAATCCGTATGGAGAACGAAATATCGGTGTAATTCCGGATGCGGATGACTTGAAGGAAGACGTTCAGAATAAGATTCTGAAGACTTTGGAGGAACCCTATCCGGGCACGGTGTTTTTCCTCGTGGCCGAAAACCGGAATAACCTGCTTCCAACAATTCAGTCCCGCTGCGTGCTGCTTCGAGAAACGGAAGAACCGGATGCGGCGGAAACCTCGGCATTGGAAGAAATATGGAATCAAAATTATTTTTTCCAATACCGGAAGATGGTGGACAAAAAAATAAAGACTGCGGATGATGCATTGAAATTCTTGGATGTGATTGAAAGGGAGGCTCATAAAGAGCATCGCTTGGAAACGGTTCTGCGAATCGAAGAGACGCGGAAGGATATTCTGGGAGAATTTCATATGGGGGGCATGAACTGGAAATATGCACTGAAAAGACTCTTCCTGGAAGTAAGGGAATAGAGAATAGAAACGGAGGAATGAAATAGATGACAGAAATTGTCGGCGTGGGTTTTGTGAAAGCGAGCAAAACCTACTATTTTGACCCGGAAGGGAAAGAATACAAAATGGGAGAGCTGGTTATCGTAGAGACCGCTCGCGGCCTGGAGATGGGCCATATTTCCATTGAAAACCGGGAGGTGGAGGACAGCGAAATCGTCGCACCTCTTAAAAAAATCGAACGTCGTGCCACGAAGGCCGACTTGGCAAAGTATCGGGAGAATTTGAATAAGCGGGAATCCGCCATGAAAGTCTGCGAAGAGAAAATTCGCAAGCATAAGCTGGAGATGAAATTGGTGGATGCGGAATATACCATTGACGGAAGCAAGGTGATATTCTATTTTTCTGCAGAAGGCAGAATTGATTTCCGAGAATTGGTAAAGGATTTGGCGGCACATTTCCGGATGCGGATTGATCTCCGCCAGATCGGTGTAAGAGATGAAGCGCGCATGCTGGGCGGAATCGGCATTTGCGGAAGACCGTTCTGCTGCAGCAGATGGCTTCATGATTTTCAGCCGGTGTCCATCAAGATGGCAAAGCAGCAGAATTTATCTCTGAATCCATCCAAAATTTCCGGATCTTGCGGACGCCTGATGTGCTGCCTGAATTTCGAAAACAAGACCTATCAGGAGCTGCGGAAGGGCATGCCGAATGAAGGCGAACAGGTAGTAACGCCGGACGGCCCGGGAAAGGTGACGGCAGTCAACCTTTTTGAAGGCAGCGTCAATGTGCGTCTGTTTGAAAAGTCCAAGGACAAAGATGCCAAGGAAACACCGCTTTCTCAGGAAGTACGCACTTACTTCAAACAGGAAGTGCGCAGAACGGATAAAAAATCCCACAAGAAATCCCGGAACGAACAGAACAACGTGGATCCGGAGACCATGAAGGAACTGGAAAAACTAACAAGAGATTAATGAATAAAGAATTGGAAACGATGGATTCCATCGGCTTCGATGGAATGAAATTGATACAGGGAAACGGGTTTCGTTACGGAGTAGATGCGGTTCTGTTGGCCGCCTTTACGGTGGGGGAAACCGGCGGCCGAGGAATGAAACGGCGAAGAGCGCCTCGTATTCTGGAATTGGGATGCGGAAACGGGATCGTTTCGTTGATTCTATCCCATAAGATTCCCGAAAGCACCATGCTGGGGCTGGAAATCCAGATAAAGGAAGCGGAGCGGGCGCGCCGAAATGCGAGGCTCAATCATCTGGAAGAGCGAATCCAAATTCGAGCAATCGATGTAGCATCCATAGGTGAAACCGCCCTTCCCGAGAAATTCAATGCGGTGGTGACGAACCCGCCGTACTTCAGACGGGGCGGAGCTATTCCCAACGATGCTTCCGCAAAGTACATTGCAAGGCATGAAACCAGTGCGGATTTGGATGATTTTATTCGAGCCGCAGCGGTACAGCTGGACCGAGAAGGGGAACTCTTTATGGTGCACCGGCCGGACCGATTGGTGGACATCTGCTGTTCCATGCGTGCCCAAGGGATGGAACCCAAAGAGCTTCAGATGGTGATGCCATTTCCCGAGACAAAGCCGAACATCCTGCTGATACACGGGGTGAAAGGAGCAAATTCAGAGCTTCGGGTTCTTCCGCCAATTCACGTCCGAGAAAAGGATGGAAGATATTCAGATTTGATTCAACGGATTTACGAAAGAAATCGTGAAGACGAAAGGGAATCCAACTAATGATATAATTCAAAAGGAGGAATGTGGAATGAATGTTTCGCTGAATCTCACAGATGCACTGATTATCGGATTGATCGTGGTGACCATTATTCTGGTAATCTATTTAATCGTTTTGGCGGCAAGGCTGAAGGAAACGCTTCGAAAGGTGGATGACATTCTGGATGATGCCAACCGGATTTCGAAGATTGCCGCAGAGAAGACGGAAGTCATTGATGGCGTTATCGATAATGCAGCGGATACCATGATGGGAATTGTGGAAACGGTGCACGAGAATTCATCGCTGATCGGAAAGGTGGCCAGTGTGGGTACCGGAGCGGCAGCCATTCGGTCTCATCGAGCGAAAAAACGTTCCCGGAAGGAAGAAGCGGCATTTAGCCGCGCAAATGCTCGGAAGTCCCGGAAAAGATAGATTCTACGGACATTGCAGCGATACGAATAAACAATTTTGTAAATATTATTTTTATAAATAAATCATTTTATATTAAAAATAAGGAGAAGAAATGGCAAAAATTCTTGTGAATGAAAGCGGTCCACTTCATGGAACGGTGCAGATTAGTGGTGCGAAGAATGCGGTTCTTCCGTTGATGGCGGCAACCCTTTTGACCGGCGATACCTGCCGGATTGAGGATGTTCCGGATTTGGCGGATGTAAAGGTAATGCGGGAGATGCTCAAGAGCTTCGGCGCAGAAGTAGAGGAGCTGTCTCCGGGCGTGATTTCCGTTACGGCAAAGGAGATTAAGACCACGGTGGGAGACTCAGAACTGGTAAGTGAAATGCGTGCTTCTACCATGGTGATGGGACCGCTGCTGGCTCGCTGCGGTAAATGCGTCATGCCGATGCCGGGCGGATGCTCCATCGGAAAACGTCCGATTGATCTCCACCTAAAGGGATTCCGTGCGCTGGGCGCAACGGTGGAATTCGATGAGGATAAAGAACATGTAATTCTTACCGCAGGACCGGACGGCTTGGTGGGAGATGCCATTTACCTGGACTTTCCAAGCGTAGGAGCGACGGAAAACATCCTGATGGCGGCAACTCTGGCGAAGAATGTGACGATTATTGAGAATGCGGCAAAAGAGCCGGAAATCGTCGATTTGGCCAATCAGCTGAACAAGATGGGTGCGAAGATTAAAGGCGCCGGAACGGATACCATCCGAATCACCGGTGTGGAATCTCTGTCCGGATCGATTCATACCGTTATTCCGGATCGAATTGAAACCGGAACCTTTATGCTGGCGGCAGCGATTACCCGCGGCGATGTGTTGGTGCAGAATGGGATTCCGGGGCACGTGCGTCCGATTATCGCAAAGCTGAAAGAATGCGGTGTAAAAGTAGAAATTCAGGATGATGGAATTTACGTAGATGCCAGAGAAGGGGAACTGGTGGCTACAGACATCAAGACGCTTCCGTATCCGGGCTTCCCGACGGATATCCAGTCTCCGTTCATGACATTCCTCACCACGGTACACGGACAGAGTATCGTACGGGAGACGGTATTTGAGAACCGTTTCATGCATGTGGTGGAATTGAACCGAATGGGAGCGGATATTACCACAGAAAGCCGGGAGGCATTTGTGCCGGGCGGAAAGAAGCTTCATGGGGCAAAAGTTCGTGCAACCGATTTGAGAGCAGGGGCGGCTATGGTTTTGGCCGGATTGGTTGCGACGGGAACCACAGAGGTAAGCGAAATCTACCATATCGAAAGAGGATATGAGAATTTTGTGCAGAAATTTAAGGGTATTGGCGGAGATCTCATGCGTGTGGAGGAAGACTAATTTTTCTTCAATAGAAGTAGTGGAGGTTTAGATGACAGATAGTAAATACCTGCAGATGCTGGCAGAAAAATATCCGAACCATCGTTCGGTGAAGGCGGAAATAATCAACCTGAGAGCCATTCTGGCTCTTCCAAAGGGTACAGAATACTTCCTCAGCGACTTGCACGGAGAGTACGATGCGTTTCAATACTTCGTTCGAAGTGCTTCCGGTACCATCAAGATGAAAATCGACGAGAACTTCTCCGGAATGCTCAGCGAAGCGGAACGGGAGTCCCTGGCGGCGTTAATCTACGATCCGGTTGCAGAAATCAAACGGAGAAAAAAATCCGAGAAGGATTTCGATGCCTGGTGCAAATCCGCAATTTATCGGCTGGTCATTATCTGCCGATCCGTATCCAGTAAATACACCCGGTCAAAAGTACGTCGGATTCTGCCGGACAACTCCGGATATGCTATGGACGAACTTCTTTTTGCGGACGATGACGAGAATCGTACCCATTATTACAATGAAATTATCGATTCCATCGTAGAGTACCGCTCGGCGCAAACCATGATTGTGGAATTTGCCCGCACCATCAGCTCTTTGGCGGTGGACCATCTCCATATCATCGGCGATATTTTCGACCGTGGACCGAAGCCTCATCTGATTATGGATTTTCTGATGACTCACCGAAATGTGGATATCCAGTGGGGAAATCACGATGTGGTTTGGATGGGTGCCGCTTGCGGAAACTGGGCGTGCATTGCGAACATCATTCGGATGAATGTAAGCTACAACAACTTTGATATGCTGGAGTACGGTTACAGCATCAATCTGCGGCCGTTGGCAACCCTGGCGGAAAAAATTTACAAAGGCGATGAATGCAAGGCGTTTTGGCCGCACGTATTGGATAAAAACAGATTCGATCCGATTCCGGAGGACTTGGCGGCGAAGATGCACAAAATGATTGCCATCTGTCAGTTCAAAATCGAAGGTCAGATTATTCAGGCGCATCCGGAGATGCATTTGGAAAAGCGTCTGCTTCTGGATAAAATTGACTTTGAGAACGGCACCGTGGAAGTGGAGGGAACCGTATATCCGCTGAAGGATGCCAATCTGCCGACCATCGATCCGGCGGATCCGTACCGACTGAGTCCGGAAGAGGAAGAAGTTATGATTGCTCTGGAGGCATCGATTCTCCGTTCGGACAAGCTGCAGGAGCACATCCAGTTCCTGTACAGCCACGGTGCACTGTATAAAACCCTGAACGGAAACCTGATGTTCCACGGATGCATTCCTTTTACTGAGGATGGCGAATTCCGGGATGTGACCATCAACGGAATTACCCAACACGGGGCGAAATTGATGGAGTACCTGGATAAGGAGCTTCGGGATGCGTATTTCAATCCGCCGAAGGGAAAGACTCGGGCGGAAGCGGCGAACCTCATGTGGTATCTGTGGCTGGGACCGGATTCTCCGCTGTTCGGCAAGGATAAAATGACTACCTTCGAGCGCTTGTTCATTGCGGACAAAGCGACCCACAAAGAACATGTCGTACCGTACTATCGCTTAATCAACCAGAAGGACATCTGTGTGAAGATGATTCGGGACTTCGGCTTGGACGCTTCCCATGGAAAAATATTGAACGGTCACGTTCCGGTAAAAATCAAGGACGGCGAAAGCCCAATCAAGGGAGGCGGAATGCTGTACGTCATCGACGGCGGCATTTCCAAAGCGTACCAGAAGACCACCGGAATTGCGGGATACACGTTTATCTTCAATTCTCGTTTCATGGCTCTGTCGGAACACCAGCCGTATCAGCCGCTGCGTCCGGACGGCACTCAAGAATTCAACAATCCGGTTATTCAGACCGTATATACCCTTCCGCAGCGCATGCTGATTGTGGATACGGATAACGGAAAGGCGATTCGGGAGCAGATTGACGATTTGGAACAGTTGTTGCAAGCTTATCGGAAAGGCAGTATTAAAGAAGTGTATCCGAAAAAAGGCAAGTATTATTCAAAGAATTAGAGGTGAGCGAAATGAGTAAATTGACAACAATACTGGGTGGAGCACTTTTCGTAATGTGCATTTATTATTTTATGCTTTTGTACAAGAACAACAGAAATAAGCTGTAAATCAATCTGCCGAATAACGACTTTCAAGGCGGATAATCCGGAAAACTATGAGAGGTACAAAACAAAGGTAGTTGTTCAAGATTGCGTTAGTGTCAAGGAATTGAAAGAGGTGAGACAATGAAGAAATATAATAAGTGGGATACAATCGAAACAGTATTGATAATAGCTTTCATCATACTTATTACACCACTCATGGTTTGTTTGGATCTTGCAAGATTGAACTGTAAAGGTGGGAAATTCTTAAGATAATGACAAGCCGGGAATTAATCCCGGCTTTTTTCTCGGGGATTTTAACAAAAGAGCAAACCTGCATCCGTAAAGCAATCTCATCGTCAAGCTGAGATTGCTTTCCGGATGCAGGTTCTTTCATTCTTGGGCGCCGGCGGGCCGGGAAAATCCTGAGCATGTTGGCGTGTCCCGTCGGAGATACAAGGGTTTGCGGGCATGCCCACGCCAACATTTGCGCCGGATACCTGCTAATGAGATTCGGTTGTTGGCGTGCCCCGACGGAGATACAAGGGTTTGCGGGCATGCCCACGCCAACATTTGCGCCGGATACCTG
>JAEUGJ010000035.1:144187-144589 GCA_016775335.1 Mogibacterium sp.
CTAATGAGATTCAATTGTTGGCGTGACCCGACGGAGGACCAAGGGTTTGCGGGCATGTCCACGCCAACATTTGCGCCGGATACCTGCTAACGAGATTCAATTGTTGGCGTGACCCGACGGTGCTCCAAAGGTTTGCGGGGAGGTCGACGCCAACAAAGACGCCGGCGGGCCGGAAAAATCCTGAGCATGTTGGCGTGCCCTGACGGAGGATAAAGACTTTGCGGGCATGTCCACGCCAACACGCTCATGTCCATCATTAAGAAAAGAATGTTTACCTTATATAAAAGGCAATCCCCGAGAAAAAAGTGAAGAACCTTTTAATTGCTTTGTTTTCCGCTACTGTACATTGTTAGCGTCGGGTTAAATCAACCACTCCGGGTCGGGTTAATTTGACCACTGTTG
>JAEUGJ010000036.1 GCA_016775335.1 Mogibacterium sp.
TTTCCTTATATGGAGAGGAAGGGAAACGGCGCAGCCGTTTCCGACCTCATCCCATTCGGACCAATAGACACCGATAGACGTGGTGCTTCCGGACGAAGAAACAAGGATTTGCGGACGGTGAGGCACCACGTCTCAGCCGCCGAGGACCCATCCGACCCGATAGACGTGGTGCTTCCGGACGAAGAAACAAGGATTTGCGGGCGGTGGGGCACCACGTCCCAGCCGCCGAAGGCTCGCTGCCTCCAACCCGCCTTCGAAGGCTCCATGGGCCTCTCCATGGACTTGCTGAAGGGCGATTCCTATCCAGGCAAAACCTGGTTTCTGCGCAAACAACGCTATTTTTCCCTGTTATTAGATATAACTTACTTGAAAAAACCTGCAATTGGTGTACAATTATACATGTAAAAAACTGAGAGGAGACAATACGATGACGGATTGGGGAAGAAATGATCCGTGCTGGTGCGGCAGCGGAAAGAAATACAAGAAATGCCATTACGAGTTCGACCGTAAATTGGAAGAGCTATACGATATGGGGGCAGTGGTTCCCTCCCGGGATATTATCAAGACGCCGGATGAAATCGAGGGAATTCGCAAGAGTGCACAGGTGAACATTGCGGTCCTGGATTATGTGGCCGAGCATATTCGGGAAGGCATCAGCACTGCGGAGATCGATAAATGGGTGTACGACGAGACTACCAAGCGAGGCGGAATTCCGGCACCGCTGGATTACGAGGGTTTTCCGAAGAGCGTGTGCACCTCCATCAATGAGGAGGTATGCCACGGCATTCCTTCCGAGGATGTAATATTGAAGGACGGCGATATCATCAACGTGGACGTATCCACGATTTTGGATCGTTTTTATTCCGATTCCTCCCGGATGTTCTGCATTGGAAACGTCGCTCCGGAGAACCGCAAGCTGGTAGAGGATGTCCACAAGGCCATTGAAATCGGACTGGAGCAGGTGAAGCCGTGGGGCTACCTGGGCGACATGGGCCAGGCCATCCATGATTTTGCCAAATCCCAAGGCTACAGCGTGGTTCGGGAAATCGGCGGTCACGGATGCGGTCTCGAGTTCCACGAGGATCCGTGGGTTGGTTTTACCACAAAAAAAGGCACGGAGATGGTTATGGCACCGGGCATGGTCTTCACCATCGAGCCGATGATTAATCTGGGAAAACCGCAGGTTTACACGGATAAGGACAACGGCTGGACCGTATACACCAGAGACGGAAAGCCGTCGGCACAGTGGGAGATTCAGGTGCTCATCACCGAAGACGGATACGAGATTTTGGCGTACTAGCGCAAGGCGGGCGGAGCCCCGGAAGGCACGGCGGAGCCCGGACAAGTGTGGCGAAGCCCCGGAAGGCACGGCGAAGCCCTCACACGCGGGCGGAGCCCACAGAATGATTCAGAAAAAAAGAAGGAGATAGTGTCAAAGAAAATTCTTGACACCATCTCCTTCTTATGGTATATTAGGCAAGTATGATTGAGAATTTATCCAAAGTAGAATATGCAAGCCTGCTGTACGACTTTTACGGCGAACTGCTGGACGAGAACAAAAAGGAAATCATGAACCTGTATCATGAAGACAACCTTTCTTTGGCAGAGATTGCGGAGGATTTGGGACAGAGCCGCCAGGGCGTGCACTACACCCTGAAGAAGGCAGAGAAGTCCCTGGAGAAATATGAAGAGCGGCTGGGACTGGTTCGAAAGTATCTGGAGAACCTGCGAAAGTACGAGCAAGTGGAAGAAATTGCGGAGAAGTACCGGAAGGATGACACCCTGGATGAAGGGGTTCGGCAGGATATCCGGGTGCTCACCGACATGATTAAAGATTTAATGGAGTAGAAGATGGCATTTGAAGGATTAGCGGATAAGTTGCAAGATACCTTCAGACATCTGCGCGGCAAGGGCGTTCTCACGGAGAAGGACATCGATTCGGCGATGCGGGAAGTGAAGCTGGCATTGCTGGAAGCGGACGTCAACTTCAAAGTGGTAAAGAAGTTCGTTGCGGATGTGAAGGAAAAGGCCATGGGACAGGACGTGATGAAGAGCCTGACCCCGGCACAGCAGGTTGTCAAGATCGTCAAAGATGAACTGGTGGACATGATGGGCGGCGCCAACAGCAAGCTCACCTATTCCCCGAGCGGTTTTACCGTCTACATGATGGTAGGACTTCAGGGTACCGGTAAAACCACCACCTGCGGAAAATTAGCCAATTACCTGAAACAGAACGGAAAGAAACCGATGCTCTGTGCCTGCGACGTGTACCGTCCGGCGGCGATTGATCAGCTGGAAGTGGTTGGAAAAGCAGTGAATACCCCGGTATTCACCATGCGGGAATCCGGCGACCCGGTGGAAATTGCCAAAGCCGCGGTGGAAGCGGCGGAGCGCAAGGGCTGTAACGTATTGATTGTGGATACGGCCGGCCGGCTGCAGATCGATGAGAAGCTGATGGACGAGCTGAAACAGCTCAAGAAGAACATCCGCCCTCACGAGATTCTGCTGGTGGTAGACGCCCTCACCGGTCAGGATGCGGTGAACATCGCTTCCGGCTTCGACGAAGCCCTGGGTGTGGACGGCATCGTGATGACCAAGATGGACGGTGACTCCCGAGGCGGTGCGGCACTTTCGGCCAAGAGCGTAACGGGCAAGCCGATCAAGTTCATGGGTACCGGCGAGAAGTACGACGCTTTGGAGCCGTTCCATCCGGATCGTATCGCTTCCCGAATCCTGGGAATGGGCGATATGATGAGCCTGATCGAACATGCGGAGAATTCCTACACCGAAGAAGAAGCTCTGAAGATGGAAGAGAAGCTTCGGAAGAACAAGTTCGACCTGGACGATTTCCTCGAACAGATGGAGCAAATCAATAAGATGGGCGGTCTGGCAAAAATAATCGGCATGATTCCGGGCATTTCCGAGAAGGACAAGCAGCAACTGGACTTCGACCGGGGCGCGGAGCAGCTGAACCAAATGAAGGCGATTATCCAGTCCATGACCAAAGCGGAACGAAGAGACCCTTCCATTCTCAACGCCAGCCGGCGGAAGAGAATTGCTGCGGGAAGCGGAAGAACGGTCACCGAAGTGAACGCGCTGATCAAGCAGTTCACGGAGATGAAGAAGCAGCTGAAAATGTTCAACAACCCGAAGGCTATGAAGAGAAACAAGCTATTTCGCGGTTTGATGTAATATGCCTTATCGGCAGCTTACGATGTAACTAATTTATTTTTTTATTAAACAGGAGGACAAAATGGTAAAGATTAGACTGAAGAGAATGGGCGCACACAAGAGACCTTTCTACAGAGTAGTAGTAGCGGATTCCCGTACCCCGAGAGACGGCAGATTCATCGAGGAGATTGGAACTTACAACCCGCTGAAGGATCCTGCAGAGATCAAGATCGACGCAGAAAAGGCTCAGAAGTGGATTTCCAACGGTGCGCAGCCGACCGATACAGTAAGAGCTCTTCTGAAAAAATCCGGCGTAGAACTCTAAGAGAAGGGAATTTCAAATCATGGCTAGTCTAGTTGAAGCAATTGCCAAAGCACTGGTATCTAAGCCTGACGAAGTCGTTGTAACCACAGAAGGAACGGAAGATAACATTACCGTATTCCTCAAAGTTGCGAAAGATGATATGGGTAAGATCATTGGCAAACAGGGACGGATTGCGAAAGCCATTCGAACAGTGGTCAAAGCGGCAGCCATCAAGCAGAACAAAAGAGTCTCGGTGGAGATCGTAGAAGACTAATATCAGAGTCTGGCGAACTGAAAGATACAAGCATGCAGGAGAGATTTCTGCATGCTTGTTTGCTAATAGGAGAAAAAAATGGCTTTAAAAGATGACAATACGATGGTGAACATCGGCCGCCTCACCTCGGCGGTGGGACTGAAAGGCGAGATTAAGGTGCTGACCTATGCGGAAGATTCAGAGAATCTTCACGAAGGTACGGTGCTTTACATGGAAAAAGGGGGTACAATAACCACGGCGGAGGTTACCGGAATCCGGTACCAGAAGAACCGCCCGGTGATTCGCCTGGAGAACGTGACGGATCGAAACGGCGCAGAGGCGCTGCGGAATGTGGAGATTTACATTTCCGAGGAGGATCTGGAAGAGCTTCCGGAGGGAGAATACTACATCCGGGATTTGATCGGATGTGAGGTGTACGACCGGGCCAGCGGACGGACACTGGGAAAAGTGGACGACGTGCTTCAGAACACGGCCCAGAGCGTGTACCGGGTGCTGGACGAGACAGGCAAGGAAATCCTGATTCCGGCGGTGGAAGCTTTTGAGCGGGAAATCGATCCGGAACGAGGCGTGATTGAAGTGGAACTGATTCCGGGATTTCTGGAGGACTAGAATGAAGATCAATATTTTGACCCTGTTTCCGGAGATGTTCACCCCGCTGCAGGAGAGCATGCTGGGAAGAGCCCGGGAGAAGGGCATCCTGGAAATCAACCTGATTAACATTCGGGATTATACAGAGGACAAGCACAACCGAGTGGACGATACCCCATTCGGCGGCGGTGCGGGAATGGTGATGCAGGTGCAGCCCATCCTATCGGCTTACCGGGAAAATCACCTGCAGGGACCGTGTCTGTACATGTCTCCTCGCGGCAAAATGCTGAACGGCGAGATGGCAGAATCCCTGTCCCGGCAGGAGGAGATTACCATTCTGTGCGGTCACTACGAAGGGGTGGATCAGCGCGCCCTGGACCTGCTGCAGGCAGAGGAAGTGACCATCGGCGACTATATTCTGACCGGCGGAGAGCTTCCCGCTATGGTTCTGGTGGATACGGTGGCTCGTTTTCTGGACGGGGTGCTGGCCGGAGAGGAATCGGTAAAAGAAGAATCCGTCTATTCCGGACTCCTGGAATATCCTCACTACACCAAACCGCGGGAGGTGGAAGGCCTCACCGTACCGGAGGTGCTGGTCAGCGGAAACCATGAGAAAATCGACCTCTGGCGATACGAGAAATCCTTGGAAATCACCAAGGAACGGCGGCCGGATCTGTTCCTGGAATATTTGGAATCCGAGCCCGCCCTCTCCAAGAAAGAGAAGAAAATTCTGGAAGAAATTAAGTAGAACGGGAACGGCTTTCACCGCCGTTTCCAAATAAAAATTTATTGTATTTGGGGATTAATTCGTGTAGAATTAATCAGTAGGAGTGCGTATGAAAAAGAAGTGGATTTGGTGGGGAATATACATAATCGCCGTAATTTTATTAGCGGTGATTATATACGTGGTTCCGTCGCTGATGGGACTTCTGGATACCACATATACGATTGAAAGCGGAACGGTACAGGTGAAAGATTCCGTAGAAGATGCCTGGATTATCCGGGATGACACGGTGTACAGCGCAAAGGAAGATGCATCCATGGATGCATTGGTGAAGGACGGCACCCTGGTAAAGGGAAAGAGCCGTGTGGCTGCGCTGAAGGCCGGCGGAAGCCAAACCCTGGGACCGAAATATATGAAGCTGAGCCATAAGCTGGGAAAGTCGATGGAGGCCACGGAGGGTACCATTTCCTCCGGCGGTTACGTGAGTTATTCCGCGGATGGCTATGAAGGCACTCTAAATTCTTCCGTTCTGGATAAGGTGACGGAGAAAACCCTGAAGTCCGTGGGCAACGACAGCCTGGATCTCAGCGGTTCATCCTGTGCCGCCGGACAGCCGATTTTCCGTATTACCAAGAACGGAACCTGGTGGCTCGTATTTTTTGCGGATGCGGATCAGGCGAAGAAGTATACGGTGGGCGGCAAGGTGCAGACCACTTTGGAAGACAAGACATTGGAGACTACCGTGCGGTCCGTTCAGAAGGACGGAGACCGTCGGCGCATCGTTCTTTCCTGCAAGGAATACCACCCGTCTTATCGGACGGAGCGAAAGGTTTCCCTGGAGAACGTGACGGAAAGCGACACCGGACTGTTGGTGGAAACCCGGAGCATCGTAAAAATCAAGGATCGGGAGGGTGTTCTGGTCCTGGATAAGGTGGGGCGAAAGCACTTCACCCCGATTCAGATTAAAGCCTCCAACGGCGAGACCGCCGCGGTCTATGAAGATCTGTACATGAACAGCAAGGGCGAATTCGTGGAGACCGTCAACAATTACGACGAAGTCGTCAAGTCGCCGAGCGCGAAGGATATTAAAGAAGCAAAAAAGAATCTCAATTAAGAGGAGCGGATGAAATGAGCATCGGAGAGAATTATCTGGAAATTGTAGAACGCAAGAACAGAGCAGCTGTCCGGAGTGGAAGAAATCCGGAGGATGTCCTGCTCCTGGCAGTGACCAAACTGCACACCGTAGAAGAGATCAATCAGGCCATTTCGGCAGGGGCAACGGACGCCGGCGAGAACCGGGTTCAGGAGCTGCTGGAGAAGTACGACCGCACGGCAGCGCCGGTGCGCTGGCACCTGATCGGTCATCTGCAGACCAACAAAGTAAAGAATATTATCGATAAGGTTGTCCTGATCCACTCCGTGGATTCCCTGAAGCTGGCGAAGGAAATCAGCAAGAGAGCGATTGCCGCGGACAAAGTGATGGACATCCTCATTGAAATCAATATTGGGATGGAAGAATCCAAATCCGGCGTACCGGCGGAGGACGTGGAGTCTCTGATAAAAGAAATTGCCGCGGAATGCGAAGGCGTCCGAATTCGAGGCGTGATGTGCGTGCCGCCGATCGGAGAGACCCCGGAAGATTCCAGACCTTATTTTAAAAAGACGAAGGCAATCTTTGATAACCTGAAGACCCTGGACCTTCCGCAGGAGCGATTCCTGCCGGATATCCTGTCCATGGGCATGTCCGGAGATTTCGAAGTGGCGGTGGAAGAAGGCGCCACGATTGTGCGGGTGGGAAGCTCCATCTTCGGAAAGAGAAATTATTGCTGATTTTAAATGGTATCGACTGCATGAACGTGCGGAAATGGAGGAAGTGTAATGGGCATTAAGGACTTTGTGAATGGCGTCCTGGGCATTGACGATGAATATGATGATGAAGTAATCACGGAAAAGGAAATCGAGGAAGAGAAGAAGAAAATCTCCGCCTCTTCCCGATCCGTAGACGGAATTAAGGTGGACAAGGTAGAACCGACGCCTGCCGGAAACAGCTATAAGATGGATAATTCCTACGAAAGCATCGCACCGAAGCTTTCCAGAGGACAGGTGAACAAGAACTATTCCATGAACGGCTCCGCGCCGTTCAAGATGCTAGTGGTAGAGCCGAAGTCCTTTGATGAATGCACCAAGCTGGTGGACAATCTGAAATCCAGAAAACCGGTTATCATCAACCTGGAGCGGGTGGAGACGGATCTGGCAAAGAAGATGTTCGACTTTATGAGCGGCGCAACCTACGCCCTGAGCGGAAACGTTCAGCGTGTAACCGCAAATATTTTTATCTTCGCACCGGCCAATGTAGACATCGCAGCGAAGATGAACAATCGGGAAACCGCGGCGCAGCCGGCCTCCGGAAACTATCCGTCCCAAGAGACCAAGAGTCCGTGGAGGTAGTGCATGGGTTTGGTACTGATTCGAGCAATCCATTGGTTTGCCGAAATATTGATTATGATGCTGTTCATACAGTGCATCCTCAGCTGGTTCGTGCAGTCGCCGGCATCCCCGCTGTTCAATGCGTACCGGATACTGACGCAGCTGACGGATCCTTTTGTGGCACCGTTTCGAAAGCTGTTGTCCAACGTCAACACGGGAATGTTCGACTTCTCCGTGCTGCTGGCATTCTTTGCCATTGAGTTCGCGGAACGGATTTTGACGCTGCTGATCAGTAACTTATTGCTGTAGCTATATAGAAAGGGAAGGTAGTATCATTATGATTATGCCAATTGATATCGATAAGAAAGAGTTTACCAGAGATAAGAAGGGATATAACTCCAGAGAGGTAGATGAATTCCTGGACCTGATTATCGTGGATTATGAGAAATGCCTCAACGACAACAGAAGCATGGCGCACAAGATTAAGTTCTTGGAAAAGCAGTTGGAAGAGGCTCAGAAGTCCGACAATGCGATGCTGGACACGCTGGAAACCGCAAAGCGCCTGATGGCAGATATTTCCGCCAGTGCAGAGCGGAGAGCGGAGCTGATGATTCGCGACGCAGAGCTGGAAGCGGAGACCATGGTTCTGGATGCCAAGGCAACCGTTCGCAAGCTGAACGATGAGCATGTTCTGCTGAAGAATAAGGTGGAGAGACTGAGAACCAATTACAGAAGAATGCTGGAAAACGAGCTGAACGATCTGGATGCGGACGAGTACGGTCTGAACCCGGATCTGGACCGCAGCGATATCGCGGATATCGACAAAGCATTCTCCAATGCACCGGATCCGGAAGCAACCCAGGAGACGCTGGTGGTTTCTCAGAAGCAGAAGAAGGAAAAGGAAGTTCCGGCAGTGAAGTCCGTTCCGGTGACGGATCCGGCTCACGCAACGGTGGCAGACCTTTCCGACAGCCTGAAGAAAATTGCAGAAGATAAGACTCAGCAGGAAGGAACCATTATTCTGAAATAATGATGATTGGAACGATTATTATTCTGGTCCTGGCACTGGATCAGATTACGAAATTCCTGATACGGGCGAATTTTATTGTAGGTGAGACGCTCCCGATGATTCCGGACATACTTCATTTGACGTATGTCCGGAATACGGGGGCGGCTTTTAGTATGTTTCGGAATATGCCGGTGGTGACCGTCGGCTTTCCGATCCTGATGGTCATCCTGTGCCTGGCAGCGGCCGTCTATTTTTATCGCCGGAAGGAACGAATTCCGGCCGCTCTGTGCGCCCTGATTGCCGCCGGGGGCATGGGAAACCTGATCGACCGGCTGATGCTGGGATACGTGACGGATATGATTGATTTTAGGGTATTTCCGGTTTTCAACGTGGCGGACATTGCCGTGACGGTGGGCTGCGTCCTGCTGGCACTGTGGATTCTCAAGACGGAGGACCGGGGAAAGGGGGAACAGTAATGGAGCGTGAAATTCTCTGCGTGGTGACACCGGAAAAAGCGGGAAAGCGGCTGGATGCCTACCTGGCTTCGGAGGTGGCAGACCTTTCCCGAAACTATGCGGAAAACCTGATTGGCGAGGAACGGGTTCACGTAAACGACGGCATCGAGGCCAAGAAGTACAAGGTCCGAGAAGGGGACCGAATTCGGATTGATATGCCGGCCCCTCGTCCCATCGATGTGGAGCCTCAGAACATTCCCCTGGATATTCTGTACGAAGATGAGGATGTCATCGTGGTGAACAAACCCCGGGGCATGGTGGTGCACCCCAGTGCCGGCAATTGGGACGGCACCCTGGTAAATGCGATTATGTACCACTGCGGGGACTCCCTGTCCTCCATCAACGGCGCCATCCGTCCCGGCATCGTGCATCGAATCGACAAGGACACCAGCGGCCTTCTCATGATTGCGAAGAACAATAAGGCCCACGAGTCCCTGGCGGAGCAGCTCCGGGTGCACAGCGTGACCCGGGAATACCGGGCGCTGGTCTACGACAACATCCGGGAAGACGAGCTGACCATCGACATTCCCATCGGCCGCGATGAGCGGAACCGCCTGCGGCGTGCCGTGAACGGCAGCAATCCGAAGGAGGCCGTAACCCATGTGAAGGTATTGGAGCGCTACGGCAAATACACCCTGATCGCCGCCCGGCTGGAAACGGGCCGGACCCATCAGATTCGCGTGCACCTCTCCCACATCAAGCATCCGCTGGTGGGGGACACCACTTACGGACCGAAGAAGCAGATCTACGGGCTGGACGGCCAGCTTCTCCACGCCAAAACCCTGGGCTTTATCCATCCGTCTACCGGCGAATACATGGAATTCGACAGCCCCTTGCCGGATTATTTCAAAGATATATTGGAACGAATTGAAAGGAGCAGACCATGAGCAAAGTCACATCCAAACCCGGAACCATGCTCTATCCGGTCCCTACCGTGATGGTGAGCTGCAGTGACGGGGAAAAAGACAATATCATCACTATCGGCTGGTCCGGCATCGTGAACAGCGAGCCGCCGATGACCTATGTGTCCGTGCGAAAATCCCGTTTTTCCCATCATCTGATACAGGCAAAAAAAGAATTCGTCATCAACCTGGTGAACGAGGATCTGGTGAAGGCGGCGGATTTCTGCGGCGTCCGTTCCGGTGAAAACCTGGATAAGTGGAAAGAGATGAATCTGCACCGGGAAAAAGCATCCATCGTGGACGTTCCGATGATTGCAGAATCCCCGGTGAGCCTGGAATGCGTGGTGAAAGCGGTTTCGGAGCTGGGATCTCACGATATGTTCCTGGCGGAAATCGTGGCTGTTCATGTGGATGAGAAATACGTGGGCGAGAACGGCGCCTTCGAGTTCGAGCGCATGAAGCTCACCGCCTACAACCACGGCAAGTATTATGCCCTCAAGAAGGAACCCTTGGGCTTCTTCGGCTTCTCGGTGATGAAGCCGAAAACCGCAAAACGGAAGCGCAGGGAAGAGGCCGGAAAGCGGAGACAGGAATTCCGGAAGCGCACCAAAGCGAAGGGAAAGCCAAGGAAGAAATAAAGTGATGCACGGAGGGCGGAGAGAGACCTCCGTGCATCACTTTTCATCGTTTACCGTTTTCATCATTTACCGTATAATAAGCGAATTATTGTGTTTTAATCCGTAAATCGTTTCCTTATCTGAAATCATCAAGCGGAAAGCCAGTTCGTCCGTTAGTTCCAAGGGAACGGTGGAGAAAAGTACTTTCGTTGCACAGGGATTCCGAATGCTTTCCGATAAACCGGTATACAGTCCGGTGGTTGTACGTGTGTTGTTAAACGGAACCTTGGCGCAGATATAGTCAAAACTGCCGGGGTGAAATGCATTCTCCAAAAGAAAGTAAACAACAAAGTCATGGTAGCGGACTTTTCCGTGATACACATATAAACAATTTCGATAATTCACTTCCGGAGATGTACATTCGTTATAAAAAGTCACCTCATCATCCAGCCCATTCTCATTTCGATTAATTTCGATAACATTAACAGAAATACCTTTCGCATGACTTTTATTGTTCGGCTCCAGGTAATAGTACATATAGAATACATCCGTTTGTTGAAAGAAGTTCTTCTTATTGTCCGGAGGAAGCACATCCCTTGTGATAGTTGGAGTAGCAAAAGGCAGAAGCTGCTCCAACGTTACTCCGAGAATATGTGCAATTTTCTCCAACGTTTGAATAT
The DNA here is from genome assembly GCA_016775335.1 of Mogibacterium sp. GTDB lineage: Bacteria > Bacillota > Clostridia > Peptostreptococcales > Anaerovoracaceae > Mogibacterium_A. Next base: position 11,212 of record JAEUGJ010000036.1, read on the forward strand.
CTACAGAGATAGATCCGTTTTCGTATTTTGAAATTGTAGAGATGCTTTTATTCAAAAGAAGTGAGAATTCTTTCAGCGAAATACCTCGCAGCTTTCGAAAATACCGGATTTGATTGCCAACATGAATACAGATATTACTCATTTTCTCTTTCCTTAAGATTGTTTTTTTTGAATACCACTACATAAATGATAATCTAATATGCCTTTAAAGTAAACCAAACAAAGCATTTTTCCAGAATATTTTCGTTAAATTACGAATATTTGTTGAATGGACTGGAAATAATACAAAAGGATGTAAAAGTATTCATAACGTTGTAGCCAGAAGAAAATAATGTGAAGAACGTGTGAATTAATTTCTTTTGAGTACAAAGTGGGAGATTTGAAAATCGTAGAGAGTAGAGATATAGTAGCATCAACGAAATTATTAGAACTTTGGTTTAATCAGTAAGAGATTGAAGTAAGGAGGAACAAAATGCAGAATCCAATTGCAACAATCACTTTGAACAACGGAAGCAAGATTGTTCTCGAGTTGAGACCGGACTATGCGTACAACGAAGTTTGCAGTTTTATCAGTGTCGCACAGAAAGGGTACTACAACAACTTTGCCATTCAGAGAATTGTTCCCGGATCCTGGATCGATGCAAGCTACAATGCATTTTTCCGAAAGGAATGCCAGTACTTTCTTCCGAATCGAATTGAAGAAGAAAGTAAAGGGGAAATCAAAATTCCGGAGTTTGGAGATGTATGTCTCGGATACTTTTCGGACACGGAAATCGCCGGGGCGGAATTCTTTTTCCCGCTTCAGCGGGTGGAAGCATTGAAGGGAAAATGTCCTGTTTTTGCACAGGTAATTCAAGGCGCGGAAGAGCTGCATCGAATTGAAAAAGTGGAAACGTATCCGAATCCGTATGAGCCGGTGGAAATCAATGTTCCGAGAAATCCGGAGATTATGGTTACAGTGGAAGTGGAAACATTCGGCGTGGATTATCCGGAACCGGAGAAAATCATTCCGGAGAAAATGCCGGAGAACTGGCCGACGTTCGCGTAGAAAAATCGATTTTGACATTAATGGAGGTGTGTTATGTCTGATATTTTGGCTTTTACAATATTCGTACTTATTTTTACAATAGGTGAATATGTTGCCGTTAAAACAAAAGCAAATGTTGATGTGGTGCTGTTCGTAGCAGTTGTTCTTCTGGTTGGTTTCTGGGTGGGACTTCCGAAAACCATCTATGAAGCATCCGGAATTTTGCCGATGGCCGGAATCATTATTACTCTGCTGATCGTTGGAATGGGTAATATGATTGACTTCGCAGAGCTGAAAAGACAGTGGAAGACCGTATGCATTTCGATTATCGCACTTACAACAGCATGTTTCGCGCTGGTATTTGTAGGACAGTTTGTAATCGGAAGAGACTATGCTCTTGCCGGAACACCGGTATTCAGCGGTGGTACAGCGGCAACGGTTGCGATGAAAACCATCCTTGGTGATAAAGGAAAAGAATATCTTTCCGTATATATCACGCTGTTGTTGGGATTGCAGAGCTTGGTGGGAATTCCGGTTTCGTCTCAGTTCTTGAAGAGAGCGGGAAAGGCTTTCAAGAATAACAAAGCGGAATTTGAATTATACCGGCATGCGGTAACGGGAGAGTTGACTTCCGATAAAAAGAAATTGATTCATTTCCCGGAATCTTTAAACAGACCGTCGTTCCATCTGATGAAGCTGGGTGTTGTTGGCGTAGTAAGTTACTATTTCTCTGCCATTCTTCTGAAATTTACGGGAGTAAATATTAGCTACATTATCGTTGCGTTGATCATGGGTACGATTTTTACGGAAATCGGATTCCTCGACAAAGATACTCTGGGAAAAACGGATGCCAGCGGATTTATCCTGTTCGGCTGCGTAATCATTCTCTTCTCTGATTTTGCAACCTGCTCGCCTTCCGATGTAATCGCATTGCTTAAGCCGATGGCATTTATTCTGTTGGTGGGAACCTTCTTCGGATGCATTACCGGCGCGATTTGCGGAAAAATCTTTAAAGTTGAGAAGAATTTGGCCATTGTAATGTGCCTGACCTGTATGTATGGATTCCCTGCAACAATGTACCTTTCAAAGGAGGTCGCAGAGGTAACCGCAGAAAACGAGGAAGAGCGTCAGATTATCGAGAACTACCTGCTGCCTAAGATGAACATCGCCGGCTTTGTAACCGGAAGCTTTGCAACCGTTCTTGCCGGAATCTTCGGAGGAATGCTCTAGAAAGAACTTCTTGTCCGACAGAAATAACGGAAAACAAAAACATTCGAAAGCATCCACACTTCCGAATGTTTTTATCCTGGATTCCCGCGAATCCACACTAGTTTAGCACTAACTATACAGCCTGAAACCA